>CAYTFJ010000013.1:7092-77699 GCA_964437075.1 uncultured Nannocystaceae bacterium
GGGAGGGGGGGGGGGGGCGGGGGGGTGGGGGGGGGGGTGCGTGGGGGTGGGGGGGGGAGGGGGTGGGTGGGTGGGGGGGGGGGGGGGGGCGGGTACCTACGGATGATTCGAGATCGATCGTCGGTGCGAACTGTGGATATTTCGATCGACGTGAGCCTGCTAGGAAATCGACGATTTCCCAAGCTCGATGGCGATGGCGACGCCGTACCATGGTGTCGCTCAGGGAGCCTCCTCGTGCGCCACTGTCCCGTAGAGGAGCACCAGAAGAGCGAGATGGCAGACGCCGAATACCGGTATGGCAATCTGACCTTGATGACGAGGCGGTCGCAGTGGCCTTTGGGGGCCGATCTGCGCGGAAGCTGGTCAGACGGCGGGCTTTTCGGTAGCCTTGCGTCGCCATGTTCGACTTTCCCATCGCAGAGTTGATCTCGCCAGAAGAGCAGGTTGCCGTTGCCCGTTGCGTGGCGATTATGGCGACTCGTGATGATACCGTTTCCGACAGCGAACGCCATTTTGTCGAGGACCTAATGGGGCAAATGATGTTGCTCCCCGAGGAGCGCGACCAGGTCCGCCGGGAGTTTGAGACCCCGACCGCGATCGTCGAGGTTGCACGCGAGGTTAAGCATCGTGAGTCCCGTATTTTCCTCTATTATCAGGCGGTCTCCGCCGCGATGGCCGACAATGTGCTGGTCGAGGGGGAGCGAGAGGCATTGCTCTCATTGGCGAAGGTCTTTGAGTTCGACGCGGATACCGCGATGAAATTTGTGCGTTGGGTTCAAGACAGCATCGAGTTGCGCGATCGTGGACAAGAGCTATTGATGGAGTTCTAGCGGGCTTTGCGCGAGGTTGTAAAGGCTGTTTCTACGTTCAGGTGGCGCGAACTGCGAAAATGTCGTTTCGGGCGATATTTTTTAGAGGAGACTGCATCTGTGGAGCGGCCGGGCATGGACAAGCGGTGCCCCACCATCCATACTCGCTCGGCTTATGGCACGCGTTACCGTCGAAGACTGTCTCGAGAAGGTTCCCAATCGTTTCGCTCTTACTGTTCTGGCGTCACGCCGGGCGCGGGCACTTAGCGAAGTTCGCGGCACCCCGTTGGTGCCGTGCGACAACAAGCCGGCAGTGACAGCTCTCCGAGAGATCGCCGCCGGTGGCGTCCGCTACAACGAAGACGTGGAAGAGACCATGCGCGCCTATATTGAAGAGCAGCGGGCGCTTCTTCGGGGCTTGTCGGGCGGTGTTGATCACACCTTTATCGATGCAGTCTCCTTTGGCCCGATCGGCGTCGAAAACGACGACGACGAAGAAGAAACGGAGGACGATGTCAAAGAATTGACCTCCGATCTCGCTTCTTTGGGGACCGGTGGCGAAGACAACGGCAAAGACGACGATGGCAGTGAGGCCGGAGCTTCGGACACCGAAGTCCCTGTGGGGACCGACGGTGCATCGGATGATGACGACTCCGCGGAGCCGCCAGCCGGGGTGGGTACGGAGGAAGATATCTCCGACGACGACGACGACGACGACCATCCGCCCGCTCAATGAGGGCTCGGTTCTGTTGCGGCGGCGCGTTCTGGAAAGTGCTCTGGCCGTTGAACTCAGGATCGATTTTCTTGAGCGCATGTGTATTTACGGGCGGAGCTTCGTGTGTCGATAGGTCCCCCGACGCGCTGTGGCTGGTACCGCAGCCGCCTGTCATGGCTAAACCTGTCGGTTCACCGCCGGAGAAGCGTTTCGATGCGGGGTCTGTGCCGGTCGTGTACAGCCACGGCCAAGCCAATCAAAATAGAATAGATGCGTCGGCCGAGGGGCATATTCCTGCCCTGCGCCCAGATGATAGCGAGCGCGAATTGGGGACGAGTGATGAGGCTCGGTCCCGCTTAGCGAAACCATGCATGGGGGGGGCTGTTCTTCCCACCCTGACACGGACAAGGAAATCAACGATGCCAATGGATCTCCCGTTTAAGAAAATCCTGGTGGCCAATCGCGGCGAGATTGCCATACGGGTGTTTCGGACCTGTCGTCAGCACGGAATCTCGACGGTCGCTGTTTTTAGCGAGGGCGACGCCGACGCTCTGCATGTCACCGAGGCCGATGAGGCCGTATTTATCGGGCCGACACCATCGAGCGAGAGCTATCTCGTGATCGAATCGATCATTGCCGCCGCGAAGCGTGTCGGCGCGGATGCAATTCACCCTGGCTACGGTTTTTTAAGCGAGCGTGCCCCCTTTGTGGAGGCTTGCGATGCCGCAGGGATCGTCTTCATCGGTCCTGGCGTTCGGGCGATGGAGGTCATGGGCGACAAGGTCCGGGCCCGACTCGCCATGAAATCTGCCGGAATACCACTGGTTCCCGGGTGTGAGGAGATCAATAGCGTAGAGGACGCTTTAGAAGCTGCTAGCGAGATTGGCTATCCCGTGATGCTCAAGGCCTCAGCCGGCGGTGGGGGGAAAGGCATGCGAATCGTTCACGATGATGACGAACTTCGGCGGGGCTATGCGGCCTCTTCTCGAGAGGCACGAGCGGCGTTCGGGGACGGCCGTCTGTTTGTCGAGCGTGCAGTTGTTCAGGCGCGTCACGTCGAGGTCCAGATCATGGCCGATCGTCACGGCGCGGTGGTGGCACTCAACGAACGTGATTGTTCGGTGCAGCGACGACACCAAAAGGTGATCGAGGAGGCTCCATCGCCGAGCCCGCAGATGAGCCCCGAGGTTCGCCAAAAAATGGGTGAGGTCGCCTGTCGGGTCGCGGCGTCCGTGGACTACTGCGGAGCGGGGACCGTAGAGTTTCTCTTTGAGGAGCACGACGACGGCCCCCGGTTCTATTTCTTGGAGATGAACACCCGGCTGCAGGTCGAGCATCCGGTGACGGAAGAGACGACTGGACATGACCTCGTCTGGGAGCAACTACGAGTCGCTGCGGGGGAAGCACTTGGATATGGCCAGAGTGATATCGCTCTTCGCGGTCACGCGATCGAGTGCCGTATTTATGCGGAGGACCCTCGTCGATTCTTGCCCAGCCCAGGCCTGATTTCGCGCTTGCGTTGGCCTCTCGGCTCCGGGATACGAATCGACACCGCAGTGTGTGAAGGGAGCGAAGTCTCCAGCCACTACGACCCTATGATCGCCAAAATCACGGTTCATGCCGGGTGCCGGAGCAAGGCGATTGAGAAGATGCGCCGGGCGCTTGAAGACACCGTGATCCTGGGTGTTCACACCAACCTTGAGTTTCATTTGGCGGCGCTGTCTGAGCCCGATTTTTTGAGCGGCAATTTTACGACGAACTATATTGCCGAGCATCCAGCGCTCACCGAAGAACGCGAGATCTCGGAAACAAAGTCGCGCGCGGTCGCGGCGGCGGCGGCGGCGGCGGCCTTGGCTGGGCACCGAAGTTCCGGGGGACATGCATCGGACGTCGGCGGACTGTCGCGGTGGCAGGGGGCCGTTCGCTGGCGGGCTTAGCCGTCGACGGCGGGGGAAGCAGAGGCTGATCCGACGCGCGAAAGGAGCGACGAAACAAGGGGCGAGGACGGCCGAAGCTCCCCGTCCCCGGCACAACCACAGCGGCGCCCCCCCGCTTGGGCCTTTAGATCGTCGCAGCTTGGCTTAGGAATCGGATTCTTGAAGCTCGGTTGATCTCAGTCCACGCTCGTGCCAGGACGAGCACCCGTGAGACGCAACGTTCCGAAGCGGACCAAGTTTATTTTTGTCACGGGTGGGGTTGTGTCCTCGCTAGGCAAGGGCCTCTGCGCAGCCTCGATAGGCGCACTGCTCGAAAATCGCGGGCTGAAGATCGGGCTGCAGAAGCTCGACCCCTATTTGAACGTCGATCCTGGGACGATGAACCCGACCCAGCATGGGGAGGTATTTGTTACGGATGACGGTGCGGAGACCGATCTCGATCTGGGGCATTATGAGCGCTTTGTCTCGCATCGGATGTCGAAGCACAGCAACTATACCGCTGGCCAGATTTATGAGCGAGTGTTGCGACAGGAGCGGCGCGGGGAGTACCTCGGACAAACCGTTCAGGTCATCCCACATGTCACCAATGAGATTCGCAAGTGCATGCGAACCGCGGCCGAGGGGGTCGATCTCCTCTTGGTCGAGATCGGTGGAACGGCCGGGGACATCGAGAGCCTGCCGTTCTTGGAGGCGATTCGCCAGATGCGTCTTGAAGTCGGGGCGGAAAATGCTCTCTTTGTGCATTTGACCCTCTTGCCCTACCTGCGGACAGCGGGTGAGTTGAAGACCAAGCCGACTCAACACTCCGTTATGAAGATGCGTGAGATCGGGATTCAACCTGATATTCTCGTCTGCCGAGCAGAAGACACGATCGACCGCGAGTCACTTCAAAAAATTAGCTTGTTTACGAATGTTCCCGTGAATGCAGTTATTCCGCTGGTAGACGCCAACACCATCTACAAAGTACCGCTCATGCTCCATGAGGCCGGCTTGGACAGCCAGGTGTGTGAACTGCTTAATATTTGGAGCCGTGACCCTCAACTTGAGGTCTGGCGACAGATCGTAGCGACGATCGAGAATCCGCGCGATCGGGTGAGGGTTGCGGTCGTGGGTAAATACGTGGACCTCGCCGAGTCCTATAAGAGCCTCTCAGAGGCGCTTACCCACGGCGGGCTTAGTAGTGATGCCGCCGTCGACATCGAGTATGTCGACGCTGAAGAAATTTCGACCCGCGGGCCCGAAGCACTCCTCGCGGGGGTCGATGCCGTCTTGGTGCCGGGCGGGTTTGGCAAGCGCGGGAGCGAGGGCAAGATTGGTGCAATTCGCTTCGCTAGGGAGAATAATATTCCATTTTTCGGGATTTGCCTCGGCATGCAAATGGCGGTCGTCGAGGTCGCGCGTCATCTTGCCGGTCTCGAGGGGGCGTGCAGCGGGGAGTTCAGCAAGTCGGGGGCCGATCCCGTGATTCATCTGATGGCGGAACAAGAGGGGGTCACCGACAAGGGGGGAACCATGCGGCTCGGATCCTACGACTGTGAGCTCATGCCAGAGACTCTGTGTCGGCGAATTTACTCTACCGCGAAAATCGCTGAGCGACATCGACATCGCTACGAGTTCAACAACGCCTACCGCGACGTCTTGGCCGGTGCGGGACTTGTGTTCTCAGGTCTCTCGCCAGATGGGACTTTGGTCGAGGTCGTCGAGCTTAAGGCGGGCATGCATCCGTTCTTTGTGGCGTGTCAGTTTCATCCGGAGTTTAAGAGTCGGCCGACCGATCCACATCCGCTTTTTCGAGCCTTTGTTGCGGCGGCGCTTGAGCGGAAAAAGTCTCGATCGCCGACGAAATCGCCCAGTGTCACCTAGGCCACTCGCTCCGCGCAAAGATTGCCGTGCAATGGGGACGGGGTCTGTCGAGATGGGGTCTGTCGAGATGTCCCGCATGGGGCCTCGGTTGCCGGTGGGCTGACTTTGGCCGGTCGGCGGGGAATCTGCTACTCTCTTCGAGATTAATGGTTCTTCATATGCGCCAAGAGCTGCGGATGAGTCAGCAGCTGGTGATGACGCCGCAACTGCAGCAGGCCATCAAGCTGCTGCAGCTTTCGCGTGTCGAGCTGACCGACCTGGTACGGGACGAGCTGCTCGAAAATCCCCTGCTTGAGGAGGCTCGTGAGTTGGGAGGAGCCGCTGAGGAGCCGGTTTCATCCGTTGAGATGCAAGACAGCATCGAGAACCAGGGGGAGACTTCGGCCGTGGTCGAGCGGGCCGAGGCGCAAGATGCGGAACGCGAACCGGCGATGGCCGAGGTGAAGGCTGAGGCGAACAAGGACGATTTCGATTGGCAGAGCTACCTGCAGCAGCAGAGTCTGTCGGGCTCATTGCCAGGGAGCGGAATTCGAGGGGACGACGACCTTCCTGGTCTCGACCAAACCGTCACGCGCCCCGAGACCCTTGTCGAACACCTGATGTGGCAGATTCGGCTCTCAAATTTTTCTAGACAGGATGAAGAGCTGGCGGAATATGTCGTGCGGAACCTCTCGGCTTCTGGATATCTACGGACTGTCTCCGTGATCGAGATAGCGAAGGCGAGCGGGCACTCGACTTTTAGAGTCGAGCAAATTCTTCGAAGAATTCAAAATCTCGATCCCGTGGCAATCGCGTCGCGGAACCTTGCGGAAGCCCTTTGGATTCAAGCCTCGCATCCAGAACATCCTATTCAAGATCCCCTCGTTCTGGCGATCATCTCAAAGCACCTGCCCAACCTGGAACGGCGCTCGTATCAAGTGATCGCGCGTGAGACGGGAGAGGCGCTCGAGGAGGTGTATGAAGCCACAAAAGTGGTGATGGGACTTGAACCGCGTCCTGCGCGGTCCTTTGTTTCCGAGGAGCCCCAGTTTGTCACGCCCGACGTCTATGTGCACAAGATCAGCGATGAATACGTTGTCACGTTGAATGACGACGGTCTGCCACGTCTGAAAATTTCTGCGTACTACCGAACCACGTTGTTGAAGGCTGGGGCGCGTGAGAAAATCGCGGGGCAGGCTGAGCAAACTTCTAAATCGGGCGGGCGCGATGCAAAAGAGTACATCACGGAGCGCCTGCGCTCCGCACAGTGGTTGATCCGATCAATTCAGCAACGTCAACGGACAATTCTCAAGGTTACCAAGAGTATCTTGAAATTTCAGTTCGAATTTTTTGAAAATGGAACGCAGCATCTTCGGCCGCTGATCCTTAAAGATGTTGCCGAGGATATCGACATGCACGAGTCGACCGTCAGTCGGGTCACGACCAACAAATATGTGCACACGCCCCAGGGGATTTTCGAGTTGAAGTACTTTTTCAACGCTGGAATCAGCCGTCAGAGCGGGGGCGAGCTGGCCTCAGAGGCCGTCAAACAGAAGATCAGAAAGTTGATCGATGGTGAGGACGAACGTCGACCGTACAGCGATCAAAAACTCGTTGAACTCCTATGCGACGAGGGGATCAACATCGCACGACGAACCGTTGCGAAGTATCGAGAGCAGCTTCATGTGCTCTCGAGCTCGAAACGGCGGAAGCTTTTTTGAGGTGTTTACAGACGCGCGGATCACGAGATTCGCTGCAACATCGGCACCGAATCGTCAAGAATCGTGCATGGGGCGCGTTTCATTAATAGTGATCGTCAAGTAAGAAAAGAGGACCAAAGCCAATGCAGACACACTTCGTCTTTCGTCAAATGGAGTCTTCGGATGCCCTCCGGGACTACGCCACTGAACGCCTCGCCAAGATCAACCGATACTTCGCGGACCCGCTAAAGGTGAGCTGTACCTTCTCTGTGGAGAAAATTCATCACGTGGCTCAGTTCGAAGTGACCTTGAGAAACGGCTTGCAGCTGCACTCCTCGGAGACGACGGAGAACATGTATTCGTCGATAGACATGGCCCTGGCAAAGATGGAACGACAGGTGCGGCGCTACAAGGATCGCATCAAGAACCATAAGCCTCACAAGGGAAAGGCCGCCCGCGTTCGGCAGCAGGTGATGGCTGCGACCAGCTTCGATCTCACCATGGACGATGTGGAGGGCAAGGATAGCCAGCCCGATCGGGAGGCGACCAAGACAGAGATCATTCGAAGTAAAGAATTTCGTGCTGAGCGCCTCACCGCACAACAGGCTGTGATGCAAATGAACCTCATGCACAAAGAGTTCTTGGTGTTCACGAATATCGCCACCCACGATATCAACATCGTCTATCGAAACGACGATGAGGACTATGTCTTGCTCGAGACCCACGGGCACGTTGAAGACGTCTGAGCGGCGGCGTTAGCGAGGACGACAGCCCGTTTCGTACGCTCCACCGTATTTCGCGGCGGAGCGTAGCGACCCATCCCCTTGGAGGGCGATGGACTTGATGTGGCTCCCGCGGTTCATCAGCGGGCGATAGGGCGCTGCCCTGCCCTGCACTGCCATTTTTTGGCGACATGGGGTGGCGCGAAACACGTTAGCGATGAAGCCTCATCCTCGCAGCGGGACGAGAGGACGAGGGCGGCTGTTTGTGCCATGGTATGGGCGCGATGCGCCGTGAACACGCAGTAGAGGTGGGCTGTCTCCTGGAAGAAAATGCGAGCAT
Organism: uncultured Nannocystaceae bacterium; assembly: GCA_964437075.1. GTDB lineage: Bacteria > Myxococcota_A > Polyangia > Nannocystales > Nannocystaceae > CAYTFJ01. Next base: position 15,158 of record CAYTFJ010000013.1, read on the forward strand.
CCTTCAGCTTGAGTTGGTGTCCTCTTGGGGAGGGCTGGAGCGCAAGGTTGCGCGGCCCCGTGTCCAAAAACCGGGCTTGGCGTTGTCAGGGTTCGTAAAACACGTCTATGGAGATCGAGTACAGATCTTTGGACTGACGGAAATTGACTATCTGCTAAGTATCGGCGACCAGCAGGCCCGGGAGGGTCTTCAGGCCTATTGTGCCCGTGATATCGCTGTCATTGTCGTTACGCGGGGACTTGAAGCACCCGACGTGTTGGTAGAGGTTGCGCGAGAGCACGGGGTTCCACTTATGCAGAGCCCTCTGATGAGTGCGACCTTTATCGCTAGAATGACCCGCTATCTTGAGGACCTGCTGTCTCCTCGAGCCTGTGTGCATGGAGTGTTGGTCGACGTGCTTGGCGTCGGACTGCTGCTCATCGGGCGCAGCGGCGTCGGCAAGAGCGAGGCTGCCCTGGACCTGGTGTTGAAGGGCCAACGCCTGGTCGCAGACGATGTCGTTGAGGTCACGATGCGACCTCCCGCGACGGTGTGGGGGACCGCGACCCAGCTTCACAAACACCACATGGAGATTCGCGGCATGGGGATCTTAAACATCACGCATCTCTTTGGCGTGGCGGCTGTCCGTGACGCCAAAAAAATCGAAGTTGTCGTCGAGTTGAGCGATGTCCATGGCGAGGACTACGATCGATTGGGTACCGAAAACAACGTTTGGCCGATCTTGGGCGTGGATATCCCGCTCGTACGTATCCCGTTGCGTGCAGGGAGGAATATTTCGTGCCTCATCGAAGTGGTAGCTCGCAACCAACTGCTCAAATATCGTGGGCACGACTCCGCGTTGGAATTTCAAGATAAAATTGCCAGACATATTGCACAGACAAGTGATCCGGCACCCGCTCCAGTTGCAGCGTCGACGAGTCAATCACTTCCTCTTGGCGAGGTTGAATGAAAATTATCATCATCACCGGCATGAGTGGGGCAGGAAAATCGACGGCGATTGACGCGCTTGCCGACCTTGGAATGTATTGTGTGGACAACCTCCCCGTTCCCTTGCTGAAGAATCTTATCGAGCTGCTGGATGACCTTCCGGATGTCACGGAGGTCGCGGTGGGGATTGACGCGCGTTCGAAAGAGCACCTCGAGCCTTTTGCTGAGGCGCGCGCGGCATTGGAGGCGAAGGGACACAAGCTCGAAGTTCTATTTCTCGAGGCCCCAGAGACGACTATTTTGCGTCGATTCTCGGAGACTCGTCGTCGCCACCCCCTTGGAGACTTGCCCGAAGCGATCGAGAAAGAGGTTTCACATCTTGCCGGGCTCCGGCTTCTTGCGACATCTACGATCGACACTGATCGACTGAAAGGACGAGACCTTCGGCAGCTCTTGAGAGATCGCTACGCGGACCATGGCGCCTTGAGCTTGGTGCTCGTGTCGTTCGGATTTAAAAATGGACTGCCAAGCGCGGCAGACATCGTTTTCGACGTTCGTTTTCTTCAGAACCCTCACGATGTGCCAGAACTACGGCCTCTTAGCGGTTTTGACCCGATTGTTGCCGAATACGTCCTTGAGCAGCGGGACGCGGGGTCGCTTCTGGACACTCTTGAGGGGTTGCTCAGATTTCAAGTTCCGCGTTCGATGGCGGAAGGTCGCTCCTGCATGACTGTGGCGATCGGGTGTACCGGCGGGCAGCATCGTTCGGTGGCCATGATCGAAGCCTTGAGTCTGAGGATTCGTGGGGGCGTGGGGGCCACGGAGACCGCGTTGCCAAATACGATCTTGTCCGTGCGTCATCGAGACGTCGATAGGGGCTTGAAGAATGGCTAGCGGGACGAGGGACAAGGGGCGTGTACGCGGGGCTGGGGGCGGGTCTTCCGTCGGCGTGGTGTTGATCGGGCATGGACAGACGGCGTCCGCCCTGCTTGCGGCCGCACGGCTGATCGCCCCGTCATCGACCTTGGAGGACCTGCGCGCGATCGATGCGGGTGCGGGTAGAAATGAACAGTTTACGCGCCGCCTGTGTGCGGCCGTCGATGATGTCGATCAGGACAAAGGAGTTCTAATTATCGCCGACATGTTCGGGTCGAGCCCCTGCACATGCGGCATGGACCAGGCATCCACTCACGATGTGGTGATTGTCGCTGGATTGAACTTGGCGATGCTTCTCAAGCTCGGCGGTTGTGATCGTCAGACCGCAACGCTTCAGGAGATTTCCGAGGCATGTGCGGACACGGGACGCCGTGCCGTCGTTATCAGGATACCTACGAAAGCAGACTGCACATGACGCGAAAAACCAAGGGAGAGCTCTCAATTGTTAATGATTTGGGCCTACACGCCAGGGCTGCCAGTAAACTCGTGGCGATCGCCAACAAATTCGAGGCCGAAGTTTTTGTGGGTCGGGAGGGCCAGGAGGTCAATGGCAAGAGCATGCTCGGCGTGTTGATGCTTGCCTGTGCAAAAGGGTCGTCGGTGACGATTCGATGCGAGGGCCAGGATGCAGCCAAGGCGTTCGAGGCGGTGTCGACGTTGATTTCAAACGGCTTCGGAGAACTCTGAGGTGGGTGCCTCTTCGGGTCAAATTCCCGGGGCCGAGAGCCAATGCATCAACCGGGATGCCCCACTGCAGCGAGAGGGTGATGCGGTCTCACCAGGGGTGGGGATCGGCAAGGCATACGTCCTTGATCGCCGTAACTTACACGTCCCTCATCGTCACGTTGACAAGAATGAAGTGGAGGCCGAAGAGCGTCGGTTTCGTGCGGCCCTGAGGCAGGCACAGGAGCAGCTAGAGGCGGTCAAATCCAAACTTCCGCACGGTGAGCATCGTCAGATCATGAAGGCGCAGCAGATGATGCTGCGAGACCCCCATTTGATTTTACGTACCGTGCATTTTTTGCGTGAGGAGCTGATCAACGCCGAATGGGCGATCAGCAACGCCATCGATGAATTTTGCGAGATGCTCGAAAAGGCGTCAAGCGAGGTTTTTTACGAACGAAGGTCTGATTTTTGGTTCATGGGGGAGCGAATCCTCCGGAACCTCGGTGGAAAGAACCCCGGTGAAATTAATCCTCCCGAAGGATCGATCGTCGTTGCGCATGACTTGAGTCCGGCCGATACGGCCCAGTTGCGTCGCCAGCGGGTCGCCGGAATAGCGACCGAGGAGGGCGGCCAGACCTCCCACAGCGCGATCGTTGCCCGCGCGTACGAGATTCCTGCTGTGGTCGGAGTTGACGGGATAATCAGCCAGGTCGAGACCGGCGACACGGTAATCGTCGATGGAATTCGCGGTCTTGTACTGATTCGCCCGCGGGCCGACGAGTTGGAGGTCTATCGCGAAGAGGCCGACCAGTATCAGGCCTTTGAGACCAAGATCAACAAACAAAGGGCGTTGCCCGCGACATCCTGCGATGGTCTGCATGTTCAACTGCGGGCGAATTTGGCGGTCGATGAAGATATCGAGGGTGCAAGGGTCCACGGTGCTGAGGGCGTCGGACTGTACAGGACAGAGTTTTTGTTTCTCAATCGCGATGGTCTTCCTAGCGAAGAAGAGCACTACAGGACGGCGAAAGGGGTGTTGCAGCGATGTGCGCCCCATCCCGTGGTCATGCGTACCTTCGATTTAGGTTCGGACAAGCGCTGTCGATTTCTTGAACGAGACGAGCCTGAGGCGAATCCAGCGATGGGGATGCGCTCCTTGAGGCTCGCGCTACGTGAGCGTCATCTGTTCTTGACCCAGCTCCGCGGGTTGCTTCGCGCCGCTTTGCACGGTCCGTTGCGAATCATGTTGCCCCTGGTATCGAGTGTGGCAGAACTTGACGCCGGTCTCGCGGCCGTCGCCGAGGCTCGTCAGCAGCTCGAAGACGAGGGGATGGCTCATGAACCGGATGTCCCGGTCGGTATCATGATCGAGGTGCCATCGGCGGCTCTCACTGCCGACGTATTGGCGCAAAGAGTCGATTTCATGAGTATAGGGACCAACGATCTTATCCAATATACATTGGCGATCGACCGCGAGAATGACGAGGTGAACTATCTCTACGAACCTCTGCATCCCGCGATCCTTCGGATGATCCGCATGGTATGCGACGCAGGGAAATCGGCGAACATTCCGGTCTCGATCTGCGGCGAGATGGCCTCGGATCCGCGCTATACGTGGTTGTTGGTAGGACTGGGGCTTAGCGAAATGTCCATGCATCCCGCCGCAATTCCGGTCGTGAAGAGTATTATCCGCGCGTCCTCACAGGAGGAGATGAAGGCGCTTGCAAAGCAGGTGTTGGCCAGCAACTCTGGCGCAGAAGGTAGACGAATCGTCATGAACTCGATGCGAGGACGATTTCCTGAGCATCTCCAGCACGGAGCCGTGGGCCAGCATGGCGGCGATGAGGAGAGCGAAGACACATGCGTGAAAACAGGGCGGTGAAAATCGCGGACCGGTCCCGTCTTGTTGGAGTCGAGGGCGGCCGTCTTTGGATATCGGACATCGGTCCGCTTGCTTCCGAAAAGCCTCCGATTGTGTTTATCCATGGCTTGCTGACCTCGGGCCGCGAGTGGTGGCGGCTATCCGAACGGATGGCATCCGAAGGGGGGCATCGCTGTATCGCTATCGATCTTTTGGGCTGTGGGAACAGCGATCGACCGGGTTCGCATCGTAGCGGTGGCTACTCGATCACTTGGTTGGCAAGGACAGTCGCGGATTTGCTCGATACGCTAGCGCTGACCTCGGTCGTGTTGATTTCACACAACTGGGGGGCGGCGGTGGCTACGAAAGTGGTCGGATCCTGCATCGATCGGGTCGCGGGACTGGTGTTAATTTCTCCGTTGTGTATTTCGGCGACGGTGTATGAATCCATGGCTCTGCCGCGTTGGAGTAAGTTCATGCCACGTGCGGGCTTGGGACCGAGGGTGTTTCGAATGCTCTTTCGGCGGGCCGACTTACGAAGCTACTTGCGCCGCTCCTTGTGTACACCTGAGTTGCTCGACGATGATGATGTCGCTATTTATTGGGATCACTTGCGGCGAGAGGGAGGGCTCGAGACCCTGCGTTGTTTTTTGGTCCAGCTCGGCGACACCCGAAACCCCGCGCGGCGGGGCGACAGCTACGGTGGCACGGAGTCGCCGTGTTTGGTCGTGTGGGGGGACCGCGATGAGATCAACCCCACGTGGTTTCCCGACCAATTGGTGGACACCATTCGTGGAGGCACGGGCGGAGACGTGGACGTGGTCACCGTCGCGGGAAGCGGCCACGCACCTCAGCGAGAGCGGCCACAGGCGTTGTACGAGATCTTGGAGTCCTGGATGAGTCGCCGATTGCGCGAAAATCGGCCGATCGACCCTAGTCATCCTTGCTAGGCTGCGATTCCGTGTTTCGCAGATCGCAGCGACGAATGGCGCGATGCCGAATGCCTCTGAAGGTGCTTGTCCTTGCGATGATGTTGTTGATGGTTCCAGCTTCAGTTGCTGCCAATCCAGATCTGAGGTTGCGTACGCTAGAGACCGAGAATTTTCACTTTCACTACCTTGCCGGAGAGGAGGAGCTTGTCGACCGAATCGCCATGAACGCCGAGCGTGCTCACCGAAATTTGGCAATTGCTCTCGCTCATGAGCCGACGTTGAAGACCCATGTGATTCTGACAGACAGCACGGACTTGGCCAACGGAATGGCCAATGCCGTTCCGTTTCCGAGGATTCATCTGTTCGCGGTGGCGCCAGCATCAATGAGTGTGCTCGGTTCCTACGACGACTGGATCGACATTCTCATCACCCATGAGATGGCCCACGTCGTCCATATCGATACCGTTCACGGTATTCAGCGCCTGATGAATACGATTTTTGGCCTCGGTGTCCTCGGGAAGACCGGGGCACCGAACCTTGTGCAGCCTCGGTGGGTCGTCGAAGGGCTGGCGACGATGGTCGAGTCCGATCTTGGGAGCCAAGGCCGCCATCGGTCCGCGATGTTCGACATGTTCCTGCGTGTCGCGGTCTTGGAAGACCGCTTGCAGTCCATCGATCAGGTAACTTCGGGTGCGCGGGTGTTTCCACACGGATCGAGTGCCTACCTCTACGGGCTGCATTTGATGCATTGGATCGGCATTCACTACGGTCGCGACAAGATCGCGGAGCTGAGCCACATCTATGGTGGGAGGGTGATGCCCTTCGCAGTGAACCGCGCGGTCAAAGATGTGCTCGGAGTGGACTTCTACCAGCTTTGGGCCGAGATGACGGTGGACCTGAGACGGCGTTTCGGTGCGGAAATTCGCCAGATACGCGCTCGGGGTCTGCGACAAGGTCGGAAACTAACTTTCACAGCGTCGAGCGGGGCATCGGGGCAGCATACCCGACATCCTTTTTGGTCCGCTGACGACCGTCATATTTATTTCTATGATGACGATGGAAATGGCACAGGAGGACTAAGGACGGTGCCGGCGACCGGAAGTCGAATCCGTGAGGGAAATGGTGGTGGTGCGCAAGGTCGGAGCCTTGACATCGAAGAGGTCGTTCGCATCGACAACGCTGCCCGGGGGAGTTTTGTCGGCGCCAATGACGACGACATCATCGTGGACGTTCTCGGCCGTCACGATCTTCGCTACAGCTGGTACGATCTATTTCGCTTTCGAGGTCCGGATCGACCGCTTGAACAGCTAACCTTCGGTTCTCGAGCTCGTGAGCCCGACGTTTCCCCCGATGGTCGTAGTGTTGCATTTGTACGTATGGATGTCGGACAGTCGCGCCTGGCCTTTCTCGACCTGGGCACGCTTCTGATCACCGAGACGCCACCTCTAGAGAGAATCGCTCAGGTCTATGAGCCCGTCTGGTCGCCGTCTGGTCGCAAGGTGGCATTCAGCGGGTGGCGTGAGGGCGGATTTCGAGACATCTACATCTACGATCGTTTTACAGATCAAGTGGAACGGATAACCGCATCTCGCTCGGTCGATGTCTCGCCAGAGTGGACTCCCGATGGTCGCTACTTGCTATTTTCGAGCGATCGGACGGGCGTGTTCAATGTCCATGCACTTGAGCTTGAGGGCCGAGAACTCTTCCAGGTTACCAATGTGGTCGGTGGGGCTTTTGAGAGTTCCGTAAGCCATGGCGGTCGTCGAATCGTCTACGTTGGCTACGGCAGTCAGGGCTACGACCTGTGGGGGATGGATCTTGATCCAGACTTGTTTCTCCCGGCGCTACCCGATGAACGCAGCCTGCGCGTGGCAAAGGACCCGACGCCTTCGATCGCGTCCGCGGGAGATCGAAGGCCGACCGACGCGTCTCGACCCTATCGGGCGTACAGGACCTTCTTTCCACGGACTGTGTTTCCCTCTGCATTTGAAGTGGAGAGTTCTTCATTTTTGACGGGAATCTCACTTACGCTGCAAATGAAGGACGTGATTGGCTATCATTCGCTGGTGGGGAGTTATGGCTACCTCGCCGACTTTAGGGAATCGACGGGATCTGCGAGTTACGCCTTCACCCGTCTGATTCCGAATTTTCGGCTCGACTATGCGCGTGATCTTCAGGTCTACGGCGGTGACTTCCGACGCTTTGTCTACGATCCTCCGGAGAGCAGCCTAATCGCTTCGGACAGCGGGTATCAGGTTGATGGTTACCGGGAGCGTGTGGATTCTGCGGGTTTGACGATGAGCCTCCCGGTGCTGCGACACCCCATCCACGCTGTCTCGGCGGGACTCCGCTATCGTTTTCGCTACTACTCAAACATCGACGCTCTGGACGATGTTGTTGACCCCAATGCACCAGGAAGTCGATTGCCCGACGTTGGACTGCTGTCTGGAGTGACCGTCGATGTTCGCTATTCCAACGCTTCGGGAAATCGTTTCGCGTACGGAAAAGATCGTGGACGGAGTCTTTCTGCATCTCTTACGGTCTACGATCCACTCTTTGGCAGCGATTTTGGAAGTTTGAGGTTACGGGGCGCGTACAGCGAACGCCTGCGCATGCCATGGCGCGGGCATCAGGTGTGGGCGAGTCGGCTCTCTGCGGGTATTTCGAGCGGCGGGATGCGGCGGCGACGGAGCTATGCGGTGGGCGGACTCGCGGCCGGTCAAGATGTAGTTCGAAGCGTCCTGAACCGCGTGGCTCAGTCGGAGGCGGGAAGCCTTCGTGGTTATGCCCCAGGGCGGTATCGCGGCCGCTATTTTACGGTCCTTAACTCCGAGTTCCGAGTTCCGATCATCGATCGAGGTATGGGGTCACTGCCGACGTTCTTGAGTCGGATTGTCTTGATCGCGTTTACGGATTGGGGCCTCGCGTGGACGGATCCAATCGAGGCCACCGACATCAAGGGGAGCGTCGGGGCCTCTCTCGTATTTGACATCCTCATGGGCTACGGCGACCGTGTGAGTCTGTTTTTTCAGTACGCACATGGCTTGGATGCCAGGGACGGACTCGACTATTTTCGTGCGGCCGTGATGCGTTCTTTTTAGGCACGACAGGCGGTGCCAAGCCTATTCGACGAAGATGTCCACGGCCGGTCGCATCTTTGCGCAGGTTTCCAGCACCTTGTGAACTCGATGAGAGAGGAAGGCTTCGATAGGACCATCATCGAGCGGACGATTCTCGTCGATCGCCATATAAGCCTGTTGGCTTAGTTGGTAGTCAAAGCGTGGCGCCCACTTGCGTGCTCCAAGCCGAGCCGTCGTCGAACAGTTGTCGACCATATAGGCGATTCCGCGGGCATGCATGAAGGGGTTAAGGGAGTCGACGGCTTCGATCACCGATTCGTTGGCAACTTCAGACTCGGGGTGTCCGTGATCCATGAGGATATCAATCTGTGCGACCATGGTCGCGCAGTAGACACCGGCGGTGAACGGGTCCACAGGGATTTCAGCCTCAACGCGTTTGGAGCGAACCCTTTCTCCGACCTTCCATGTGCGGGTTCCATCGATTTTTCCCATCGGGTACTGAGCAAGGCGACGGCCGTGCAGGATGACGCTACGAATCTCGTTTCCCGATGCGACCTCGTCGTAAATCTCTGCGAGAACCTCCTTCGCGGCCGGGTATGTCGCACAGTAGGATCGAGAAAAGATGGCCTTAGCAGCCTCGTCAAGGTGCTCGTAGACCGCTCGAATTCCGTGTCTTGAAATGATCTTGGAGATGGGTCCAGTGAGAGATTCGCAGGCGTTGATGAAGGCCTGTTCACCCATTTGGCCCTCACCTTCATAGCGGCGAAAAAGGCTCTCGACGATCCCATGCACCGCACCGAGCAAAATGCCTCGCTCACCATAGATATCTGACGTAAATTCGGACCTCAGGGTGGTCTGAAAGGTATAGGGGGATCCAATCGCTATCGACCAGGCCAGCGCATAGTCGGTCGCGTGGCCGTCAACGTCCTGGTGCACTGCAAAGCTGGCGTTGATGCCGGCACCGTTGACCTCTTTTCCTTGTTCGTAAAGGCGACGTACCGAGGGTCCCATTCCCTTTGGGCACACCGCGACGACCGAGATGGTATCCGGAAACTGGGCGCCGATGTTGTCGAGATGACCCAGCAAGAATCCGTGGGAGAGCCCCAAGGTAGTCCCTGGCCGCATCGCCGAGAAAATGGCTTGGTGGTGTTCGGCTTGGGCGGCGTCAGAGATCAATAGAATCACGAGATCCGATTCCTTGATTACGGCAAACATTTCGCCCAGTGTTCCTGCCTTTTCGCTGAAGCCGGCGTGTTCGGCGAGCGCGATTGATGGTGAACCTTTGCGGAGTCCAATTTTTACGCGGACGTCGCTGTCGGACAGGGAATCTCGAAGGTTTTGTGCCTGAGCTGGGCCCTGGGAACCCCAGCCGATCACGCCGATCTGTGTAATGCCGTCGAGAGCGGTGGCGAGCAGGGGAAAGAGGTCACGTCCGCCACGCACAATGGACTCGCGGCGACCTCCAATCTTGATCGTTTCCTTGTTGAAAACCTTGGTGTCGAAGTCGAGATCGGTCGTCATTGTTTGGTTCTAGCTGAAGGTTATCGTTGCGAAAAATGAAGTTAATGAAATATAGTGGTGCAGAAATTGGGATGAACGGTCACTCGTTGCAACTATTTCTTCACCTGGCCCGCACTCTGCATTACGGGCGGACGAGCCGTGAATGCCATGTAAGTCCTTCAACTCTCAGTCGAGCAATTCAGCGGCTCGAGCAAGAAGCGGAAGTTACGCTTTTCGATCGCGGTCCCCGCAGCGTGACCCTCACGGAAGCAGGGGCGCGATTTCGGGAATATGCCGCCGAGAGTCTTGAACGCTGGGCAGAATTTCGGCGTACGACAAAAAAATCGGATCGACAGCTCTCGGGACCGCTGACAATTTTTTGTACGGTGACCGCAACACACAGCCTCTTGCCAACAGTGATGCGTGATTTTCGTGAGGCCCATCCCGGGGTGAAGATTCGTTTGGCGACCGGCTACGCAGCCGCGGCTTTGGGCATGCTGGACGAAGTCGATCTCACGATCGCGGCCGTGCCTCAAAAGCTGCCTCGTGGGGTGCTTCGCCGGGTGTTGACACACACCGCGCTGCGCTTCGTTGCCCCGTCGACCGATTGTGCGGTCAGCCGTGAGGTTGAGAGGCGACCGCTCGTTTGGTCCCGCGTTCCGATCGTGATGCCGGAATTTGGCCTCGCCCGAGTCGCGGTTGATGCTTGGTTTGATCGCCAAGGGATCTACCCGGAAATTTACTCGGAGGTCGCGGGAAGCGAGGCTACGCTGGCTCTTGTTGCGATGGGCTGCGGTGTCGGAGCGGTGCCGCAGATGGTGATTGAGCGCAGCGCGATGCATGAGAAAGTCCGCGTGCTCAACGAGGTTGAGGTCGGCCCCAGTGAACTTGGAATTTTTACGGTCGCGGCCTGCGTCCGTAAAAAGACACTTGAGAACCCGGTTGTCGCCGCATTTTGGCAAGCGGTGGGACGTGCGGAGATTTAGCGGACCTTGAGACCCTGCGTCATGACGATTTTTCCAGAGCGAACAAGCTCGACCAGGTCGAAGTCGGTGAGAAGGCGGAGGCAATGATCGATTCTGTCGCTGGACCCATAGACACGCAAGACGATTGACTCTTGGCGGTCGTCAATAATCTTTGCGTTGAATCGCTCTGAAAGCTGGAGAAGATCAGCGGATCGTGCCAATGGCTTCGCAAGCTTGATCAACGCGATCTCTGTCTCGTAGGTCGGAGGATCGGTATGGTCTGTGGCATGGACCACATCGACCATTTTGCGGATTTGCTGAATGATCTGCTGAAGCACCGCGCTGTCGCCGGTGCAGGTGATTGTCATGCGCGAGAACTCGCCCCGGGTTGCCGGGCTGACAACAATGCTCTCAATGTTGTAGCCCCGCCTCGAGAACACTAGACCGAGCCGGGCCAGGACCCCGGGTTTATTGCTGACATAGACGGAAATGGTGTGAACAGGGCCCAGAGGGACGACGGTCGGCACGGGCGCGCGAAGTCCTGAAATCTGATCGTCCACTAGGTGCTCCCTTCTGGCCGTTCGAGCGGTGTTGAGGGTCGTTCAATGAGCATTTTCGAGAGGGGAGCACCGGCAGGAATCATCGGAAAAACATTGTCCTGTTGACGGACCGAGGCCTCGATAAGGCAGGGGCCATCGGTGTGAGCCATGGCTTTGGCGATGATCGTGTCGACCTGGTTCGGGAGGTCGATTCGCCAGGCCGCGATGTTATAGGCGGCCGCCAATTGTACGAAATCTGGGTTGCACTCCAATTCGACGCCGGACAAGCGGTTGTCGAAGAAAAGTTCTTGCCACTGGCGAACCATGCCGAGCGAGCGGTTGTTGATGACCAATATTTTGATCGGGAGCTTTTGTGCGGCAGCTGTGGAGAGCTCGCACAGGGTCATCTGAAAGCCACCATCCCCGACGATGGCCCAGACCTGCTGTTTGGGAAGAGCGAGTTGGGCGCCGATCGCTGCTGGGAATCCGAAGCCCATGGTCCCGGCCCCGCCGGAAGTCAGCCACTGGCGGTTGTTGCGGCTCTGGATGAACTGAGCGGCCCACATCTGATGCTGGCCCACGTCGGTCGTGACGATCGCGTCGCCGCCGAGTCGAGATTGAATTGCGGAGTTGAGCGCGTCGATTACATGCTGCGCCTTGAGGCCGCCCTCGGTGTCGTATTTGAGGGGGTATTGTTTTCGCCAGCTCTCGCACCGACGAATCCACGGATTGTTTTCGCGGCGGTGTACCCGTGGCAAGAGGGCTTCGACGGTGGGCTTTGCATCGCCGAGCATGGCGACGTCGGGCCGAATCCCTTTGTGAAACTCTATGGGGTCGATGTCGATATGCAGCTTGGTTGCGTCGGGGCAGAACTCGTCGATTTTTCCGGTGATTCGGTCATCCCAGCGCGACCCAATCGAAAAAATTAGATCGCAATGTATCACCGCCTTGTTGGCATACGCGGTCCCGTGCATGCCCAGCATGCCGAGATGAAGGGGGTGGTGTTCGTCAACGGCTCCCTTGCCAAGTAGAGTGGAGACGATGGGTGCGTTGAGCTTTTCTGCGAGTTTGGTGACCGCAGCACCGGCACCGGAGATGACGGCGCCGTGGCCGACCAAAAGAAGTGGACGTGTTGTCTGCGCGAGTGCTTTGGCAGCGAGACGTATCGATGTGTCGTCGGCGGTTTTCGGGATGAGATATCCCGGAAGATCTGGGATGGCCTCAATACGTGATGTGTCGCAGGGGGCCGAGGTGATGTCCTTCGGGAGGTCGATGAGTACAGGTCCCGGACGGCCCGTGTTTGCGATGTGAAAAGCTTCGCGAACAATTCTGGGGATGTCTTGCACCCGCTTGACGAGGTAGGAGTACTTGACAACAGGATAGGTGATCCCCGTTGTGTCGGCCTCTTGGAAGGCATCCATTCCGAGCCCAGAGGTCACGGTTTGCCCGGTTAGGACCACAATCGGCACAGAGTCCATACTCGCGGTGAGCAGTCCCGTAACTGTGTTGGTGGCACCCGGGCCCGAGGTCACCAGGACAACACCCACTTTACCCGTCGCGCGGGCATAGCCGTCGGCCATATGTGTGCCACCTTGCTCGTGGCGGACCATGACGAGCTTGATCTGCGAATCGACGAGTGCATCGAAGATCGGAATGGCGGCGCCGCCCGAGAGGCCGAAGATATGCTCGACCCCTTCGGCTTCGAGGCACTCGATCAGCTTTTCGGCCCCGGTGGGTACGTTTGTCTTGGCTTGCATGTCGGTACAACTCAGCGCTTTCGGCCATGAAAGAACGGGTGGAACGCCGGTCGGTGTTCCGAAGCTGACCTTTAGAGGGACATTATTGGGAAACCTTGGCAAGATCGTGAGGCAAAAATGAACGAATGATAGAAAAAATCAATATGAGTTTAGTGCATCCGAGAAAAGTGACATCGATTCCTGTGGATCTGATCTTCATTTCGGTAGCCCGGCAGAAGTATGGCAAGACGAGGTGTTTTCATGACTCGAGATGATCGAAATCTCAATCGTTACAGCGCACGTCTCACCCAACACAAGCGCCAGGGGGCCTCGCAGGCCATGCTCTTTGCGGCGGGGCTGAGCGAGGCCGATATGAGTCGTCCGCAGGTCGGCATCGCCAGCGTCTGGTACGAGGGGAATCCCTGCAATATGCACCTGCTGGACCTGGCGGCCAAGGTAAAGGGGGGGATGGAGCCGGCGGGACTCGTGGGAATGCGGTTTAATACGATCGGCGTCAGCGACGGGATAGCGATGGGCACCGAGGGCATGAGTTATTCGCTGCAGTCTCGAGAAATTATCGCAGACTCGATCGAAACCGTTATGGCGGCCCAATGGTACGATGCGATCGTCGCAATCCCCGGCTGTGACAAGAACATGCCGGGATGTTTGATCGCCATGGCGCGCCTGAATCGTCCTGGACTCATGGTGTATGGCGGAACGATTCGGCCCGGTGCGGACCGGCGCGGCAAACCACTCGATGTGGTCTCGGCGTTCCAGTGTTATGGCGAATACATCGCGGGCAAGGTCAGCGAAGAGGAACGCAGGGAGATCGTACGCTCCGCATGTCCCGGGGCTGGGGCGTGCGGAGGAATGTACACCGCGAACACGATGGCTGCAGCGATCGAGGTGCTGGGCATGTCGTTGCCCTACAGTGCGTCGACGCCGGCCGAAGATGATGCAAAACGGCATGAATGTACTGGAGCCGGGGCTGCGGTACGAAATCTTCTCGAACTTGACCTCAAGCCGCGAGACATCATGACGCGCGCTGCATTCGAGAACGCAATGGTGGTCGTTACGGCGCTCGGCGGCTCAACAAATGCGGTCTTGCATCTGATCGCCATGGCGCGCGCGGTCGATATCCCACTCGCACTCGATGATTTTCAGGCGGTGAGCGATCGTGTGCCCCTGTTGGCGGACCTCAAGCCGAGCGGAAAGTATGTGATGGAAGACCTCCACCACGTAGGAGGCACGCCCGCGGTGATGAAGGCTCTTCTCGGGCACGGGCTGCTCGATGGCAGCTGCATGACCGTGACGGGAAAAAGTTTGTCGGAGAACATCGAAGGGCTGCCGGGGCTTGCGCGAGGTCAGAAGGTAATCCGTTCCTTCGAGGAGCCGATCAAGGAGACTGGGCATCTTCAGATCCTACGCGGATCGCTTGCACCGGGTGGAGCGGTCGCCAAAATTACAGGGAAGGAGGGTCTTTGTTTTCGAGGTCCGGCACGGGTGTATGACGGTGAGGAAGTGATGCTCGCAGCTCTAGAACGGGGCGAGATCGACAAGGGCAATGTCGTCATCATTCGCTACGAAGGCCCAAAGGGCGGCCCCGGGATGCCCGAAATGCTGACCCCCACCTCGGCGATCGTTGGCGCTGGCTTGGGCGATCATGTCGCGTTGATCACCGATGGACGGTTTTCAGGGGGGTCCCACGGTTTTATAATCGGCCACGTGGTGCCTGAGGCCCAAGAAGGCGGCCCGATTGCGCTCGTGCGAGACGGCGACATCGTCGCTATTGACGTTGAGAAGCACACCGTCGATATCGAGGTGGACGTGGATGAAATGATGGTGCGTAAGCGGCAGTGGCGAGCGCCGCCCGAGAAGGCGACCCGTGGAACCCTACGTAAATATATTAAGAACGTTCGTTCAGCAGCGTGGGGTTGCGTGACCGACGAATAGGCTTGTGGGCCAGGCCACCGATTATGGGGGTGTGGAGAAAAATTGGGAGATGACCGTGGTTGCCTGACGGGAGTTGTTGGGATGACGCTCACTATCGTCGCGGAATTTGACGGGCGCTCGGGGTACAGTGTGGCCAGTGCATCGCCGCCGGACCTCACGCATTGTTGTTGCTCTGGCGATTGTGCTGTGTGGTGCGTTGTTTTTTTTGATGAGTTCTGCGCGCGCTCGGAGCGATCGGCGCCAACGAACGTTGGAAACCGAGCACTTCGCTTTTCACTACAATGCACAGCTTGAGTCCGTCGTCGATCGCTGCGCTGAACGGGCTGAACGCGCCTACCTCGAGCTAGGACGGGTGCTCGGTCATGTGCCGCAGGTGAAGATTCACGTTGTGATTATCGACAGCACGGATCGCGCAAACGGTAGCGCGACTGTGGGTCCGACGCCCAGGGTGGTGTTGCACACCGTCGCCCCAGGTGAGTTGGGCGCGCTCGGAAGCTACGACGATTGGATCGAAATCTTGCTTACGCATGAGCTCGTCCACGTACTTCATCTCGATACGATTCATGGAATCCCGCGGCTCGTCAACGCGGCGCTCGGCTTTGGTGTGTTGGGCAGGGTGATGGTCCCCCAGGGAGACCTTCCGAGATGGACGATCGAGGGGCTGGCGACCATGCTTGAGTCGGACCAGGGGGGCCGGGGGCGTCATCGGTCGGCAATATTCGATATGTACCTGCGCACCGCAGTTCTTGAGCGAAAACTTCAGACTCGTGGCCAGGTGTCGTCGACGGCCGCAATCTTTCCCTTCGGGAACTCGGCCTACCTCTACGGTCTGCACATGATGCATTGGATAGGTGTGCACTACGGGCGCGACAAGCTCGCGGAGTTAAGTCATGTGCGTGGAGGGCGACTGATTTACAGCCGAGAGAGCCGCGCGGTCCGGGACGTCCTCGGAGTGGACTTCGATCAACTGTGGCGTGAGTTCCTGAGCGACATCTCGCGACGATTCGAGGCCCAAGAACGGCAAATACGAGCTCGCGGGATTCGACAGGGGCGTCGACTGACCTTCACAAATTCGGGCTCAAAACGCGCCCGATGGTCCCCTGACGATCGATCTCTCTATTTTTACGACGAGAACCGAAATGGCCAGGGCGGCATCCGCAAGGTACCGGCGCAGGGGGTCCGAGCACGTGAGGGGGTCGGTCGGGGAGCGCAGCGAAAATCCTCCGATGGCCAATCGATTCTCGAACTGGGAGGAAGCGCTCACTTCGCTTTTGTCGGCCCCAACGAAGACGACATCGTTCTTCACCAAATCATGCGCCACGACATGAGGTACCGCTGGGGGGACCTCTATCGTTGGCGAGGCGGAGGTGCCGATGCGATGGAGCAAATCACCTTCGCAATGCGTGCAAACTACCCCGACGTGTCGCCGGATGGTCGAACGGTGGTGTTCTCGCGGACGGATGTCGCTCAGAGCCGTCTGGCTTTTCTGGAGCTTGACTCGCTCAGGGTTCGAGAGCTGGCACCTATGGAGCGTATCTCCCAGGTGACGATGCCCCGTTGGTCTCCGGACGGAAGCAAAGTGGCCTACTCGGGTTGGCGTGAGGGGGGATTTCGCGACATCTATGTTTATGATCGGGCTTCGGGGGTGCAGGAGCGGATCACATCGTCACGCAGCATCGAGACCGCGCCGGCATGGTCGCCGGACGGGCGCTTCTTGCTGTTCATCAGCGATCGGACCGGGGTGTTTAATATTTATGCGTTTGAGCGAGAGACCAAATCCCTCTATCAAGTAAGCAACGTTCTGGGCGGTGCCTTTCATCCGATTCTCGATCACACGGGCACGAAGCTCGTCTACTCGGGGTTTACGAGCCAGGGTTACGATCTGTGGAAGATGGATTTTGACCCCGATCGTTTTTTGCCAGCGATGACCGGGGAGACGGCCTTTCCGGTGGCTGGTGCTGTAGAGCACGAAGAGCGAAGTCGAGATTTTCCAGCCCCAAGCGCAGCCTCGACCGCCTACCGGGCGCATCGGACATTTTTCCCCCGAAGCCTATTGCCGTCCGTTCTTGAGGTTGAATCCACCCCCGGTAGGACGGCCTTGGGGGTCTCGGTGGAGTTCTCGGACATCATGGAGTTTCACCATCTTCGTGCACATTATGGATACCTTCCAGACTTTAAGGAGTCGGTTGGCGGCGTGGAATATTCGTTCAGACGGTTGGTACCCAATTTTCGTGTCGATTTTGTGCGTGACCTTCAGACGATCGATGGCTTTGGGCGGTATGTGTACGAGCCGAAGGCCGGAACGGGATTCTCGGGGGCGCGTTATCGGTTGGATTCGTATCTGCGCCGTAGCACCGCCGTTTCGGCCTCGGTGTCGATTCCTGCGCTGCGGGTGCAAAGCCATCGGGTGGATGTGGACGGTGGATACTATTTCCATCATTTCGAAAATCTGAATGCCGGCGATAGCCCGATTGACCCCAACGCTCCGGGAGGGGCGCGGCCTGTCCCAGAGACCGACGGTCGAGTGCGACTAGGGGTTCGTTACTCGAATCTTCGGGGGAGTACCTTCTCCTATGGCAGTGAGCGCGGTCGCTCGTTGTCGGCGTCGGTGAGCGTGCAAGACGAGGTGTTCTTGAGCGAATCGAAGCGAATCTCCGCGGATGTGAGCTACCGAGAGCGACTGGCGATGCCTTGGCGAGGCCATCAGGTCCTGGCCTACAAGCTCTCGGCCGGCACATCGAGTTCCAGCGTCTACCGGATTGGTGGCTATCCGGATCAACAAGATGTGCTGATGGCGATCTTCTATCGGACGCCATTCGGCAGCTCTCGGGTGATTCGTGGCTATGCCAATGGAGCATTTTCAGGTCGCCACTATCTGCTCATGAACGTCGACTATCCGATTCCAGTGCGGTGGTTCGACCGAGGTGCTGGAAGCTATCGACTGTTCTTGAGACGGCTTACTTTTGTTCCCTTTTCGGATTGGGGGTTGGCGTGGAGCAATCCCATCGACAGCTCCAGTCTTAAAGGTAGTTCGGGCGCATCCCTCGTTTTCGACTTCAAGACTGGATATGATCGGGACCCCGCCGAGGATCGGCTGGGTCTCCAGTTTCAATTCGCTCACGGTTGGGATCCCAAGCAAGGGCTAAACTATTTTAGAATTGCCCTGGCGGGTCGGATGTAGGGGAAACCCGGTCGGCTCGATCAGAGTGGTTTGGCGCGCAGGTCAGCCGCAAAGATCGCGTCGTGACTACGAAGTGCATTGAGCAAGGCCTCGCTCGGGGACCGCTCAAGCGCGATGGTCGCGGATGCGGCCGCGTCCGTGCCTTCAAATACGATGTTTTGCATCTCTTTGACATTTAGGCGCTCACGGCGGAGCTCTTCGAGGACGTGGGCGAGGACGCCGACCTGATCGATGTGACGGACGACCAGCGAGAACTGTGCCGGTCGTTCCGCGATCACATTCACACAGTTGTGGACGATGCCACCCGATGCGAAATCTGTGATGATCCGTAGAACCTCGCTGACTGTGGCGGCCGAGGCCTGGGCCGTCGATGCGCCGATATGCGGGGTCCCGTAAAAACCAGGAAGTTTTGCCAAGGGGTGGTCGAAGGATGTCGCGGCCGCGTCCGGCTCGTGTTCAAACACGTCGAAACCTGCTCGGATTTTTCCTGAGCGCAGGGCATCCTCGACGGATTTATCGTCAACCACACCACCCCGAGATGTGTGTAAGAGAATCGCATTGTCAGGGAGGAGCGCGAGCTCCTGGGCACCGATCAGATGATGGGAACTCTTGCTATGAGGTGCATGCACGCTCAGAACGTCGCTTGTGCGCAGGAGGCTCTCAAGGTCGTCCGCCACGGCAACTCCGATTCGTTCGGCAGCGTCGTTATCGATATTTGGGGACCAGGCTCGCACGTTCATCCCGAAGGAATGGGCGCGAACGGCTAGCTCTCGGCCGATATTGCCAAGTCCGACGATACCGAGGTTCCGACCATGGAGACCGCCGCCCTTTCCGTATTTCTTTTTGTCCCAGCGACCGTGGCGAAGCGCGTCCACGGCGTCGGGGATTTGGCGATCGATCGCCAACAGCAGACCGAAGGCCAGCTCGGCCACCGCGATTGCATTTTTCCCGGGGCAATTGGCCACAAAAATGCCGCGTTGACTCGCGCTCTCGAGATCGATGGTGTTCACCCCGGCTCCTGCACGAATGATAAGGGATAGCGAGCGATTGGCCTCGATGGCTTGTGTGGTTACCCGAGTCGAGCGAACCACTAGAATCTCTGTGCGTCCCTTCCGGAGTGCATCGGGGAGGTCGTTGGGGCCAAGGTCGGGCGAAAGCGTGACCTCGTGCCCCTGCGAGCGTAGGTCTTCACATCCGGAGAGAGGCAACTTGTCAGCGATCAGTATACGCATTGGAATGAGAGCTTCGTGGGCCGGAGTTGGCCCAGGGTCGACTGCAGGGGACTGTCGCACAGGGAATCCAGGCGGCCAAGGAGGCTACCGATCGCGCCCTTTCTCGGCATTGTGCATGTCGGCAGGCTCGGGAAGTGGCGTCGTCTGTAGAAACTCGCTATGGAAAGAAGATGGTCGAGAGTCCAAAACGACCTTTCGGATGGGACGGACTTCGCGGGAGTCTTTGTGGGTTCACCTTGGTTGTCGTGCTCGTGGCTTGCAAGGAAGATAGCGTTGCGGGCATCAGGACTGCCGGTGCGTTGGCGTCTACTGGGGCCGTAGTATCGGCGGTGTCCGACGAAAAGGAGGATGGTGGTCCACCGACAGATGTGCGGAGCGATCCCGCGAACCTCGTGGGGCGACCCGGTCCGTTGCCGGTTCCGGAAGGCACAATGGCTGGGGATTGTCCTAAGCGTCGCTCAAGACGTGATCGATCGGTGGGAATTATTATCTCTCCGCGGCGGCCGGCTGTTGGCGATCGTGTGCATATCTTGGCGGCGAGTTTCGAGGGGGATACACCGCTGGCACTGAGGGTTCAAGATAGCGAGGGGCGAGAGATCTCCGTGCATTCCAGGGTGCGAATCGGCGCCCCGCATTCAACAGCGGCGACCTTTGTCGCCCGGAGTTCGGGGCGGTTTGAGGTCATCGTTGGGCGCGATCGAGTTGGTCTGGCATGCCAGGCGCGAGGCGTACGTCGGTCTCCAGGAGATCGAGAGTCGGCGGTTGTGGAATTGCGGCCTGAGCACACGTGGACGACACGGCGATCATGGGGGGCGGCTCAAGAGGCGTTGTTCAGCGCCTGGGTTCGCGAGTTGTTTGGCGGCATCGATGGCGAGGACTTGGCGTGGAGGAGACTGAGCGACGTGACCTCGGATCCGCATCGAAACTTTCTGCACAACTCTCTGGGATGGAACGAGGACTTCGGCGAGCATGCATTGGAGTTGGTGCCGGATTGTGCGGATGCGCCCTATTTCTTGCGTGCCTACTTTTCTTGGAAGCAGGGTTTACCCTTCGGATTTCGAAAGTGTTCGCGCGGATCTTCCGGCAAGGCGCCTCGGTGTTTTGCGTTGGTGACCAATGAAAAACCGCCCGACCTTCACCTCGCGTGGATGCGTGAAGAGCTGCCCGAGACCTATGATAAATTGGGGGTGATCCAGCGTTTTTTTGCGCGCACCGTGGCGTGGGGGGTGCACACGGGCAACGGACGTGTGGCCCTGGAGGACGAGCGGAGCGATTTCTATCCGGTGCGGCTCGGAGCTCGAGGTTTGCGACCGGGGACTATCTTCGCGGACCCCTACGGTCACATCCTTGTCGTCACGGAGTTTGTGGCCGGCGGAAATGGGCGCCCCGGGATTCTCTACGCGGTGGATGGGCAGCCCGATGGGAGCATTACGCGCAAACGATTTTGGGAGGGAAATTTTCTTTGGAACCAAGACCCCGGTCTTGGGGGGAGCGGCTTCAAGGCCTTTCGACCTCTGGTCGACCCGACGTCTCGGTTCGCTCCTGAGCAACTGTCAGATGCTGGGACCGCGTCCGTGGCGATGGATGACGCGGGCCTGAGACGATCCAAGCACTACCCGGAGTGGTCGATGGACCAGGCAAAGATGAGCGCCCACGATTTTTACGATGCGGTGGAGTCGATCATCTCGCCCGAGGTGGTCGATCCGGCGATGGCGATGGCGGAGGCGGTGATGGCCTTGGCCGAGGCCTCGCGGGTACGGGCTACCGCGGTGGACCATGCCGTGGCCTGGATGAATGAGAACTCGGGGCGCCGGATCGAGATGCCCTCGGGTCACGCGATCTTCGAGACGGAAGGACCTTGGGAAAAATTTTCGACCCCAGCACGCGATCTTCGGCTGCTGTTGGCGATGGACGTCGTGATGAACTTCGGCAAAAAAGTTCGTCGTCGACCGGCGGCCTACGGGCTTGGCAGCGCACACGACGTCGACGCGGGGGTGGCGATCTTGGAACGCGATAGGGATCGTCTGCTGCGGAGTACACGTGCGAGCATTACCTACACTCGCAGTGACGGAAGTCCCTGGAGGGTCAGCCTAGGGGAGCTCATTCAGCGCGGTGAAGCGCTCGAGATGGCCTACAATCCGAACGATTGTCCTGAACGCAGATGGGCGGCGCCCGAAGATAGCGACGAGATATCGACTTGTTCGTATCGGCGCGACGCCGGTCAAGGCGCAAAAATGCGGGCTTACCGAATTTGGTTTGCGCGCCGACGTCGACCGGCGCGAGGGGACCCAGGCCCTCTTGTCGAGTCGGTGGTTGGACAGAGCGCGAATCCCGGTACAAAATAACTGGCGCTCGAAGGACGACCTCGTGCACGGTCCGGTGCTACGGTGTGGCGGTGTCTGAATCCCCCCACATGCCCGCCGCCAACCGGAGACGGTCCGAGCGAATGGAGCGAGGAGATCGCGTCGAAGTCAAAGTTGGTGAACATACCCATTCGGCGGTGGCACTGGACATCAGCACGAGTGGCATGCGTCTCGAGATCTCGGGCGCGATGCTGGGCCCGGGCGATCGTGTGATGCTCGTGTTTTCCTTGCCTGAACTCGATGAGAAGGTCGAGGCACAGGCGAGTGTTTGTTGGGTTGATCGGGTACGCGGAGAGATATGTGGTGTGCAGTTCAGTCCGGGGCTGCGGGCGCGTGAAGTTTGGGCGATCAATCGCCTCAAGCGCGAATCGACGTGAGCATTCGAGGAGCACTTCGTATTGTGGCTTGGGTGGTCGTGAGCCTCGTTGCCACGGTACGGCCCGCTGTCGCCGCTGTCGCCGCTGTCGGGCCCGTAGCCGACGGGCCCGTGGCCGACGGGCCGCGGGTCACGTCGACGAGAATGATTCGGCCCGCGGTGGATGAACAGGCGCCTTTCGGGAAGAGGCCATCACCGAGCGCCGCTCCAATCCGAGTGGCTGTCGGTCTTTCGCCCGAGACAGCCGGTTCGAAGGCCGAGGTGGAGATTGTCGACCGGCTGGAGTTGAGCATGGGACGCGCTTCGAGGCCCGCCGATCTTCGCCGACTTCGGGCAGGATCTTCAGGCGCCCGGTCGATTTGCCGAGAAGGTCGTGACGACCTTGTGGTGCTCTTGGGATACCTTCCGGACCGAGAGAGCCCCGTATTTCTTGCCCACGACTGCGTGCTTGACCGTGCCCTCGGCATAAGAGGCGCCAGGGCCGCGAATCAGGTTGGTTTTCTTGGGGTCTTGTGGGAGGAGCATCAAACGCTGCTTAGCGAAGGCATCAAGCCAAGTCGTCGAGTGCGTCTTCCCGTTCGTGTTCGTACGGCGCTTATTGTGGGAGCCGCGGCGACGGTTCTGGGGGTGGCCGTGGGAATATTGGTCGGCAGCGCCTTGCGCAAGGACACGGTCGTGCTCACAGTTCAGCCATGATGAAGCGGGCGAGTCGTATGGGGCCAGGAGGGGGTCTCCAGTTGCTTTGGGGCACGATCCGGGCGTTTGCGATCGCTCTGGTCCTGGTCTGGGCGACATCGGGCGCCGCGTTTGCCCACAAAGGGAAACCCGTGGGATGGACGCTTGAGGCCGCATCCGAGACAATCCTGATCGATTCGCTGACCTTCAACTATGAACCGGGTTTGGATGGTGATGCCCGTCGCCTCGCAGGGGGCGTCGCGGCGACATGGGAACATATTGAGAGCGAACTCGGTATGGAGATTCGGAAACCGCTAGTGATCAATTTTGTCCGGCATTCCGGATTGGTCGCCCGTGCCACATCAATGCCGCAGTGGGTTGCTGGGGTCGCCAGCCCGCGCCGGGGCGAGATTGTCATCGCCCGCCATTCGCCGGACGGATCGCGCACCGAATTGGATTCGTTGCTGCGTCACGAACTTGTGCATATTGCGCTGCATCGCGCGATTCGAGGGCAAAACGCGCCACGTTGGTTTCACGAGGGGATCGCGGACAGCATCGGTGCCGAGGTTGACCTGGGTCGCTTCGAGACCTTGGCGGGGACCGTCTATGGGGCCGGGGTGCCAACTTTGGAGCGGCTGGAGAAGAACTTTCGTGGGGACGATCGGGAGGCGATGGTTGCCTACGCCGCGGCGCGCGACTTTGCGACCTTCTTGAGGTTCAAAGATGAAGGCATCGCTTTTCGGGACCTCCTTGAGGCGATGCAAGGTGGGATGGATTTTGAACAGGCCATCGCAGATGCCTATGGACGTCCACTGGGAGAATTGGATCGGCAGTGGAGAGAGGGGCTTACTTCTCGCTTCGTGTGGTATCCGATCGTGGGCTCAGGGGCATTGCCGATGGCATTGGGGGGACCACTTTTGGTGGTCGCGTGGATTCGTCGTCGCCGAGAATATCATCGCGGTCTGGCTCGGCTTGCCGCGGAAGAGCGGTCAGAGATGCTTGTTCGGCGGGCCAGAGATGCGCAGCGCATGCGCATGCTCTCGTGAACGGGCGCTGGGCGTACCGATTCGCTGCATGATCGGTTACACCCGCGTTCATGCAACGGATAATTTCGGGGCAATTTCGCGGACGTCGCCTTGCGGATCTTCCTCGGACAATCTCGGGAGTTCGGCCGACAGGGGCGAGGGTGCGTGGTGCGATCTTCGATCGCCTACAATGCGAAATTGCGGGGGCAAGGGTGCTGGACCTGTTCGCGGGTTCCGGAGCCCTGAGCATCGAAGCTCTGAGCAGGGGCGCGATGTCCGCCGTGTGTGTCGAGTCCCAGCCCGCGGTGTTTCGATTCTTGCGCGAGCAGATCAATGCTCTTGATCTTCAGTCTAGAATTGTGATTCTGGCTACCGATTCGCGCTCGTTCTTACGCGTGAATGACAGGAGTGTCCGCTTTGACCTGGTGCTGCTCGATCCTCCCTATGGTGAAACGGCCCTCCTCGCCGAAGCGTTGTGCGGGCTCGTCGAGCACGGCTGGCTGGCCGCCCGTGCATCGATTGTCTGCGAATTCGAGCGTGGACGGCGCGAGCCGCCGATGGTAATGCCTAGGGCTCTGGTCTCGGAGTCCCGCAAGGAATACGGCCAGACTGTTCTCAAGTTCCTTCGCTACACAGAAGGGACGGACGAGCACAAGCCACCTGGGGGCGACGCATGAACACCGACCAACCGCTTGAAAGCATTGCCCCGTCCGAGCTCCCGAGTCCCGCGATCAACCCCCGCGCCGCTGGCGTTCACCCGTCGGTGACGTTGAGCATTTCGGCGAAGGCGACGGCTCTCGCCGCGCAGGGCGAGCGAGTGTTGGATTTCTCGGCAGGTCAGCCCGACTTCCTCCCCCCCAAGGCCGTCGCTGAGGAACTCAGCATGCGGCTGGCCGAGCGGTCGGTCGGTTACGCTCCGGTTCCCGGAACGCCGGCTCTGCGCGCGCTTGTGGCGCGACTTCAAGGCGAGCATCATGGCAGGAAGTTCTCGTCGGGCAACGTTTTGGTCTCATGCGGAGCAAAGCACAGCTTGGCGACCCTATTTTTGGTGACCCTTCAGGCCGGGGACGAGGTTGTGTTTGCCGCGCCGTA
Organism: uncultured Nannocystaceae bacterium; assembly: GCA_964437075.1. Lineage (GTDB taxonomy): Bacteria > Myxococcota_A > Polyangia > Nannocystales > Nannocystaceae > CAYTFJ01. The sequence goes on from CAYTFJ010000013.1 coordinate 40,197, forward strand.
CTGGGTGTCGTATCCCGAGATGGTCCGTCTTGCCGGAGGTACCCCGCGTATTGTTACGACGACCCACGCCGGGGGCTTCAAGCTCACGCCTGCACAGCTAGAGGCGACGCTGGGCCCACGTACCCGTTATGTCTTGCTCAACAGCCCGAGCAATCCAACCGGGGTCGGCTATACCCGGGAGGAGCTACGGGCTTTGGGCGAGGTGGTTGTACGGCGGGCTCCAGAGGCGTGGTTGGTTGTCGATGATATCTATCGAACCCTCGTCTACGATGGGTTTGAGGCGACCTCCGCTTTTCGTGCGCTCGAGGGGCTGAGTGAGAGGATTATCGTAATTGACGGGGTCTCCAAGAGCCATGCGATGACCGGCTATCGCATCGGGTTTTTGATCGCGCCCTCACCGCTCATCGATGCCGCCAAAGCCTTTCAGGGGCAGGTCACCTCCGGGGCCTCGACGCCGGCGCAGTGGGCTGCCGAGGTCGCGCTTGACGAGAGTCGATGTGGCGAAGACGTTGCCGCGATGCGAGTCGCCTTCGCGCGTCGGCGACGCATTATGATCGACGGACTAAGCTCTGTTCGGGGCTTCGATTTCATTCCACCCGATGGCGCATTTTATGTGTTTCCAGACGTGACGGAGCATCTGGGCGATGAACATGCTGACGACATCGAGTTGTGTTCTTGGTTGCTCGATGAACACCTTGTTGCCTGCGTGCCTGGTTCGGCATTTGGCGCACCTGGACATATACGACTGAGTTTCGCCACTGACGACCAAATGATCCGCGAGGGGATCGCTCGTCTCCAAGCAGCTTTTGGCGAGGCGTGACATAGTTCGGTCCATGCCACGCGACTACTCGAACATCGCTCGTAGCCCGGCATCGGGACCCACTCGGGCGCGCAGGGTCGTCAGTGTCGATGGTCTCGACGGATACACGCGTCGCTTCGGTGGCGGGAAGCATATTTTTGTAGTCGGTCCCGACTCTCCACAGTCGTTGGAGCAGACCCTGTCGATTGCGAGAATGGCCAAGGCGATGGCCGAAAAACTCGGCATCGTTGATCGGGTGATGCTGCGCGGCGGAGCTTTCAAGCCAAGGACGTCTCCGACGGACTGGCGTGGTTTGGGCATGCGAGGCATTGCGATGCTGGATGCTGCACGAGAAGAGACGGGGCTCCCCTATGTGACAGAGATCATGGACATCAACCTCGTTGATGAAATCTCTACGCACGCGGACATGCTCCAAATCGGCACTCGAAACGCTCAGAACTTCGACCTCTTGGAGGTTGCGGGCCGGGCCGGGCGTCCCGTGATTCTCAAACGAGGTTTTGCAAACGAGGCGCAAGAGTGGTTCTTCGCGGCCGAGTACATAGCGAATCAAGGCAATCTGGATATCGTGTTGTGTGAGCGGGGAATGAAGACCTTGTTTACGAAAGGCGGCTACTGCCGCAACCAACCCGATCTAAACGTGATTCACCACGCACACGAGAAGACGATTCTCCCAGTGATTTTTGATCCGAGTCACGTCTCGGGCGATCATCGAATTGTTGGGCAAAATCTTCTTGCAAGCTGTGCGCACGGTGCCGATGGATCGATTACCGAGACTCTGCACATGGAGTCGTTCCGTAGAGAACAACTCTGCGATGCCGGACAGGCGCTCCTAATGGATCACTACACACGACTCGTTGAGGCGGTACTGATTTTTGAACAGCAGATCGCACCCAAGCTATCTCCCGTTGGTGGTTGGGATTGAGGCCATGTCGAAAATGAAACTTTTATGTCCCACCTGTGAGAAAGAACTCCGCCTCATGGAAACCTCGCCCCAACGACCATTTTGCAGCGAGCGCTGCAAAATGATCGACTTGGGCCGATGGCTTGACGAGAGCTATCGAGTGTCGCGGCCCGCCAATCCTGACGACATCGAGCCGCAACTCAACTGAGCGGCGATTCGCTAGAACTAGCGCTTGCGGTTCTTCTTGCGAGCTTGTTTGGCCTTCTTGCGCTTCGCCTTGTCGTTTTTACCCGGTTTTACAGAGGCAGCCGCACCGCCGAGTAGAGAGCCCATGTCGGGCATGCCGCCCATGCCGGGCATGTCGCCCATGCCGCCTCCCCCCATGAGCGCCTGCATGGCTTCGGGGTCCTTGGCGAGTTTTCTCATGGCGTTCATTTGCTTGAGTTTACCCATGCCGGGGATCTTCCCGAGCAAGCCGCCTCCGCCACCCATGAGGTCACCGAGCATGCCAAACATGTCTCGCATGGTCATGAATCGGCCGAGAAGGGAGCGAACGTCGTCCACCTGACGACCGCTACCGCGAGCCACTCGTTCGACTCGGGTGTCGATGAATGCATCATCTCCGAGTTGATTGGGGTCCTTCGGGGGGCGTTTTTGTCGTCGAGATTTTCGACCGACCAGCTTGTCGCTCTTACGCTTTCCGAGCGCGCCGTCGCTGAGAAAGAGCTCCGGGTTCTGTCGTTCATGGCGAGTCATTGAATGGATCATCGCCTCGATCTTCACGAGCTCGCCATCGTCCATGGCTTGATCCAAGACCTCGTCGGGGACGCTGCCTCCGAACATGGAGCCCAATGGCATCTTGTCCATCAGGTCCTTCATCGATCCCATCGATTGAAGAGTTTTGATCTGCTGGAGGAAGTCGTCCATCGAGAACGTTCCTCCGAGCATCTTTTCAGCGCTCGCGGCGGCATCTTCTTCGGAGATGACGCCCTGAAAATCCTGCATGAGTCCGACGATGTCGCCCATACCGAGAATTCGGCTGGCGAGCCCTTCGGGTCGAAATTCCTCGAGCTTGTCGAGCGTTTCTCCCATGCCGAGGAATTTAATCGGCTTTCCGGTCGCGGCCTTGATCGACAGAGCTGCCCCACCGCGGGCATCACCATCGAGTTTCGTGAGAATCACGCCGCTGATGTCGAGGCGTTTGTCAAAGGCGGTGGCGGTGGCGACGGCGTCCTGGCCGATCATCGCATCGATGACGAGAAAGATATTCTTGGGATGGACGGACTTCTGGATATTTTCTAGCTCGCCCATGAGGGCATCGTCGACGGCGAGACGACCCGCCGTATCGTAAATTACGAAATCGTATCCCTTTGCATTTGCCTCTTCGGTGGCGGCTTCGACAATGTCGACCGGCTTTCCCCCCGGTTGGGCGAACACGGGAACGTCCAGCTGCTTGCCGAGTACTTGGAGTTGGTGAATGGCCGCCGGTCTGTGGACGTCGGCCGCGACAAGCAAGACGGTCTTGCCGTCCTCTTGCAAGCGCCGGGCAAGCTTGGCGGTGGTCGTGGTTTTCCCCGACCCTTGTAGCCCGACCATCATGATGCCGGTGACGCCTTTGCTCGCGGTGGCGAGCGAAGTGTCGACCGGTCCCATCAGGTCAACGAGCGCCTCGTTGCACAGCTGGATGAAGTGGTCGGCTGTACTGACGCGTACTTTTCGACCGTCCGCGCTGGCTTGTAGGCGAACGGTCTCGCCCAAGGCCTTGTCCTTCACGGCGCGCATGAAGGTCTTGACGACACGGAACTCGACGTCCGCTTCGAGAAGACTCATCCTCACGTCCTTGAGGCTGGCGTCGATAACGTCTTCGGTGAGTTCCCCGTGGCCGGTTAGGCGCTCGCGGGCACTACGAAATCCTTTCGAGATGGTCTCGAACACGGTAGACGTTTAGCACAAAACGGACCGCTCTCCGCTCCCTTGAATCAACCGGGAGCGCGCCACTTGCGAAGTATTGAAGTGGCTAGCCGCCTAGAAAACGGCCTTGTCCGACCGTCTCCCACCACCGGGTCCAGTTCTTGAGACCTTCCGCCCTGGCGGGTTGGCTGCCCGCGGCCGGAAAGTTGACGCTCTGGCCCGTGACTCGCCGCAGCTCGTCCGCTGCCCAGCGGCGAACAGAGATATCGCGATGCTCCAGGCTACTCATGATCCACTCAATTCGGTGTTTGGAGGCATTTTTGACGAACCAAGTGCGCCAGCGGTGAGTTTTTAGGCCGAGCTGCTGCCCGGTTACCGAGCACAACGATTCGAGTGCGCTGGTGCGAATATAAGGGTCTGAGCTGGATAGGAGCTCAAGCAGCAGGGGTACGGCGAGAACATCGCGCAGCACGCCGACGGCTCGGGCAGCGTGGAGTTGGCGCGTGCGGTTGGGGCTCTCGAGTTCGCGGCGAACATGGGCAGCCGCGAGCTCAAAATCGTTTGAGTCGCTGTAGGTTTCAAGAACTCGCATGGCGATCGCCCGGACATCGATCTCGGGGTCAAAGGCCAGCTCGCTGAGGGGGGCGAGACAGCGGTCGTGGCGCAGCTCTTGGAAGACGAAGGCTGCGTAGAAGCGGATCGTCGAGCTCGGGTGATCCATGAGCTCGACGATGTGTGTGGCGATGCTATCTCCGAGTTGAACGACGACCCTGAGCAACGCGCCGTGGGCGGACAGTGGTGGAAGGGCGCTCATGTCTCGGCGTAGAACATCGATCTCGCCAGGAAAGCGCGCAGCGACTCGTTGCATGGCGTCGCTGCCAAAACGGAACAAGGCGGAGACGGGCGTATCTCCGCGTTCTACCGCTGCGATCACGGAGTCGATTTGTGCGCCAAGGCTGTCGGGGTTGTGCCGCTGCGGGTCCAGTCGATCTTCTTTGTCGATCGTTATTTTTCCCCGCGAGCTGGTCTGCATCAGGGGATTGGACAGCGAGATGACCTCCGAAACGACGGCGTCGGCTCGGATGGGCGGGATATCGAGGGGTACATCCTGTGTGGAACCACGCTCGCGTTGAGCCTGCTCTTCGATGATCCTGGCGACTTCTCGCTGCACGGCTTGTTTGGTCGTGAGTTCGTCTGCGGAGAGGTCCGAGTCTTGTATGCCTGGAAGTGGCTGCATCGGAGAAACCGGAGAAACCGATGAAACCGGGGATGCCGTGAACGTGTGGACATGGGTCTCTAGCTGATGCCCGGTGACAAGGGTGTCGTTGCGTTGCGAGAGTGGGTCGTTCACCAGTCGCGGAAAGTTGGTGGCAGGGAGACGTTCGGGCTTGTTGCGCAGCTGCTCCAGTAGAGCGGTAAGCCGTTGGCCTGCGAGTTCGCAGAGCATTTGCGCGGCAGCACGGTCCTCGGGTGTAAACGACTGCCCGTCGCGGTCGATATAGAGCATCAGCACGGGCCTTGGACCGACCTTAACCGGCAGCAAAATACAGGGAAGCGGTTGTTCGCGCATCACCGCGCGGCCAAGAGCCGAGGCCGTGAGTTCGTGGCAGGTGTGGTCTCCGTTGATCACGGATTCAAGCTCGGAGTCGGGCACGACGACCCGATCTGTGACATGTGCGGCGAGGCTACCGGGCCCCGCGAGTCCGCGGAGTCCCTCTCGCTTGACACCGAATAGGGCGCAGCGTGGGCCAATAACGAGGCCGCCGGCAAGGAGCGCATCGGTGATGGTATCTCTTCCATCCGCCGCGTCGAGGGAAGAGCGCGCCAGCTGCAAGGCCTCGGAGAACTGCGGTCCAGCGCAATCTGGAGTTTCCCGCGGGGGGGGGGGGAGCACGGGGTCACCTTGGTCTTGGTGCGTCGCCAGATCGTCGACATCCATGGCCGTTGGCGGGCAGGCGGGGTCCCACTCCATGGCGTGCGCTGTCGTTTTGAAGCCAGATTCGGCCGGGCGCAGTTCGTGGTCGACATCGTTGTGGGGAGAGGGCGATAGGGGCAGATTTTCGTGCCCTTTTTGCCCCTCTTGGGCGGTCATCCACGGAGCCGCAGACTCGGCGAGGGCATCTGAATCGTGGGCCGATGGCGGTTCGGACTGACTCGCAGATTCGTGCAGCGCTTGGATGTAGGTCAGGGCAAGTACTGCGTAGCGTTGAGGGACTAGCGACCCGGAGCGTTCCGCGGCGATCTGAGCGAGACAACACTCCGGGGTGACCATAATAGTGGCGCCGGGCAAAGACCTTCGTAACAGCGCCAGACGTTCGTCGGGAAGTTCCGGGTGAACTGCGACGTGAATTTTTTCGCGTTTCGATACGGTGCGCGACGCTAAGGGCATGACCCAGCCGAGATCGAGAAGTGCCATCGGTATGGCGTCCCAGGGGCGGTCTGCCCGAATCTCAAGCAGGTCAACCGGAGCGCTAGGGAGCCCGCATCCACGCTCGAGAAGTTTGTTGAGCATGGCCGGATCGACAAGATCGAGCTCAAGGACCACGGTGTCGAACGAGCCGCCGTAGATTTGCTGCCGACGGAGGGCCGCATCAAAATCAGCCTCGGGAATGATTCCCGAGCTGCGAATGGATTCGAGGATGTCGCTCATGATTTTTCATCGGTCACCGGCGGCGGCGCGTCGGGACGATCGAGTGGGGGACGGGGATCTTGCGCTGAGATTCTGTCATGGATGACATAGGTACCAGCCAAGTGATCGTGTAGGGATCGCTTCTCCAGGTCGAAGAGCGTCCATAGCGGGCCAAGTCCGCCGGCGAGAGTCCCTGCGCCCGCCGTGGCGACCCGTAAAATACTTCGGACCACACCTGGATTGCAGCCGTGTCGGTCAATCACCCGCAGGCCCAACAATCGTTGTCCAGGGGTGCTGCCAGAAATGGCGTGAAAGAGCAGATAGTAGAGTCCGACCATACAGATGAAGGGAATCAAAGGAGATAGGACCTCTGCCAAGTCCCGTTCGAGAAGCAACAATATCGCGTCGATCCCGAGCGCGTCACCGTAGAGCCGGGGTCCTGGGGCCACCGTGTGGATCCCGTAGCTGAGGCTACCGGCCGTAGAGAGCAAGAGCGTTCCGTCGACGATGCGAGCCAGACTGCGTCGCCAAAATCCTGCGACGAACACTGGAAGCAAGTTCTGGGCGCACCATGGACATTCGCGAGGTGAGGTCGAGACCCTGTCGCTCCCCGGCAAATTTGTGTCGCATCCGGGGCAGGGAGAGCCGCGGCGCCGTGGCTTCGGTGGCACGTCCCGAGGCTATCACGCCAAGTAAGGTGTCGAGTGGGAGAGTTCACTCCATGTGGGTTCAGGTGTGGACACATTTCTTGGCTGGAGTACAGACAGTGGCAAACAGAGGCTTTCTCCGTGCTCGAGAGTCCCAATGTTAGAGAGAACGAACTAGCGCAAGACCCGCAACGACGGCGATCTCACTTCTTAGTGTCCACGGGCCCAGGCCCACCGGCCGTAGGCCTTGCTGGTGCGTGAGTTCGATTTCGTCTGTGACGAAGCCGCCTTCGGGTCCGATCACGAGCAGTCGGCGGTGGTTGTCACATGTGAGTCCAGGGGCGCTGGGGCTTGCGAGGGCCTCCCACGCGATGAAACCGGAGTGATGCGGGTAGCGACCAAGCGCCTCGGCGATGGGGAGCGGCGCGTGGATCTGCGGCGGACGAGGCCGGCCGGACTGGCGCATCGAAGAGCGCATGATCCGGTCGATTCGTTTGCGAGGAAGCGTTTGGTCTTGACTGCGTGCGCACCGTACAAGTTGGATCTCACGAACACCGAGTTCGGCGGCGCTCGTGAGGGCGCGGCCGAGCGCGCTTGACTCGATCATTGCGAGCACAAGGACCAGCTCGAGCGGGTCCTTGCTTGGCAGCAAGGGGAGACCTACGGTCACTCGGGCACATTTGGTCGATGGAGACTCAACGCAGATTGCATCCCAACTTTTTCCGTGACCGTTCATCAGATGCAGAGGGTCTCCAACTCGGCGACGGCGTACCCGGAGAAGATAGTGACTCTCTTCTCCATCGAGCTCGATCGTCGCACCCGGCTCCGGCGTCTGGTCGGGGGAGCAAAATACGCGGACGCTCACGTGGGCAGGTCCGACGTGAGAAGTAAGAGTGACCAGCCTTCATTTTGTGTGGTCGCCAGGGTCATCATGCCGAGCGCGTGATAGGCCCTTTCCACCTCAGGGGCTTCTTCTGTCAGTATCCCAGAAAGCATGAGTCGTCCTCCGGGAGCAACGGCCCGAGCGATGGCAGCCGCTTCGGGCACAAGGACATTGGGGCGAATGTTGGCAAACACGAGATCGAATTGTCGTGGGCCGATCGTGTCAGCGACCCCGGTCATGCAGTGTATCGCGGACGAGAGTCCATTGGCCTCGGTGTTCTCTTGGGCGGTGTCGGCAGCTTCGGGATCGATGTCGATGAGATAGATATCTCCATGGCTGCGAGGGAAGAGCCGTGCGGCCATGAGCCCGAGGATTCCGGATCCGCAGCCGAGGTCGAGAACGGAGGCAGGATCAAAGGTCTGGCTGTAGAGCTTGACGACCATTTCTTGGCAAAGCCGAGTACTTTGGTGGAGCCCTGTGCCAAACGCGCGACCTGGATCCAAAATTAGCTCCAGTGCTGGACTTCCTGGACTCTTGGCGATCCAGCTCGGCCGGACCACGATTGTGTTGTCGAAGGTCTGGGCTGAATAAAATTGCTTCCAGCGATCACGCCAGTCATCGTCGGTGCGGACTTCTCCATCTACGCGTACGTGGAGTTCGAGCTTCTGGGCTCCCAAGGTGGCTGCTTCTTGAATCGCCGCGATGTGCTCCGGCGTAGTGTACACGACGAGCTGTGGCTGTTCGACCACTGCGAAGCCGGCGGCTTCGCAGGAGGTCGCATGGTCGCGCGTCTCAACGCCTCCGACCCGCGAGTCGTCAGCCAGCAGCGCGCCAAGGATCTCAAGCCGGTCCGCCGAGGCTCCTTGGAGTTCGGTGTTGGAAGCCGACGCTTGGAGCGAGACCTGGACGATTGCCCAAGCCTCGATGGGCCGAGTTTCTTGCGATTTGTTGCGGGCAGACACGGTGACGGTTTAACACGTTGTCGGCGGGGACCCACCCTCGCAGGGGACGCTGTGGACCCTACTTTTGCTTTTCGCGCCATCGCTCAGGTGGTACAGGCCGATGGAAAGAACCGCATATGGCCACAAATCACTTTGACGGTGTGAAAATATTTTCGGCGACCAAGGCTCGCGAGCGAGAGGAGATCGGCGATCGAATTACCGACTGGGTGACAAACAGCGCCAACAGTCTCGAAATCGTCGACAAAGTGGTGAGCCAAAGCTCCGACCGCGAGTGTCACTGTTTGACGGTCACTCTGTTCTACCGTCAGAGATAGTCGAGCAAGAAAGCGCGACCCAAAAGGGGTCGCCAAAATCAGCGGCGTAAGAGACCGGCTCGAATGTATTCGCGATTGAGCATGGCGATCGCATCGACGCTGATGTCCTTGGGGCAGGCCGCGGAACATTCGCCGTGGTTTGTGCAGCCGCCAAAGCCTTCACCGTCCATGGCAGAGACCATACGGCGCACGCGATCGGTTCGCTCAATTTTACCCTGCGGAAGCAGCGAGAGATGTGTGACCTTGGCACTGACAAAAAGCATTGCGGAAGCGTTGGGGCATGCGGCCACACATGCCCCACAACCGATGCATGCTGCGTAGTCGAAGGCCTCATCGGCTTCGGGTTTTCCGATAGGCGTATTGTTGGCATCGGGTGCGTTGCCCGTGTTCAGCGAGATGTAGCCTCCCGCCTGGTTGATCCGGTCGAATGCCTGACGGTCGACCATGAGATCTTTGATGACGGGGAATGCCTTGGCTCGAAAGGGCTCGACGACGATGACATCACCGTCTGAGAAGCTGCGCATGTGCAGCTGGCAGGTCGTTGTTCCACTTCGGGGACCGTGGGGAACGCCATCGATCACCATGGAACAGGAGCCGCAGATTCCCTCGCGGCAGTCATGATCGTATGCGATCGGTTCTTGGCCCGCGCGGAGCAAGCCTTCGTTGACCACGTCGATCATTTCGAGAAAGGACATGTGCGGCGTTGCCACAACTGTGTATTCCTCGAAGGCGCCTCGGGTTTTGGCGCCAGCTTGCCGCCAGACCCGCAACTTGATGTTCATCGTCTCGTCGGACATCACTTGTAGCTCCTGGTGCTTGGCTTGACGTGTTCGAAGTCAAGCTTCTCTTTGTGCAGGGTGGGCGTTTTGCCGACGCCTTTGAACTCCCATACGGATCCGAAGGAGAACTTCTCGTCGTTGCGTTTCGCCTCGCCATCCTCTGTCTTGTGTTCGGCGCGGAAGTGGCCGCCACAGGATTCTTCACGGGTAAGGGCGTCGTTGCACATGACCTCGGCGAACTCGAGAAAATCGGCGACTCGCCCGGCTTTTTCGAGCGGAATATTGAGATCGTCGTTCGTTCCAGGAATGAAAACGTTGTCCCAAAACTCCTCGCGCAGAGCAGGAATCTCCTTTAACGCCTGCTTGAGACCCGCTTCGCTTCTCTCCATACCGCAGTGCTCCCACATGATCTTGCCGAGACGCCGGTGAAAATGGTCGACCGGCTCTTTTCCTTTGATCTCAGTGAGCTTCTGCACGCGGGCGCGAACCTGGCTCTCGGCCTGATTGAAGGCGTCGTCTTCGGTGGTGACTTCACCTTTCCAGTCGGTGGCGAGGTAGTTGCCGAGCGTGTAGGGGATTACGAAATACCCGTCGGCAAGACCTTGCATCAACGCACTCGCGCCCAGACGATTTGCGCCGTGATCTGAGAAGTTTGCCTCTCCGAGCACGTGCAGACCGGGCACGTTGCTCATCAGATTGTAGTCAACCCACAAACCCCCCATGGTGTAATGGACGGCCGGATAGATGCGCATCGGCGTCTGATAGGGGCTCTCGCCAGTGATGCGCTCGTACATCTCGAAGAGGTTGCCGTAGCGATCTTGGATCGCGTCACGCCCCAGTCGACCGATCGAGTCGGCGAAGTCCAGATAGACCGCATTCTTTTGACCTTGAACGTCGGCTCCGACGCCGTGGCCAGTGTCGCAGGCGACCTTTGCTGCCCGTGATGCTACGTCGCGCGGGACGAGGTTCCCAAAGCTGGGATAACGACGTTCGAGATAGTAGTCACGTTCGCTTTCGGGGATGTCGCTCGGGACGCGGGAATCGCCCTTTGCCTTCGGCGCCCAGACACGTCCGTCGTTGCGCAACGACTCTGACATCAGCGTCAATTTTGACTGGTATTCACCGCTGACAGGGATACAGGTCGGGTGAATCTGCGTGAAGCAGGGGTTGGCGAACCCGGCGCCTCGTTTGTACGCACGGAAGGATGCCGTGACGTTCGAACCCATCGCGTTGGTCGAAAGGTAGAAAACATTTCCGTAGCCGCCCGACGCGAGGATCACTGCGTCCGCTGCCCATCGGGAGATCGAGCCTGTGACCAGGTCCCGGGTGATGATTCCGCGGGCATGGCCGTCGACCAGGACCAAATCGAGCATCTCAGTTCGGGGGTGCATGCGCACTTTGCCCTTGTCGATTTGACGATTGAGCGAGGCGTAGGCGCCGAGCAGAAGCTGTTGGCCAGTCTGCCCGCGCGCGTAAAATGTTCTAGAGACCTGTGCACCACCGAATGAGCGGTTGGCAAGGTAGCCGCCATAATCGCGGGCGAAGGGGACGCCTTGTGCGACACATTGGTCGATAATGTTGTTTGAGATCTGCGCGAGGCGATAGACGTTGGCCTCACGTGCCCGGAAATCTCCGCCTTTGACCGTATCGTAGAAGAGTCGATAGATACTATCGCCGTCGTTCGGGTAGTTTTTTGCGGCGTTGATTCCGCCTTGCGCAGCGATGCTGTGGGCGCGTCGCGGGCTATCCTGAAAGCAAAAGCACTCGACGTCGTAGCCGAGTTCAGCCAGTGTCGCGGCGGCGGAGCCTCCCGCAAGTCCTGTCCCAACCACAATGACCTTGAACTTACGTTTGTTCGCGGGGTTGATCAGCTTGAGGTTAAAACGGGCAGAGTCCCATTTTTGATGGATGGGTCCTTCGGGGATTTTGGCGTCGAGTTTCATCGTGACTCCGCCTCCTTTGCCGTGGTCGGATCTGCGCCCTGCGTGTCGGCGGTGGGACTGTGTTGTGAAGATTCTTCCGCGAGCGCTCCGCTCAAGACCGCAAGCGGCATCGCGCAGTTTCCCAGCAGTATCAGGAGGCCAAACGCCGGCCCGACAAGTTCGAGGGGTTTGCGCCAGCGACCGACGGCGATGCCGAGGGTCTTAAAGGTGCTCTGGATACCGTGCGAAAGATGTGCCGCAAGCGCTACGTTTGCCACGAGATAGGCGAGCACGACCGGCCATCGCTCCGGGCTGAAGCTACGGATGAAGTGGTTGTAAAGGTCACGACGGCTGCCGTCGACCAAGTCGAAGCCCGCATCGGCATGCACGACACCCAAGGTGAAGTGTGCGAGGTGATAGACAACGAACAGCAGGACAACGATCCCCGCTTCGAGCATCAACAGGGCGGGGAGGCCCGTCTTTCGGTTTTTTAGGGCCGAGTACGACTCTGGCCGCGCCATTTTGTTGCGGCGTGTGAGCGCGATCGAGCTCACGATATGGAGGCCGATGACGCCGAGAAGCCCGGCGCGGGCCGCCCATTTGATGCCGCCGAGGCCCTGCATAAATTCTGCGTAGGCGTTGTATGTTTCGCGGCCTTGAAAAACCTGCAAGTTCCCGACCATGTGCTGAAGAACGAAAGCGGCCAAGGCCAGCCCCGATCCTGCCATGACGAGCTTGAGGGCGACCGTCGAGACGGGGCTACCGCCTTGTGTATTGGGTGCGCTCATTGGGCTCCTCCTCGCGTCATACCGGATCTCGGCAGACACGCCATTCGCCCGCAACTAGCATGGTTTCGGCAAAAATGGGGGGAACGCGGCGCCTTTGTCCGGCCCTTTGTGACCGAAACAAAGGCCGCGGTGCCAGCCTAATGGATCGTTGGGGCCTGCGGGGGCGTCCATGAGAGTTGAAAGCGGCCGAGTCGGCATGGCTCGTTCTCGGCGATTCGCACGACCGTATGGCCGGGGCCTCCGGTTTGGTCTCCCGGCCGCAGGCCATTGGTGCTGGCGAGGTCGAAGACCAAGAGTGAGCTGGGAGACTCTTGTGTAACAAGCGCGTGAACGCGCGAAAGATTCCGCCCCGATCCCGCGAGCGAGCATCGGTCGCTGTATCGGCCGATCAATAGCCCGCGCGCGAGTTGCTCCTTGTTGATCTCCAGGTCGCGTTGGTCCGGCGGGGAGGCCTCCTGGTCCTCGCGGGCTCTCGTTTCTGCGGCGCGTAGGTGCAGGGTGCCGCGCGGTTCAGGGAGCTTGTTTGGGTCGATGGAGCGGTAGCCACCAAGCTCGGTTGGGCTTGCCTCCGCGATGGCGGCCAGTGTCAGACCTTGGCCGCCGCCGCCGACATCAAGACCCGTGAGCCGCCTGTATGCGGCTGTTTCGTCGCCTTGGAGCAACTCTAAGCCCGGGTCGCCTCCGGGGAGTACAAAAAGTGCGCTGCGTCCAAGGCCCAACGCGACTTGGCCGTGTGCTGAGAAGCCGGGGACACGGTTTCCGTCGGCCAGCACAACCCCGGTGCGACCTCCAAGGTCGTATCCGCGCAGTCGAACGTTGCTGGAACCCGGTTGGGCCACGAGGAGGAGGTGGCGAAGACTCACCTGGGGATCCGAGGGGGTCGTTAATCCGCACCGATTGTGTCGGCCGATCACAATGGCGTAGGGCAGCCCTCGCGGGGGATCGATCACTGTTTGCGCGATGGGAAAACCATCGTGATCGGTTGCGACAAGTAGCAAGGATTGCTCCGCGGTCCTCGTCACCAGGGCGGCGAGTACGGGGCGGGCCCTTGTAAAACAACGGGCGAGGTGGACGGTTGCGGCCGCTCTTAAGTTCCCAGCGTTTCGATCGCTCGGGGTGCTGTCTTGTGGCGCCACTGCGCCACAGCCTAGGAGAGCCCGGTATGGATTGCTACGAGAAACGACGTTTTCAAACCACCTGACCTAAAACGAAAAACGCGCATTACACGCGAGACATGCAAGGGGAAGTTGTTGATCGTGTACATAAAGTGTTCTTTGCGCGCTCCATCGCCGACTTTGGGGCGAAATATGCGCGGCGCGGCGCGCCGCGGTACGGGAGTGAGAGTGCTCGGGTGTCCAGTGTGGGCAACTTCGCTGAGATCTCGTTAGTATCTGTCCGAGATCTTTTCGATGTTCAGCACGGCATTGTAGAGATCGCAGCGGATTCATCATGACGAGCAATGAGATCACCACAATTTTGGGCCAGGGGTCCTCCTTCGATGGCAAGCTCACCTTTGAGGGGACCGTGCGGATCGACGGCCGTTTCTCAGGAGAGATTCGCACAACAGGGATTCTCATCATCGGTGAGACGGCAGAGGTTGAGGCCCAAATTCAAGCCGCGACGATCGTCGTAAAAGGTCAAGTGCGTGGGGATCTCACCGCCACAGAGTCCCTGGAGATCGAATCGCCAGCGAAGGTTGTCGGAAATCTCGCAACCCCGAGTCTCACAATCGAAAAAGGATCTTTGTTTCAAGGCGCCTGCCACATGGATCTCGAGGGGACCCGGCCCGCCCCGCCGGATGGACGCGGGGACGCCGAAACCGTCGTCGGGGAGAGTTGATCGCGGTATCATCGCCGGTGAATGAAGGGGGGCCGCTCGTTGTGATTCGCCGCAAGGACGCCCACTATAGTGGATTCTCCGCGTCTGACGCCCCGGCTGGGTCCATGGACGGGGCACCCGGCAGAGGACGAAAGCTCTCGGGGGTCCATTTTCGCGCCATCGTGCGGGTGTGAGCACTGTCTCTCACGCTGACGCAAGGATTGCGTAGCAAGCCGGGCGTAGGCCGTTGACGCCCGCCCGAGCACCGTGCTACCTCCCCGCCGCCTTCGCTCCGGAGCGCCAAATTTGGTGGCTGATTTATCTCCGTTTAGGCGTCGGAAACGCGATCACGGTCGCACTACCCATCCCCATATGGGGACCTCTCTCAGACGATGCTCTCGAGCAGCCTAATAGTTAGCTCCACACCGGTCGTCGATATCGACGGTACCTTGTTTGTGCAAGGCGGGATCTTTTTGATGCTGATGTTGATCCTCGGCCAGCTTCTCTTCAAGCCCTGGCTCGCGGTGCATGCACGTCGTGAACAGAGTATAGAAGGGTCGATCGCGGCGGCGGCGTCGCTTCAAGAAAAAGCTGCGGCCGCGGGAAAACGTTATGACGAGGACCTCGCGGCGGCTCGTGAGCGCGCGCTCCAGGTCCGCAGCGATATTCGTAAAGGAGCAAACACTCGTAGCGCCGAACTGCTCGGCGACGCTCGTGTCGCCGCGGGCAAAGGACTCGCCGAGGCCCGCTCCAAGACCGACGGTGAGGTCGAGGAGGCCCGCCGGCAGCTCTCAGGACGGATTGCGGGTCTCGCTGGTGAGATCACGACGAAGGTGCTCGGGAGGTCCGCATGAACGTATTACGTCCCTGGTTAACACGGGTCGCGGCGATTCTCCTGGCGAGCCTCCCCGGGGTTGCGCTGGCCAATCCGGCCCCGCACGCCCCGAGTGGGATTACCTGGTTCAACTTTCCGAGCGACGAGGACCCGCGAGTCGGTTTTGCGTTCATATTGTTGAACTTCGTGGTCCTGATGCTCGTGTTGAACAAATTGTTGTTCAAGGGCCTCGTGAAAGGGAACCGAGCGAGCAGCGACATGATTCGCTATCAGCTTGCCCGGGCGACCGAAGCGCGAACTGAGGCGGAGACCGTCCTGGCGGAATATCAGGCCAAGGTCGAAGGCATTGAGGCCCTCGTGGAGTCGATTCGAAGCGATGCCGAGGCGGCAGGAAAACGAGAGAGCGAGATTCTTATCGCTGAGGCTAAGCTGCAGGCCGAAAAAATTATTCAGTCCGCCGGCGCCCAGGCTGGACGAGATGCCGAACAACGGCGGCAGGCGTTGGAGGCCGAGATTGTCGAGCAGGCACTGTCTCGCGCGACAATCGCTATTCGTGCAAAGTTTGGCGAGGCTGATGAGTCGCGCTTACTCAACAACTATTGCGCCGAAGTTTCCGCGACTCACATCGGTGACGTGTCCGACACTGCTGCAGGAGAAGCCTAGATCATGATCTCAGGAACCCTTGCCAAGCGCTACGCCCGTGCACTGGAGACGCTCGCTCGTTCTTCCGCACAACGTGACGCCTTCTTGAAAAATCTTGAGGACTTTACGAGGGCTGCCGAGAATGCCGACGGCAAGCTGCTTCGAGCTCTCAGTGCCGCGCATTATCCTTTGAGCGCACGGCAAATCATCGCCGTGAACATCGGTGCCAAAGTGGGCTTCGATCCGCTGGTCACCAAGTTTATGGCCCTGCTGGTGGCACGCGGGCGCATTCATGGGATTGCGCAGATCACCCGGCAGTACCGCGACATTGTCGACCTTGCAGCCAACCGTCAGCGAGCGTCGGTCCGTTCCGCGAAGGCGCTGTCTAGCGATGCGATCCTTCGTATCAAGGTGGCCTTGGAGAAGGCCACCAACAAACAAATTATTCTTGAGACTTCCGTCGACCCCGACTTGATCGGGGGCCTGGTTGCGCGGGTCGGAAGTTACACACTGGACCGCAGCGTCAAAAATTCACTCGACAAACTCCGAGGCTCCCTGATGGGGAGCGAACGGCAAGAGCAGACCTAGAGAGAGCTTCGAAACATGGACATCAGAGCCGACGAAATCAGCCGGATCATCAGCGAACAGATCCAAGGCCACGACGACTCGACCTCGATCGAGGAGACGGGCACCGTCCTGACTGTGGGCGATGGAATTGCACGGGTATACGGGCTCTCTAAGGCGATGGCCGGTGAGATGCTCGAATTTCCTCGGGGAGTACGAGGAATGGTGCTCAACCTTGAGGAAGGGAATGTTGGTGTCGCTCTGCTCGGCAACGATCACCTGATCAAAGAGGGCGACGAGGTCAAGCGCACGGGCTCGATCATGAGCGTACCGGTGGGCAAGGATTTGGTGGGCCGAGTCTTGAATGCACTCGGTGAGCCGATCGACGGTAAAGGTCCGCTGAAGGCGAGTGAATATCGCCCCGTGGAGATCAAGGCCCCCGGGATTATCGCACGCAAGAGCGTCGACCAACCGATGCAGACTGGGCTTAAGGCCATTGACGCCATGGTGCCGATCGGTCGTGGTCAGCGAGAGCTGATCATTGGCGACCGTCAGACGGGCAAGACGGCCGTGGCGATCGACGCGATTATCAATCAAAAAGGTCAAGATATGACCTGCGTCTATGTGGCGATCGGTCAGAAGCAGTCGACGATCGCCGCGGTCGTTGACCGGCTGCGGCGCGAAGGAGCGATGGAATACACGATCGTCGTGCTCGCGGGCTCTTCAGAGTCGGCACCGCTTCAGTTCCTTGCGCCCTACACCGGCGTGACGATGGGCGAGTATTTTCGTGACAACGGCGGTCATGCCCTGTTGGTGTACGACGATCTGTCGAAACAGGCTGTTGCCTACCGCCAGCTCTCCTTGCTGCTGCGCAGACCGCCAGGTCGAGAGGCCTACCCAGGGGATGTCTTCTACTTGCACAGCCGCTTACTGGAGCGTGCTTGTCAGTTGTCGGACAAAGAGGGAGGCGGCTCTTTGACGGCGTTGCCGATTATCGAAACCCAGGCTGGGGACGTGTCGGCCTATATTCCGACCAACGTCATCTCGATTACCGACGGACAGATTTTCCTAGAGGCTGACCTTTTCAACAAGGGCATTCGACCTGCGATCAACGTCGGCTTGTCGGTGTCGCGCGTCGGAGGGGCTGCCCAAATTCCAACGATGAAGAAGTGGGCGGGGCCGTTGCGGACGTCACTCGCCCAATATCGTGAGCTTGAAGCCTTCGCACAGTTTGCTTCGGACCTTGATAAAAGTACCCGCGATCAACTCTCTCGGGGCCAACGCATGGTGGAACTTCTTAAGCAGATTCAATATGCGCCACGAGATGTCGCGCTGCAGGTTGTTTCAGTGTTCGCGGGCACACAGGGCCACCTCGACGATATCGCCCTCGCGGACATCCAGCGGTTCGAGAAAGATCTGCATGTTTGGATGAGTGAGAATCGAGTATCCGTACTCGCCGACCTGCGCTCGGCGAGGAAAAAGCCGGAGATCAAGAAGGTTGGAGAAGACCTTGCGGCTTCGATCGTGACTTTTAAGGAGACGTGGTCGGCCTAGGCCGGCCACGTCGTTGGATTCGGCACTAAGCGATGGCGAACCTTAAGGATATCCGCACCCGCATTGCGTCGGTTAAAAATACCCGAAAAATCACTTCGGCCATGAGCCGTATTGCGTCGGCTCGACTCCGACGTGCTCAGACCGCGATGGAGTCGGCTCGTGACTACGGCGACCGAATGTCTGCGGTGGTCGCTGAAGTTGTCGGTGGGATTGAGGACTCTCGGTCCTCCCACGACTTTCTGGCCCCAAAGCCCGAATTGAGCCGTATCGTCCTGGTTGTGGTCACTGCGGACCGCGGACTGTGTGGGGGATTTAACTCCAACGTGAGCCGAGCTGCGGGTCGATTTATTCGGGCGCAGCGCGAGCTAAATCGAGAGGTTTTGCTCGTCACCGTCGGGAAGAAAAGCCACGGTTATATCAAAGCGCTCGAGATCGAGATCGAGCGCAGCTTTGAGGCACCGGCCATCGACACGGTTGTTCCCTTGGCGAAGTTGATAGCGGCCGACGTGACCATGCGATTTGTCGATTGTGGAGTCGACGAAGCCGAGTCGTCGGAAGTATCGGTGCCGAAGATCAACGAGGCGGACGAGGTTCACTTGATTTACAATCACTTCAAAAATGTGATTGCTCAAGAGGTCCGAACCCTTCGTCTACTTCCTTTCGAGGTGGCCGATGGCCAGACGGACAGCGACTCGGAAAAGACCGCGGTCCGCTGTTTTGAGCCTGGGCAACAGGAGTTGTTGAACCATCTGCTGCCAATCGCACTCGAGACGACCATTCAGCAGGCTCTTATCAACTCTGCGGCGGCCGAAGTGGCGGCCCGCCGAGCGGCCATGGACTCGGCCACCACCAACGCCGGCGACCTCATCGCCGATCTCACATTGCTCTTCAACCGCGAACGCCAAGCTGCCATCACGAAGGAGTTGATGGAAATTGTTGGCGGCGCGGAAGCCCTCAAGGGGTAGCTCCCCAAAGACTATCGAGAGACAGACTATGTCCGACGACAAGACCAAATCTGGTTCCTCATTTTCGCCGTCCTCCCCCTCGAAGCCTTCGGTTCCGCCGCTGGGCAGGGGCAACTCGCCATCGATCCCGCCGCTCTCGGGCGCGGCCAAAGCGGGTGGCGCGGGAGCGTCGACAATCAAGCCGACCGGTGTTGTGACGCAGGTGATCGGGCCTGTGCTCGACATCGAGTTTGAAGGTGAGCTTCCTGAGGTTAATACGGCGCTGTTGCTGACGAATCCCTCGATTAGCGACAAGCCGGACAACCTGACGGTCGAGGTGGCGATTCACCTTGGGGAACGGAGCATTCGGGCGATCGCTATGGACGGGACCGATGGTCTTGTTCGCGGCATGAAGGTTCGCAACACGGGAAAACCGATCATGATGCCCGTAGGTAAGGGCGTGCTGGGTCGCATCATGAACGTGGTCGGGGAGCCTGTGGATGAGCAGGGCGAGATCAAGACGGATATTTTTCGCCCGATCCATCGTGGCGCGCCCGCGTTCACAGATCAGAGCACGAAAATTGAGCCCTTTGTCACGGGCATCAAGGTCATCGACCTCTTGGCACCGTATCGCCGCGGTGGCAAAATCGGTCTCTTTGGCGGCGCAGGCGTCGGCAAGACCGTGTTGTTGATGGAGTTGATCAACAACGTTGGCAAGACTCATGGCGGATATTCTGTGTTTGCAGGCGTTGGAGAGCGGACCCGTGAAGGCAACGACCTCTACTTCGAGATGATGGAATCCCATGTCATCGAGGCGGATTGGGACGAGGACACCCGCAAAATTCGATCCATCGACAGCGAGAAATCAAAGGTTGCGCTGGTCTACGGCCAGATGAACGAGCCTCCGGGAGCCCGTGCGAGAGTTGCTCTCAGCGCCCTGACACAGGCTGAGTATTTTCGTGACGAGATGGGTCAAGACGTGATGCTCTTCGTCGACAACATCTTTCGTTTCACGCAGGCTGGTTCCGAGGTGTCTGCCCTGCTCGGAAGAATACCATCGGCGGTCGGTTACCAGCCGACCCTCTCGACCGAGATGGGGGCGCTTCAGGAGCGGATCACAACGACGACGAAGGGGTCGATCACCTCGGTGCAGGCAATCTACGTGCCCGCCGACGACTTGACGGATCCGGCGCCGGCAACCGCCTTTGCTCATCTTGATGCGACAACGGTGCTCAATCGTGCGCTGACCGAGATCGGTATCTACCCTGCGGTGGATCCGCTTGACTCCTCCAGCACGATTTTGACCCCGGAGATCGTCGGGGACGAACACTATCGCGTCGCACGTGCGGTGCAGGAAATTCTTCAAAAGTACAAGGAACTCCAGGACATCATCAAGATCCTCGGAATGGATGAGCTTAGCGAGGAGGACCAAATTACAGTTGCCCGTGCTCGTAAGGTCCAAAAGTTCTTGAGTCAGCCCTTCGATGTGGCCAAGATCTTTACTGGCGCAGAAGGGAAGCAGTTGACCTTGGAAGATTCGATCAACTCGTTCCGCGAGATTCTCGATGGAGAGCACGATAAGGTCCCCGAGGAGTGCTTTTACATGAAGGGTGGTATCTCCGAGGTGGTCGAGGCCCACAGAGTTCTCCAGGAAAAAGAGGCCGAGCAAGCGAAGAGAAACGCCGCCAACTAGGCGGAGATGGTGACGATATGGCAGCCTCGTTGACTCTAGATATTCTTACGCCGACCGGGCCACTCTCACTTGGCTCTAACGAGTCCGGGAGTTCCGGTCGTTGTCTCAGCAAAAACATGGCGACCTTTGGAGTTGAGGTCCCCGGTCTTCTGGGCGAGCTGGGGATTCTCCCTGGCCACATCCCATTTATTGCCCCGATCAAGCCGGGAGTGGTGCGTTTTGTGCTCGATGGTAGTGAGCATCGGATCGCTGTCGGATCGGGATTTCTCGAGGTCAGTGAGATCGGGCGCGTTACGATTCTTGCCGATCGTGCAAGAGTACCGGGCGATGTTGACGAGGCCGTTGTCACAAAACAACGCGATGCGCTGCGAACTGAATTGAGCACCGAGAAGGGCTCGATCGACGACCCGATCGTTCAGACACGACGCGCGGAGCTCGAGTGGCTCGAGTGCCAGCTTCGCGCGCTTGGCTAGCCGAGGGCGCCGGGGCTAGGCGAGTCCTAGGCGCCGGCGTAGAAGCCATTCGCCTGGATAGGCCAAAAGCAGCAATAGGAGTGCAAGCCAGCCATCCCAAAGCGGGATATCCGTGCGGCCGTGAAGAGCGCCAGGAGGTGCGGAGGTGCGGTCCGCGAGGCGCATGGTTGACGAGATTGTGTCGCCCAACGTGGCGTCGAGAAAGTCACCGTTGGTGGATTTTGCGAGTGAGCGCAGAAGGGCGATGCCGGGACGTGCGTCGACCCGTTCGAGTTCGACGGAGGATCCCCCCACCAGGAACACCCGGCGGGCAGACTGCGATGGACCGTCGTCGACCGATTTCCATGCCCGCACCTCGTAGGCGCCAGGTACGAGGTCGTCAACGGAACTCTTTGCACGGCCTGAGGCGTCGCTTGTCCATTGTCCACTGTGCACAGGTGTGGTCTCGGCATCTGAGGCCGTATCTAAACGGCGGAGTTCCCACTCGATCTCAACACCGGGTTTGGGGCCGTAATTCGGAGAGACGGTTTGCAATCTGATCGTCACCGACTCACCCGAAAGATACTCAGATTTCGCGGTTTCGAGACTGAGGGCCGTAGTGGTTCCATCGTGCAGCAGCCAGCGAATGGCCTCAAGCCACAATAGATCGTAGGGACGAGCGCCATGGATGAGCGGAAGATCCGGGGCGAAGCCGAGCCGCCAGCTCGAGCCTGTGCTGAGAACCAGAGATCGGCCCTTGCCCGGTTCTGCCACCGCGAGCAGGGGCGGATTTCCGGCTGATGGATGTTGCAACAGGACTGTCGAAGAGATCCTCGGGTTTGTCGCTGGCGGCGTTCGATTGTAGCTGTCGAGTCTTGGTAGGTTGGCCCAGGGCTCGTCGCCTTGCTCGGTGATCCACGCGGTGATCGGATGACGTCGGCCGGCCGCGCTGACGAGAGGACGAAAGGGCTCGGTCTCTAGAGCCGCGGGTCGGCTTGCGTCGACAGGGAGGACCTCCGCGAGCGCGGGGGCCGAATATTCGCCGCCAGCGAGACCCAAGTCTCCGCCTACGATCACGAGAGCGCCACCTTCGAGGACGTAGCCGGCGATATTTTGCAGATAGTCGCCATGCTGGCTGGCGTCGAAATTCTGAAGAATTACGAGATCAAAGGACCCTAGCTCGCTGCCGAAGATCGCATCGGTGGGAAATGCGATGAGACTCATTGGGGCATTTTCGTCGTCTCTTGCGACGTCCTCTCCGTCCCGCAAAATGTAGTAGCTGAGAAGCTCGACGTTCGGATCGCGCTTAAGCAGGGTTCGAAGCGCGCGGACGTCCCAGTCGGGCCGCCCAGAGACGTGAAGCGCTCGCACTTTGTCCCGCAACACCTTGACGACCGCGGACCGGCGATTGTTCTTGAGTGTTGCTTCATCCTCGAATCCGTCGACCACGATCGTGTAGACAAATTGTCCGATACGCTCAGGTGCTAGCTCAAATACGACGGAAACGGATTCTCCATCGGCCGGTAGAGTGATGTTCTTGCGGGCGAGATCGGTGCCGTCGCGTAAAATCCGGACCGTGGCATTCTGGCCGAGATAGCCGTGACTGAGAATATCGATGGAAAATTCCGTGATATTCTCGACAAAAGCGAACTCGCCGATACCAAGATTGGTGAGCGAGATGTCTCGCAGGACAGGGGCCCCAAGCGAAATTGTGTGAATTGGGATGTCCGGAGAGGAGGACAGTTTAGCGACGGTATCGTCAAGTTGTTGCCTCTCGGCATCGCCTTCGGCGATAAGCCCATCCGAGAGGACCATGACCGCGGCGAGCGTATTTGTGTCGGCGGTGTTTGAGCGGCCGAGGGGTCTCATCGAGCTGGCGAGGGCCAGGGCGAGATTGGAACGATGGCCCAAGGGGAGCTCTGGGAGGCTCTCTCCTTCTTGGAGCAACGCTCGTCCAGGATCCGAAAACGTTCGGAGATCGACCTCGATACCCATGGATCTCAGCCTTTCGATCGAGGTGGAACTCTCATTCCACAGCTCGAGCAGGCGGTCCCAGCGAGTGCGAGGCGCTTGTTCACCGGCCGTATCTGTGACGTTCATGCTCTGGGAATCGTCGACAAGGACGAGAACTCGCCGATGTGGAATGCCGCGTTCTTCGTTGCGCAAGGTGAGCTCAAAGACCATTGCGGCCAGGGTTGCCAGGGCGACGATTCGCAGCAGGGCGACGGTGGGCGCCCCGCGTGGACGAGATTGACGGCGCAGACCTCGGTAGACCTCAGCGAGCGCGATGGCGAAGCACAGCGACAGTGTCGCCATGCCGAGCAGGCCGGGGATGTGACCGGCGGCAAGGGTCCAGTGGCCGCTCATCGCCACCGACGGCTCCGAAGCAGCGTCTCAACATGAGCAGGGTCGGCCTTGTAGTCGGTGCATGTGGCGTATAGGAGGATGTTGATCGCAAAACGGATGGCCCACTCCCTTTGTACGGCGCCTCCAGGCGTGCATCGGTGGCGGTAGTGGCCTTGGGTATCTCGCGCGAGCGCACCGCCGAGATCGTTTGGGAGAAAGAGGACCTTGAGTCGACCTTCGTCCTGAATGCCCAGCGCCTGCAATGACCCCTGGGTGCGGCCCACGGGGTTTTCGACGATATAGAAGGTGCGAAATAGGACATGGTCGGTCGCCACCGGGCGCAGTTCGTTTCCCGGTAGCACGCGAGAAAAAAGCGCCTTCGCGTCCTTCCGGAAGCTACGTTCACGCCCTCCACCGGCATCGTCGACCACAAGCATGCCGCCGAGGTCGATGAATCGCCGGAGACGTGGTTCCGCATCTTCGTCAATTCCCGCGAGTCCGTCGCCGCCGGCGAGGTAGAGAAACGGTGTGCGAAAGAGCGATCCATCCTCGGTATTGACGACGCTCGGTTCGCGCCGCGGCTCGAGCCGAGTGCGGAGCCGCAACTCGATGCCCAGCTCTCGCATTGCGCCGGGCCTTGGATTCCAGTTTCCAGCGTACTGGAGTTGCGGGAGATCGATCTCCATCGCGGGGGGTGTACCGTGGCCCCAGCGGGTTTCGTGGTGGCGGGTGGCGGGTGGTGTCTGTGCTGCGGCCGAGCTTGGGCCGCCAACCAACGCGGGGACCCCAAGCAGAGGAAGCGGAGCGAGCGCTTGCAGCAGTCTTCGTCTCGAAAATTTTGAGTTTGGGGGCATGATGAGTCGCGCCGGCGCTCAGATTCACTGTATCCTGGGCCTCGACGGCAAGCCACGCCGAGATAAGCCCGTGATTCGACTCAGTCCCGATTTTCTCCGCCGCTTGCGGTGTCACCTCGTATTTGGTCTCGGTGGATTGTGCGCGGTCTTGATGACGCCGACTTCCGCCCAGGCTCGCGCGCTCTTCGCTGCACCGCCGGATGCCACCGACGGTGAATCCGATGCCGGTGCCGAGTCGACGCGAGTCGAAGAGCCCACGAAGCCCGTCGCCCCCCCGCAACCTTCTGAGTCAGAGGAGGCGCCAGCTTCGCTCGGATCTTCGTTCGCCACGAAAGAAGTGACCGTTCCGCCGGTACCCGCGACTGCGACCACGAAGAAGAGTCTCTCACATGCGAGGACCGTGACTCTTGGAGTTGCCGCGGGTGTGGGCTGGGGCATGACGATCGCGGGTGACCTCTATTGCGGGGAGTTCTCCTCTTCAAGCAGCGACAGCGACGGTCGAAAGTCGATCTGCACAGACCGCACTCCGGGATTCTTGGACCTCACGCTTGGCGTCGGCGCAGGGCCACGGATCGATGTTGTGTTTGGGCTGCGTCTGAATCTTGAAAAGCGTGACTACGATTTTTCAGCATGTGACTCAGGCACCACACCCTGCGATGCAGGGAAGGGGTTGTTCAACGACAGTATCGGTCTCGCGTTTATGCCCGGAGTGCGGCTGTGGGGAAAAGACACCCACAAGGTTTTTAAGGTAGGTGGCGCCATCGATTTTATGATCAAAGTCGAAGACTTTAGTGGCTACCGCAATCGAGCCTCCAACCCAGACGAGGATAGCGACCAAGACAATGACGTCGCCGAGGCGAGTGTCGGAGGCAACTCGATGGGTCTAAGGGGCGGTCCGGTCATCCAGATCGACCCTCACCACAATTGGGGAATTTACATCATTCCTGCAGTTGTCCCTAGCGTTCACATCGCCGGCCCCGGATGGTTCGAGCTCGGCTTCGAAGGCAGCGTCGGATTTCAGGCACGCTTCCCATGATGCCGGTGTTGGAAGTTGAGAACCTCGAGAAGGTCTTTGTCCGTGGCTTCTTTCGCAAGCGGACTCAGGCGATTGACGGCCTGACCTTTCAGGTTGAGGCCGGGGAGGTCTTTGGTTTTCTTGGTCCGAACGGTGCGGGGAAGACCACGACGATGAAGATATTGATGGGACTGATCTTCCCTACGGGAGGCCATGCGACGATTTTTGGTGTCCCTGCGGGCAACGTCCAAGCAAAGCGAAGGCTGGGATATTTACCCGAGAATCCGTATTTCTATGACCATCTCTCGGCGACTGAGCTCTTGCACATGGTCGGGAAACTCTACGGACAAGATCGAAGGACCAGGGTGCAACGTTCTGGGGAGTTGCTGGAGCGAGTCGGTTTGGGGATGGCCGCAGCTCGATCGATGCGCAGCTACTCGAAGGGCATGCTTCAAAGGGTCGGGTTGGCCCAGGCGCTTATGGGGGACCCCGATTTGGTCGTGCTCGATGAGCCCATGAGCGGACTTGACCCCATCGGCCGTCGCGAAGTCCGCGATTTGATCGTGGATCTGCGAAAACGTGGGAAGACGGTGTTTTTTTCCACGCATATTCTCGCCGATGCCGAGTTCCTGTGTGATCGCGTGGCGATTGTCGTCAAGGGAAAACTCGTCGATGTGGGCATGCTCGGTAAGCTACTAAGCCCGCAAGTGCTGGAGATCCCGGTGACCTGGTCAGGAACCGAGGAGCACTACGTAGAGCTTCGAGCAAAGTTTTCTGGCCATCATAAGAAGACCTCAGAAGGCTACGTTTTTACCACCGACTCCCAAGAGCAGGTGAATCGCTTTATTGGCGAGGTCGTCGCGCATCGAGGCAGCGTGCTCGCGGTGAGTCCCCATAGGCAGACCCTTGATGACCTCTTCGCCCAGGACGCTGCTGGACCGGCCGAGGCACTTCGCTCGTGATGAGAACCACAAGAAATGTCGTCACAGGAAGCGGTCAACGTGTCGCGGCCGTTGCAGTCAATACCTTTCGGGAGGCCATACGAAACAAAGTTCTCGCGGTGCTGCTAATGTTTGCTGTGGCTTTGATGGCCTTCTCCTTGGTGCTCGGTCAGTTGTCGTTGCACGAGGAGGTTCGGATCATCAAGGACCTCGGCCTCGCCGGGATTAGCATCTTCAGCGTCATCATTGCCTTGTTTTTGGGTGTGAACTTGCTGTCGAAAGAGTTGGATCGGAAGACCGTTTACACGATGCTCTCCAAGCCCCTGTACCGGTGGGAGTTCTTGCTGGGGAAATACGTTGGTTTGGCGGTGACGATGTTCTCCCTGGTCACTTTGATGGCCATCGTGCTGGCGATTTTCGTGAGTTCGAAGGACGGCACCCATGGGGTGTCCATGGTTCGAGCGGAGATCTTGATCCTTTTTGAATTGTGGCTGCTCATGGCCGTAGCGATGTTTTTCAGCTCTTTTAGTTCGCCCTATTTGTCGGCGATGCTCACCGCCGGCCTCTGGGTGATTGGGCGGAACACCGGAGAACTTGAGGCGTTTGCAGAGAGACGGCTCGAGGGGACCACGGCCGGGGGGATCGTTGAGGCGGTTGTCGCCGCAGTTCCTGATTTCCGAATGTTTTATGTCTCGGGGGCCAACCTGGGCGACGACGTGGTATCGGTTCACGATAGCTTCATCACGTGGGGTTATGTGATCGACAGTGGGATCTATGGGCTCAGCTATATTGCGCTGTGCCTAGTGGGCGCGGCGTATCTCTTTATGAAGAGAGATTTCGTGTGAGCTTGGTTTCAGAGTCGTCGGCAGGGGCGAGTGACTGAGGTGTCTACCAATTCAGCGCCTCCGTGGCGCAGAGCTGAACGTGAGACTGGAGGGCGCGTGTCACAGATCCGCCGCGTTCTGATGTGGATTGCCCTCGGGTCTGTCGTTGTCGTGCCTGTGTTTGGTCGAGTGTTGTGGGAGGGCCGAGCGGAGTTGAGACGGGCCGACGAGGCTGAACGACGCGGGGATGTTGACGAGCAAATTATTCACCTCGGCCAGGCCGTCCGATGGCGATTGCCCATGGCGGGTCACGACGAACTGTCGATGGATGCGCTGCTTCAGGTCGGTCGTGATCAGGAACTCCGGGGGGAAGCTGGCGAAGCTCTGGCGTTGTCGGCCTACCGGGAACTTCGTCGATCTCTTCTTGGCACCCGCTCGTGGGGGGTATACAAACAGCGCCATCTCGAGCGAGCCAATCTGCATATTGCGACCTTGATGGGCGCACAGGAACGACGGAAAAATTCTGAAGTGGCCACCGCTTACGATCCCGTGGCCTATCATTTGGCCCTCTTGCAGCGGGTGCCAGGGCCTCCGGCGACTGGAAGTAAGATCGCGTCGCTCGCGTTCTTGCTGTGGGTGGGGGCAAGTCTAGGATTTGTCCTGAAGGGATTGAGCCCCAAGGGACGGCTACGCCAGCCCGCAGGGGCTCGCTGGGGAACCGCAAGTCTCGCCTTGCTTGTACTCTGGATGGTCTTGATGCGATGGCCCGAGCTGCTGCGCTGAGCTGAGGGAGCCGTCGTTCGGATCGGTGTGGGTGTGATGCGCAAGCCGTCACGTTGGCCGACCGACGTAACCTCCAGCCGGTATGGCGATGGTGGAGGTTCATCCCGACAATCATCCGAGTTGTTATGTTGCTGATGCCTTTTGATTCGTCTTGGTGGCCGAACTCGTCATCGTTTCTTGGGGCGGCATTGATCTGCGGCATTGCCGTGGATCTGTGGTTGGGAGACCCGCCGAATCGATGGCACCTCGTTGCATGGTTCGGTCGGCTCATGGCACCTCTTTCGTCGCTGGCAGACCGCGAAAGTAAGGTGCAGCAGCTCGTGGCCGGCATATTTGTGGCGACGATTGCTCCCACTTCAGTCGCGCTCATGGGCATCTTGGCTCTTTTCCTTGTCGAGTCCTGTTCCGGAATTCATTTTGTGTTCAGCGTGATAGTGCTCAAGTCCTGCTTCGCAATTCGTGGTCTCGACCAGGCTGCGCGGGGGGTTGAGAAGGCCCTTCGTTGCGGAGATTTGCAGGGTGCTCAAGGGGCTCTTCGAGGACTCTGTAGTCGAGACGGCGCGCAGCTCGATGAAGAGGAGATTGCCGCGGCGGCAATTGAGTCGGTCGCGGAAAATAGTTCGGACAGCCTCGTTGCTCCGATGTTCTACCTCTGTATCCTGGGGATCCCCGGACTTCTATTCTACCGGGCGGTCAACACGCTCGATGCGATGTTTGGATATCGAGGTCGCTTCGAGTTGTTTGGCAAGCCAGTGGCGAGACTCGATGACCTGTTAAACTGGGTTCCAGCACGTGCGAGCGTCGTATTTCTGCTGATATCCGGTTGGTTGCATAGTGCATCGGTCGGCGGTGGGATTCGTATTCTCCGCCGTGACGGAGCAAAGACGGCAAGCCCCAACGCGGGGCGACCGATGGCGACGATGGCTGGAATGTTAGGCGTTCGTCTGATAAAAAAAGGACACTATGTCCTTGGTGAGTCAAGCCGAAGGGTTGACGTCGACGACTTGGCGAAGGCCCGAACGATCGCCCGAGGCGCGATGCTTGCCGCAGGGGTAGCGGCAACTCTATATCTCGTAGGCGTAGGAGGATGATGAAACGACCTGGACTGGATGGGGGAATCGAACCGTGGTCCCACGGAGATATCTGTGATGCTGAGCTTCGGGAGTTGGGTTTGGATCCTGGGGCCATAGTAGATTTCTCGGTGAACATCGATCCGCGAGGGCCCCACAAAGATGTTAAGAAGGGGTTTCTCGACGCGAATATAGCTCGCTACCCGGACCCAGAGGCTCGGGACCTGCGTCTTGCCCTGGCGCATCGTGATGGAGTCCCGCCCGAACACATTGCGATCGGTTGTGGTGTCTCGGGTTTGATTTGGTCTTTGATGCTCAGCGTGTCGAAGCGTTCGACGGTGTTGATACCCCAGCATACATTTTCGGAGTATCGCGCTGCATCGGAGGCTGCGGAACTAAGCGTAGAGATTCTCTCGCGAGACTTTCGAACTGGGTTCTCCTTGGATTGGGACCAAATTGAACAATGGATATCGGCAAGACGGAATCCAATCTTCTTTGTGGGAAGCCCCGACAATCCGACAGGGGTGGGCGTGGACTACGAGGTCATCGAGGCCATCGCTCGTCGGCATCGTGGGGCGCGAATTGTTCTCGATGAAGCCTTTCTCCCCCTGAGCGTGGATCACCTAAAGATGACACGAGGACTCCCAACCAACGTGATCCGATTGCGGTCGTTGACAAAAGAGCTTGGGATGCCTGGACTCCGCGTGGGCTATGGCATTATGTCGGTCGAAGACCGCCGGCGTCTAGAGAATCGTACGGCGCCGTGGACTGTGGGGGCGGCGGCTCAGGCCGCGGCCACGGCGGGGGTGCGAAACCTAGACCTTGTTCCTGAAGTTCGAGAGCGAATGCGTAGCGATGTTGTCGCGCTCGAAAGTGACCTCGCTACACGTGGATGGCAGGTGTATGGATCTCAGACGGTCTACATGCTCATGGCGGTGGAAAGTGCCAGCGGGTTGGCCCGACGACTACGAGCGAAGGGAGTTCTGATTCGAGACTGTAGCTCCTTCGGCCTAGGGAAGTTCGTGCGTCTTTGCGGTCTTCCGCGGAGTTCCCGTCTACGATTGTTGGCGGCGCTCCGCGACGAACGACCGCCAGCCAACCCTTAGATCTCATCGGATCATGGCCCGCGTGCATCGGTCGTCGATGAGCCGCGACACAGATATCGCCGACGGAAGTATCATGATGACCTGGGGCCGGGGACCGTGTGGGTGTTGCGAAATGGACACCCTGCGCGAACGATGGGGGCTGAGCATCGTAAAAGACAATCTTTCACGCGGAACGGCAGTGTGACTGACGCGGTGTGAACAAGAGCGATTCATAAAGCGTCATGGGGTACGGTCTAGAATGGCCATCGAAAATTGCGATGCGATCCGAGACCTTCGGTCCAACAAAGCGGCGCTTGGAAAGTGGATCGCCGGCGGGTGGCTGTTCTTCTTCGTGGTGCTCGCGGCGACGTGGTGGGCCATACCGGTGGGCATGACGGACGCAATCCGCGGCCCATCTGCGCGCCTGAGTTTTGTGCTGTCACACCTTTTTTGCGCGAGCATGCTGCTCTTCTTGGGTTTCCTCGCGGTGGGGGCGACACGCTGGCAGATCGAAACTAGCGATCCGATGAAAAACCCAGCAGTGGGAGGCGAGGCCACGACCGAAAACGGTGTGCGTATTCGTGTTCACGCACAGTTTTTGAGCAACACCACCGAGCAATTTGTGATGTTTTCGGCGGCCTCCTTGGCTGCAACACCCTTCTTGACATCACATTACCTGCGGATCATCACACTTTCGACGATCGCTTGGATCGCCGGCCGCTTCTTTTTTTGGGGCGGCTATTGGTATACGGCGAGCCGAGGTCGACCGAGCTATCCACGCGCGGTGGGTCTTGGTCTTGGGCTCTTGTGTACTTTGTCCATGGCTGCGCTGGCCGCAGTCGGTATTTGCCTACACTTTCCTTCGTTTTCTTCGCTCTTTGGCTCCGCGGAAGCAGCGTTCCCGTCCCTCGGTTCGGAGGGTCTACTCCTCAAGCCCGTGGGCGACGTCGCGGGCAGCAATATTCTCCCTGTGGCATTTTTTACAGGGCTCATGCTGTGCATTGCGGCTCTCGCTCGGTTGCCTAGGTGGGCACCGCCGGTGATTCCAATTGCGGTGTTGTGTTGTCTCGGCTGGGGGTGGGTGCTTCTGAGCGGGACGGTTCCGATCCGTTGATATTTTCTTTTTGCAATTGCAGGGCAGCGCGGGGGGCAGGAGCCGACGAGGGCATTTTTGTCGCATCCTGGCGGCCACCCACGCGTGGACGATTTTCGGGCCCCGTCGCCGCGCGGAGGGTTCGTGTTTCGGGGCCTGGCCGAGCTCCGGATCCCGGGATTGGTAAGAGCAGGTCTTCGAGAAAAAAAGCAGAGAGCTCAGAACGTCCGCTCAGCTCGCTCTTCTTGTAGACGGCTCGTGCTTGGTCGCGCGCGGTTCGCTCGCTGGTGTTTCGCACGCTGGCGACTTCCTTGAGGCTCAGGCCTTTGAGCAAGAGAAGAGCGACTTCGGCCTCGGCTCCCGAGAGCTTCCAGCGAACAAATTGTTCGTCAATGGCTTGGCCCAGACCGCGCATGAGTTCCTCATTTTCAGAGCGCCAGCGCACAACCTCGGCTCCCAGATCTTGCACCTGACTTCCCAGGGTCTTGACGGTCTCGTTCAGGGCTTGGATGCGCCGGCCGCGAGCCCTCCACATGGCGGTGGCGATTGCACCGAGCAGCGCCAAGACGACGCTCTCAACAACGATGTGAAGCAGATGGACGCCAGTGGCAAAGTCCAAGAAGAGGTCGATCGAGGTGACGATGACCACCAGGCTGAGGCCGATGAACCACCAGGCGGGGTGATTGTGCTTCTCGACCATGTTTGAGATCTCATAGCACAGCCCGGCGCAAGAGCGCTGTTGGTTCGGAGGAGGAGAGCCCTAGGCGCGTGCTGCTGCGGGTCAAACCGTGGAAGGTATCGGCATCCGTCACGTGACGTATGGACGTAGGACGATGAACTCCCTAGCCAAGAGGTCATCGTGTCTGCCCGATCTCATTGGCAAACCGTCTGGACCCTCTTGCTTCTTCTCCTCGTGCCGGCGACGGTCGGTGCCCAAGAGCGATTGAAACCCGTCCTTGAAGTCTCGTTTGATGAGGCGATCGACGTCACGGGCCAGCACCTTCGGGTCGCTGCTGTTGAAGCCCAGTTCGACGCTCGCGCGAAGGGCGACCGAACTCTGTCCGGAAATCGCGGGCGCCTTACGCTGGAGGTCTCACCCGGTCGCCGGCTTTCACCCCAGGCGGAGGCCGGCACGGAGCTTGGCCTGTCGCTCACCCAGAGCTGGAACCTGGGCGACCCCGCGGGCCACGGCCGAGAGACGGCGCGTGCGGAGCGCGAAGTGTTGTCCGCGCAGATCCGAGCTCGCGCCCTCGTCACTCGCATCGATGCGGCACGAGCGTGGTTCGCGTTGCGACAGGCCGAGGGCGCCCTCGTTCTCGTCGAAGAAGAGATCAACACAATGATCTCACTAAAAAAACTTGCAGATCGCGCGCTTCATGCGGGTCTCTCCACGGGGTCCGAGCAAGCGGTGGCTCAAACAGCGCTCGTCGAGGTTCGTCGCCAAGCGCTGGGACTGGAAGGCGTACGCGTGCGTGCTGCCCTCGACCTCTGTGTGGCGATGGGCGGCGCTCCCAGCCAAGAGCTCAAGACCATCGGTCCGCTTCCCGCCCCCGGACTTCCCAGCGCCGGCATCTTGGCCAAGCTCCCAGATCGAGCCGCGCGTCTTCCTCAAGTGGCGATCCATCGTCTGCAACGAGTCGCCGCCATCGCGCGCGCGGCCGAAGCGAAGGCGCGTGCGGGGAGAAAACTCAGCTTCGGCGTGCTGGCACAGCGCGAGTCCAGCGGATCAAGTTTGCTCTTTGGAACCGCCGGCATCAGTTTTTCGGGCAGTGACCAAGGACAAAGGCAGCGCTCCAAGTCTCAGGCCAAGGCGGCGTGGCACGACAAAGAAGCCAGCCTCGAATCCAATGCACTGGCCGCAGAGCTCACCGATGTTCTCCATGAGTTGGAACACAGTAAAGAGGCCTGGTCGTTGGCCACAGACCAGGTCTTGCCGGCGACGACCCGACTCTTGGAGAGACGGCAGCGGGAGCTCGCTATAGGGGAGGGAACGCTCATCGAAGTTCTTCGATCGAGAACCCTTGTTTTGCAGGCTCAGCGTTTTGTTGCCGACGCCGAAATATCGCGTGCTTGGGCGCAGGTACACGCGTGGCTCCTTATCACCGAAGTCGCCTTGGTCCAGCCGAAGAAAGAAAGCCTATGAGATCTACCCTGTTGATCAGCCTCTTTTTCCTGGGGTGCAATCAAAACGAAGCCCAAGTTCAGGAGGAGAGCCCTTTTGCGACGGCCCCCAAAGAAACCGCGGCATCGAGCGCTTCTACCCGTTGGGTGGCCGTGCTTCCCGCCCAAGACGCCTCGCTCCTATCGGCCCCCTGTATCACCCGTACAGAGCCCCAGGCCCGGGGAGAGGTAAGTACGACCTTTCGCGCCCAGATCACGAGGGTACACGTACAAGTCGGAGATACACTGAGTGCGGGCGCTGCAGTTGCCGACGTTTCAGCCCCGGGTGTCGTGGCTGCAGCCGCTCGATACGTGGGGCTTCGCAACCGCCTGCGAGTTCACCGAGAACATCTCGATGCCCTGGTAGGGCTACGCAAAGAGGGCATGGTTCGCACTGCGGCCGTCTTCGAGCAAAGGGCATTGACCGCTCAGCTTTCGGCAGATCAGCGGCAGGCCGCTTCGGTGTTGCGTATGGCCAACGTCCCTCTGAAACAAGCGGGACGAATTGCGGACGGCAATCCTCTTGTCTTGCGAGCTCCTGTGGCTGGAGTTGTGGCCAGCGTTTTCAGCCACCCGGGGGAGGTGGTCGATGGTTCTGAGCCCATTGCGACCATCATTGGAAAAGCACCCGCGCGTATCGAAGTCCGCAGTCCCGCCCCGCTCGTGCTCGGGACATCGCTCACCATGCATGGCAGCGATGGTCAACGCCACGAACTTAACGCCACGCCCATCACTAGCATTCTCGATGCGAAGACCGGCATGAACAAGACTTGGTTTGTGCTGCGCGACCTCTCGGTTTCGTTGGGCGATGGCATGGCATGCACCGTTCGATGGAGCGTTCAGGCCGATGTCTGGCAGGTCCCGGCGGCTTCCGTCACAACGACCGGCGATGGCAGCCTTCTTTGGCGTCTTCGCTCTGGGGTTCCAGAGGCGATATCAGTACAAATTCTCAACAGCTCGGGGAGTAGCGTCCTGGTCAGAGGCGCTCTCGCCGACGGGGACTCCGTGGCCGCCGACGCCGATACCTACGCCGACACCCGTGAAAGTTCCTCATGATCGCTCGACTTGTTCGGTTCTGCGTTGATCGCAACGTCGTTGTGCTCTTCGTCGCCGCAGTACTGGCAACGATCGCCATCTTTGTGGGCTCATCTCTGGACTTTGATGCTGTACCCGATGTTACCGGAAAACAGATCGTAATCCTTACCAGAGCTCCCGGGCTCACTCCTGAGGAGGTCGAACTTCTGGTCACTCGTCCCGTCGAGACTTCTCTCGGCGGAATTCCAAAAATGCAGCATCAGCGCAGCATCTCGCGCTATGGCATTTCCTCGGTCACCGCGATCTTTGCCGAGGATGCTGACCTCCTGCGTGCCCGGCAAATGGTGCAAGAACGTCTACAGAGCGTAGGCGGCGATTTGCCCGAGGGGGTGGAAACACCGGAACTCGGCCCCCTTACTGGCGGCCTTGGAGAAATCTATCACTTCGCTCTCAGCTCCCCCAACAAGACGCCTGCCGAACTCTTTGAGTTGGCAGAGCTGAGAATCGCTCCATTGTTGGCCTCGGTACCCGGTGTGGTCGAGGTCAACACCTGGGGGGGGCATCAGCGGACACTGGAGGTGCTTGGCGTGCCTCAAAAGATGGCTCAACATCAAATCACTCTAAGGCAGCTGCACCATGCGGTGACCGCCTCGGTGGGGCATGCCCCTGGGGCCAGCATCGAACAGGGCGATCAAGGCGTACTCCTGCGGGGGTTGGCGAGACCGAAAGAGCCCGCCGAATTGGGAGCGGGTGTCGTCAAGCGCCACCCGGACGGGAGTCTGGTGCGTATCGCCGACGTTGCAGAGGTCCGCGAAGGATCTCTGCCCAGAATCGGCGCTGCCACTGCAGATGGCAAAGGCGAGGTTGTTTATGTCATGGTGCAAATGCTTCTCGACGCCGATGCGTTAGAAGTGCTCGAAGGCGTGCACGCCCGTATGAACGTGGTGCGTTCGACTCTACCCCACGATGTTCATCTCGAAGAGGTCTACGACCGTAGCGAGCTTGTCTATGCAACGTTGCAGACGGTTTTCAACAATCTAGTCGAAGGCGGGCTCCTGGTTATCATTGTACTTTTTCTCGCCCTTGGGAGTTTTCGGGCTGGGCTTCTCGTGGCCGCAATCATTCCTCTCTCGATGCTGGGGGCGGTGGTAGGCATGGTTGTTTTTGATATTCCAGGCAATCTAATGAGCCTAGGGGCGCTCGACTTTGGTCTCTTGGTCGATGGTGGTGTCGTGATGATCGAAGGGATCTTTCATGCATCCTCGCATCGCCGGGGCCATATCGGCGCGTGCGTTGAAGAGGCCACCAGCGCGATGGCGAGACCCGTCTTCTTCTCGATTTCGATCATCCTCCTGGTCTACGTGCCGATTCTGGCCCTGCAAGGGGTCGAGGGGGCGATGTTCCGGCCCATGGCACTCACCGTAGTGTTCGCGTTGCTCTCTTCGCTGCTTCTTTCTCTTACGGTGGTACCCGCCGCGGCCAAACTGATTCTTCGTGATAAAGATGTACCGGCGCGAGAGCCGATGATCATTCGTCTAGCTCGACGTGGGTATGAGCCGACGTTAGGGCTCGCTCAAGCGCATCCTGGTGTCGTTGTTGCCATCTCCACCAGCCTTCTTGCCGTCGGCGGGATTTTGTTTGCGAGTGCAGGTAGCTCTTTTGTTCCACAGCTTGATGAAGGCGATCTCGTGCTTCAGACCACACGGGTGCCCGACATCAGCATTGGAGCCGCCACCACCGATGCGAGCGAAATGGAAGCCGCCATTCTTGCTTCCGTACCTGAAGTGCAGCATGTGGTGAGCCGTATTGGCAGCCCTGCTGTTGCCACGGACATCATGGGGCTTGAACAAGCCGATGTCTTTGTCGACCTTTTACCTAGGTCGCAGTGGCGTCCTGGGGTGAATCGAGAGACTTTGATTGCCAGCATCGAAGCGGCTCTGGCTACGGTGTCGCCCATGGAGGATGTTGCCTTCACGCAGCCCATTCAGATGCGATTTAACGAACTTGTTGGCGGAGAAGCCACGGACGTCTCTCTTAGCATCTATGGCGAGAACCTGGCGGACTTGCGGCAGCGGGCGGAGCAGGCCCTCGAAATTTTGGAACAGGTACCGGGCAGCGTCGACGTGCGGGTGACTGCGCCTCCTGCAGTGCGCTTGCTCGAGGTGCTCACGAGACCGCTCGCGGCGGCGAACGTGGGAATGGGAGCCGATGAGGTGTTGGCTCACATTACCGCCCTGCGTGTCGGCCTCGATAGTGGACGTACCTACGATGGCCCTCTCGCCATCCCGGTTCGTGTTAAATTACAAACGAGCGTGGACGCCTTGCAGGTCGGTCAAGTGCAGGTCCCCACCGAGTCCGGAACTCTAGTGCCGCTCGCTCGGATCGCATCGATCGAAGAGCGTCGCGCCCCTGCGTTGGTGAATCGACACGGTGCGCAGCGTCGCTTGGTGGTCGGGTTTAATGTGCGGGGACGCGATTTAGGATCGGTTGTGCAAGATGCTCAGCGCGCGATCGCCAAGGGCATGACGCTTCCCGACGGATTTCGCCTGGAGTGGGGAGGTCAGTACGAAGGTTTGCAGCGGGCTCGGGCCCGTCTGGCGGTGGTCATCCCCATTGTCTTGGTGTCCATTCTTGTGTTGCTCTTGTGGCTTTTTCACAACGTGCGACCTGCTCTTCTCATTCTTCTAAACGTCCCATTTTCTGCGGTGGGTGGCATCGCGCTTTTGTCCCTACGTGATATGCCGATCTCGATCTCCGCGGCGATTGGGTTCATCGCCCTCAGTGGGATCGCAGTTCTCAATGGCGTGGTCTTGGTGACCGCGCTCGTTACCGAAGAGAACGCTGGCCATTCATCACGGGAGGCCGCTCGGCGAGCCGCGGTCGGACGAATGCGCCCCGTCCTAATGACGGCGCTCGTGGCTGCACTTGGATTTATTCCCATGACCCTCGCCACCGGTGTGGGCGCGGAGGTTCAGCGTCCTCTGGCGACCGTCGTGGTGGGCGGTCTCGTCACATCAACGCTACTCACCCTCATCATCTTGCCTGCCATTATTCCCTGGTTGGGGAGATCGAGAAAACGAAAAGAAGTCGCGTGAGCATGAATCCAAAATACAGACGTATAGCGAGAGCGCTCCGTTCGACGGCATCCGGGATGACGATCCCGGATCCTGACGAGATGAATAGGGGTAACCGGTGCACGAGGGACCTCCTGACAAGCGGACTTGCGCAGTGCAAACTCG
>CAYTFJ010000014.1:0-74891 GCA_964437075.1 uncultured Nannocystaceae bacterium
GACGGAGACGGAGACGGAGACGGAGACGGAGACGGAGACGGAGACGGAGACGGATGCGGAGAGACGATTGAGGGGATGATCTGTATTCCTCCGGGGCTCTACGAAATGGGCTGCAATTCATTGGTCGACGACATCTGCGGCGATGATGAGTGGCCGTACCATCCTGTCACGATTCGAGCCTTCTACGTTGACCTCGACGAGGTCATGACGAACGACTATGAAGCCTGCGTCGAGGATGAATTTTGTACCGCATCCGAAATGGGGGGTGGATGCAACGTGGGTATTGATGGCCGCAGCGAGCATCCAATCAACTGCGTGACATGGGTGCAGGCGACGAATTACTGCCTGTGGCAAGGAAAACGGCTACCGAGCGAGGCTGAATGGGAGAAAGCTGCGCGAGGGACCGATGGGCGAATCTTTCCTTGGGGAAACGACCCGGAGAGCTGCGAGTTTGTTGTGATCGATGATGGCGTCCCAGGGTGCGGGACTGGCTCGACGATGCCGGTCGGGTCGCTTCCGGCTGGGAGTTCTGTCTATGAGGTTCGAAACATGGGCGGCAACGTGTCGGAGTGGGTCAACGATTGGTACGACGTTGGCTACTACGGCGTGAGCCCGGATGATGACCCCGTTGGGCCCGAGAGCGGGACCTATCGAGTCGCACGTGGGGGCGCGTGGAAAGAACTCGGGGCTCGGGTCTCCCGGCGTGGGTGGAGTTTCGCGGAGTACAATTTTGACACCGTGGGTTTTCGTTGTGCGCGAGACGGCGCTGGCTAGGTGGGGGCCAGGGGCAGTTGAACCTGAAATACTGCGCCAGGAAGATCTCCCGCTACGATGGGCGATCGAGTGCCTCGGTCCAGACAAGTGAGAGTTCCTCCCATTCCTTCGACGAGGGTAAGGCTGATAGCGAGGCCTAGGCCGGTGCCTTCGCCAGCGGTGCTGGTAGTGAAGAAGGGCTCGAAGATGGTCGCGCGATGTTCATCGTCGACCCCCGCACCGTTGTCCTGGACTTCGATGCGGACCATCGAATCGGGAGGGTCCGCGGGAGCAATTGTGATGCGGACACGGGGAGCGACGTTTTCGAGTTCGTTGTCGGAGAGCCCGGAAGTGGCCGCCCGTCCTGCATTGATCAGAAGATTTAGAAAGACTTGCTCGAGCATGGCGGGGTCGGCCATGACCTGAAGCTCAGCGGCGCCGCGCAGTTGAAAATCGACCGAGGTGAGCCGGGGATCGGCGCTCACCAGAGCCAGAGTCTCCTTGAGGTGGTTGAGTGGACTCAGAGCGAGAAGGGCGCCGTGAGCAGGGCGACTAAAGTCGAGGAGCTGGCCGACGATTTTATGGATGCGCTGGGTCTGATTTTGGATTCGTTCCAGGAGATTGCTCTGTTCTCCGGAGAGCGGTGCGTCCGAACGGGGATCGAGCAGAAGTTCCGTGTAGCCGATCACCGCCGCGAGTGGATTGCCCACTTCGTGAGCAACTCCGGCTGCCAGGGTGCCGATCGCCGCGAGCTGGGTCGAACGTTGGAGGCGGCTGGCCTGTTGTTCGATTTTCTTGTGCTGGTCGCGGAGCGCTCGCGTCATCGCGTTAAACGCCTGGGCGAGTTCGTGGAATTCTCGAGGGCCTTCTTCAGGAACCGTCGAGTGCAGGTTTCCCTCGGCCACCTGGCTTGCGGCCCTTTCGACGATTCGAAGAGGTCGAAGAACCTGTGCTTGAATCATGAGTCCGCCAAGAACCAACAGCACCAGTCCGACGCCGAGAGCCACAGTGAGCGTCTCTGGCCAATCGTGTTCACTTGTCCACGGAGAGGGCTCTGCGAGGGTGCGTAGCACCCAAGACCCCTCTCTCGGACCGTTGGGTAGCCACAGAGGTTCGTCGATGACGAGTAGGTTGTGGCTCTCCATGAGCCGAGTGTCCACGCGGGATTCGCCGGTCGGAGCCGCAGCGATCGCCCTGCCAAATCCTGTAGATTCGATCAGCTCCGAGTCCTTCGTACCCACGTGATGCAACTCGAGCACGATCCCCAGCTGAGTCGAAGACTGCCGAAGCCGACGTCGGACCATGGCTTGGTCAAATTGGCCGCCGCTATAGTCGGCCGCGATGAGAGGCAGCAGACCTCGGCTGTGATCTCGAATCCGCTGGATTTCCTGTTCGTGGTGGCGCTTTTGGCCGAGGAGCTCCGTGGCGAACGAGAGTGAGACGACCGCCATCATCAATACGATAGCGAGCGTGCCAATCAGCTCCCATCGCAGGCTACGCTGCGGGAGACGGGCTGGCTGCGAGGTCGTGCCTGAACTCTCGTTGCTGGGCGCGCCCGCGGTTCTCACCTCAACATCCTGTGATGGATGTCTTGGATGAGGAGTGGCACGAGGTCACATCCGATGTGTTGAGAACATGCAGCGAGGGACTGCGTCGCAGCTTTGAGCCGAGAATCGCGGAAGGTGGGGGCCGTTGCGGATCGAGCGAGCACCGACTGCAATGAGGCGCCGAGGTGGGTGTTGGGCTGAACAGTCGATAGAGGAGCCACGCGGCGGCGACACCGACGGTGAATAGCGTGGCCAGCTCTTGCAGGGGATCCGACATTCGAGACTCAGTTTGTCCCCTTGGTGCTGGCGGCGACCGCTTCGTCGCGGGGGCACGAGCCGCCTTTGATACCCCGCGCCTTGGGGCATAGGCCGTAGAGTTCGAGCTTGTGACGAACCAAATTAAAGCCAAAGCTGCGCGCAACCTTGTCTTGCAGGCGTTCGATTTCGTCATTCTCGAATTCGAGGACGTGATCGCATTCGGTGCAGATCAGATGGTCGTGGTGGGCGGTTTCGCCAGCGGTCTCGTACATGGTCTGCCCCTCGCCGAAACGTCGAACAGCGGCGAGTCCGCATTCAGTGAGCAGCTTCATGGTCCGGTAGACGGTTGCGTATCCGATTCGCGGATTTTGCGCCCTTACGAGTACGAGGAGCTCGTCGATGGAGACATGACCGACCGCACCGAAAAATGAATTGGCGATGATGTCCCGTTGGCGCGTGGACTTGAGCTGCTTCTTGTTGAGGTAATCGTGGAACTGCGAAAGCAGAGCCGCACTACCCTGGGCCTCTTCGATACCAAGCTCCATGGATGGAGAGGCTACCTTTGGAATCACCCTGGCAGCAAGGCCTGTGGCTTGCTGCCGCATTTTGAGTCGCGGGGCGGCGTGAGCCGTTGTTGCGGCCGCCTGAGGCTCTTATACTCCGCGCTCCGATGGTAAAAAAGACCAGATCCCGGGCCGCGGCCAAGAACGCGGATGCACCCACCGAATCAACTGTAGATAGCGTGCTCGGTGAGCTTGAAGGTCTCGTTGAGGAGCTTGAAGGAGGCGACTTGCCGTTGGAGCAGGCGCTGAAACGCTTCGAGCATGGAGTCACGCTCGCCCGCCAGGGAAGTTCGATGCTCGATGCTGTGGAGCAGCGGGTCGAGATACTGTTGGCAGGATCCGACGACCCGGTTCCGTTTGAGGCCGCCGACGAAAGTGAAAACGATCATGCTTGAGACCGCCGATTTCAACCTTGAAGATCACCTGAGCCGCCGCCGAGAGCAGATTGATGTGGCCTTGCGTCATTGTCTTCCGCAGCCCGCGCGGGATCCCAGACGTTTCGCCGAGGCCATGCGCTACGCGGTGTTGCAAGGTGGAAAACGTATGCGTCCGTTGCTGGTGACAGCCGCTTGCGAGGCGGCCGGGGGCACGGTTGCGCAGTCGCTGCCCGCCGGTTGTGCGCTCGAGCTGATTCATGCCTATTCCCTGGTTCACGACGATCTTCCGGCCATGGACGATGATGTGGAGCGCCGTGGCAAACCGACGGTGCACGTTGCATTCGGCGAAGCCAACGCGATCTTGGCCGGTGATGCTCTGCTGACCCTCGCTTTTGAGGTGCTTGCTCGAGGTGCGGCCGGGGTTTCCAGAGAGTCGACGGCAGACTCCGTGGTTGTTCTGGCGCGTCATGCCGGCATTGCCGGCATGGTCGGTGGTCAGGTGCTCGATCTTGATCTTGGCCAGTCCATCCCCGATGTGAAGACACTCGAAGAGGTTCATGCCCTCAAGACGGGAGGTCTCTACGCGGCGGCGGGTGCACTGGGTGCGCTAAGCGCAGGGTCCGACGGTGACACCGTGGCTTCTTTGGAGCGCTATGGACTGGCCTTCGGGATCGCCTTTCAACATGCCGACGACGTCTTGGATGACGATCAAAAAGAGCTGCGTGTGCAGGCGTTGGGTCGAGTCGACACGCTCACCGAAGAATGTCGGTCGATCGCCGGGACCTTTGGGACCCAGGGGTTGGCCTTGGTCGCCATCGCGGATTGGGTGCGAGCGCGAGCGCATCGGGCTGCTGGCGGTGACCTCCGCGACTGACCCCGCGTAGGCCCTTAGGGCCGGTGGCCGAACGAAAAATTGTGTCGGCGCGTGCTGACGATCCCCGCTCAGACGGCCCGCGGGGGGATCGATTCGCGGACGGGCAGACACCACGAACGAGATATCGAGCAGAATTCGCGGTGTGCGGGCATGAACTTGATTTCCCCGCACTTGCGACATCAGGGGCATACTCCCTGGCGGCCGGTATAAGAGCGTTGCTTCGACTCTCAGCCCCGTGGATCCCATACCATGAGAATTGCGCCAAGTGCGCAATTCCGGATCGACGGCGCCTCGTGGGACGTGGGCGAGTGGCTTCGTCCGCACCTCGTTTATGGCGAGGATTCACTCGAGACGGCCTGCGCGAAAAGCGCCACATGTCGAGTCTTGCCTCCTAGCGGTCGAGCCCCCTAGGATCCGTGTGGATGGGGACAGACA
Source organism: uncultured Nannocystaceae bacterium (assembly GCA_964437075.1). Lineage (GTDB taxonomy): Bacteria > Myxococcota_A > Polyangia > Nannocystales > Nannocystaceae > CAYTFJ01. The sequence goes on from CAYTFJ010000014.1 coordinate 4,808, forward strand.
CGGTTCTTCTTAACGATTCGGATCATTCCCATATGAAACATGGAGAGACCCACGCCCGTGCCTTCGTGATTGTCCTCGCGGGCGATCGCATGGGCGAGATGTTTCCGCTCAACGATGGCCGCACGTCGATCGGTCGTGGACTCCACGCCGATGTGCGGATCAATGACGAAGGAATCTCTCGCGTCCATGCCAAGGTCGAGTGCGAAGAGGGGACGTACTACTTGAGTGACGCCGGTTCCACCAATGGAACCTACGCAAATGGCGACCGCATCGGGCGTCATCCGCTCGCGGAGGGAGACAAAATTCAGATCGGTGCGACAAGCGTGCTCAAGTTCACCTTTCATGACGAGATCGATGAGGACTTTCAGCGCTCGCTCTACGAGTCGGCCTTACGCGATCGACTGACAGGAGTTTTCAATCGTGGTTACTTCAACAACCGCTTGGAAAGCGATGTCGCCTTTGCGCTCCGCCATGGAAAACCGCTTTCATTGGTGATCTTCGATGTCGATCATTTCAAGCAGGTCAACGACACCTACGGCCATCCGGCCGGTGATGAGGTGCTACGTGCCTTGGCAGAGCGTGTGCAAGCCACGATACGTTCTGAAGACATATTGGCACGCTATGGGGGAGAAGAATTCGTGCTGATTTGTCGAGATGTTGACGCCTTGAGGGCATCCCGCGCGGCCTCTCGGGTGATGGAACTCGTCCGCGACAAGCCCTTTGAGGTGGGGGAGCACAGCCTTCCGATGACGATCTCGCTAGGGGTCGCGGACCTGGCCATTCTCCCGCAGCCAAGCGCAACCGCCCTGATCGAGGCGACGGACGCGGCGCTCTACGTAGCCAAGCGAAATGGACGCGACCGGCTCGAAGTCTACGACCCCGAGAGCGAGCCCACGCGTCTAGTGTAGCGGTACGCCACGACACAAGAGTTGATCATGGCCAAGGGACGACGGACGAAATCTCCAGGGACGGTACTCCGAGCGCTGATCTTCGGCGGTGCGGTGGCGCTGGTCGCTTGCGGCGGCGAGCCGGCCCCAGTGCTGTCGACGGCGCCTGCCGCCGCGGAACGCGGTCCACGGCGCGGAAACGAGGACTCGAGCCAACCGCAGTCGCTCTCGAAAGGTGCAGGTCTTTGGTTTAGCGATGGACCCGGTCTGCGAGCGATGGTGGCTCGTCAGCGTGGTGACCACGATGGCGCTCGGACCGCTCTTGATGAGCTGCTCGCCCAGGGGTCGCTGTCGACTGCGGATCGGGCTGCAGCGCAGATGCTGCGGGCGCTCGAGGCGATTGAGACGAGGGATTTTGAAGATGCCGCGGAGTGGCTCTCCCAGAGCCGGGCTTCGCCCTCGATGCGAGTGTTGGACGCTCGCTTACGTGTGATGGAAGCCCAAGCTCGTCTCGATGCCGGGGATCCAGAGCGAGCACTCTCGTTGGTTCGAGACCTGGATCCAAGCCCAGGAGTGCCCGCGAAAGTCTTGCTCGTGCGCGCCGATGGTTTGTCCCGTACGGGAGATCCGAAGGCCGCGATCTCCTTCTATCGTCGATTTTTAGTGGACCATGCTTCGGGGCATAAAGGGCAAGAAGTTCGTATCAAGATGGCCAGGTTGCTGGTTAAGCGCGACGAGATCGAGAGCCGGATCGAGGCGGGAGAATTGTTTGAGCGCTTGGCGAAAGAAGTTCCGCTCAGCGATTACGGTCGCGAGGCAGCGCTCGCGGTCCAAGGGTTGTTGGATTCCAAGGTGTTGAAGCGCAGCAAGGCGCAGCGCAAGCAGGTCGCAATCGAGGGCGAGTTGGCGACGATCGAGGCGCTTTTGGCTCGCCGGCGATACAAGGCAACGATCGATGGGGTTGATGGCTATCTGGCCAAGAAGAGGCTAGGAATCCCTGCGCGTGAGCGTTGTCGAGCTCTCTACGCCAAAGGGAGCGCGGTGTTCAAGCAGCGCCGACGTGCGGACGCTCGTGCAGTGTTCTCCCGATCGGCGAAGGTCTGTGCAGAGGCGGGAACCACCGATCTCGTGGTGAAGTCCAGCTATCAGGCGGCCCGTGGTCTCTACGCAGCGGGACACTATTCGGGTGCCGCGAAGGCCTTTGAGAGCCTCGCTCACACGTTTTCAACGCACACCTATGCCGATGATGCCCTCATTAAGGCGGCCGAGGCGTGGGAACAGGCGGACGAGCGGAAGAAGGCGAGGCTCGTCTTGCGGCGGTCATTAACTCGGCATCCGCACGGCGACATGGCTGGAGAAGCCCGGCGTCGGCTTCTTTTGCAAGCGTTCAGAGAAGGGCGCCACCAGGATGCGGAACAGCTAGCGAGTGAAGGTCTCGCTAGCGGAAACATTCACGGCGACTCGCTTGCGAAGCTCCACTACTTTCGTGGCCGTGCCCTGATCGCTCTGGGGCGGGCGGAGGAGGGGCAATTGGAGTTTCTTGAAACAATTCGAGTGCGTCCGCTTTCGTACCCGAGCTTGCTCGCGCTCTCACGGCTGAAGGAGCAGGGGCGGGCGGCGCTGAATACCGGGATCTCTATCCTTCGTGAACGGCCGAGCGAGTCCACACCATCGCTTGAACTCCCCGCAGGAGAGAGCGGTCAGCGTATCAAGTTGTTGGCGAGGCTCGGACTCGGCCGCGAAGCCCGTGCGGAGCTTCGCGCGGCCGCGGTCGCCGGATGGCCCGCAGTTGCGATTCTCGACCGGGCTGGCCTTTGGACCGAGGCCCAAAAATACCTCGCCAATATGGGGAGCGCCTGGCGTAGCCAGACTCCGGTAGGCGATCAGCAGCAGCTGTGGAAGCTCGCCCATCCCCGGCCCTATCTAGACATTATTGAGCCCGGTGAAGTCGCGCGAGAGGTGCCTGATTTGCTGACCTACGCGATCATGCAGACAGAGAGTCGGTTTAATCCTGGAGCCGTCTCGTGGGCGGGGGCAAGAGGACTTGTGCAGCTGATGCCCGCCACCGCCAAGGGGTTGGCCAAGAAGCTCGGCGTCGATCTCGTGCCCGGATCCTTGCACCAGCCTGCGATCAACTTACGGCTTGGTATGGCCTATTTGGCTCGATTGAGTCGCAGGTTTGGCGGGAGCGACGGAAGCGTGGCGTTGGCCATACCCAGCTACAATGCTGGGGCGGGTGCGGTCGATCGTTGGCTGAGCGCTCGTGGGGATTGGGATTTTGATCTTTTTATCGAATCGATCCCCTTCGATGAGACACGGAAATACACCCAATCGGTGTTGGGGCGGTGGATGGTCTACCGTTGGCTTTATCAGGGTGAAGAAGGGCTTCCGTATTTGCCGATGGTGATTCCACAGCGTGTTTGATCGCGAGACGGTGCACCGGTTGGGGGAGGGGAACTCGCAGGGGTACTAGGCAGTGTGGGTCTGCTGGGTGTCGTCAGACGCGGACTCCAGCGCCAGTTGACGCTCCATACTGCGGACTTTTGCGCTGAAGAACGCCTCGGCACCCGCATAGAGACAAACGAAGGTCCAAATGGGGGGGAGATTGGTTAACAGTGCAAGGCTCCAGACGGCGAACACGAGCGATGCCCGTCCCACGTCGCCGTTGAGTAGCTGTCCGGTGCCAGGCAAGAACATGCTGAGCAATCCCGCCGTGACCGGCAAGCGAGGCTCATCGTCTTCGTGGTGGGGCACAAGCGCTTCAAAGTCGTCGTGCTCCACCGTTGCCAGGGCTGTGCCTTCACCGAGCTCGTGGGCCGCCTCAATGTACATCGCCTCGAGTTTCGCCTTGCGTTCTTGTGGGACCGTATAGCGCGTGAGCGGTCCGCTTCCCGGGTCGCTGCGCACGAGCTCCCCCGCACTTACGAGCGCTTCAAGGGAATTTTGGACGTCTTGTTGCGGTCGGTGGAGGACCTTTGCCGCGCGCGCGAGTGTAATGCTCGTGATGCCGGGTTCGGAGAGCAGGCTGAGCAGCTGGGCGGCCAATGAACTGCCGGTTGTGGCGGGGGCAGGGCTAGGTTCGTCAAACGCGTCGAGGTCCCAACCAACGGTGTTTCCTGTGGCCGAGAGAGCGACTCCCGAGGGCTGGTTTTTCGGACCACCGGGGGCGGCCATCTTGCGTTCGCTTTTGGGCAGCAGTCGGCGTCGGACGCCACCGCGACCGCCACGATGGCGTCGCATCTGTCCAAATCGACGTTTCGCTAGGGAATCAGAAACTGCCATGGCTTCGTGGTGCGCGGGTTGCTCTATACTCGTGAAGTCGGGTAGGCACCTTCTCCAAGGGTAGCAAAGGCGTGCCCCAGTGCCACGAAGCGCGATGATCGCATTCCTGCGCTCCGTGGAGGTTAGACCGATACCGAAAAGTCGCGCAGGGCATCGTTTAGGCTGGTGCGCAGGTCCGTGCTCGCTTTGCGCTGGCCGATGATCAGGGCCGCCGCGAGTTGAAACTCACCGCTCGGGAAACGTTTGGCTCGAGTGCCGGGCACGACCACGGAACGCGCGGGCACGTGCCCCTTGAGGGTGATGGGTTCTGGACCCGTGACGTCGATGATGGGCGTCGAGGCCGTGATCGTGACATTTGCGGCCAGCACGGCTTCTTTTCCGATATGTACACCTTCGACGACGATGGAGCGTGACCCAATGAAACTGCCGTCTTCAATGATTACGGGGGTTGCCCCCGGGGGCTCAAGGACTCCGCCGATGCCTACGCCGCCTGAAAGATGGACGTTACGACCGATTTGGGCGCAGCTCCCGACGGTCGCCCATGTGTCGACCATGGTGCCGCCACCCACCCAAGCGCCGAGATTGACGTAGCTCGGCATCAATACTGCCCCCCGTTCAATGAACGAGCCATAGCGGGCGACTGCAGGGGGCACCACTCGTACTCCGGCTTGAGCGTAGCCGGTCTTGAGTGGGATCTTGTCGTGGAACTCGTAGGGTCCGACTTCGAATGTCTCCATCGTTTGCAGCGAAAAATAGAGCAAAATCGCCTGTTTGACCCAGGCATGGACGATCCATGGCTCCCCAGGCTGGCCGGGCTCGGCGACTCTGAGCTCGCCACGGTCAAGCTGCTCGATCGTCGCACGCACCGCTTCAGCGTGGGCGGAGTCGGTGAGCAGGTCCCTGTGCTCGTAGGCGGCGCGGACCCGTGATTCCTGGGCGGTGATGGTGTGCGACATGGCGATGATTTCGCATGGCCTTGATCACAGGACAAGCGCGAGAGCGGCGTAGCGAATCTCCGCTCAGGAGCGGCATGGATTTACGCTGCGCGAAGCATGGGCTCGTCTCTAGCGAGGCATGCTCGAATGGTTGCGGCGCTCAGGAGCAGATCGAGGACGGCATCGGCCCCGACGGCATCACACAGCCCGTTCACACTATTTTGTTGATTGGCCGGGGGCATGGTCGGGGGGGCCGCAAGGGCCGTCGGTGTATACGCCGCCAACATCAATTGGGTCGCTGCGAGTACGCCCGCCGGAGCGACAGCTTCGAGCGGTTCGAGCCCGAGTTCGGCATCCCAGCGGGCGCGGAGGCCCTCAGGGAGCGCGAGTCCACAAAGACGGAGGCGCTGCTCGCCGGGGAGGCCCTCTGCTCTCGTAGCGGAGTCTCGATCGCCGAAGGCGCATGCTAACAAGACCGTCGCGCAGCTGCGAACCGTAAGATCGGTGCTAGCGAGGGCCTGCGACAGCAGGAGAGACTGACCTGGAGCGATGGAGGGAAGCTCCACAGAGCGGCTGTTCAAAGGTAGAACGCCGACCCCGTAGTCAGAAATCGTCGGCCAACTAGAAAAATCGCACCCCAAGAGTCGTTGGGCTTCATGCTGAAAAACTGAAAAAAAACTTTTGGCGTCAGGGGTTCGTGATGCGAGCGCTCTCCCGTGAAGAACGCCCAACAACCAGCGTGGGTTCCAACTGAGGATCTCGACGAACACGGGAAGCTGCCCCGCGGGCGCTTGCAGCCGCCATTGCGCACGGATTCCGAGGGTGACGGGCCCGAGGTCTTGAGGGCTCGGAAGAGGCCAAATCATGGCCCCCCCATCGCCATTTGAGACGGCAACTTGAGGGGGGTGCAGGGGATCGGGTCGGGCGCATGTCGGGATCCGTTCATTTCGGCTCAGGATGGGCGTTTCCGAACGGTGGACTCCGGCCAGAGTCCACTTACGGAGTCGATGGCCGGAACGAATCCCTGCCGAGGAGCATCCAATGAACGACAATACAATGAAAGTTGCTGATCTGATGCAGCCCTTTCCCGAATCGATTGCTGAAGCCAGGCTCAAGACGCCTGCACCCATGTACCTAGGCCACTCTCCCGCGGCCAGGCGTGTTCAAGCGATGATTCACAGGGCTGTGCGCACCAATCTACCCGTCCTCATGGTCGGAGAGAAAGGGACGGGCAAAGAGACCGTCGCCAAAATTCTTCACCACTTTGGTGGCGGAGAAGTGCCGAACATTGAGGTCGCCAAAGTGGCCGCCCAGACTCGACTCGTGAGTCTCGGCGCCTTCACCTATCTCGGTCCCCTGGAAGATCTGTCGTTGGAGGAACAATCGCGCCTCCCCGCGCTGACGGGCCTCGGACGGATCGTCTTGGGCACACGGATCAAGCCTGAGAGCGAAGACGGCCGGCGTCGATTGCATCCACAGATCGTTCGATGGGCCAGCGGCGTACGCATCGACCTGCCCAGTTTGGCGGACCGAATCGAAGATCTTGAACAGCTGGCGATGCGCATCATCCATAGCACGCCATCGCGGCGGCCGATCGGAGGCATCTCGGACGCGGCCTTGGATTGTTTGCGCAGCTACACCTGGCCAGGAAACGTCACCGAACTCGAGATCGTGATCAAGCAGGCGATCTCAAACGGCGCGACAGAGCAGATCGAGCTGCGTGACCTACCCTCGACTCTGCGTGTGCGCGATGCACACCAGGTTCGTGCGGAGTCGCCAGAACGGCAGCTGTGTCTTGAGGAAGCCGAGAAACAAGCGATCCGTCGCGCGCTGCACTACGCGCGTGGAAACAAGCGCAAAGCCGCCCGATTGCTGCACATCGGTAAAACGACCCTCTACCGTAAACTCAAAGCTTACGACCTCGAGTAGGCCTCGAACCACAAGCAAGACACTCGTAGCCAAACAGGATGTTCCGGCACAAGAAAGCCCGCCCGAGAGCGGGCTTTCTTGTGCCGGGCGCTTGTTGAAGCGGGGCGCGCTTAGGTGGGAGACTCGCCGGTTGCGCATGCTTCTTCGACGAGCAGGCTGTAGTCTCGCCAGCGGTCGCCTGTGCCATCGATCTCATCGAGTTCGAGCGCGGCCTCCGCCATCGCTCGAGCTTCATCCCAGCGGCCGAAGATCAAGTGCTCGAGTCCGTGCCGCGCCAGCTGCAGGGCTTCGGTCTCGAAATCCTCGTGGTGTTCTTGGGCTGCGAGCTGGACTCGGAGGGCTTCGAGACTGTCTCGGGCGGCCGTGATCGCGCCCGCGAGCACCGGGTCCAGATCGGCATGCAAGCCCTCGCGTAGCGACGGTGGGATCGGATCGTTGAGCACTTTCGACGCCGTTTTAGAGCTGGATCTTGCGAGCGGGCTAGTAAGACTTGGCCATGAGTACACGCCTGGAGGAGGGCTTACCCGTGAAGATACATAGGCCCGGCTCGGGAGCGGGGCCCTGGCCATCGAGGGGTATGCAGCGGATCGTAACCTTGGTTTTTTCTTTGATCGCCGCCTCAGTTTCAGCCGTGCCGTCCCAGTGACACCACGCGAATGTGCTGGCATCGCCCTCGAAATGGCGCTCGAAATCTTGCCAGGTGTCGATCTCGACCTGGCTGCTGTCGAGTCGTTCGCGGGCGAGGCGAAGGAGTTCGTCTTGATACTTGAGGAGACGATCTCGCACCCCGGAGATGAATTCCTGCTCAGGGATGAATTCCTTGCCGGATCCGGCGGCGGTGGCGACGCGCATTTTTGCGCAAACTTGGCCCTTGTCCAGGTCTCTGGGTCCGAGCTCGATTCGCACGGGGACCCCCTTTTGTTCCCAATCGTAGTATTTTGCGCCTGGCTTCATGTCGCGGTCGTCGATCACGACCTCGAGAAAATCTCGGTAGCGGGCTTTCGCTGGCGAAATGTCGACCTCGGCGAGTGCGTCCTTGATTCGGTGGGCGGCCGCCATGACACGCTCTTTCTCGTCGTCTTTGCGGAAGATCGGAACGATGACGATGTGCACTGGGGCGACCCGGGGTGGAAGAACGAGGCCGCCATCGTCGGAGTGGGTCATGATGAGGCCGCCAATGAGTCGAGTGCTCACGCCCCACGATGTTTGCCAGACATAGTCGACCTCGCCATCGGCGCTATCGAATGTGACATCGAAGGCCTTCCCAAAATTTTGCCCGAGGTCGTGGCTCGTACCGGCTTGGAGAGCCTTGCCATCTTGCATGAGCGCTTCGATGCAGTAGCTCTCGACCGCACCCGCAAATTTTTCGGTCTGAGTCTTGATGCCGCGCACGACCGGCATTGCAAGGACTTGCTCACAGAAGTCGCTGTAGACATCGAGCATTTTCAAGACCTCGACCCGGGCTTCGCTGTGGGAGGCGTGGGCGGTGTGGCCCTCTTGCCACAAAAACTCTGTCGTACGCAGGAACATGCGGGTTCGAAGTTCCCACCGGACGACGTTCGCCCATTGGTTGATCAGCAGCGGGAGGTCTCGGTAGCTGCTGATCCATTTCGAGAAGAAGTGACCGACGATAGTCTCGCTCGTCGGTCGGATCACATAAGGTTCCTCAAGTTTTGCTCCCCCCGCATGGGTGACGACCGCCAACTCGGGCGCAAAGCCTTCGACATGCTCAGCCTCCTTGGTGAGGAAACTCTGCGGAACGAGCAGTGGGAAATAGGCATTTTTGTGACCGGTGTTTTTGAACCGGGCATCGAGGTCACGCTGAATCTTTTCCCAGATCGCGTAGCCGTGGGGCTTGATGACCATGCAGCCTCTAACGACTTTTGCGGGCTCTGCGAGGCCGCCCTCTCGAACCACGTCTTGGTACCAGCGGGGATAGTCGACTTCGCGCTTCGTGATCGGCGATTTTGCCATGCGCAGGAGTTTCGCCAATTGCCAAGCAGGTGCAAGGCCCCGAGCAAAAGCGCAATGGGCGCGAAATTAACTCTTCAAAGGTTCACGGGTCTGGGTTGCCGTTTTTGCGGCGTGAGAGGACCGAGGTACGAGCCACAGCCAGAGAGCGATCAGGGGCAAGAGCGCGAAGGGCCCGGGAAGGCCAAGCAACTCGCCGAGGGTGGTCGATGCACCGGGGCTTGGTGTGGTGGTGGATAAGAATTGGGGCACGCCGTAGGCCCACACGGGGTTGCCATGGGAGGGGGCCTCCGGTCCGGCGGTCGTCCCCAAAAACGCGTGAACCCCACTGATGATCGCAAGGGCGAGGGTTGCGTGCGAAAAGTATTCGAGGGCGGCCATGAGCCCAAGCGCCAAGAAGGGGAGCGCGGGGATCATATGCCTTGGTCCAAAGGCGGCCCCACCGTCCCACATGTAATAGCCAGCATTGAGCACCAGGTAGTAGACGACGATGGCGCAGATCAGTAACCAGTCGCTGACCCGCAGCGGGCTTGAGTGGTTGTCCGGGATTGTGGGCGGCGCGCGTGCTGCCCTGAGGGTCTGCCAGCCGAGGCCCCAGGCCGCCAGCAGCAGCACTGGGGATACGTAGAAGAGCCCCCGGTAGCTGCCGAAGAGGAGCGCGATAAGGACCTCGAGTTTCGGTTTCCCGAATCCGTAGTGGAGGGCCATGCCCTCAGAAAATTCCGCGAGATAGACGAAGTCGTATCCGGTCCGCAAAGGGTGGCCAAAGGCGATCGAGTGATAGCCGCCCAACAGGAACACCCACGGGAGTCCTCCGAGACACAGCCAAAGGGCGAATTGTCGGCCACGCCGCCGCCAAGCCCAGACGACCATGCAGAGGACAGGAATCGCCGCGGGGTACTCAGCCGCAACCGCGAGGCCGAGTAAAAAACCGGCCAATAGGGCTCGCGTTGGGGGTTCTCGGGATGGATTTGAGCCGGGGTCAAAGAGAACCAAGGCGAAGGCGATGAGCAGGAGATCTGCGCATGGCTGATGTCCGTAGAACGATGTGCCGTAGGCGAGGGCGGGGGTGGCGAGCCCATAAATTAGCGAGACTTGAAGTGCGCGGCTTCGGCAGAGATCGACGGGCAAGCGCTCACAAAGATGGCGCAGAACCACCAGGTAGAGGGCGCCGAGGCCCAACATCGAGAGGAGGACCGAGGTGAATAGCTTAGACAGGTACAGCGCCACCCGGTGGCTGGGGTTGTAGACGAGGACATCGCCGGCCTGCATCGCGTCGGGTTCCGGTCGCCGATCGGCCGCAATATCGAGCGGGTCGAGAGGTCGAACCTCCGCGTCAGGAAGTTGGCCACCCGTGAGTTTTTTGAAGCCGTAGAAGAAACCGTAGGGCACCGCGGCCATAAGCGAGACCCCGGGGGCCTTGTCGCTATAGAAGTGTCCTGGTGTAACTTTGGGGTCGATTCCAGGATCGCGTACCGATGCACCGCGAAGCGATCTCCAACTTTTATCGCCAGTTGTGTGGTGGTTGGGGTCGATGTTTGTGCTGCCTCGTTCGACGAGCGCGCGTGTGAGTGCGAGTCGCGAGTTTTGATTCCAGGCCGCCGGGCCCACAAAAAAGGCGTAGGTGAACAGCAACGCCAGCGCGATCGATCCGATCTTGTTGTTGTCCCGCAGCTGTTTCCACAGCGGGGCGAAGATCGCGCTCATCGTGCCGTACTGTAGCAGGCTCTCCACCGAGGTCCGCGTTTGCCGGCCCCGACTCTTTTACGGTGTGGGACGTTGCCAAGCCCATGCGGACTTGATACATGGCCGCATGTCGAATTTTCGCGCGATGACCGTGGAACAGTTTTGTAAGCGGCTCAGCATCGATCCTGAGGAGCTTCTCTTTATGCTTGTCGAGCGCAAGGTCGATACTTCCGCCGGGAACCGGCCCGTGAAGAGTGCCAGCGTCAAGGCTGCAGTTTCATCCCCGAAGAGCAGCGCAAAGATGGGTCGGCCCGCCAAGCGCGACGACGCGGACTCGGAGTCCGTGAACACTCGCACCGAGGAAGGTCGTACGGCGTACGACGATGCTGTCTTTAGCTTTGTCCAGGAGAACGGCGGCCGAGTGTCGGCGAATCAGATTCGTAGCGCCTGCGGCGGCAACGGAGATCAGTGTCGCAAGTCCACAGCGCGGCTGTTGGAGTCGAGTCGCCTCGGCTACGAAGGCGTCGCGCGCGGAACAAAATATTTCGTTCTGTAGTTCCGCCCCTCTTAGGGGCTCGCCATCGCGCGGTGCACGGCCCGGTCGCGGGCCCTATGCACCTGTGAGGTATGCTCTTCGCTTTCCTCGACTCGTCGGACCCATGGGACCCGATCTGGGCGGCTTTCTTGTTTGTGGTTGCCGCGATGGCGCTCGTGGCAAAGCGCGAGCTTCCACCTGGGGTGTCACGCCTAGTGCGGGTTTTTCTGCCCTCGTGGAGGTTTTTCGACAGCATTGGCGCTGTCCCACGGCTCATGACTCGTGTCATGGACGCGAGCGAACACTGGGGCGCTTGGATACCGGGATTGCGGCGGCCGTCGATGCCTCTTGGCGGCTTGCTCGCAAATGCCGAGGGCAACTATTTTTTGGTCTGTAGCGGTGCTGTTGAGCGCTTGGCCCAGGAGCTACACGTGCATGCCGAGACTGGGGTCGCCGGCGAGCTGGAGCTGCTCACGTCCGTTTCCTATCGCCAGGTTGAAGGTCTAGTCGCGCAAAATTTTAGCCCGTACGTACCGAGGGGGCTCCGCGTCCAGTTTAAGATTCAGTTGCAGGAAGGAGGCGTTCCCAAGGGCGATATGCTGCTGTCGCCGGTCTATCGCCTGCGGGCTCCACCGACGGCGGAGTCGGAACATCCGGAACTCGTCCTTGAAGGGTCGGGCTCCACGAGTCGTATGCACTCAGGCACGGTGCCTCGTGCCTGTTGAACTCTCTGTGGCGCTCAGCTCCGTGGCCCGATTGAGCGCGCTCGCTGTCGCCGTGCATAGCGTCGAAGATCTACATCTGCATGTGCGGCATGGCCGAGATCCCGCCTGGCGTTGGTCTTTGTTGCGGGCCGACCATCGGAGTGGGCCTCGTGTGGTGCTGGCGGGGCTGGATCTGGCTTTGGGTGGGGGACGATTCACGTGGATTCTCGCAGCTCGTCTTCTTTGCGCGCTCGGGGCTCTCTTCGTTTTTCATCCGGCGTTGCAAGGAACACTCGTTGTCTGCACGGCGCTAATAGCGATTCGCTGGCGTGGTGTTTTCAATGGTGGCAGCGACGGCATGATCTTGTTGGTATTGATCGCGCTCGCGGTCGCCTCCGTGAACACGGACAGCGCCGTCTTGGTCAGGGCCTGTCTTTGGTACATCGCCATTCAAGGGGTGTGCTCGTATTTCGTCGCGGGCATCGTCAAGCTTCGAAACCCTGAGTGGCGAAGCGGACGAGCGCTGGCGCTTTTTTTGAGGACCCCCGGGATCGCTTTGGATCGTGGGGATCTTCGGCACCCGGGGCGTGCCGGAGCATTGTTTGTGCTGACAAATGTCAGCGCGGTTTTTGCCCTCTCTTGGTTTGTGCTGATCTTTGAATGTCTTTTCCCGCTCATGTTGCTGTTTCCGTCTCTGTGCGTGCCATGGATATCCGCGGCGGTCACTTTTCATCTCGGCGTATTTTACATGTTCGGACTCAATCGTTTTGTGCTCGCATGGTTGCCGGTCTATCCGGCGCTCTATTACTGCATTGTCTTGTAGCGCCCCTCACGTGCCGAGAGGGGCGTAGGGGATGCGTGGACAGAGGTGATGCACGGAGCAACCATGTGGGAGAACCGGGCCAGAACCGGGCCAGAACTAGGCCGCTGCCGACATCTCTCTGGCAGAGGCATGCATCGCGGTCACCGGGAAACGAAAGGCGATTGTGGTTCCTTTGCCTCGTTCGCTATCGACCAGGACTGAACCGCCCTTCGCCTCGCAAGCTTCCCTCACCGCAGCCAGGCCGACGCCATGCCCAGAGAGCTCGGTCACCTCCTTTTTTGTGCTCAGGCCGTCCGCGAAGAGAGCCTTTGTGAGTTCCTCCCGACTCGAAAACCCGATGCCCAGAGATTTGGCCCGCTCTCGAACCATGCCCCAGTCGATCCCTCGGCCATCATCTTGAATTTCGATCACGAAGTCCTCGTTTTGGACGTAGGTCTTCAGTCGCAAGGTCGATGAATCTTTCTTCCCCAGCCGTCGGCGCTCGTTGGGCATCTCGAGTCCATGATCGACCGCATTGCGCACGACGTGGACAAACGCCGACCAAAAACCCGCCCAAGATTCGGGATCCAAGCGCAGCATGGAGTGATCGATGTTGATGTCGATTTCACCCTTTCCTAGACGGTTGCCGATACGGCGGGCCTGCTCTGCGACTCGACGCAGTCGCGCTTCGGTGGGTTCGAGCCTGATGTCCGCGATCATTTCGGCGATTCGATCGTAGCTTTCATGGTTGAGCGCAGCCTCAAGGAGCTCCTGAAACTGGGCTTCCTCAATTTCGATTCTTCCCTGATGACTGTCGCCGATGAGGCGATCAAGGCTGCCATGAAGTCTCGACCATCGGGAGTTCAGTCGCTGGAGGATCGCATCGCTCGGGTGTGAATCGAACTCAACGATGTGGGCCTCGATCTCGTGACAGATATCAGCCATGGTCTGCACGCCGAAGATCATGGAGTTGCCCTTGAGGGTATGAAACGCTCGCTTTAACGTTGAGAGATTGTCGATATGTTTCTCAACAATACTTGTCACGAGGTCCTCAGCTTCGCTAAAATACTCGACAAAACCGACTCGGTCCGAGACGATTCGATCGAGAATCTTGAAGGTCTCGCGCTGTTCGGACTCTAGGCGCTCACGCCCCCTTGCCTCGGTGACGTCGGTCACAACGAGCAGCACCCCCTTGATCTCATCGGCGTCGTTGGTCGCGGATGACTGGCCAGAGAAAATGGGTCGATAGTCGATACGGAATTCAAGCCCGTCGATCTCGAAGTTCTTCGGCATTTGATCGAGGCACAGGTCCAGGGGGAGCAATGCATCCATCATTTGTTCCCATCCCTGGGCGAACGAATCGGAAAAATATTCCGCCTTTTCTTTCATGAACTGAGCGAAAGTTTGTGCCTCCGCGGGCACTCCAAACCATTGTTCGACAATGGAAGAATGCTCCGAGAGAAGCTCGCCATCACGGTTTACAGTCATGAAGCCCTGCCGGACATTGTTGAGGACCATCCTCATACCTCGATTTCGATCGTCGAGTTCGTTGGTGCGCGCGCGGACAATTTTTTCGAGACCGATCACGTTGTCGAAGAAACTTCGGGCGATAAAACATGTTCCAGCAGACTCCACGACGACAAACCCTGCATGCACAAGTACGACCCAAAGAGGCGCGTCATAATTGAATACGCTCGCCGGAAGATACATCCAAAATGCGAAGTGGTGGACCGCGACGGTCGCGGCCGCGGTCACAATGACGGCGGGGTTCCCGTACAATGCGAGCATGGCGAGCATCGCAAAGAAATAGAAGTGCATCTCGATCTGGACGGGCCCCTGGCCAAAATGAACCAGCAGCGCGCCCATCACCATCGACGTGAAACCGCACACCATACTAACATACCGCGGGTTCTGGAGGACTTTGTATACCACTACAGGGCCCAACAACACCGTGGCGGTGAGGCCGATGGCGAGCAGGGGGCCGGTGCCGTTGAAATATGCGAGTGCAATGAATGCGGGAAGGTGGAGAACAAAGAAGATCATTGAGATCTTGCTCATCCTTTGCAGATAGGTCGTTTCGAAACCTGTGACCTCAGGTGGGAGGACAACCGAACTGAATATTTTTTTGAGAATTTCCATCGCGGAGCCATGACGCGGTCGTAGACACCGTTCCACTCAACATTCGACTGGGGGGGGGGGCGGCGATGAAGTTCGAAAGTGAAACATGATCCTTTATGGGGGTGTCCGAAAGGGGACAAAATGCTTGTCGAGCGGGCTTCCTGTCTTAAGTCGAAGTTGAATGGATTCGAGCCCACGTCTTCCGTTAGTTCTTCTCGCGGGGGTCATGTTTGCTTCGGCTGTGTTTGTTCCATTGCTGGGCGTAAGCTGTGGGGGGCAAAGTTCACTTTCGGAAGAGCAGGAAGCGGACGGCGAGCGGATGCTCACCGCAATGAAGCGATCGTATATCCCGCTGTCATCACCCCAGGAGATAGGGCCCTTTGATCTTCGCGATCAGCATGGGTTTGCGTTCAATCAGACGCATATTCGAGGGCAGTGGAGCTTGCTTTTTCTTGGCTACACCCATTGCCCCGATGTTTGTCCGTCGACGTTAGCGAGCCTGGCACTCAAGCATGACAAGCTGGGTATTGGACCGAAAGGCGTACCGCCTCAGATCATCTTTCTCGCAGTCGACCCAAAACGAGACTCGGGTCGACATCTGGCCAGTTTTGTTCATCATTTTAGTCCCAAATTTGTCGGACTGACGGGGAAAGCCAAGAGATTGATCGGTTGGTCGCTTCGGTGGGTGGAAGCTATCGCTTCGAACCGCCCAGAGCCGGGGGGAACTACGGTGTAGAGCACTCAACAGCGCTTTTTGTGATTGATCCGCAAGGACGGCTACGGGGCCACATTCCACGCCCAACGAGTCCCGCCATGATTCGTGAGGGGATCGAGGGGATTCGGGATTCGGGGAATTCGAGCGAGAGCGGGACAATTGCGGTTGTGGACCCCTGGAGCCTGCTTCCTCCAAATGGAGATTCTCCTGTCGCGGCCTTCATGACGGTGAGAAATAATTCGTCGGATGATCGAAAATTGATCTCGGTTCAGAGTGATGCGTTCGACAAAATTGATGTGCACCGCAACGAACATGTTGGCCGAGGTGTCGACGAGACCGTACGGATGGTGGCGGTCGAGAGCCTTCAGATTCCATCGTGGTCCGAGCGAATCTTCGCTCCGGGCGGTATGCATCTCATGCTTTCGGGAAGGCGGGAGGCGCTTAGCGAAGGTGAGGAGGTCACCTTTACGCTCAGATTCGACAATGGAGCGCGTCAAGAACATCGTTTCCGAGTCCGCGCGCTGGGGGGGCGAGGTCGATGAGAGGCTGGAGAGGCTGGAGAGGCTGGAGAGGCAAGTCGTTTTTGGTCCTTTGGGTGCCATCGATCTTGCTCGTCACGTCGTTGCTGATGGCCGGCCATATTGTATCTATGCCTCCGCCGAGCGATCTTGATCGCCTGCGTCGTTCGCTGGCGACGCTCCGATCTGGAGGACGGGCCATGGCCGTACACGTGATTTATGAGAACTGTTCATGCACGGACAGTCTCATGGATCATCTTATGGAGAGGAGCGCTTTGCCATGGGTACGCGAGGTCATTCTCTTTGTGGGTCGTGGACACGAGGATCTTCTTGGCCTTGAAGCTGCGGGCTTCGAGTTGCACATGACGTCGCAGGACAAATTGGTGCAGGATTTCTCGATAGAGTCGGCGCCCGTCCTGATCGCGGTCGACTCCGACGGGTCCCTGCTCTATGTCGGGGGCTACTATCGTTTCCCCGCCGCAGTTCGTCCCCTGGATCAAAAAATTCTGTCTCACGTGCTGGTGGAATCGCGGTCGATGCCTTCCCTGCCACTTCCGGTGTATGGATGTGCGGTGGACAAGAAGCTTCAGGAGGCTCTAGATCCGCTTGGTCTACTCTACGAGTAGGCGGGGCGCAGGAATCGTCCCTGTCTGGCCGACTGCACGCACCGTGGAGAATCCACGAGTGCAATTCGAGGCCCAGAGGCGAGTCGTGCTACGAGGGACCCGCATCATGACCGAGGACCGAGTTGCCCCATCCGCTCCCGTTCAACGCGAAGACCGCGAGGCTCTCCTGGGCCAGTATGGTCATGTGCTGTGGTTTACGGGTCTCTCCGGCTCTGGAAAGACGACGCTTGTGTGCGCGGTCGAGGCTGAGATTCATCGGCGCGGGGTGCTGACTGCGCGTGTCGATGGCGATGTCGTACGCGACGGCTTGAACTGTGATTTGGGCTTCTCGCGTGAAGATCGCGCCGAAAACATTCGTCGTGTCACCGAGCTTTCGCGGGTGTTGACGCTCTCGGGCTTGATCGTGCTCGTCGCGGCGATTTCTCCCTACGAGGCGGATCGAGAGTCGGCTCGGATGCGCATAGGGAAAGAGCGTTTTTCGTTGATCCATGTGGCCACCGCCTTGGATATCTGCGAAGCGCGCGATCCGAAGGGTCTCTACAAAAAGGCGCGTGACGGCCAGATCCCAGAGTTTACGGGAATTTCGGCACCCTACGAAATTCCGAAGAGGCCTGAGCTCGTCGTGCAGACCACCGAGTCTCTCGAGTGCAGTGTTGCCGACGTGATGGCTCAGCTCGATGGGGCCGGAATCTTGGGTCGAAAGGGCCGAAGCGCATGAGCGAGTACAGCTATACTCATTTGCAGCAGCTAGAAGCTGAGAGCATCTTCATTCTCCGCGAGACCGTTGCGCAATTTGAGAATCCGGTGATGCTCTATTCGATCGGCAAGGACTCGTCGGTGATGGTGCATCTCGCCCAGAAGGCGTTCTTTCCTGCGCCATTGCCGTTCTCACTCTTGCATGTTGATACCCGGTGGAAATTTCGAGAGATGATTCGGTTTCGCGATGAGTTCGTTGCACGTCATAATCTCGACCTGCAGGTGCATACAAACCACGAGGCCTTCGCCGCGGGGATCAATCCCTTCGACCACGGCAGTCAAAAATACACCTATCAGATGAAGACTGTGGCGCTGCGACAGGCGCTCGATGCTGGAAAATACGACGCCGCATTTGGTGGGGCGCGACGCGACGAAGAAAAATCGAGGGCCAAAGAACGGATATTTTCGTTTCGAGATCGCCGGCACCAGTGGGACCCGAAAAACCAACGTCCGGAACTTTGGAATATCTACAACGGCGCGATCGACCCCGGGGAGAGTATCCGGGTGTTTCCGCTATCGAATTGGACAGAGTTGGATGTTTGGCAATACATCCATCTGGAGGCGATTCCAATTGTTCCTCTCTATCGCGCTGCGGTGCGGCCCGTGGTCGAACGTCAAGGGAATCTCATCATGGTGGACGATGACCGACTGAGGCTCGAGCCCGGCGAGACACCGATGATGCGGTCAGTACGTTTTAGGACTCTCGGTTGCTATCCTCTCACAGGGGCGATTGAGTCCGAGGCGACGACATTGCCAGAAATTATCCAAGAGATGTTGTTGGCGACCCATTCGGAGCGACAGGGCCGTGTGATCGACTATGACCAATCAGGATCGATGGAAGAGAAAAAACGAGAGGGGTACTTCTAGTGAGTCATCGTTCTGAGCTAATTGAGCGGGACATCGACGCCTATCTTGCACAGCACGAGCGAAAAGACCTGCTGCGTCTGCTCACCTGCGGGAGCGTCGACGATGGCAAGAGCACGTTGATCGGACGTTTGCTGCACGACAGCAAGATGATCTACGAGGATCAACTAGCGAGCATTCACCGCGACAGCGCTCGCATGGGATCCGCAGGCGAATCCCTTGATCTTGCACTGCTGACCGATGGCCTGAAAGCCGAGCGTGAACAGGGCATCACCATCGACGTGGCCTACCGGTATTTCTCGACTGCCAAGAGAAAATTTATAATCGCGGATACGCCGGGTCACGAGCAATACACGCGCAACATGGTCACGGGAGCATCGACGGCAGATCTTGCCGTGATTTTGATCGACGCGAGCAAAGGCATTACGGTTCAGACTCGGCGTCATTCCTTCCTCGTGTCCTTGCTCGGCATTCGCCATGTGGTGATCGCAGTGAACAAGATGGATCTTGTGAACTGGAACGAGTCGCACTTCGAGTCGATCAAACGCGAGTACAACGATTTTGTGGCGCGCTTGGACATACCGGATCTGCACTTCATTCCGATGTCGGCGCTTGAGGGCGACAACGTTGTTGATGCGTCGGAGCGAATGCCTTGGTATCGCGGCGTACCGTTTATGGACTATATCGAGAACGTGCAAATCAGTGCCGACCGAAATCTGGTCGACATGCGCTTTCCGGTGCAGTGGATCAATCGCCCGCACGGCAGCTTTCGTGGCATATGCGGTACCGTCTCTTCGGGCGTTCTGAGGCCAGGGAACGCGGTCATGGCGTTGCCGTCGCGAAAAACTTCCCGAATTAAGAGAATCGTCACTCAGGATGGAGACCTCGATCGAGCGTACCCGCCTCTGGCGGTGACCTTGGTGCTTGAAGACGAGATTGATGTTGGCCGTGGCGATATGTTGGTTCACCCCGGAAATATTCCGGAGGTGACAGAAGAGTTCGATGCCATGGTGGTCTGGATGGGGGATGTGGCCCTGCAAGAAAACCATGACTACGTGATTCGCTTTGGCGGCGCCGCAGTGGTGGGCGCGGTGAGCGAGATTCGCTATTGCGTCGATGTGAACACCTTGAGGCGAAGGGAATGCAACGAGCTTCAACTCAATGAGATCGGTCGTTGCCGGCTGACGATGGCCCGTCCTGTGGTGGTGGACGCCTACCAGACCAATCGTGGGACAGGTACCTTCGTGATCGTAGATCGCATGAACAACTTGACGATCGGCGCGGGGATGATTTTGCGGCGGCGAGCGGCGACGGAGGTCGTTGAACATGGTGCCCGCACAGTTTCGAGACCTTCGGATTGTAGTGGGGTGGCCGCGGGCGCTCGGGCGCAACGTTACGGAAGAGTGCCGCTATCCATCGTGTTCACGAGCGCGCCTGGCATAAAAATTTTACCGATCGCGCGGGAATTGGAGCGGCTGTTGTTTGGCCGCGGCTGGGCGATCGGTTTGGGGACTGACCAGGGGGAGGCGAATCCAGGCGCGGTGGATTTCGGGGTTCGTCATTGCATCCACGCGGCACAGACCCTCAACGCGGCAGGGATCTCCTGTGTCTGTGGAGTATCCATGTCAGAGATCGAGGTCGCACGGGCGCGCGAGGCCGTCGCCCCCTTTCGACTGGCGGTCATTGCCATCGGAGGCGAAAAGCCCGAGCTGGGATTGTGGGTGTCTTGCGACGGCCCTGTGTCAACGATCGCCGAAGCGATCACCCAGGTGCTTTGAGCCGCGTGGAGTACGTCGATGCGCCACGTAGCCTGCGACGAGCGCGTCGTAGATCCAGCCACCAAGTTTCACTCGCCCGCGATGATTGAGGTGCTTTAGGTCCTTGGCAGCCAGGGGTGGACGGGCGTCTTTCCACTTCTTGAGACTTCCGCCCCCACCCATGGCAGCGTAGGTGTCGAAAAACGCGCAACCTGAGATGTCCGCAGCCTGACGCTGGGCCTCGACGATGGTCTCCACGTGTTTGGGAGTAATGTCGAAATTGAGGGATTTTCCTCGGTCGGTCATCGAGGTCACCAAGCAAGAGGCCTCGGGTTTTCCCTGACGGATGTGTGCGATCACAGCGGCAAACTCCTTCACGTAGCCGGCTTTGGTGAGTTTTCCGTTGGCCACCCTACGGGTGTCGTTGCCCCCGTAGGTGAAGACGAGCAAATTGGGATTGCGGTGGGCAATTTGGCCGGCGAGATGCTCGGCATTCCACGCGAGAACTCGTTTGGTGAAGACACCGAGTTTGCTGAACTGATCCCAGACGACCCCAGGACCGTCGGTCTCGAGGAGGACTCCATAGGTTCGTGCGCTCCCGTGCCCCGCAGCCCGTACCTGGATTCGATGGGGTCCAGATTCGACTTCGAAGCGTTGATAGCGATCCTCCAGGTGATCTGCACGGGTATCAACGACCGTGCGTTTTCCACCATCGATCTGAATATGGAGTCGGCCTCCACCAGGTCGAGCCAGGTACCAAAGTTCGAAGATCGACACGTCGTGGCCCAGCTCCTTCTTTCGTGTGGAAATCGTCGTTGTGGCTCCGCCCTTCGACCAGAAAGTGGTGCCACCGAGACCGTAACGTCCGTCCTTCATACACAAATAGGCGATGTAGCAGTGCTCCCATCCCTCAGCTCGAAGGTTGACCCAACGATGGAGGTAGTTCGGCATGTACCGCTGCATAAGAACCAGACCCGCCCCGCCGTCGCCGAAGCGAGTTTGAAAACGCTCTCGAAGCACCGCCGGAAGATCGTCGGCGCCAATCATCGAAGCCCCCATGTGGACCACCCGGGCGATCGTGCGTTGGCCGTCGTCGACGGCGGCCAAGGTATTGTAGAAGTGTGAGAGCCGTTCAGGGTGCTCTAGAGCCCGGTGTGGATCTTTTCTGTCTTCGTCGCGTGGTTGCCAAGGACCACCGGCGTCCACATTTTTTCCGGCCTGGTCGGAGTCGTTGTCGGGCGGAAGGGCCTCAGGAGGCCTTGACACGGTCACCGCGTTCGCGCTCGCTACCTCGGAGCGTTCGCTCGCGTGGGTGGCCGCCTCAACCCTTTGTGGAGAGTCGTGAGGGGCAACGCCGGCAGAGCAGCCCGCAGCCGGTCCAAGGAGCAGCGGTAGGGCAAGCGCCAGGCCTGAGACATTGCTCAGGAGGCGCGATGGAAATCGCAAACGCGACATGGGTGCGATATTCACCGATTGAGGCCGCGACGTCCATGCAGGCGGTGGTTGGGTTCGTGGCTACCCACACACGGCCGAGAAACCGTCGCCGAGCGAGACGGTGCCGGCTCGATGGGTGACACGAAGCTGAATATCGTCAATGTTGCGAAAGTCGAAATCCGCATTACGCGGATCCTGTGCGCCGTTGGGAATTTCGAGAATCCACTGGTCGCCCGCAACGGGCCAGCCAGCGTAGCCGTAGTTCTTGCCCGCGTCATCTTCGGACCATTCGCCTGTAACGCCCTGGATTCCGACGACTTCGGGGTCAAGCTGGTAGCTCATCAATGATTGGCTGACGCTCATATTCACGGAGTCGCAGCGCTTGAGCGAGCTGGTTCCGAATCGGTAAATACGAGCACCAAACTCATCATCACCCAGGGTGTCTCCAACAATACGAATCTCGATCGCTTCGATTCGGTCGTCGCACTGGGTCTGGGCAAAGATCGTTGAGCCCGCGATGGGCAGCGCGAAGCTCAACTCAAGACCCCCGTGTCGGTTGATGCTGTCGGGGCTCAAGATGAGGCTGCGAAACTGTTCGGTGGGCAAAATGGCCTTCCCGGTGGCCGCATCGGTCAGGGTGTTCGCAAATCCAAAAATTTGCTCACGCAGGCTGATCTCGGTCACGAGTCGTTGTGATCCGATGTCGGAAAAATCTTCTTGGTATTGATCTGAAATCGTAGCGAGACACATCAAGAACGCGTCGACTTCGCCTTCACTGCGTGCCGGATAGAGCTCGGCTTCCAGCAGCGGTAAATCTCGATTGAGTTCGTACTCCAGCGCGCGTCCTGCCTTGTAGGATGCGCGTAAAGCGAGGTCTCGCCACCGTTGGAGGTGCTGTCCGAGCTCCAGACGTGTTCGGAGAAATCGCGCGTTGGTGAAGGGATTGTCGGGGTCGGTGTCGAGGATGGCCAACGCGCGGTCACGGCTAGCGACCAAGCTGTGTACTTCGGTGATCGAGGTGTCGAGCCTCGCTGCCGAGAGCTGGGCCTCAAGCACCGCTTCCTCGACGTCCTGCGCCAGACTGATACTGCTTAGCAACATGGTTTTGACCAAATAGCGACTGTTGACGACCTCTTCGTGGATCTCGCTCGCTCGAATGGCGGTGTCGACCGATTGATCGATGATGAGAATATCCTGCTTTGCAGAACGTTCGAGGTTTCCGATCTCATCGTCCCAGCCGGCTTGCTCCTTGGCTTCCGCGCAGTCGAGTGCCGCCTTGCCAAACTCCGCGCCGATCGAGATCGCTCCGACCACGCCAGCGGCGATCGCTCCAGAGACATTGGGGAAGGGGGTCTCTCCAGCGGCAGCGGCCACGTCGGAGACCGTTTCGGCAGCGATCACCACGGCATCGATCGCAGCGGTCTCGTAGCCATGCGCACATTCAGATTCAAGTTGTTGCGCTTCAATGACCGAAACGTCGTCGGAGAGGTCGTCGATAATCGTAAATATTTCCGAGTTCAAAAGGCCAACCGAGACCTCGAGATCTTGGGCGTTGGCGATCAGCTCCTTGACTCGGTCTTGTTCGTTGAGGACGGACTGTTGATTGTTCACGAGGTCGGTCTTGGCCTGGGCAATCCGCGAGCGGGCGACGTCGATGGCCAATATCAACTCACGAACTTCACCTGTTTCCTCACCGCATCCGACGGAGTTCGGGGCACCGGTCAATGTCTGTCCACACAGCCGGATCAGCTGCTCGTTGTAGTTGGACTGAACCTGATTTGTTTGGTTTACGATGCTGAATTCATTCTCATCGAATGACGCTAGCGCCTGCTCCGCCTCATCCAATTTTGCGCGGTAGAAATCAACCTGTACGTCGGCGTCGGCGCGGACGATTTCGAAATTGGATGTAAACTGCCCCTCGCTCGCGCTCGAAGCGAGTTTTAGCGGGACGTAGTGCGGGGAGAATCCGAAGGGATTCTTGTCATCGCCGAGTTGAGTCACCATCGATGCCAGCCGTGAATTCGACGGGGAGATCACCGCGAGTTGGGCATAGGTTGGCGGGATATCGAAGCGATCGACGAGGTTGTGCATGAGCACGGCTTGCAGGTGCCCCCATGCTGCGACGTAGCTGATGCGCGCGCGAACACCCTCGGGGGATCCCCGGGCAGAGTCCTCTGTGCGAGACGAAGCTGTGCGACCGATGTTTCTGCGGATCGAGATCCCACATCCAGGACTCGCTGGATATCTTCACCGAAACGTTGGTTTTTGATGACGGGTTTTCCGAGCCCGCTCATGACATGGTGAAATCCAGGCGCATACATGACCCGGAGCGGTCGTTGAAGCAGTGCCTGCGCCTCGGCGAGGCGGTCTCGTTCAGTCAGCCACACAGCGGCACCAGTTGCCTCTTTATAGGCAAACATCGATCGGATGAGCATTTCAGTGCCGACGGCGGCACCCATTTCTGCTTCGGTTGCGACCTGGTCGAGGTAAGCAACCAGGTGGTCTTCGCTGGACCCTCCGTCGAGAACGAGGGCATGACGCATGAGACGGCCAGCGCAACGGACAGCGGCACGGTCGAGGCAGGTTGTGCCATCTGCCGAGTAGACGGGAGGCGCCGTGCTCACGCAGGTGCCCCACGCGGCAGAAGCGGGGGGCTGGATCGTTCCCGGGGCGTTGCCTGGGATCTCCGTGGGTAGGTTTGCGCCGGCCGCGAGAAGGGCCTTTGCGCAGGCCACTGCCGGAGTCGATGTGCAGTGAGGTCCGAGGCCTACACATTGGGCGCACGAGCTGGCGTCGCCCCCAGGAACTGTAGCGTCGGTACCGTAGCGACTGCCGTGGCCAAGTTCGCCACATTCGAGGTCGTCGATGTCGGGGGGAAATTCCCAGACGGGGACGTGCACAGGGCTCTGAGGTTCAAAATCGACAACGGTTGCACTTTCTGGCCGCAGTTTTCCGTCCGCTCGAAGGTTGAAGGGCCCACGGACAGTGCTGAGGGTGTCGGTGAGCCCCGAGAGCTGTTCTACGAGTACTCCCGTGATCTGCTCGTAGCGTTCGTCGAGAGCGCCGGTAAGAATGAGACGGCGACCGACATCCCGGGCGATCGGATTGAAGGGAGGATTCTCCACGCCGATGGCGTCCTTCGGAATCACGTCGAAGATAGTGATTTCAACATCTCGGGTCTCGGGGTCCCACTGACCTCGGACCTGGGTGTCTCGGGGCCACCCGAGACTCTGTTCGCTGAAGGTTTGTCCGGCGACTGTGCCGTCGGCCAAAAATTCGAGGTTGAGGCCGATTTTTGACTCGGAATGCGGGATGCCTTCTTCGAAACGAAGCAATCCCGTATAGTGAGCGGTCGGGGATCGCGGGAGCTCAATGACCCAAGTCAGGGTGCCTTCGCTGGTATGCACCGTGACGGGAATCGAAGTTGTGGCGAACTCGAGCGAATCGATATCGATCTTCACCCCGATCGCCGCGGAATCACCAGGCGCCAAATTGTGGATACTCGCATCGAACTCGACGCCAGGCCGATCGATGGTAATTCGCCAACGTTGGGGTCGATCTGAGCTGTTCGAGATGATGTTGACCGATTTGTCGGCCTCGAGGGGCGTGCGGGCGACCGAGAGATCGACGCCGGTACCCACCGGGAGGGGCGCAAAGGTCTCCTGGGTCTCGTTGTTCTCGATGTCTGAGACACATCGACCCCGCGAGGAGCACTGGAGCCCGTCGGAACAAGCGTCTGGTGCGGATGTCTCGTTGCAGCCGGAAACACACAGACCCAGATTACAGTGGGTTTTCGGCGCGCAGTCGGCATCCAGGAGGCAGGCTTCGTCGAAAAAGGTGCCGCCGGCCCCCGCTTCGTCGGTTCCGCCCGTGTCGCTGGTGTCGTCCGTTGCGACGGAGGCGAAATCATCACGGCAGGCAGCTCCGGAGACGAGCAGAGGGACGATGAGCAGCGTGGCGCGGGCGCGCAAGAGAGGAAAGATAGAGTTCATCATGGAAGCCACTCGGTCCTATGGATTCGAAAGAAGGATGGAGAGAGTGTTGCTGGCGCGCCGGCTCAAGATGAGATCGGCCTGATGATCTCCGTTGAAGTCGGCGGCGGTCACGTAGACCGTGCCCGCAGAAGGTCCAAAGTGGTAGACGAGTTGGCTGGGGAAAGTTCCGCCTCCATCGTTGAGCAGTCCGCTTATCGTCCCGGAGTGGCCATTGGCGACCGCGATATCGAGGGCGCCGTCGCCATTTAGATCAGTGAGGACAGGTGACCAAGGTGCCTTTTGAACCGCGTACTCCTGTTTCCCGACGATCAGGGGTGACTTCAAAGGGTTCCCGTAGTGGACCGCGATCGTGTTCCACGGGCAGGCATTCGGATCGGCACGGTAGTCACAGGAGGCTTGGTTCCATAGCGCGGTAACAATCTCATCGGCGCCATCGCCGTTGAGATCTCCGGTGGCGATTTCACGGGGGGCCGATGCCAAGGGGAGCGGAAATATACCGTCTGGGGACTGATGGACTGTCGCCTTGTCGACCCAGTCGAGAGCGTGGATTCGACTTTCGATGGTGTCGGCTGCAAGCAAGAATTGCTTGCCGTCGTTTGTGGGGTCGCCCCATGCCATCGAAAACGGCCGTCCGCCCTGTAGAATTGGGAGGTCGAGACGGTTGGGCGCGATCCACGGTGCAGTTTTGTTTCCGCTTCCGTAAAACAGGCTGATGTAGGCATTTTGGCCGTCCGTCCCTCCCGAAAGCGAGACGGCAAAGTCGCCGCTCGCGTCGCCATCGAAATTTGCGGAAAGGATGCTTGAGGGGGTGACCCCTGGTGCAAGAGCATCAAGAACCGGGTCCTCAAAGATACCGAAGTCCTCGGTGCCGAAGTGAACGGAGATGTCCGTGCTTGCTCGGTTGACTGTGACGATGTCGAGGTGGCCGTCTCCGTCGAAGTCGAGCACCGCGGCTGAGACGGGCTGGCGGCCACCGCTAGGCAATATAATCGGGCTGCTAAAGCCGCCGTCCCCCTGGCCTTTCCACAGCCAAATATCGTCGCTGTCGGAGTTGGGGACCACCAGATCGTCAAAATTGTCACCGTCCATGTCGATGACGATCACTCGGCCGGGTCCCTTGCCCGCCAGCAGCTGAGTCTGTGAGAAGCACAGTTCTTCTGGATCTGTGTTTCCATCGCCGCAGGTCATTGCAACAGTGTAGACACACGTCGACTCGCATCCATCGCCATCGATGTCGTTGGCATCATCACAGGTTTCGAAAGACTCGTGGATAATCCCATCGCCACAGCGGGCTTCCAGGCAAATGTCGAGGCAATCATCGCTGTTGTCTTCGTTCTTGTCGTCGCACTCCTCGGGCGACTGAACGATGCCGTCGCCACATGATGGTAGCGCACATCCGTTGGTGCATTCGTCGGCGTGGTTGTCGTTGCCGTCGTCGCAGGCTTCGCTGGGCCCGACGAAACCATCGCCACACACCTGCAGGGTGCAATCTGTCTTGCACAGTCCCGTGTCCGAGTTGAACAGACCGAGGTCACAAGCCTCATCGGCGTCCAGATTTCCGTTTCCGCATTCGGCTGAATTTCCGAGGTCCACGCAGAGACCGGAGAGGCACACCAGTCCAGGGTCACAGAGGTTTCCAGCCGCACAGGGGCAGGCAACCGCTCCCGCGAAACATGCAGATTCCGTATCGAAACTAGAGGAAGCCGTGGTGTCGGATCCCGAAGAATCGCTCTGTGGTCCGGTTCCCGAATTGTTTGAGCAGGCCAGGGCGAGCGCCGCGGGGAAGATTCCGACCAGGATACGGCGCGTTCGCGGCGAGGCCGGGGGGCGAGCACGAAAAAAAGTGCGAGGTTGCATAGGGGACATCACGCGGTTTCTTGTGGGGATGAATTATGGGTGAGAAAGAAAGACGCTGACGGTATTTGTATAGGCTTCAAGCGATAGAAGATCGAGACGCCCATCATTGTTGATGTCCCGAAGTTCGACGTCGACGACTTCGTGCCCTGAGACATCAATGTCCAGCCGCGGTTCGAAACCACCGGCGCCATCGCCCGCGTAGACGGACAGTTGATCATCGAAGCGGTTTGCGACCACAAGATCCAGAAAACCGTCGCCGTCCAGATCTCCGAGAGCGAGAGCGGAGGGAGCCTTTCCGGCCGAATATGAGTGGGAAAGCGAGGCGTTGTTTCCCTCGCTCTCGACGTCGTTTGTCGGTCCGGACCCGAGTATGCTGGCAATCGTCTCGCCGCTGCAGGCATGTGGATCTGCGATGTAGTCGCAGGCCTTGTCCCAGACGCCGATGACCAGGTCGTCGGCGTTGTCGTCATTGATCTTGCCGCGAGCGATCGCCGTCGGGCCCGCGATTCCGTCGAGCATCAGGGGCGCCGGGTTTTCTGTGGCCGCGAGCGAACGCGGCGAGGGCTGGTAGCGGATACGGTGTAGAGTCGCAGCGCCGCGGGCGACAGCGATCGCCGTGCGAATATTGTCGCCGTTGAAGTCGGCCTCGCCCACCGCATATTCGTCGGCGCCGAGCGAGACCGATGAATAGATCGGAGCATCGCGGTCCGCACCGTCGAGCCCTGGCGTGAGGACCAACAACGCCACGCCATCGTCCGTCCCAATTAGAAGTTCGTTTTGCGTGCGACCGTCCGTTAGAGTCGGATCGAGGTCGACACTTACCGCAGATCGAATGCCGGTAACGAGCCCCGTTTGGTACAACTGTGGGGTTTCGAGCGTTCCTGGAGGGGTCGGTAGTGCGTTCCCCCATGCGATCGAGATCGCGTCGATTCCGGGAAGGGCGAACGCGATATCGTCCATGCCGTCGGCATCGAAATCGCCCACGGTGAGGGTGCTTGGGGACGTTCCGCCGCTGTCCTCATCGACTTGCATTGCCAAGATCCCTTGTCCATCCCCAATGGCGATTGAGAAGGATCCGTCGTCGCCGTTGGCGACCGCGGCATCAAGTTGGCCATCGCCAGTAAAGTCGCCGATTCCGAGGCCGACTGGATGTTGTCCGGCCAGCAGTGTCACTGGCGGCAACCAGCAGAACTCACCGACAACCTTGGCACCGTCCCCACACAAGGGCTCGAGTGCACAGTTCGAGGAGCAACCGTCGTCGTCGTGCGTATTGCCGTCGTCACACATTTCCGCAGAATTGGCCAATACGAATCCGCCGCCGCATGAGGCGGGTTGGCAGTTGCTCGGACAGCCGTCGCTGTCGTCGGCGTTGCCGTCGTCGCAACCTTCGCTGGCTTCCATCACTGAATTTCCGCAAAGAGGAAAGGTGCAGCGTTCGGAGCATTGGTCCGCGTTCGAGGTGTTGCCGTCGTCGCATTCCTCGCCCGGACCGAGGGCTCCGTCCCCGCAAACCTGCAAGGTGCAGTCCGATTTGCAAACGCCCGCATTGGAGTTGAGCGGGCCGTTGTCGCATTCTTCTCCTGGGCCCAAGAGGCCGTCCCCGCACAAAGAAGCGGGAGGCTCGACACACAGGTTGGAGAGGCACACCATGGCTTGCTCGCACGCTCCTGCATCGCAGGGGCACGAGAGCGTGCCTTGGGCATAGATCCCTGTCTCATCCTCGGTTCCCGTCTCAAGGACTGTCCCTCCGTTATCGGCACAAGCGGAGGGCAGCAGACCCGCGGCAAGCCAAATCCAAGACAGGCTCCAAGCGCAGCAGGGTCGGTCGCTATCCGTTGCCATTGCACCAGTCGCCGCCGTTGGAGCCGCCGCCGCAAACGCCGCGAACACCGCAGGCATTTCCACAGTCGATGTTGTGGAAAAAATTGTAGATCGGGGGGCCGGATCCACTGCAGTTGACGCCGCCGGCCGCGTTCCAGTCGGTCATTGGAATGGCTTCAGTGTCGCCCCCACAGCGACCGCCGTAGTCCTGGTTGCCTTGGCAGTCGGCACCATTTCCATAGCAGGTTGAGCATGCGCGCTCGGCATGTGACTGGCTGTATGGATCGATGGTCACGTCGTTGCACCAGCTTGAGGCTCCGGTCTTGCAACTCAGCGACGAAATATCCCAGCAGTTGGTCTGAATGAGGCAGCTGTTGGAACATGGGTCCCAATTGATGGCATTTCCGTCGTCGCAGGCCTCGGAGAGCCCCTTGAATCCGTCTCCGCAGGTTGTGAGGGTGCACGTGCCGCTGCGGCAGTCGGAGGCCGCGGTACCGTTGAGAATGCCCTGCTCGCAGGCTTCGCTCAGGCTGTGGAAGCCATCTCCGCAAGTATTGGCGATGCAGCCACCGAGGCAGTTGCTCACGTTTTGGGCTCCATTGTTGTCGCCGTCGTCACAGGCTTCGCCGCCTTCGACGACACCGTTTCCGCAGACGGCGTCGATGCAGGAGTTGGGGCAGGTGTCATCTTCGACGGAGTTGCCATCGTCACAGTCTTCGCAGTCGGCGCCGCAGTCCGTGGTCCACTCAAAGTTGTCACCGCATGTGGCATTTTGGCAGTTGGTTGGGCAGGCGTCGTTGTCGTTGGCGTTGGCGTCGTCGCAGGTCTCGTTGGGTCCGATGTAACTGTCACCACACGTGGAAAACTTACAGTTGGGACAGGCATCGGTGAGGATCGTATTCCCATCGCCGCACTCTTCGCCGGCCTCCGTTTGCAGGACGTTGTCCCCACATGTGGCGAGTACGCAGCGGTTGGAACACCAGTCGTCGTTCACGTCGTTGCCGTCGTCGCATTGCTCAGGACCGCCGGTATAGGAATCTCCGCAGGTCGTGAGGATGCAGTCATTGCGGCAGATGTTTCCATTGCCGTTCATGGTGCCATTGTCACATTCTTCGCATTCGGCGCCCGAGCAGTTCGTCTTCCATTGAAAGCCATCTCCGCAGCTGTTGGATTTACAGCTATCGAGGCAATCGTCGGTATTGAGGTCGTCGCACTCTTCGTCTCCCTCAACTTCACCATTGCCGCAGGTCGCGGTCTTACACATGTCGCATCCGTCGCATCCGTCGGAGAGGTCACTATTTTGGTCATCACAGTCCTCGTTCGGACCGATGAATCCATCCCCGCAGACCTGCTCGAAGCAATCTTCTTTGCACACGCCTGTGTTCGAGTTATCCGCGCCATTGTCACACTCCTCCTCGCCTTCGACGACGCCGTTCCCACAGCTTGGCTGCTCGCAGATATCATCGATGCATGTGAGCCCGCTGGCGCAGGTGTTGCCGGTCGCACATGGACATCCCTCGGAGCCCACAGGGCATTCGCTACCGTCGCCATTTTTCGGGTCCGAAGAGTCGGTGGAGGGCGGGGCTGCCGAGCCTGCAGGGTTTGAACCTCCGCTGGACGACTCGGATGTGTGGTCGGTGTCGGTCTGACTGCTGCTGCTGTCGTCGGTGCACGCCACCGGGGCGACGACAGCCGCGGAGAGAAAGAACAGGCGAATTGAGGCGATGGGTGTCGATATAATAAGAGTGGAGGAATGGAGCGGTGTCGAATAAATGACCGCCTGTCGGGTCGCGGAGTGAATTATGACATGTCGGTGTTGGCGCCGTGTATGCAAGGTAATTCAGCACTTCTAATTCGGCACTCGTAAAAGTGATTTAAGTAGCCAGTGGCGAGAGGGGCAATATATCCGATGGAGAATGACAACCACGTCGGATGAATGAGCGATAGCGAGCGGAGCGACCAATAGGAATGATCATGATCCACGAGACCTACGTTTCAGCACATTCAGTCGGACCACAGGGTTGCCGATTATGGACCAATGCAAGTCAAAGATAGGCCGCGAAAGTCGAAGAACAAGCATACCAACAAGGCGTGAGGTCGCGACGACATGCCCGCTGGAAACGTTGAGGTCGCGATGTTGTTTTGCTGAGGCATCCGTCCGCGGTTCGATGGGGGGCATCGATGCACGAAAACGAGCAGTCTGGGAGTGGTTTCGAAATGGCTGTTTGGATTTCGCCATGGGAGGTTTATGGATGGTAGGGTCGAGACTTGGCAGTCGTCACACGTTCGGTGGTCCAGGGCCTACTGGCCGCGATTTGTTGCTTCGCTGGCTGCCGTATGATGGGCGCGGTGCCGGGCTTGAACGAAGCCGGGGGGGCACGTGATGTCTCGCGTGAGCCGACGAGCACCCCGGTGAATGGCGGGACCGAGAACGTGCGGTCCAGTCATGAGTTCGCGCCTGCGGAGAATGCACCACGTTCGGCGATTTTGAGTGATGAAGCCCGTGTGCTCCGGCATGCGGCCCAGCTCGCGGTGCTTGGTGAAGATGGGCAAGGTGTCGAGGACCCGCGTCCTCGTCCTCTGGGGCTGCTGCCGGGCGGAGCTCAGAATCCTGAACAGGCGCGAGGATTTTTTACGCCGATGCAGACGTTGATCGGGGCGGACCCACTCGCCAATTTTGAAATGGCCCTTCGAGAGCTCGAGAAGGGAGAGCGGGAGGAGCCCTTACGAATCGCGGTCTATGGGGCCTCGGCGGTCGTCGCCGATCTGTGGACAGGATATCTGCGTCACTATTTGCAGGGTCGTTTTGGCAATGGGGGACCGGGAATGGTGGCTGCGGCGAAACCAACCTCTTGGTATCGGCATCAGGAGCTTCGGATCGAGAGTTCGAAGCACTGGACTCGGAACAACGCCTACCATCGAGATGAGGCGGACGGAATCTCAGATCCCGGAAATTTCGGAGCGATGGGCCAGTCACTCCGTTCAGACTCGAAAAGGGCCTGGACCAAGATCAGCCCGGCGAGGCGGGCTCAGGCACCAGAGCAAATTGCATTCTATGAGGTGCATCATCTGCTCCAACCGGATGGCGGTCGCTATCGAATTCGGGTGGACGGCAAAGAAGTGGGTCTGGTCTCCACAGCGACGGAGGGCGGAGATCCCTC
This sequence comes from uncultured Nannocystaceae bacterium, assembly GCA_964437075.1. GTDB lineage: Bacteria > Myxococcota_A > Polyangia > Nannocystales > Nannocystaceae > CAYTFJ01. The sequence goes on from CAYTFJ010000014.1 coordinate 37,161, forward strand.
TGGGCTTGGTCGCTTTCGTGTTGCCGTCGAAATCGGATCTACGCACGAGCTGAGGATCGAGGTCGTTGGCGATGGGATGGTCCGGCTGTTGGGGGTCGTCGCCGAGACTGCGGCAGAGGACCATCGTGCTGGAATCGTCGTCGATACGCTCGGACTCAATGGCGCCATGACCTCCAACCAGGCACGCTGGAACGAGATGCTTTGGCTTGAGCACCTAAAAACTCGAGCACCGGAACTCATCGTATTTGCCTACGGCAACAACGAGTCGGCTGAAGAAGAACTCAGCATGGAGACGTTTGAGCGCGATTTTCGTGCCATGCTCGATCGATTTAGGAGGGCGGCTTCGGCGGCCAGTTGCGTGGTGGTTGCGCCAGGAGACTTCCCACGGGTGGAGCGGGACAGTGGGGAGCTGTCGGCTCGACCTCGGCAGGCGGAGATCCGCGCGGTTGAACGAGAACTCTCCGATGAGTATGGCTGCGCTTTCTTTGACACCTTGGCCTTGATGGGCGGCGACGGGGCCAAAAAGATTTGGTTCGAAGCCGGCCTCGCTCAGGCCGATCATCTACATCTGACGCGTCGCGGATATGTGCTCTTGGGCATGGTCTTTGCGGACGCGCTGCTCTACGGCTACGACGACGAGATTTCGCGGCGCTAGAGGGCCAGTCGGGATACCCTAAAACGTCTATGCCACAGCACAACTTTGAGCGACCCCGCGGAACCGTCGTCGAGATCGAGGTCGACTCCCAGGCGTTGTGTGGCAACATGATCGGCGACCCGCATCGGCGTAGGGTCGCGGTGTATCTCCCGGAGGACTACGAAAACAGCGGATCGGATTACCCACTCTTTGTCGCCCTGGCGGGATTCACCGGGAGCGGTCTCAAGATGCTGGCCTGGCAAAGTTTTGGGGAGTCGTTACCCCAGAGGATCGACCGACTGGTCGCCGAAAAAAAAATGGGGCCAGCCGTGTTTGCGCTTCCCGATGGCTTCACGTCACTCGGTGGAAATCAGTACATCGATTCACTCGCGGTCGGGCAGTGGGAAAAATTTCTGATCGACGAGATGATTCCGCAGCTTGAGTCGAAATTTCGTATTCGCGTAGGTCGAGAGCATCGAGCGTTGTTCGGAAAATCGAGCGGGGGCTATGGCGCACTCGTTCACGGGATGCGCCATGCGGAGACGTGGGGGGCTGTCGCATCGCACTCGGGGGATGCGGGCTTCGAGCATCTCTATCTCCCGGAGTTCCCAAAGGCCTTGGATGCGCTCGCGGCTCATGGGGGGGACATTCGTAGCTTCGTAGATGCGCTTCGAAAGGCGAATAAGATTCGGGGGGACCAGTTTCATGCGCTCATGACCTTTGCCATGGCGGCAACCTATGCGCCGGAGAAGACTGCGCCTCTGGGAATCGAACTTCCTGTCGATCCCCACACCTGCGAACTCGATGAGGGTCGCTGGAGACGATGGTTGAAGCACGACCCCGTTCGGATCGTCGATGAAGTTGACGCGCGAGAGAATCTAACGAGCCTCCGCGGCTTGTATTTTGATTGTGGTTCGCGGGACCAGTATTTCATCCACTATGGAAACCGAGCGTTGGCTCGGAAGCTCGTGGCCGCAGGTATCGTCCATACCTACGAGGAGTTTCCGGACAATCACTCGGGCGTGAACTACCGTCTCGACCGGTCGCTACCGTTCTTGTTTCGGGCGGTCGGCTCGTGTCCATCGTCATTGGCCTCTGTGACCCATGGGGCGATGAACAGAAGCAGGGCGACGAGGCCGTAGCCGACGGTCCATGGCCAAGCGGAGTGCAGTGCAAGCCGGGTGTCCGCGAAGGTAAACTCGTAGCTGTGGATGAGCCCCATGGCCGAAAACGCCGCACCAGCCAACATCCAAAGTCCGGCACGGCGAAACCTCGAATCGATGACCTCCACGGTCGTCGCAGCGAGAATCATCGAGGTGAAGATAAAACCCTGCTCCAATGCAAATGCACCATGAATCCAGGTGTCCGGTAAAAATCGGTCGACAACCCAAGGCCCCCAGGGTTCTCCTTGGTTCGACCCGGGGCCGCTCGCTCCCACGCGGACCCCCTGTTTTGCAAGCATCGCCCCCCAGGCCGCAAGGCCCGGAAGCAGGCCCATCACCACGGCGGGCGCGTGTTTGCGTGGCGTAGCCTCAAAGGCCTGCGCGCCCATGACGAGGCCGATCCATAGGACGATCGCCATACCCGCGTCGATCGGGACGGCCCAGGCGATATGACCAAGAGAGCCGCTGAAAACTACGAGGGCGATAAAGATACCGCTGAGCAGCGAGTAGCCAGAGCGAGCGCCCATCGCTTTCCACCCAGGGTGGCCGATGTATAGCGTCGTTGGGAAACAGGACCCAAAACTGGCGGCAACCATGGTCCCGAGGCCATTGACCGCGAGAGAGGGGGCGGTGGGGTAGTGGTCGCCGGCGGCCTGGGCGGACTCAAGGTTTTGCAGAGACCCGATGACGCTGAACATGCCCATGGGCAAGACGACGGCGCCGTAGGTGAGCAGCATCGTTGGATCAGAAAACAGCGTAAACAACTCTGAGATCGCAGGAATCGGAAGATGCAGCCCTATCGACGAGGTGGGGGTTGCAGATGTCGGGGCGAGGCCCATGGTCCACGAAAGCGTGATTCCCAGCAGCACGGCGACCAGACCCCCCGGTATTTTCCCTTTGAAACGGACGCGGCCGAAGTACGTCAGGACCACCACGCCAAGTGTCGTGAGCCCGACAACCGGGTTTGCGTAGGTTCGAAACAGAAAACCCATGGCGATGAAGCCCATGGCGATGCCCGCAAGTGTGGACAACAAGGCGGCTCGTGGCGAAATTTTTCGCAGGTGTGGGGCAACGAAGGAGCCGCAAAACTCAATGAGGCCTGAGCCCAGGCACGCCAGCAGGCCGGCATGCCAGGCAACGGTGGAGGGATCGGTACTTCCTGCGGCTTCAGCCGCGAACTTCGCGGGCGCCATGACGAGAAAGACAAACGCAAAGAGAGCGACCGTGTTGATGCCATAGGGGAGCGCGCAAAGATCGCGTTGGCCAGTTCGAACCGCCTGAAGGGCGGCTTGCCGCGCGTAGTAGACATTGCCGATGAGCAGCGACATGGCTGCCCCGGGCAGGATGCGCGAGTGGACCAACTCGGCGGGAAAGCCGAGAAAGCCCCGGCAAAGGGCATCGATAAGCAGCAGCTGAATCAGGTTGTCCAGCGCTAGGCCAAAGAAGCCGTCGAGATCTCCGCGAACAAACCAGCGCATGACGGTCGGATCAGGTCGAGGGATTCTTGGCGCGCATGCGGTTCACCAGGAGTCCAAGTTCATATCGTCTGCGCGCTGCCTTCGGGTCCTCCGAGGCGGTTGTTTTAGGGATGGAAATCGGGTCGTAGCCGAGGCTCTCCAACGTTGGGTTGCAGATCTCGGCCAACATATTGATGGTCGTTGCCGGCAAGGTCTTCCATCTTTCGATGCTCGAAGAGTCGATCGCGCTGCGTCCGTAGGTCTTCCAGTCCCCGAAGCCCACGCGTTGACTGTTGCCCAGGGCCTGCTCGACAATCGCATCGTGCCACGGCTCATCCAGGGCTTCGAGCAGGCGACGTAGCGAGGGCTCTGGATCTCGCACGAGATCTTCGTAACGAAGCTCGACGACAGCTTCGTCCCGCGCGAGCGCCTGGATCTGAGCGGTGGTGTCGACCCAGGCGTGGGCGAAGGCTGCGAGCGGTTGGGGGTAGCGCTGGAGATAGCCGTGAAGTTCCTCGACGTAGCCGCCAGTTTTTTCGACCAGGTCCGCGATGCTGCAGGCCACGTCAAGTCCGTGGCGATGGATACAAACGAAGCGAACATGGCCGGCGAAAAGCGCTCGGATCCTTGGGAGATGGAACACGTTGAACGCCGTCTTTTCGGCCCAGCGGGCTTTGCCCTGTTGCTGAGCGTGGTCGTCGAGAAAGCTGAACACCATGGTCCGCAGTCGCGAATGGACCTCGGTTTCTTCAAAGCCCGAGAAGCCGAGTCCAGCGGTGACACCGATCCGCAGACCCTGAGAAAAATGCTCGTCGTGCAAGAATCGAGCGGCGGCGCTGAGCAGATAGGTCTCGGGAGGGCAGGCGATGTTCGGGTGGGCATCGAGCAGGCGACGAAGCAAGGTGGTGCCGGATCGGGGAGGACCCAAGATCACGATGCCCGGCTTCTTTGTCGCGTCGGTCAAGCGCCGCCCCGTTTTTCTGCGACATAGCGCATGATGCGTGCCACGGTGTCGAGATGATCGAGGTCGATATCCTCGGGACCCATCGGTTGCCCCGTGAACTGCTCTAGCCACATGACCAATTCGACGATAGCGAAGGAGTCGACCATGCCCGATGAAAAGAGGGCTGTATCGTCCTCGATCTGGCGGGTGTCGACACGAAGATTGTCCGCAAAATAGCTCAGCAGGATTTGCTTGGAGAAGACCACGATCGGGATAAGGGTAGCAAAGCAGCCCGAAAACTGTGGCAAAAGTCTTTTGGATGTCGGTTTGGGTGGGGCGACTTGAGGCTGGACGCGACGGCTTGAGGAGCGAAGGTGCCGAATCAGGGGAATGGGCGGCAGATTCGCTAGCCGAGGCTGGCGGCCAGCGCTTTGCGATCGACCTTTCCGTTCGCGTTGAGCGGAAAACGCTCAAGAAAACGGATCTCGCGCGGCGTCATGTATGATGGAAGTGCCGCGGCGATCGCCGTTCGCAAGGTTGCTGCGTCGATCCCGGTTGGCGTGACAAAGGCGACGATACCCTCGGCACTCCCGCTGGGGGAGAGGGGCCACGGCACCGCGATCGCCACATTCGCCCCGGATGCACGGCGGAGCGCAGCCTCGATCTCGCCCAACTCGACACGGTATCCGCGAAGCTTGATCTGCTGATCGCTGCGCCCGTGGAATTCAAGAACACTTTGGGGCTCTGAACGCCGTACACGGTCTCCGGTTCGGTAGAAGCGCTGCTCTTGTCCGGCAGGAACGACAAAGGACTCGGCGGTGCGCTCAGGGTTTTCCCAATATCCGAGGGCACATTGTGGCCCACTCATCCACAACTCGCCGATCTGTCCATCGGCCACCTCCTTGTTGTCGTCGTCGATGATACGAACGGACATGCCTGGAAAGGCCGTGCCGATCGGGACGGTGGCTTCCGGCGGAAGGCTGTCGAGCGTCTCGTCGCAGGGATGGCCGGTGCATGCCAGCGTTAGCTCGGTGGGGCCATAGATATTTTCAACATGGGAGCGGGGTGCTGAGGCGATCCATGCCCGCGCGAGTTCGACGATCAATGATTCTCCACAAAAGAGAGAAATGCGCAGCTTGGGAAATGCGTCGGTGACCAATGTGCCGGTCTTTTTCATCAACTGCAGGGCCGAGGGCACCGAGAACCACACGGAAAGATTGGACTCGTTGATGTATCGGCTGGGAAGAAGACGGTCGCGCGCTCCCGGGCAACAAAGGCAGGCTCCGACGCTCCAGGCCGCAAACATGTCGAAGACCGAGAGATCGAAGGTCAGGTCGAACATGTGGGAGAAGCGATCTTCTGGAACGAGGGAATAGCGGTCAACCACAACATCGAGGAAGGCGGTCACGTTCGCGTGAGAGACCATGACCCCCTTGGGCTGACCGGTGCTTCCCGACGTGAACAGGACGTAGGCGAGATCCCCGGGATTCGCCTTGGGTGTTTGCCAGGCCGCTGCGGCGGCGAGATCTTGATGGCCAAGGATGCGGTGCGTCGGCCATCGTTGCCGCATTCCAGGATCGATGTCGGCATCCAAGAGGATGACTGTCATCGGGCGGCGGACGGCCGCAAGAATCGCCTCAAGCTTCTTGAGTCCTTCGCTGTCGACGAGCAGCTCGACTGCCGCCAACTGGTCGAGCATGCCTACGATACGGCCGGTTGGAGAACTCGTGAGCATCGGCACATAGCCGTGCCCGGAGGCCAAGCTCCCGAGAATCCCTGCGTACACGCCCGCGCTTCGTTGACCGAGCACGCAGGTGAGTGGGACGATGGAGTCTCCGGGGGGGCGACGTGCCTGGAGGGTGGCGGCGACACGTTGCGCGGAGGCCTCGAGCTGCCGATAGAGAATTGATTCACCGTCGACCTCGATAGCGACGCGTTCGGGAAAGGTGTGTGCGCTACGAGAGAACTGAGCGTAGAGTGACGTCATGGCGAGACTTCTGGGGGGGCCTGAGGTGTGGGAACTCGGCGCCGGTAGTTGACGTAGGCTTCCATGAGAGCGCGGTAAAACAGCTCGCCAATCACAATCTGCCCCTTGAAAGTTACGTGTGAGAGGTCTCCGCTGATGAGGCGAGGCGATCGTGAATACCAACGTCCGGCGGATCCTTCGCCACCCATGGCCTGATAGGTGTCGAAGAACGCGCAGCCCTCTTTTTGGGCGACCTGTCGTTGGGCCTCGACCATTGTCGAGACGACCGGGCGAGAGACAATGCGGGAGCCCTTGCGAATCCCGTGATCGAGGGGAGCCATGATCAAACACGCCGCTTCGGGGCGGGCAGTTTTGACGCTGTGAATGACGCGTCGGTACTCGTCGACGTACTGTTCCATCGGCATGGACGCTCGGATCATGTCGTTTCCGCCGAAGGTGAACACCGCCAATTCCGGTTGACGATGTTCGAGCTGAGAACGTAGATGTTCGGGGTCGAATTCGAGCATGCGTTTGGTGAAGGCACCCACCAAGGCCAGTCCGTCCCAGACCACTCCTGGCCCGTTGCGTTCCATCACGACCCCATAGATTCGTGTCTTCCCGCCGCCCAGGGCTTCGACTCTGATCTTATGGGGGCCATCCTCCACTTCGATCCGCCGCCAGCGATCTTCGAGTTCTTCGGGGCCGTCGCTTCGCCCCGTCTCGAAGACTACGGGTTCTTCGCGATCGATCCGATAGCGTATCTTCCCGCCACGTTGTGCACCTACGTACCAAATTTCGAACATCGAGACATGGCCCGAGCTGTGGCGAGGATCCGGAGCGAAGCGGCTTGTCCCTCCGCCGTAGGAAGACGTGGTTGTCCCGCCGAGGCCATAGCGGCCATCGCTGCGGCATTTTCGAGTGATGAAACACAACTTCCAGCGATCGTTGTGCGAGAACTTGACCCCCTTGTGGCGGTAGGACGTGTTCGGTGGAGCCATGACATGAAAACCATGACCGGCGTCCCCGAATCGAGCCTGAAGGCGCTTGCGGATCGCCGAGGGGATCCCGTCGACGCCGATCGCGGAGTCGCCCCAATGGACAACCCGGGTGATCGTGTCGGAGCCTTGTCCACGTTCCGTGAGCGCGAGCGACGCGAAGAACGGGTCGAGCTCGGTGCCTGTGCTGAGCTCGAAGGACTGCTCTACGGTTTGTAGGTCTCTCGGGTCAGGAACGTAGGCGGAATTTTCTGAACGAGGACCCCCAGGTCTGGCGGGAAGCTGTGAAGCGCCAGCGTTCGCCAGCGCTTCCTGGGCGAGGGCGTCGACGCGCCTTTGCTGTTCACGTTGCTCAGGGGTTTGTTCGTCGGAAAAGGGCCGGCGGGTCACGTTCCAAAAGGGCAGAGGATCTTCAGGTTTCCAGCCGCGGGCCCACTCGAGTCCTGGGATGACATAGGAAGCGAGCACGCTGACGACCACGACCGCCATGGCGGGGCCGATGCGGCGGAGCATGGGGCGGCGGACGCAGGAGGCGGGTTCGTCGTCCATGAGTCCCTTTGGGGGCGAGGCGGGGTCCACAACGATGGCCGGGACGGTTTTTCGGGGAACGTTCACGGCTAGAATTGAAAGTAGATGAAGGCGCGTGGCTGTCCGTCACGCAGAAGCATCAAGAGGTAGAGAAGGGCTGTGAATGTGGCGCCAAGTACGATTCCCGGAGTTCGCCGAAAGAGTGCGAGCGCATATGTATTCACCCATTGTTTCGGGGTGAAATGGTAGACGAGGCCGAAGGCCAGGGCGGCGCCCACCCAACCGCTGACAAGTCCAGGTCGGATAGCGAGGGTCTCGAAGGAGAGCAACCCTTCAATATAACTGCGTGCAGTCTCAAGATCTGGGGCCCGAAAGAAGATTCGTGAGAATACGAGCAGATGAAACGTGGTCGCTATGTGGGCGGCCGTGTGCAGCTTCCCGTTGCCCTGGGGGAGGAAGGACGTGATGACGAATGCGAGCGCCAAGAGCCCCCCTAGGGTGCAGGCAGTGGCCCATTCGAGGGTCAAGACAGAGCGACCGAGTGCGGCGAAGAGGGTCGCCACGAGGACGCAGGCGAGACTCCATTGCCACGCCGCACGAGCACTTGGCCGCTCGCGCTTGCGCATTCGGTTCCAGCGATTAAACACGACGGCGCCCGCATGAATATTGGCGTATATGACAAAATTCCAGCTGGCGCCGTGCCACATGCCGACGAGGAACATCGTGACCCAGACGGCGACGTAGCCCCCACGCGCGCCGAGCTTCGCGAGCAGCGTGAAGAACAAGTAGTCCCGTAGCCACGTGGAAAGCGTCATATGCCAACGTCGCCAATATTCCGCGATGTCGCGCGACTGGTAGGGTCGATCGAAGTTTTCCGGTAAGGTAAAGCCCAGCATACGAGCGACGCCGATCGCCATGTCCGAGTAACCCGAAAAGTCGGCGTAAATTTGCAGCGTGTACGCGTACAGAGCGATCATCAGCTCTGTCGAGGTGAAGGTTGTGGGATTGCCAAAGATGGCATCGGTAAGTTGAACCGCGATCCAGTCGCCGAGTACAACTTTCTTGACCAATCCACGACAGATTCGAAATGCGCCCACCTCAAAGTTTTCGCGGGAAAACTGGGGTCCGCGGTGGAGTTGGGGAAGAAACTGCGTTGCACGGACAATCGGCCCTGCGACAAGCTGAGGAAAAAACACGACGAAGAGGGCGAATCGAGTGAAAGATGGCTCCGGGTTCAGTCGCCCACGAAAAATGTCCAGAGTGTAACTGAGGCTCTGAAAGGTGTAGAAACTGATGCCAAGCGGCATGACAACGTCGAGGTGGTAGGGCATTGTTTCAATGCCGGTGACCCCGAGAAGGTCCGCAAAACCTTGTAGGAAAAAGTTGGCGTACTTGAAGTATCCCAGCAGACCGAGGTTGCCGACTAGGCTGGCCGCCATCCACCGGCGGCGGAGACGGATCCCGACGGAGCGGACCTCTTCGTATTCTGATTTCGCCTGTGCGCTTCGGCTATGGATCTGTCGGCCACAGACGAAATCAAGGACCGTAGAGAACAGAAGCAGTCCGACAAAGGTCCAGGGGGCAGGAGGAGGAGTGGTCTGAGGGCCGGCGGTATAGAAGAAGTAGCTGGCGACCAGCAAGAAAAGCACGCGGGCGACGGGCTTCTCGGCAAGTAGCCAAAACCCGATGAAGACCGGGATGGCAAAGATCAAAAAATCGAAGGTTGGAAAAAGCACGCCTCAGGTCCCGGAGACGAAGGAATTGCCGTCGAAGGGTGGCCGGAGCCTCATATGCACCATGTCCTACGACCCTGAACGTTGCTGGTCGGCGCAGTGATTGACCAGGCGAGCGAGCTCGTCGCGAGAGTGTTCGGCCTCCGCACGCTCGGGCGACTGGGCGAGTCGTTGCAATATTTGATAGGCGCCGGTGTATCGGCGGCTTGGATCACGGTCGAGATTTCGACGAACAATTTCGCTGAGTTTGGGAGAAAGGCCAGAGACTCGGCGACTTGAATGCGAAATATCAAAACGAGCGATGGTGTCCATCGTCTTGAGTTCGTCCTCGGCCTGGAGGCATCGGCGCCCCTTCAATATCTCCCACAGACAAACGGCAAGCGAGAAAAGATCGCTCTTCTTGGTCGCGCGTCCGGTACCCGTGACGCGTTCGGGCGCCATGTAGGCGATGTGGCCGGCTTGTTTCGCGCGGTGTTCAGGGGCGAGTAGGGTGCTGCTCGCCGATCCAAAATCACCCAAGACCACGTCTCCGTCCCGCGACAAGAAGATATTGGCCGGGCAGATGTCGCGATGCAGAACTTCGAGGGAGATGACGGTGTGTCCCTCTTCGGTAGGCTTGTCGAGCTCTTGCTCCGCGCTGTGCACATGATGGAGCGCCGAGGCGAGCTGGCCCATGAGGTAGACGGCGATCTCTTTGGTGAGGGCGCGCGGCTGATCTGTGTGGTGGGCCAACAGGGTCGCCAGGTCGACTCCGTCGACGAAGTCCATGATGAGATAGTCGACCCCGTTTTCACATCCGCGGTGGCGCAGCGATGGGATGGCGGGGTGATTGAAATGAGCGAGAAGCGCACCCTCGTGTTGAAACTGAGCGCGCAGGTGCTCAGCCGACTCTCCGCCGCCAGGAAGGGTTGCCTTGGCGAGACAGAGTGGGGCCGTGTTCTCTTTTCCGTCCACATGGCGGGCCAGAAAAAAACGATTTGCGACGCTCGCGCGCGGCAGAGGCTCAAGGAGCCGGTATGGGCCGAGGGTCTGCAGCTCCATAGCCGCAGTTTGCAGGGCCTCGATCCGCCTGTCTAGGCATGCCGCGGTCTCATTCGCGGTCCTTCACAGCGTGGTGCTCCATGTCTGAAGTACGCTACAGGGGCGTGCAAAGGGCGCTCGGTGGCTGGTTTCGTTGTTGGGTGCCTGTAGGGCCGAAGCCTGCTAGAACGGCTCGGGCGTGGCTTCGGCCAGAAAAACAGGAGGGAATTCCACGACAGGGTCGGAGCAAGATCCCGTTGTGATTCTCGGTGCGGGGCTGACAGGTCTGTCCGCGGCCTTGCATCTGGCCGAGCGCAGCTTCGTGCTGGCCGAGCGTGATGGGCGACCTGGGGGGGCCGCGTGTAGCCACCGGCGCGAGGGACACACCTTCGATATCACCGGTCATTGGCTGCACCTTCGTGACCCTCGCATCCAATCGTGGGTCGCCGAGCTCTTCGAGCCGGGGGAATGGGTCGAGGTGCAGCGACGCACAAGCATCTTTAGCCACGGGGTGCGGCTCGCCTACCCATTTCAAGCAAACCTCCATGGGCTCCCGCTCGAGATCGTGCAGGAATGTTTGGTCGGGTTTGTCGAAGCACGAGAAGCCGCGGCGAGAGGCGAGCAAGAGGCGAGTAGCTTTGAGGCTTTTGCGGTCGCTCGTTTCGGTAAGGGCATCGCTCGACATTTTTTTGTGCCGTACAACACAAAACTCTGGGGCATGCATCCGGACCAACTCACGGCGGATTGGGTCTCTCGTTTTATTCCCGTCCCCGATGTCGCCCAGGTGATCGGGGGCGCGCTTGGGCTGACCCAGGAAGGGCTCGGATACAACGCCAGCTTTCGTTACCCCAAGAGCGGAGGCATCGATGCCTTGCCGAGGGCGATGCATCAGGCCCTGCAGGGTCGAAATGGCGAGATTTACCTCGATTGCGCCATGGAGGAGATCGACACGCTTCGACGGCGGGTCAAACTGTCCGACACGGGTGATTGGCTGGGCTACAGTCGGCTGATCTCATCAATTCCCCTGCCCGAACTCATCGCCAGGATCCCGTCGGCGCCGGGGGCCGTTCGTGCCGCCACAAAACTCTTACGTTGGGTCTCTTGGCGGTATTTGGACATCGCAACAAAAAATAGGCCCCCGTGCACGGACCACTGGATCTACGTCCCGGAGCCGGAGTATCCGTTTTTCAGGGTTGGGATCTACAGCAACGCGCTCCTGGCCATGGCCGCCGATGGAGGGGGATCGCTCTACGTCGAGCTGAGCGACCGCGAGGCTCCGCTGGACCTTCCGCTTGTGCTTGCAGGCCTCGAAAAGATTGGCGCCATCACCTCGACCGACGACCTGAGGTTTTGTGAAGAGCGGCGCGTCAACCATGCCTATGTCATATTTGACGATAACCACGCCGCTGCGACTCGGACGATTCTCGATTGGCTCAGGTCGGTGGGGATCCGATCGTGCGGCCGCTACGGAAGCTGGACCTACAATTCCATGGAAGACTGCATGATCGAGGGCATCCTGGCGGCGGACTGGGCTGAAGACAGGACTCGCGCGTGAACGTGAAAAACACTCCGACACTCGATGGCTCGCCTGAGGTCAGTTTCGTCATCCCGGTATACAACGAGGAGGCGATATTGCGTCCGAGCCTGCAGCAGCTGCACGCCGAGCTGACCGCGAGCGGGCTCGATTTTGAGATCATCTTGGCCGAGAATGGCAGCCAAGATCGAACGGTTGCCCTCGCGGAGTCGCTGGCGGAGGAGCTTTCGGGTCTGGAGGTGTTTTCCTATCCGGAGCCCAACTATGGAGGCGCGCTCCGCGAGGGGATCTTTCGAGCGCGTGGGACCTATGTCATTTGCGAGGAGATCGACCTTTGCGACGCCGATTTCCACATGCGGGCCGTGGCGCTGCTACGCGCGGGGGATGCTGAGATGGTGATCGGTTCGAAGGCGATGCGTGGGTCTAGAGACCAGCGTCCGCGAAGTCGTCGATGGGCAACTCGCGCCTACAACGGGATGTTGCGAGTCTCGCTGGGTTTTACGGGGACGGATACCCACGGATTGAAAGCCTTTCGTCGTGCGGCGGTCGCTCCCATTGCGGCCAGGTGTATCGTTGAGCACGATGTCTTTGCTTCTGAATTGGTGATTCGTGCCGAGCGGGAAGGCATTCAGATCCGTGAAATTCCGATTGAGATCGAGGAAAAACGTGCGCCGTCTGTTCACCTTGCACGAAGAGTGCCAAGGGTTGTCGGAAATCTGGGCCGCCTGATGGTTTCAATTCATCTTGGACGCGAGTTGGGCGGGCGAGGCGGCGGTGCACATATGCCGACCGCGGACGATCCCAAGGGCGAAAGGGAGGCCTGAGCCATGGTCACGACCATCGTTAGCGTCGATCTCGATGATATCGGCTGTTATCACGCAATTCACGGGTTGGCCGCGCCGGCGCCGAACACCGAAGGCGTCGTGCTTGAGCGCTGTCTTCCGCGTTTCTTGGAGCTTTTTGCGGAGACGGGAGTCTTGGCGACCTTTTTTGTGATCGGGCGAGACCTTGCGCGCGATCGAAGCACAAAGGGTACGGGTTCCGCGATTCTACAGTGCGCCGCGCGATCTGGGCACGAGCTGGCGAATCACTCTTATGCACACGCCTATGACTTGGTTCGCGGGACGCCGACACAGATTTTCGACGATCTACGTCGCTGTGATGGCGAGCTGAGGGCGATCGGGAGCGTTCCCGTTGGTTTTAGAGCACCAGGGTATACACACAGCACGAGCATGCTCAAGCAGGTGGCCGCGTTAGGATATCGCTACGACAGCTCGCTTTTGCCGGCACCCGCGTACTATTTTGCTCGGCTTGGGGCGATAGCGATGAAGAAACTTCGCGGTCGCACTTCAGCATCGCAGGCCCGTGGGCTCTCGTCGTTCGTGGGTTCGACTCGGGCGAAGATCTTACCAGATATCGGGTTGTGGGAGGTCCCGATCAGCGTGAGCCGAAGATTGCGTTTGCCTCTTGTCGGTACGTTCTTGCTAGGCGCGCCAGCTCCCGTGGCCGCGGTCTTGCGGGAACAGGCCGCGACGCAGAGTTATGTTCACCTGCAGTTTCACGGAATCGATCTTTGTGATCCCGAGATTGATGGAATCGATGCCAAGCTGATCAAGCGCCAGCCAGAGTTAAGGCATTCTTTGAAGAGACGCCAAAGCTGGATCAAGGAGATCTTACGAGCCCGTGGCGGAGCGACGACCATCGCCTCCGGCTTCACCGTAGGGGCGACCGCCGCCGCGCGGATTGATGACTAGCGCGGTCGGCCTCAGACCCACGGCCGATCAGCTCGCTTTTTGATAGACCTGGCCAGCGAGGTAGGGCAGGTCAACAATATCGACGGTCTGGGTTGTCACGCCCAGATCTTTTCCACGGCGGGCGAGACTGTCGACGAGCGCCGCTCCGAGTGTCGACACGGTCGCCAAGGTCGTGTCAATTTCGAGATTGGTTCGAATGTCCCATATTTCGTCCACCATGAGCCCAAATTCACGATCGTTGTGATGGACCAGGATCACCGCACAATCGTCGAGATCTTGGTTCCCACGCAGTTCCACCAGGGGCGTGGCCTGGCTTCCTGTGAGCATGAACTGGCGACTGCCGAGGGTTTGAATGCTTGCAGAGTCGAGCCTCTCGATGCGATTGACCATGTCGAGCTCGATCGCCTCGTAGCGGTCGGATGCCACGAAAATCAGGTAGGAGGAGTTGACGATTTCCTCTTCGATCTCGGGGTTTTTTGGGCGGGCGTCCTGGCGTGGGTCGAGCTCGACTTTGGCGACGGCGAGCAGCTGTGCTGGTTCGAAAGCCAGCGCCAGGGTCGAATTTCCGAGCAGGGTGACGCCCGAGTATAGGGGCACAGTGCGGCTAAGGTACGGGCAGCGCAGCACCACGGTGTTGGCATGCTCTAGTGCTTCGTCGATCGCCAAAGCGACGGGTCCCGCGGGGGTCCTGAGGATAACAAGCTGTGACTCGTCCGTCTCCGACGGGTCATGGATGCCGAGTAAGCTGTGCAAATCGATGAGCGGAAAGAGCTCATCTTTGTGCCACAGCGCGCGTCCGGTGCCGATAGAGACTTGTCGCTTGCGAGAGACCTGGCGAATCTCGATGACTTCCTTCGCGGGAAGCACAAAAAAGCTCTCTCCGACGCGGAATGTGAGGACGGACTGAAGTGCGGTCTCGACGGATTTTTCGAGGCGAATCGAAAAATCCGTGCCTTGTCCGAGATGGCTGTCGAGCGATACCGACCCCCCAACCGCCTCGATGCTGCGGCGGACGACGTCCATGCCGACCCCACGGCCTGAAAATTGGCTGACTGTGGTCGCGGTTGAGAATCCAGGCAAGAAAATAAGATCGAGAGCCTCCTTGTCGTTGAGAACCTCATCGGGAGCAACAAGGCCCCGCTCTAGCGCTCGCTTGCGGAGCTTGTCCGGGTCTAGACCCCCACCATCGTCGGAGATCTTCATGTGGATCCAGTTGCCCTCGTCGGAGAACGCGATCGTGATCGTTCCTTTGGGGTCTTTTCCACCTTCAACGCGAACTTCGGGGAGTTCGATCCCATGATCAGCCGCATTGCGGATCATGTGAAGAATTGGACCATCGAGGGCCTCCGCGAGTGAGCGGTCGATTTCGACCCCTGAGCCGTCGACTACGAGTGTGGCCTGAGATCCACGTGATCGACAAATATCGCGGACGATTCGCTGGAGTTTTCCGACAACTCGGTCGACCGGGACCTTGCTAAGGTTCACACCGGACCGAAGCAGCGCTTCTGAGGAGTCGTCGAGTGCTGCCAGTGCGCGGCGAAAATCGCGGGAAATTACGGCGTCTGCGAGTTGATCTTCAACGACGCTGCGCAGAGCGTTGAGCTGCTGTGTCACTCGCAGCAAATCTCCGACTCCTGAGACCACGTCAGTGATTCGTGATTCGGGGACTCGCATGCTGCGTTCGGAGCCGTTCCGCTCATCTTCGGAGTTTCCGTTATTGTCCTGAGGTGCCGCCGTCGGCTGGGAGGCTGATGGGCCGGCCTCGTCGATTGAGGTCTCGGGGCCATTTGGAGGGGGGCTGGCGTCCGGAAACTCTTGTTCTATTTTCAAGAGGACGCCGAGCCGATCCATGAGATTGGCGTGATCGCCAAACTCCGGACGATCGAATTTTTCGGTGCAGGTGGGCTTAAGAGTCGCCTTTGCGAGATAGTCGCGTGTTTGCAGGAGAGTCTCGACCAGATCGGCGGAGGGCTCTAGCTGTCCCATGCGGATGCGATCGAGAGCAGACTCTGCGGTATGCGCGAGTCCCGACACGTGGTCGAGATCGAAGAATGAAGCATTTCCTTTGATCGTATGCAGCGCTCGAAAAATTCGGTCGACTGCGGGGCGTGAGAGCCCCGTTTCGAGACTCAGGATATCGGACTCGATCGATTCGAGAAACTCCGATGCTTCACTGGCGAACTCCAAAAGGAGTCCGCAGTCCTCACAATGTGCTTCGTTTTGCGCCACGGTGTACTTCGCCTGGGAGACGAGATGCATCGAACCTGTCGGTTGGGCCGCGCCGACGATTGTTCGTTGTCGTCTGTCGAAGTCTCTTTGGCATCTCTATCGGGGGTCGCAAGGGCCAGCACCGGACGCCTTTGTCTTTAGCGGGCTGGCGGATCCTGGAATCGATTCGGTCCGGGTCGATTCGCACATGGCGGGAGCGAATCTACCCGCGCCTGAGCCCCGAAGTGGGCGGGTTCAGGTGCGGGCGTCCATTTCGGCGAGCCATCGTTGAGGACACGCTATCTGCGTCGGGGCCGTTCTCGTGTACTCGAATCTTCTCGGCGGGCGGCCATCGTTGCTAAGTAGTCCGCCTCCTCGTTGCCGGCCTGCCCCGCATGGGCCTTGACCTTGAGCAGCTCTAGTTTCGCGCAGGTGTCGATCATCGTCTTGATCTTCTTGATCAGGTCGAGGTTGGTCTTGGCTTTCCAGCCACCGGTCAAGATGCCGAGGCTCCAGGCGCTGTCGGTGTATAGATGCACAAGCGAGGATGCTCGTTCTTCGTCGCTTAGATTTTCGAGGGCGCGAAGGATCGCGGTCAATTCTGCGGAGTTGTTGGTGGCGCTGCCCATGAACTCGCTGATCTCGAGCGTTCGGTCCGGGCGGAGAATGTGGACCCCAACGCCGCCGGGTCCCGGGTTCCCCGAGCAAGCACCATCGGTGTGAATGATGATGGTGTTTTCATCGGCAGGGACGGACGGTACCTCGCGTAGTTCTGCCGGCGCCTGGGCTGGTTTCCCACCGAATTCGGAGTCATCGAGGATGTCGCCCTCAGCGTCTTCCATGTTGTCTCGGTCTGTGCGGTAGGACTTTGTCGCGCCGACTTTGTAGCGAAATTCCACAAGGCCCCGGCGGACGATCGGCTTTCCCTCTGGAAGGACGCGGACGAAGACTTCTTGGCCTCTATAGTCAAATGCTTTCCACGGCATGCCCGGCAAGCCTACATGCTCGTCATGGCCCACGAAACCAAGAAGAGGGGGCGTCGTGCCGCAGGGCTAGGCATTGAGGCATCAGGGAATCGACAGTTGACCGCAAGATGCGCACCCCCTACAGTCCATGGCGATGAAGCTGCTGAGTCTTACGCTGGCGTTTGCGCTTTGTGCTTGTTATGGCGGGAAGGGCGCGGAGCCGATCCAGCTGATCCCTGGCTCAGTCCATGCCATCGCGGGGGTCGATCTTGGGGCTCTGTCGAGATGGAAGACCTACAAAGATCTGCGCAGTCATTTCTCTGAGCTGGGGCAGGTCGGTGCAGAACTTGAGGCCTTCTCGGCCTGTGGTCTTGATATCGCCACGCTGAAACTCGTCGCCGGCTCCGATGCCCAGGGGAAAGTCGTGGTCGTGGTCTCTGGAAAATCAGTGGGCGACCGGGACAAACTTACGTGTCTCGGTGAGAAAAGACAGAGCGCGAACCACCCCGCGAAGGTCAAGACCGAGAGCGGTGTGACGGTGATCAAGCTGGACGGGGGGAAACGCTCGTTGTTCGTGATCAGCGACGATATGATTGTGCTTGCCGACCGTGTGCATGTCGCCGGGGTAAAAAAACTTGCCATGCATCGCGCGGGTGCACAGACCGCTGTGGATGGCAGGCTCAAAGAAGTCTACGCAGGCATTGAGATGCAAAACCCGATTTGGTTTGGGGGCCTAGTGTCGGAGAGCCTCTCGGGGGAGCTTCCGCTGGGTGTTGGAATGAGCGCATTTTCGGGAAGCGTCGACCTGCAAAGCGGCCTAAAACTAAAATTTGCGGCCACCTACCCCGACGCGAAATCCGCTTCGATGACAGCCGAGGACGCCAAGGCCATGCTGAGCACCGGAAAGAGCGCGATCGGTTTCTTAGGTCTAGAGGCTTCGACGGCAACAAAATTAGGGCGCGTGATAGACGCCATTTCACTCGAAGTGGTGGACAAACGAGTCGTTGGGGCTGTTGCTCTCTCCCAGACCGACCTCGACATCGCGGTCAATACGGTTGTGGCCAAATATGGGAAGGGCAAGTAGACTTCGCGGCCCCTGCTTTGCCAACCACCTGGTCGGCGAGTGGGGGGCACGACAGAATTCGCATTGTGCGCATTCTAACCGGTGCGGCCTCCGTACCACTCCTGCCAGCTGCTGTTGGCGGTGCCGAAAAGGAGAAACAAATCATGGCAAAAAAATCCCCACTTCAGGTTCTTAAAGAAAAATATGGTTCGAAGAAGGAACTCATAGCGAAGATCGCCGATGGGCTTGAGCCCCTCGAGGGCGAGTCCGGAGACGACTTTAAAACTCGACTTGTACGCGTCGCAAACGCCAAACTCCTGCATCTCGCTGTGGTTGCGGACAACGTCAAGAGGCTTGGCGGACGTAAGGGCTTGACCGCGAAAATCACCGATATCCAGGGCAAGGCCAAGGATAAAGATTACATCAACAAGTTGGCGCGCTTTTCCCTGTCGAAGCTGGTGGATATGCAGCGCTCGATGGAGCGCAAAAGCAAATCGTCTTCTTGAGTTGTGGAGCGGTGTGCCCACCGCAGCCACAAAAAAGGCTCGCGTCGTCGGATGCGGGTTTTTTTGGTGCGCGTGATCCGAGGCCGACTACAAGCGTACGGCGAGCGCGGTGGTGACCAAATTGCCGTGAGAATCGCGGGCGCGGATGACGAGGCGATGGCCGCCGCGGCGAAGATCGTCGGGAAGAATGAACTGAAAACGCTCCGTGCTGCTGTCAAAGAGACCGTCGGATGCACTCGCACTTCGAAAGGGTCCACCGTCGATGCTGTACGCGACATCGTGGATTCGGCTGCGTGAGTCTACGGCCTCACCCAGCACCCGGGAGCCTTCGATTCGCGCCTTCGTGATGGTCGGTCGGGTCTGATCGATCGTGAAAGGGTCGGAGGTGAGCCGATCGGTGCGGGCGAGAGCGCTGCCGTTGCTGGGTTCGTCGCTCGCTGTCACCGTGACCTCATAGACCCCATCGGGAACGGTCGAGCGGTCCAGCACGATTTCCTTTTTGCGGGTGGGCTCGTCGCTCAAGGGGAGGCCCAAACCCGGCTCACCTTCCGCGCGTAGGGCGACCTCGTAGAGGAGGTCGTCATCGTCACGCGCATCAGCCTTCCACTTGACCTTGCTGGTATGGCTGGGCTCCTCGGCATCGTCGAGATCGAACTTTGGTTCGTCGATGTTCACCTCGGTGATTCGAGGAGCGAGGTTCTCAGGGGCGTAATAGAAGCTCAATTCGCGCAGTTCCGAGTCCCTGTCTTCAAGCCCGACTTTGACCTGAACGTAGCGATGGTGAGGCGTGGTGATGGTGCCTCGAAGTGCGTTGCGCCGTGGGTGCAGCGAAACTTCATTCCATGCGCTCCATCGAGTATCAGGTTCATCGGTCGGCCCCGAGCGTGCCGTGAGATGAAGCGCGCCGTGGCCGTGAACCGCGACCGCCCCAAGGGCTGCCGGTTGCGAGAGGTCGAACACCTCGCTTGTATAGGTCGCTTGCGATGCGGGACCCGATTGCAGCCGATAGATCGCAGCGCCGTCTCCCGCGGTGGCGAGGATCCTCCCTTGTTTGAGGACGCATAGGCTGGTGGCTTGGCGCTCCTCAAGATCGGCAACTGTAGCCACATCACGGTGCCCACGAACACGGTAGATTTTTCCCGCGCGGGAGCTCGAGACGAGGACCGTTCCGTGGGTGTCGATAGCGACAACCTTGGTGAAATATTGTTTTTTCTTGAGCAGCCAGCGGTCCCAGGTGGCCTCGCTCGCGCGCTCGAGATCGCGTTTTTTTCCGAGGTCCATGCGGTACAGACTCGCAGAGGCCTTCGGTAGCTGGGCGGCACTGCTTGTATTTTTGGGCCCGGTTCCGGTTAGACTTGAGCGGTTGAGCTGCTTTGTTACGCTCTGAAGGCTGCTGACGCTTCGACGCTCGAAATCGTTGACAGCGACGATCAAATTTTGGCCAGAGACTGCCATCGAGCGGAGCTCGTCGCCCTTGAAGGCATGGAGAAGATGACCACTAGGCGTGTCACTCACCCGGTAGAGACGGGCTTTTGACGAGGTACCCGCCAGGATGGAACCATCGACCGTCAGCAGGCTTAGAATGTTTTTTTCGGGGACGTCCAAGATGATCTTGATGTCTCCGCCTTGCATGTCGAGAGAATAGAGTTCTCCTTTGGGGCCCGTAGCGACCAGAAGCCGGCCCTCGTGGGGAAGAAGGGCCCAGATCTGCTGAACCTTGAGTTCGGCAAAATCATGGACAGCGCCCTTGCGGTCGATACGGACCAAGGTTCCGCCGGGCAAGGTGGCGGCGACAAGGTCACCCCCGGGCAACTTCGCCATGGCCGTGACGACCACACCTTGGAGTCGCGCGAGCTCCGTCGCGGTCGGGAACCCCTTTTTGTCGAAGGTGACCCGCTGGACCGTGGCAGAATCTGCGGTCCCCACCCAGGCCGAGTCGCCGTCTTGGAGACAAGAAAAAACGGACGCCGCATGGATATCGCCTCGTTGCTTGGCGTAGCCGACGGTGACCTTTCCGTAGCCTTCGATGGCGGCACCGACGGCCTCTCCCTCGTCGAACTCGTCAAATTCGCGGATGGTGATGGTGTGTGTCCCTCCGGCCACGGCCGGGACCGGGGTAGCGATGGTGACGAGCGCGGCTGTAAGTGCCGAGAGCGCCACGGTGGTGGTCGTCGACAAGGAGCGTGTGGTTCGAGAGTTCAGGGCCATGGGACAGGAGAGGAGAGGGGAATGGGCGAATGGGACTAGAGGGATCGCGCGGGGAGGACTTCGATCTCGAAGCGTTGCTGGCCGTCGATGATGGATCGACTGTGAATGACCCTGCGGCTGGTTTGCTTGAAACGAACGACGCCCTCGGTGCTTCCGCGGACACTAAGGCCTTCAAACACGCTCGGAGGCAGGTCGGAGAGCAGACCCTGGCGGGTGGCGATGCCTTCGTCTCCTGTGTAGATGCTGGCGATGATGCTGCGTGCGGGGTAGCTTGCGACGATGTTGTCGAGCAGAGAATCGACCGAATGCGGCAGTGGACGGTACGGACGGACCCACTCGCCACCGGCCAGTTGAATGACGATGGTTCGATTGCCCATATCCTTCGGGATTCGTAGCGACACCCGCTGCGTGCGCAAATGACCGCGTGGATTCTCTAGAAATGCGTCGATCTCGACCAACTCGCCGGCACGCACTTCGTTGCTCACCATTCGGATCTTGGTCAGGGTCTCATTCGGAATCCCGTATTCCAAGGTGGCACTTTGTTCGATGCGACGAATCTCGGCGATCTCGAAACGATTGTCTGTGGCGGCGTTCAAGAGGGTGATCGCACGGCTTCGAGCCACGACTCCGCCGATGACACCTTGGGGAAAAAACGTCTCCTCCTCGATTTCGTAGGTTCTTGGACCGGTGCCGGTGCGAAGCTCGATCGTGTGTTTGGTGATTAGGGTCAGTTCGACCGCGTCGCTCGCGGCCTCGGAGATCGCGCTGATCAGCAAGCTGGTAGCGAGCGGCGCGGTCATGCTCGTATTGTCGGCGACGGCCGATTGATAGCGCCGTGCCGGCAGCAAGGGGTCGGGCCCTTGCACCGTGGTCACTACGGGGATCATCGGGCTCTCGATATTTGTGCGTAGGGCGATGGCCGGCTGCCGGTCTTGAATCATCGTGCCTTGAATCGAGAGTGCGCTGGAGAGTTTTACCGACCGCTGCACGCTGGGAATGATGACGTGCACCCGTGCGTCGGCGATCGGTAGACGAGAGGGGCCGGTCTCCCGCATCGGATGGCCGAAGGCGAGCAAGCGTTCGCCATGCCTTCCGCCGACCCATGTCACGGTCCCGTTGGCGCCCGAAGCGTTGTCGCCGGCGATGAGGACCACGCTGACGGAATCACCCGGCCGCCATTTTTTTCGAGTGACCCTCTTCTTGAGCAGGTCGCGGCCTCCGCCACCGCTGCCACGGACGACATGCATGGACAGGGCGGCTCCAAGGTAGTCCGCGGCTTGTCGGCTGAGCCCACCGACCGAAACGGGGGCCTCGAGCTGTTCGAGTCCGGCGGCTGTGATGCCGCGCGCATCGGGGATGTCGTCGGGCCGCATTCGGGGGGGAAGAGGGGAGGCTCCGAGGCCAAGCATCTGGTCCGCCCAGGCTTGCGTGCCGGCGCGCTCGACTCCGCGAACCTTGGGGTGGGGCATGATCCCAGGACGGTAGGGGAGAGCATCGACCTCGAGCATCTTGGCGATGGGCGTCATGCCGCCGATCGGGTCCTTGTTGAAGCGGTAGCCGTAGGCCAGCGCCCCGGCAAGCTTGCCCTCGATGTAGATCGGGCTCCCGCTCATGCCGCCGACGATTCCGCTGTGGAGAAGTCGGGGATCGGAAGAGCGGAAGAAGACCGCATCTTGGCCGGTCTGGTAGTCCCGCTTGACGTCGATGACCTCGATTTCGAAGCGGTCGGATTTTGTGCCGTGAAACACCGTGATCGCGTGACCGCGCATTCCC
Organism: uncultured Nannocystaceae bacterium; assembly: GCA_964437075.1. Taxonomy (GTDB): domain Bacteria; phylum Myxococcota_A; class Polyangia; order Nannocystales; family Nannocystaceae; genus CAYTFJ01. Next base: position 59,611 of record CAYTFJ010000014.1, read on the forward strand.
GGCTTGATGTCCGCGATGTCGATGGTCGCCGGTCGGCGTGAGCGAGCGGCGCTCGTGGCATCCTGGCCGACGGCGAGGGTCGCCAGGCTGAGCCCGAATGCTGGAATAAGGAGCGCGAGGGCCCGTCTCCACGATCTCGGTTGTGGGCCTCGATTCGATCGTTTAGGGCGCATGGGAATGGCGTTTGAGCGCTTGACGCATTTTTGCGGCGATGTCGTCATCTGGGGAGTAGAAATAGCGAAATCTCTGGCGTGCGCCGTTGCGGAGGGCTGGGTCCACTTCGCCGGAGTTGTCGAAGAATACGATGCGGGGGATGTAGGTGCCGTCGGGGGCGAACGTTTCTGCCTGCGGGACGGCATCTTGGTCGACGTTGACCATTACAAATTGTTCGCTGAGGCTCTGTACGTCCGTATTTGTCGAAAAATGTTTCTTGAGCGCTCGACACTTTGAGCACCACGGTGTCCAAACTACCAGCATCAGCGGCATGTTGCTCTCTGCGGCTTCGCGGCGACCTTCTTCGAGGCTGCGCCAGGCGATGTGCTCGCCCCAGCCGTTCGCCGGGGCGCTGGCAACTCGTTTTTTTTGTTTCGGCGAGTTCTCGTTTCGTGTGCGGTTGCGACTCGAGTCTTGTTCGCTTGCGCTCTTCGTTGCGGGACGGTCGTCCGTGGGGCCGCACCCCAAGGCGAAGAGCAGGGGCAGAAACAGGGGCAATGTCTTCGGCTTGGAAAGCTCTTGGGGCTGTGACCGCCCCAGGGCCTTGCTCCGTCTCGAAGGACGAAGGCGGCGAGCCGCGCTGTTTCCGGAAATATCGCTCACGAGGGCAGAAAGTTAGCATGTATATGCACGCCAGGCTGGTCCTGAAGAGGGCGGTTTTTGCGTGGTATGAATCGTAGGTGCGATTCTCACCACCGCTCGTCGAGGGGCGCTTGATCCGACGCTACAAGCGATTTTTTGTCGATGTGGAGCTGGAGGACGGGACGCTTGTGGTCGCCCACTGTCCCAATACGGGCAGCCTACGCGGCTGCCTTTCCGAGGGGGCCCGGGTGGGATTGCTGCCCGCAGTCAACCCGAAGCGCAAGCTTCGGTGGACATGGGTCATGATTCGCTTGGGTGCGCATTGGGTCGGGGTGCATACGGGTCTCAGTGTCCCTCTGGTCCAAGAGGCCCTACGTGAGAGCGGGGGGGCGGCCGGAGACCCGGGTCTTCTGACAGAACTCCACGGGTACCCACGGCACACAACGGAGGTCAAATACGGCGTCGAGGGGCGCAGTCGGATCGACATCTTGCTGTCTCGTGGTGGCGAAGAGCTGCCTGGGCAAAAGGTTCCGAAGGCGCGCAGGCGCTTCGACGGTGACCATCGAGTCTATGTAGAGGTCAAAAACACGACCCTCATCGAAGTTGAGAACTCTACGGCGGCTGGCGCGGGGCCTCGTCGGATCGCGGCCTTTCCCGATGCCGTGACGGAGCGCGGACGAAAACACTTGCACGAGCTGATCTCTGTGGTCGCTCAAGGACATCGAGCCGCGATGGTCTACGTGGTTCAGCGAGACGATTGTGAAGGATTTCGTCCCGCGGACCAGATCGATGCCGCCTATGGCCAGGCTCTTCGTGAGGCGGAGGCCGCCGGAGTTGAACTCTATGCGGTGAAGGCGAAACTCGACACTTCGGGGATCGAGCTCAAGAGTCGTTTGGAAATTTCCTTGAGCCCACACTGATCATGCCCGTCGTCGGTCCGGGAGGGGTCCATCCCTGGGCCACGATGCCCGATGAGGACCCTGCGGGGGCCCCAAGTGGGTACGATCGGGTGGCATGACCCTTGCGATGGGGGGACTTCATGTTGGTCGCCAAAGTTCCAGACTCCGCAAGGTCGAGCGCCTCGGTCCCCCCTCCTGTCGAAGAGCGGCCGCGTGAACGGATGCTACGTTTTGGTCCCTCAGGGCTTGGGGATGTGGAATTGATCGCTTTGTTGCTCGGAGGCGGCGGTAGCCTTGGGCGAAGCGCCAGGGTGCTGGAGTCGTTGGGAGGCCTCACGGGGCTGCGCGGCGCATGCCCCCACGAGTTGCGAGAGATCGCGGGGATCGGAGATGCCGGCGCGACGGCGATGGTGGCGGCGGTGGAGCTGGGTCGACGCCTTGACCGGCTCGGTTTGCCTTGGGCGGAGTCGCTTCAATCGCCGGCCGCGGTGGCAAGTTTTGTCCGTGCCTATTTGCGCGGGGCGACGCAAGAGAGCTTTGTATGTGTGGGTCTCGATTCGCGGCAATGTGTTCGCCTGGTCCGGACGGTCGCGGTCGGAACTCTGTCCCACGTCGAGGTCCATCCTCGCGAGTTGTTTCGGCCTTTGGTGCGTGCAGGCATGCACTCTTGCGTGATTGCTCACAATCATCCGAGCGGCGCGGTCGAACCGAGTTCGGCGGATATCGAGCTGACGGCGCGGATGGTCGAAGTCGGGACGCTGCTTGGCATCCCCGTGTTGGATCACGTCGTCGTAACGGAACTCGACGCCGTGTCCCTGGCGAAGCTCGGATTTTTGGAACATTGATACGCATGGAGCGCGTCCCGAGTCGAAGAGAACCCGAACTGGCCGCGGTGCCCGAACGCTCCATGTACGGCTCAATTACGGTCCAGCTTTGCCGATGGAAAAGGGGATGACGCTCTGTGCTCGTGTGTTTGTTGGTGTCCTGTTTGGGTCCTTGTCCCTGGGCGGCTGCGGTCGCTCTGATCTTCTCCAAGAGACCCAAGGGGCCGACTCTGCGGGGCCCCAGGTGGACTACCGGCGAGAGTTGATCTTGGCCGACGAGCGCGTTGTTCTTGTCGAGCTGGTGGCGCCGGCATCCGACGATCGGCGAGAGGCCCTGAGGGCGCTCAGCGATGGCGTGGCGCTCGAAGGACTCATCACCGCCATTTTTCCGGAAGAAGGACGGACCGTTGAGCTCGACGTGACAGGGGAGTTGTCCGAACTTCGCGTATTCCAGGGTGAGGGGTTGCGCGGCATCATCTGGTTGTAGCCGTGATTCGCGTGATTTTTTGACCCAGGGTGACCCCATCGTGGTGCGCTGAGAGAAAAGGCTTTGCGGACACTGGACCTTTTTCTTCCGGGGCCTACACTGCGAGCATCCCTCGCCAGGTCACGGCCAGGGGCTCGGTCGACCCCATGGCTCGCTCACGCATCAAGACCGTCGCCAAGCTCTTTCTCCTGCTCGGCTTGCCGTTGCTCGTGCTCGGCGCCATCTTTGGTGGTGGCATGGCCTTCGGGACCTCGCATAGCGACCGGGTGATCGCGCTAGAGACGAGCATCTTGGGCTGGGAAGAGGAACATGCGCCGAAGGAGGGCGGCGGTGAGACTGGGGAGCAGGGGGAGAGTCTTGCGGGGACCGACGAGCCCGGTCAGGCGGCCCCCGTCGGTCCGGGAGTCGATCTGGGAAAGACGAGCGCTCCGGTGTTTGTGCCGGTTCCCTTGCGGGGGACGATCGATGACGATGCGGACAACACGCCCGAAAACGAGGGCATCGTCGAGGGCATCGTCGAGGGCGTCGTCGCCGAGACCGGGGAGTCTCACGACGAGCGTCTGCGGGCCGAGATTGCCACGAGAGATGGGCCGGTGGCGATCGCGCCGAAAATTCCTGCCGCCTTGCAGCCGGCATTTGCGCTCCGTCGCGTCGTGACGGTTAAACTGATGGTTGATCGAAGTATCGTCGAGGGGCGGCCGGATTGGTTCGAATACTCGCAAGGCCTGATCGAGGTCGCGTCCGCCACTTACGAGGCGGTGTTTGGGATCGAACTCCGTCTTCAAGGCCTTGTCTCTTGGCAGGTGGGTCCTGAGATTACGGAGCCCGAGCTGTTGCTCGCCGATCTTCGTTCGCGGCCGCGGGATGGCGCCGACTTGCTTGTGGCGATCACCAATCGACCTGCCCGCGACCCCGCGGGCGACCTCCGCACCGGACTGGCCCCATCGGCGACCCGCAACGGTGCCTTTGCCTTGATCTACGCAAGGGGACAGCGGCACCCCCATCTTCGGACCCTGTTGCACGAGATCGCTCATCTCTTTGGCGCTCAAGATATCGCGGATCCCGCGGCCGAGGCCTACAAACGCAAGAGTTGGATGAGCGACGCTCCTACCGGCGACGACGTCATTCCCTGGATCGATGCGGACAACCTGCGAATCGTGCTTGAACGAAAAAGTCTCCCATTCTCCGCAGGTGTGACAGTCCCCCAAAAGGAGGGTGGCGATGAGCTCTAGCGACGGCACAAATAAGGCCGGAGGACGCGGGCGACCTGCAGCGTCGGGCTCAACCGCGAAGCCGAGTTCCCTACGTTGGCTGGGTGGCTGGGTACTCTTGCCTGGTTTGTTGCTTGGCTTGCTGTTTTTAGCAGGCATGCACGTCGGGGCTCGTCATCCGGAGTTGTGGTTCGTTCGCGGCTTCGTGTGGCTGTTCTCTCTGGTCTTTGGGTGATTCGCTTGCGTGGATGCGGGACGATGGGAGAGACTCCAGGCGCCTATGTCCTTCACAATTGAGATCAGTTTTGGCCCTGAACGCCCGCCCGAGACTCTCACGCTCAGCGCGCAGAAGGTCACGATTGGCAGGGAGAACGGGGACATCGCCCTGGGCGATGGGCAGGTGTCAGGGCGACACGGCGAGTTGACCCTCGGGAATGGTCGTGTGAGCTACCGTGACGTCGGGTCGACCAATGGATCCTTCGACATGTCGGGTCAGCGTATTCATTCGCCGGTTTTGATGGCCGAGGGCGATCACGTCCGGCTCGGTGGTTGCTCGATCACGCTGAAGTCTGTCGATGTGGAGGGGCGGGTTGAGACTCCGATGCCGGCCCAGGCCCGCGTTCCGCAGAGGACCATGATGATGGGTCCAGGGATGATGTCGAGCGACGCAGATCCAGCGGGCGGCTCAGACCCGGCGGCGGCATGGGGGGCCGTGGCTCACGGGACCATGCTCGGAGATACGGGGATGTCGGCGGCCGCCGGCGTGCCCGCTGGACTCGCTCCGCACCCGGCAGGGGCTTTCGGTACGCTCGCCGGGGGAACGATCCCATCGAACGAGACGAGCGAGGCGCCACCGCCACCCTCGGTGGATTGTCCGCCGATGGCCGAGGCCGCTCCCCCGGTGGACTATCCGCCGATGGCCGAGGCCGCTCCCCCGGTAGATTATCCCCCGGTAGACTATCCGCCGATGGCCGAGGCCGCTCCGCCCGCGGCGGAACCGAGCGACATCCGGCCGTCGTCTCCATTGCCGCCCGGTCCTGCCAAGCCGTCCGTTTTGGCGAGCATCTTGGAGAGCAGTGTCATGGCCGACCTTCGTGCCGGTTGGGCGCTTCTTCAAAAGAGCTTGACGGCCGTACTTATCTTGTCGGTCATCGGTCTGATTCCCTTCGCCAGTCTGATCACGTTGCCCGCCATGGGGTACGTGCTGATGCGTTCTTATCTTGGGGGCGAACAGGTTGAGTTCACCGACGCGATCAAGGGCATGCTCAAGGACCCCATGACGGTGGCTCTGACCCTGTTCGTAGCGTCGTTGATCGCTAGTTTCGGCGCCTTGTTTTTGCTGATTCCGGGCATCGCATTGGGTGCGTTTATCGTCCCGATTCATCTCGTCGAGAAAAAGACGTTCTTTGCCGTCAACAAGCGAAGCGCAGAGTTGTTCATGGCCTCCTTCTTGAGGGTCGCGCTGGTCGTTGTTGTTGTCATGTGCGTATTTGTATTTGTGTCTTGGATACCGCTTATCCGTCAGCTGGCAACGCTAGGGATCGTCGGCTTTATCATGGCGACTCTCGTGCCGATCTATTTCGAGATCCGTCATCAGATCGAAGGCCACGATCCTCGTCCGGCGGCGGCGGCAGCTCTCGATGCCTATCGAGTCGACGGGGTCCCCCCTCAGCAGGCGGGAGAAGGGTTCTCTGAGGCTTATTCAGGTCAGCCGCCCGTGGGCCAGCCGCCCGTGGGCCAGCCGCCGGTCGAGCATCCGCGAGCGTAGCGGTAGCGTGCCGTGGCCACCGTATCGGGGCGGAACAAGGCGCTTCAATGCGGCGGCTTGGTCTGGACCGCGCGTTGGGCGACGAACCACGGTTTGTCAGTGTCCTGCGAAACCGCCTTCACACGGGAATGGTCTCAACGAATTTGCGGGCAAACCTAGCGGCTATGTGGACAATATTCGTCTCGTGGCGGTACGGTTGTGTCCGGGACGGGTGATCGACTACGGTGCGCACGCTGATGGCTGCTAAGTTCCCACTTGTCGCTCTGGAAGAACTGCCTTCTCTTACGCCGGAGCTCTTGCGGCTGGCTTACATGGAGTGCTGTCTGACGCGCTCTCATGTCCAGCGCGTGGTGCAGGAGTGTGCAAAAGGCAACATCCGTTTTTCGATCTGGGGTTGCGGAGAAGAAGTGCATGGCGTCGCATCGGCGTTGGCTTTTCATGACGTGGTGAACCCCGATGCCTTCGGCATCTTCGCGCACTACCGTTCGGCCTCGTTGTTGGCTCTATGGGCCCGGCTGCGCGGCTACGAAGACTTTCATCTCGATCATATGCGTCAACAGTTCAGTCGGATCTCCGACCCGTGGAGCGGGGGTCGACAAATGACCGCGCACTTCAACGCACCCAGTCAGAACATCATGCCGGTGCAGTCCTCGTTGGGCATGCAGCTCGGGAAAGCCGTTGGTTATGCCTTGGGCATGCGGCGCAAGGGATTCGACGACGGTGTTGTTGTGGGCATTCTCGGCGATGGCACGATGGGGGAGAGCGATTTTCATGAAAGCGCGACCGGAGCTTCGGTGCTTGAACTGCCGGTCTTGATGAACGTCACCGACAACGACGTGGCGATTAGCGTCACGCCCAAAGATGGCCGTGGGATCAAAGACCTTCGTGCCTACGCCAAGGCCTTCGGGTTTGCGTTCTTTGAGACCGACGGAAACGACTTTTCGGCCTGCTACCAGGCATCCCATGCCGCGGCGACCTATTGTCGCGACAACCAGCGGCCCGCGCTGGTGTGGACGCGTAACCTCTCGCGTCTCAATGGGCACAGCAGCGCCGCGGACATCACCTTCGATCTTGAGCAGTTTGATGTTTTGGCCGATTTTGGTCAGGCCCTGGTGGATGCAGGGGTTTTGGATATCGAAGACATCACTCGGCGAAACGAGGAGACCGAGGGGCGCGACTACTACAAGCGTCACCACCTTGGACGAATCGGCCAGGAAGCCGACGACTACATTGTGGGTACCCACGTGCAAACCTTGTCGGAGCCGCAGCCCTCGCCCGAGTCGATCTACGACCATATTCGAGATCCGTTTCAGAACAGCGAAGAGCCTCCGGCGCTCGGTCGCCCGACGAATGTCTCTCTGAACGGGGCGATTCGAGCGGCCCTGCGCGATATTCTCGCCGAGAATCCGCTCAGCTGGATCTACGGCCAGGACGTCGCCCAGCAAGGCGGCGTTATGGGGGCGACGCGTGGGCTGCAGGATGCCTTCCCCGAGCAGGTCCGCGATTCGCCGATCAACGAGCCCTTGATTCTTGGGGCGGCGACCGGTTTTGCGCTTCATCCAGGCGCGACGGCGATTCCGGAAATCCAATTTAGTGACTACAGCCTGAACACTCTGCATTGGTTGGTCTATCTGGGCAACGTGCTGTGGACCTCGAACGGCACCGTTCGAACGAATGTCGTGCTCCGCCTTCCCGTCGAGCCCTTGCACGGCGGCGCCGTGTACCACTCGATGTGTATGGAAGGATTCTATGGCGCCATTCCAGGATTGACGATCGTCGCGCCGACAACCTCGCGTGATTGTTACGGACTCTTGCGTTCGGCCGCGGACTACAGCGGTCCTGTGATCGTTTTTGAGTCCAAGGGTCTCTATCGTCAGGCCTTGGGCGACGCTTTCGATACGGAGCCGACGGATCGCCGCGAGATCGCCCAGATGAAACGGGCGATCGGCATGGACGGCATGCCTGCCAAGATCGATCCAAATTTTCGAGTGCCGCTCGGCAAGGCCGCCGTTCGGCGAACGGGACACGACCTGACCATCGTCACGTGGGGACGCGCGACGATTTTCTGCGCCCAGGCGGCCGAGACGCTCGCAGCGCAGGGGGTCGACGTGGAGGTCATTGATATGCGGACGATCGTTCCCCCCGACATGGACTGCGTATGTGCCAGCGTAGAGAAGACGGGACGGCTGTTGGTCGTTCACGAAGACCGAGTGTTCTCGGGTCTGGGACGCGAGCTGCAAGGTGCCGTGATCGAGCGTTTCGGAAGTCGGGCGATCCCCTCGCGCGTCCTGGGCCAGGATGCGGTCCCAGGCATCCCCCAGGCTGTAGCCTTGGAGGAGCATATCGTCGTGAGCCCGGCAAAGGTCGTGGCCGCCGCGATTGAGGTGATGCAGATCGCTTTCGCCCAGGTCGAGCGGGTTCAGGACATACCGGCCCGCACCAACGTGTCGGAGCCGAGCCGAACTCAGGTGCTCTGGACACCGAATCGAAATTTCGTGGCGTAGAGCGGCGACGGCTGCTAACCACGAACGATGGCCAGACAAGATCAGCTTAAGGTGGGTGGCCTGACGATTCGAGGTGTGGCGCAAGGCGGGGTCGAGACCTGCTTGCGTGTACCGGAGCTTCGTCTGATGTTCGACGTGGGCCTTTGTCCGGCCGGCGCAACCAGCACAAACACGATCTTGGTGACTCATGGTCACGCGGACCATATGGCCGGCTTGCCCTACCTGATCTCAAACCGGGCCATGGTCGGAGCGAAGCCGCCACAGATTCACATTCCCGAGGAGATCGAGCAGCCTCTACGGACGATTCTGGAGTGTTGGGGAACCATCGAGGGGTTTGAGCCCCAGTACGAGCTTTTTCCGCACCCCGCAAAGGACCGCTTCGCGCTCGGAAAGGGTCTCTATGCCACCACGCTTCGCGCTTCGCATCGTGTTCCGTGTCTCGGCTATGCGATCGAAAGGGTGAGTCAACGGCTCAAGCCCGAGTATCATGGGTTGTCTGGACCCGAGATCTCAGAGTTGCGCGGCCGAGGGACTTCCGTCACCGAGGGCGTGAGCACGCCTTTGTTGTGTGTTTCGGGGGACACGACGATCGAGTTTTTCATCGAGCATGCGCTTGCGCGTACAAGCAAGGTGTTGGTCCACGAAGTGACCGCATGGGACGATCGACGGGACGTCGAGCGAACTCGCCTTTGGGGGCATACCCATGTCGATGAAATGATTGCGCATGCAGACAAGTTCGAGGGCGAGGCTTTGGTCTTGGTCCATCGGAGCCTCCGGCATTCAAGAAATCAGGCCGAAACCATCGTTCGCGAGCGTTTCCCCGCCAGTGTTCGAGATCGAGTGCATGTCTTCGGCTATTGATCGCGGAGGCGCATGGGCAGCGATGATACTTTTCAAGGCCGAGAGCAAAACACGTCGCTCGTGTGTGACTTGCTCGTTCTGGGCGCGAGCTTCACGGGTCTGGAATTGGTCTGGCGGTTGCGAAAGAGTCGTCCCAATTTGCATGTTGTGGTCGTCGATCGTCAGGCGCGCCACGTCTACATTCCTCTTGTGCATGAGTGCTTGGCCGATCGACTTGCGGATGGGGATTCATGGTTGGACACACGTAGCGAGCTCGAGGCCCGCGGCGCCCAATTCATTCATGGCGAGATCGTAGCGTTTCAACCGAAGGTTGGCGAAGTGAGACTCGCCGACGGGCGACGGATCCGGGGGGCCGCCGTTGTTGTTGCCTTGGGGTCTCAACTTTGTCCCCCACAGTTTCCGGGTCGAGAACAACTTCAGGCCGTAAAGTTCGGCGGACAGTTTGAGCAGGCCCGCAGCGCGCTTCGTGCTCGACTGTGCAGCTCTCGGGAAGCTTCGGTGGCCCCACAGATCTTGGTCGTGGGAGGGGGCATTACCGGGGTCGAGCTGGCCGGGGAGTTGGCCAGCCTCGGCAATCATGGCACCGAGTCTCTGAATGCGCCTGTGCTTACGCTGGTGCATTCGGGAGATCGGCTTCTCCCTGACCAGGGCAGGCGTGCGGGGCGAATTGCACAGGACCGTCTTAGGGCGCTCGGTGTGGACATTCGTCTGCGTACCCGTCTTGTTCGCTGCGATGCTCAGTCGGCGACATTGCTCGAAGCGGGTCGAATCGAGTCTGGGGAAGGACGAGGGGAGTTGTTGTTGCGTTTTGATCTGGCTTTTTGGGCGGGCGGAGTGCGACCTGGCCCCATCGTCGCCAAACTCGGATTGGCCCGTACCCAAGATGGTTGGATCAAGGTGTCCCCCGAGCTGGAGTGCGATACGGGGTCTGTATCGGGTGTTCGAGTGTTCGCGGCCGGCGATATCGCTCGTATCTGCGAGGTTCGGGGTGAATGGCCCACCATGAAACGAGCGATCGAGTGTTTGTGGCAGGCGAAGACCCTGGCGAAGACCCTGGCAAGGCTCTTGGGTCCGAACGCGCCGGCGCATTCACAAGCAAAACTCGTTCGGCATCGGCTGCGTCGAGACTTCTTTCACGGGATCAGTCTAGGCCCAAGTTCGTTGTTGGTGTGGGGCCCCTTTGTCGTGGACCTCCGCAGCCTCGGGGTCGGCTTTCGTCGTTGGCTGATGAAGCTCTACATGCGCCGATATTCCTGAGCGCGACGGCTTTGATCGGCTTCTAAAACGGAGTCGAAACTCGGCGAGACGTAGACCGCAAAGACATTCCACAAGGGGTGTTTCGTCGAAGGCAACCCTGCTACGCCGCACCACCCCTGGGACTTTGGGTGACGCAACTGCGACGTGCTCAAGATCATTGAAGAATTTGGGTACAGCCCATCATTGATTCAGATTGCGTGACGCTCATGCAGATCGCGACCCGCCGACAGTACGACCATCGAATTCGCCGGGCTGTGGTCGCCACGAGAAACGTCCGGCTCTTCCCTGACCTTGAGATTCCAGTCTCGACTGCGCGGACTTGGATCACAAGAGGTCGCCGTCGAGTCGTCACGGCTGCCAATGAGCGTTCCGATGACGTTGCCACGCTGCGTGCTGAAATGGCGGTACTGCGGTCGAAGACAGAAATGTACCTGGCGATGACCTCCATACTGTTGGTGGTCATTCGGATGTTCGGCCTCAGTCTCGAGACTACTCGAATTCCGGAGGGTCACGATAAGACCAAGCGGCTCCGTGTGGTCAAGGTGGCATCCCGCCATGTATCGCTGCATAGGCTCTTGAAGCTGATTGGGTTGTCGCCCTCGCGCGATCACGCCTGGAAGCGCAGGAAGCTGTCCTGTGAACTGGAGGACCAGTCGAGTTGCCCTCGAAGCCGACCCGCGCAGCTCACAGCGTTCAAAGTACAAGCGATCAAAGGCCACGTCCTCGATCCAGGATTGCGTCACATGAGTGTCAGGGCACTGTCTCTACTCGCCCAGCGAAGGGACAAGGTGTTTGCCTCCGACTCGACGTGGCAACGCCTCATCCGAAATCGTGGATGGTGACGGCCACGATTGCGAGTGTACCCGGCGAAGCCAAAAACAGGACTCCGTACGACGAGGCCGAACGAGCGGTGGCACATCGACCTGACGGTCATCAGGCTGACGAGCGGAGCGAAGGTCTACCTGCACGCGGTGATCAACAACTTCTCGCGAAAGATTCTTGCCTGGGAACTTGCGGAGCGCGTCGCGGGAAAGACGACGACGGCTGTCTTGCAGAGCGCCGCGAAGTTCTTGGGCAAGACCGAGGTCACGCTGATGGCGGACTCCGGTGTCGAGAACGTGAACCGAATTGTCGATGACTTCCTCGACGGTTCGGAGAGCAAGCGTGTCCTCGCCCAGGTGGAGATTTCAGAGTCGAACTCGATGATCGAGGCGTTCTGGAGATCGCTTCGACATCCGTGGCTCTACCTGCACGAACTCGACTCGATAGAGAAGCTGGAGCCGCTGGTTGATTTTTACGTGAAGCAACACAACGCCGTGATGCCGCATGCTGCGTTTGCAGGTCAGACGCCGGACGAGATGTTCTTCGAGGTCGATGGAGTTGGGGAGGGACTTGCCGAGCGCCGTCGAGAGGCACGTAAGCGGCGCGTTACAATCAACAGGTCGAAGTCATGTGGCGTGTGCACCGACGACGAATTGTCGAGTGATTCCAAGGTGGTCGCAACTGCGAAAGCCTGAGTGCCAAATGTGATGCGGCGCAGCGTGGCGGTACGATGGTGTGGCGTGTTGATCCAAGATTTCGGGCCATTCGAGTCATCCGGATCCAACAGATGGCGATGGAACTTCCCTTCCAAGACAAGCTGCTTTTCGGCGAGCTCGCCAAGACTTTCGACCCCGCCTCCCAGCATCCTTGCAACGGCGCTCCAACTGCCGAGTTCAGCGCGCCATTCTTTGACCTGCTCCAACGCCGCATCATTCGCTAGCCGCCAGGCCATCTCAAGCGCGATGCGTCTCTCAACCTGAACGGGAAGCGCGGAGATGTCCGTTTTGAACACCGGGAAGCCGTCGAGCCTCCGCACGATCTTTGCTGTGAAGCGACTGGGCAGAAGCTCGTTGATCTCTATCTTGACGGCATAGCGATAGGCAAACCAAAGCGTCTGCTCTTCGGTCAAGTTTGCGGATTTTCAGCTAGAACTCATATCGTCGCTGGCACCTGTGTCTTCCCATGTAGCGTTTAGGGCATCCTTCAATGCACTGAAATCTTCGGCATCAAGCATGCCAAAGTATTTCTTTCTCTTGGATGCTCCGACGATGAAGCCGTTGCCTTCCCTAAAGTTATGATACGCCAGTGAGAGAAACTGACGCTCTTCGTCGTTTGGCATGTCGATCACCTCGCGCATGGCTTCTGGCGCGCGATCGAAGAACCGAAGAACTCGTAGTTCGTTGACGAGTTCTTCGGTGATTCCTTTCTCGAACCAACCGCATAGAGCTTCAATCTGGGAAGTCATGTCGATGTAGCGGTAGTAGGCTGTCGATTCCCGCGAAACTTCGACCCTGACACGACCGTTCTCCATCGAAGTTCTGCAGTCGATGAAATCCAAGACGCGTCGAGAGTGAGCTTCCAGGGCCGCGTTATACCCGAAACGATCGTGCAAGATCGCTGCACTTATCGGAATCGGTACGCCCATCGGTGTGAATCGCATCGATGCGAGCGTGTGTTGCAGCATGAGACGATGAATCCGACCGTTGCCGTCCATCATCGGATGGATGTAGACGAAACCGAAGCTAAGACAGCCGGCGAAGAGAAAGTCAACGAACGGATCCCCGCAACTGTGCTGGAAGTCGTATGGTGTACCGTTCACCGCGACGGCGCCCGCAGAACTTTTCTTCAACTCCTTCAGTTGGTGCATCCGCCACGCGAGGGCGTGCGCATCCATGAGGTCTGGAACATCCTCCCAACTAGCTCCGACCCATTCGATCTTTTCGGGTCTATCGAGCCGCGGTTGTTCTCCGACCCAAACGTCTGCGTTTCGTCGAAAGCTTCTGGTCGGGAACCTCGGATTCAAGAGTTCGTTGCACAACTCGACATATCTTTCCTCGCGCCACCACACTTCTCCCCAACCTTGCGTGTTGTTGCCGAGCAAAGCCGTCACGAATCGTTCGGCGCGCTGGCTCGGTTCTTGGTTCTCCAACTCAAAGTTCGCGTGAGTTTCTTTCGTGTGGAGGTAGCGAACTGCACGAGAAAGATCCGCCGGATTGATCTTTTGAACTGCCGAGTTAGCGAGTTCATTCAGCTTCTTTGCTTCGTACTCCTGAAGTTTCGGTGTCTTGCGGACGATCGGGCACCAACAACGATTTCCGAGAAGATTGTTGTTCACCCGATAGCGCGGAGACTTCACGACATCGGGCCGCGTGTAGTAATCCTCGCTCGGAAGCACATCGACGTATCCGGCAGTCGAAGATGAATCTGGCAGCCCCAGCTGTTGCCCCGTCAGAAACTCGTAGAAGAACCAGAGCCGTCGAAGGTAGCTGGAGTTTGGTTTAGCTCGTATGGCTGCGCACAGTTCATCGGGGTCGACGTGCTCAAGGATCTTGGCGAGGACAACCAGATCCAGATCCTCGCGTTTCATGATGAAAACCAGATGGCCGACATCTGAATCATCGATCAGTGCCTGCTTCGTCCAAGTCTCAACTCGTCCGAGTTCGCTCTTTTCCGTGCTACGCCGAGAGCCTATGTACGATTGGCACCGTGGATCCGGAACCTTGAGTGCATGTCGCGCAATTAGCGCCGTGTGACCGATCCCTTTTGGCGCGGTGTATTTCTCTGGCACCGTACGATGATCCGATATTTTCTTCGTAAGCCGAGTATTTTCTTCGTGAACTCTCCTAATGACTCGATTCAGGAATATTTTCTTAGTGGAATGACATAATCGGCGCGAATGTCGCAATCCGTCAGTCCGAGTACTGCTGCGCCGCATGACCTTTGGTACTTCGGCTGCCGCAGTTGCGACCACCTTGGAATCACTCGACAATTCGTCATCGACGCACACGCCACATGACTTCGGCCTGTTTGTCATCGCGCGCCTCTCGACGGCGCTCCTCAAGTCTATCCCGTGGTGTGCTATCTCAAAACTCGAACGACCCGAAATTTTGGAGCTGTGGCCCCGTGACAGACGAACGAGGATTCGGAAGAAAACGCGTCGAACACGTCGTTTTCGGACGTGATGGCCGTGGAGCGGATCACAGGACGGCCCATCACACGTTTGTTCAGCTGAGAGCGCGTACAGGCGATTTGAGCATTCTGCCGACACCGTCCTGTGCCCCCCAGGATCGACCAGCCATGCCGCTCTACGTTCGTAAAATCGAAGTAAGCCACCGGCTCGATCGCGGTACTGGATCGAGCTAGCTTCGACAGGTCCGTTCGCCGCGACAGCATCAGCCTGAACAAATCGGTGCCCGAGGCCTTGGTAAGGTCGCTCAAGATTACAGTGCGCGGTGTGCTTACACGGAAACCAGCGAACATACGAGACTCAGAGAGGAAAGACCTCGGACAGGCACTCCTGGTCGGAGAACCACTCCAGCATCACTACGTACAGTCCTTTTGCGCGCTCTGACTGACGATTCATCTGGTTCAGCTCCCCCTGTCGCGTACACCGGTGGTGGCTGTCGTGGTGGCTGTTGAACGAGACTGGGTAGGACTGAACGGGACTCACCGAGGATCGAAATGTGCCGAGAACGAGGGTTAGATGCTAGATGACCGAGATTATTGGTCTTCGGTAGCCCTCGTCCCCGGGTTCGATTCCCGGCGCCTCCACTGAATAGACGCCGTTCTAGACTCGATTTTGGCGGAATTCTAGCCCGGCTCGACCCGGTCGTGGCCGGGTGGCACAGCGCGG
>CAYTFJ010000015.1:0-9112 GCA_964437075.1 uncultured Nannocystaceae bacterium
GCGTCCGCGAGAGGGTGCTTTGCGCCTCTCTCAAATAAGATACGATTCCCCTGCCGTCGCTCCCCATCTCGGTGAGCATCCACGCTACAATCCCAACGCCCATGCCACGCCCGGATGAGCCCACACGGCGACCGCCGACGGTCTGGAGCCGACTCGACGATTGGCCGCTCAGCGGGTCCACGGCCGCGCTCTTGATGGCGGTTGCACTTGTCACACTCCCCTCCCATATCCAGGGAGGCGATGCCGGGGAATTCGCTACCATCATGCTGCGGGGGGGCGTCCCTCACCCCTCTGGCTACCCTTGGATGCGGGTGCTCGGCGCAGTCGCACGCTTGCTTGAAGGTGCCGGCGTTGGCTCCGTCGTCGCGGCGTCATTGCCGAGCGCATTTTGCGGTGTCGCAGCATGGATCGTCATCCAACGGCTATGTCGAGAATGGGGACATCCCCTGGCGGGCAGTTTTGTCGTCATGATGGTCGCCTCCAGCGGTACCGCGGTCTTGCACATCAACGATTGCGAAGTCTGGGGACCGCTGATGCTCCTGGCCGCAATTTTCATGAAATTTAGCCTGGGAACCAAGGTCCGCTCGCCGCTCCTCCTTGGATTCTTACTTGGATTGACGACCAGCCACCACCTGACGGGCATTCTCTTAATTCCGCTCGCGGTGGGATCGGCGTGGCCCGAAGATCATCGCCACCTCGTCAAACATGGAGTCCACGGTTTGGTCGGCAGCACGGTGGGACTTCTGCCTCTGCTCACACTCGCCCTCGGCGCGGGCGGAGCCTGGAGGTGGGGCGACACCCGAACGATCGCGGGCTGGATTCGACACGTCACCCGTGGCGACTATGGGGTGTTCCAACTCAGTCTTCACCGTGATGAACACTCCCTCCTCGACCTGGGGTCCAGAGCGGTCTCCGACATCGGAGAATCGTTCAGCGGCGGATCGGTCATCTCCCCCATCGCCAGCGCGGTCTTTCTGGCACTCGTCATCTTCATCGCGGCGAAGCGATGGCGATCATTCCCACGAACCCGATCGCTCTCCTCAGCATCACATCCGCGATCGGGCCCGGTTTGGGGACTGTGTGGCGTTCTCTTCTCAACCACATTGGGGTTTCCCGCGGCACAAAACATCGACCCTCTGTCGCCCTTCGGATCATGGATCCTCGAGCGCTTCGACCTTCTAGCTTTTCTTGTGTGGGCCCCGGTCTTCGCGGTAGCGGCGGCCCAACTCACGCAGTGGACCACCCAAGGACTCGCACGAACAGAGCCTCAGCGAGCCCTCGCGCCATGGCTCATGGGCAGCTTGGCGGTCACATTGATGCTCTCACAGGGGGCCCATCTGCTCGAACGTGGAACACCGGCCGACGAGTCTGGTGTGCAGGCCTACGCCCAAGACCTGCTCGCCACACCACGGCCAGGCCGACGAGCGATCGTCTTCGGTACCGATGACCATCGGGGGTTTCCCGTGCTGTTTATGCAGCAGGTCGGCCAAAAGGGACGCGACGTTCTCTACGTCGATGCACAGCTACTCACCCATGCCTGGTACCGATCATTCCTGCGTAAACGCTGGCCGGATCTCCCCGATGTTGACAAGCCACTTCACCTCATGAGTGCGCTGTGGCGCCACCCAACGCTCGCCCAAACACCCATCTACATCGCCAACATTTTTTCGCGGCCCGCCAGTAAACTCCAAATGATCCCAGAGGGCATGCTCTTGCGGGTCATCCCTCCAGTTACAGCCCTCAATCGGCTCCCGGATGAATTTTTCGATCCGAACGCGATTGCGAAACGTCACCTCGCCGCACTCGGGCGCTACATCGCTCGACCCGCCATGTTTGGGGGACGCTCCCATCCGCGTGCACACCCCTGGTCGGCCGACCTCTGGCATCGATATGCTGAAGGCAGCCAACAGCTTAGCGCTCGCTTGCGCGCTGACGATCTTGAAGATTTGGCGAGCGAGATCGACCGTACACTCGCGGGCCTGCTCGGTCCTGCCGCTCTCCCCGCCACCCAAAAACCCGGCTAGAAGAGGGCGATGAGCGACCTAACACAAGAACTGATCGCGGGAATGGCGCTCGCAGAAGAATGCGGAACCATGGCGCTCGACCTACAACTCAGAGGAAATGATGCCCTGTGTGCCCGAGAAAAGCCCGATGGCGAAGGCCCGGTGACCGTGGCGGACACAAGGGTCAATGCCCGAATCGTCGAGGCTCTCGCCACCAAATTTCCCAACGATGGCCTCCTGGCAGAGGAAAGCCCAAGCGGTATTTTTCCCGCCGACGCCAAGCGCCTTTGGATCATTGATCCGATTGACGGGACACGAGATTTTGCCCGTGGCGAACCTAGCTGGGCCATACATATCGGACTGTGCATCGACGGTCAGCCCGTGCTGGGTATCGTCGCAGAACCCGCTGCGGGGCGCATCAGCTGGGGCATTACGAAGGGCCCAGATCGTGGCGCCTGGTGCAGGACCCTCGGAACAACCGTCGCGCTCAAGGCATCAAATTTGGAGCCACGGCTCGTGATGAGCAAGAGCCACCACAGCGAACGCACCCCCCAGGCCGCGCAATGCCTCGGCATCCCCCCAGAACGACAACACAAGATGGGGAGTGTCGGCGTAAAGGCCAACGCACTCGCCCGAGGATTCGCGCAATACTATGTTCACCCCGTCGCGGGAACAAAGCTTTGGGACAGCTGCGCCCCTCAGGCCCTTCTCATCGCCGCGGGAGGATCATTCACGGACTTGCACGGAGCTGATCTCAATTATGCTCCGCACGCTCTCGTCAATCGACGAGGCCTGTTGGCAACGATCGGCGTTGATCACCGCCATGTGGTTGAACGACTCGCCCCGCTCGCGGAAATCTGGTTTCCACGCGCGGGGTAACAACCATGCGGAAATTTAGGATCCGGAGACGGTCATCTCATCCACACGAAAACTAGGCGCCGCGGTCGAGCTTCGAAGCTCAAGATCGTTCGCTACAAGATCGATTCCGTGCAGAAGTCCATCGAGGTTACGTGAGATGGTCACCTCGCTGACAGGCACCGTCAGCTCGCCGTCTTCGATCATAAAGCCCGATGCGCCACGACTAAAGTCTCCGGTCACAGAATCGAAGCCAAAGCCCATCATCGAGTTTACGAACAAGCCTCGCTTAATGTTCTTCAACAATGATTCTGGCGCCACTCGGCCGGCTTTCATGACAAAATTCGAGGTCGTCGAATATGGAATCCCGCCGCCGCCTCCCGCAGATCCGGTCGGCTTGGCGCGTAATTTTCGAGCCGAGTAGGTGTCGAGCAAGAAGCTACGCAGTTCACCGTTCTTGACAACGATGTTCTTGCGAACGGCTCTCCCCTCGCCGTCGAAGAGTCGTGATCCAGGCCCTCGTACAAGAGTGGGATCGTCGACGACCGTAACTTTGGCGCTCGCAATTTGAGTACCGAGCCGTTTCGCCAGATAACTCTGTTCACGATAGACGCTCCCTCCGAGAACACACGATGAAAGCAGACCCAAAATGCCGCTCGACGCATCCTTATCGAATACGATCGGGTAACGACCCGTTTCCATTTTGGTAGGCCCGAGCGACCGAACTGCGCGCAACGCAGCCTCCCGTCCAACCGCGGCGGGCGTCTCAAGCTCGTCGACAAAACGCCCGGCGGTCCAGTAGACCCCATTGCGTTTTTTTCCGTCCTCGTCATCGGCGATCACTTGAACCACTAGATGAAGATTGCTCCCCAGCGTTCGACCCACGAACCCCCCGCTGGTCGCCAACACGGAGTGACTGTTTCCACGTACAAACGACGCCCCCTCCGAGCTGGTGATTCGTTTATCCTTACGAAATGCCGCCCTCTCGGCAGCCACGGCCCGCTTAATGGCCTGAGATGCCTTGATTCGCCCCACTCGCGGATCAAAGAGTTCTCGGTCCTTCAACCGCCCGGGCGTCACCAGCTCACGACGAGACGGTGGCATCGCCAAGGGGTCAGCCTCAGAAAGTTCCGCCATCTCAACGACGCTACGCAAAAATCTCTCAATCCCCTCCGGCGAGAGATCTGTGGTTCCAGAAGTCGCTACGCGCTCGCTCACAACAACTCGAACGGTTAGACCGCGGCTCTTCGCTTCTTTTACAAGCTCGACTTCACCCTGGCGAACACTTACCTCTAAGCGCTCCCCTTCGGAAACACTCGCCTCGGCATGTTCGACCCCGAGCAATCTCAGCCGGTCGAGAGCGTGAAGCGCGATCACTTCAAGCTCGTCGAGGCAGTTCCGAGATTTCGACGAGCAATTTAGGTAGTCGCTCATCCCCCCACCGCCGTCCCACCGACAGTGAGGCTATCTAGCTTCACTGTCGGCATCCCCACTCCCACCGGGACGCTCTGGCCATCTTTTCCGCAGGTCCACATGCCATCCGAGAGTTCGAAGTCATGACCCACGCGACTCACCTCGCGCAAGGCCGCGGGGCCATTTCCGATCAGGTTCACGCCCTTCAGCGGCGCGGTGATTTTTCCGTCCTCAATCAGGTAGCCCTCTGTGAGGGAGAACACAAAATCGCCATTCGAAATATTCACCTGACCTCCACTGAACTTACAGGCATAGATCCCTCGTTTTACGCTACGGACGATGTCTTCGGGGTCGTCGTCACCCGCGGTCATAAATGTATTGGTCATTCTTGGCATGGGCACGTGACGAAAACTCTGGCGGCGACCACTCCCGGTCGGCTTGGTCTCAAAGTGTGTCGCGCTGATTCGGTCATGCAGGTAGCCCCGTAAGACCCCCTTGTGAATCAGCCGATGGGATTGCGGCAGCACCCCCTCATCGTCGACGTTGATGCTACCGCGCGAATTCACCAGCGAAGGGTCATCGACGACAGTCACCAACTTCGATGCAACGCCCTTGCCGATCCGGTCGGTGTAATTCGACGTACGTTTGCGATTGAAATCCGCCTCCAATCCGTGGCCAACCGCCTCGTGCAATAGGATTCCAGAGTCTCCTGGCGCCAGCACGACCGGCATCGCCCCCGCTGGCGCCTCGCGGCTGTCGAGGTTGACGAGGGCAATACGCACGGCTTCTTTACCGTGTGCGGCCGCACTGTGGCTCTCAAAGTAGTTCACACCGATCCGGCCGCCTCCTGAACTCGAGCCCGACTCCGATCTACCTCCCTTTCGAGCCACAACTGAAACCGAGATACGCATCATCGGTTGGGCATCAAAGACCATCTTCCCATCGCTGGTCACCACCAAAATTTCTTTGTGTACGCTCACAAGAGATGCATCCACTCGGACAATCTTCTTGCTTGCCCGACGTGCTGCTTTGTCGGCCTCTCGAAGGATTCGGACCCGCTCCTTGCCTTCGAGATCGATGACTTGATGCTCGATCGGATAGGCATTTTTTGCCCTGCGTCGGCGCACTCGAACGGGCGCGACGCTCCTTCCACCCGAGGCAATGGCGCTAGCGGTTCGCGCCGCTTCCAACATCGGTTCAGGATCCAGGCTTTCCGAGTAGGCGTAGCCAACCGCGGATCCCTGCACGACTCGAATCCCCACTCCCATGTCGATACCACCGCCCACCACGCGGATCGTTCCGTCCTCCATACTCAAGGAGGTGCTGCGGCGATACTCAAAATAGAGGTCCGCAAAATCACCACCACCATCGAGAGCGGCATCAAGGATTCGTGAGGCAATCTGAGGGTCGACCGCCTGCGATCCCATCATAAACGGAGCTGTCGCCACCACCACGTCACTCTCACTCAGCGCTCGCGAAGAACGCCCTCTTGGGCTACCTGCCATGGGGGACAGTGTAGCCTAGACAGGCGTTCTTCCGGTGGCTCAATGCCGAACTACTTGTTAGCGGTCTTGGTGTCGTCGACTTTGATGTCGTCGACTTTGATGTCGTCGACTTTGATGTCGTCGACTTTGGTGTCGCTGGCCTTGGCGGCTCCGCGACGGGCATAACGACGCTTGAAGCGATCGATACGACCCTCCGCATCAAGTGTCCGTGCCTGCCCTGTCCAAAAAGGATGGCTCTTAGAAGAGATATCTAGTCGGACCACTGGCATCTCAACACCGTCAACTTCACGTTTCTCGGAGGAGCCTTTGGTCGAAAAACCGACCCACTCATCGTTGGTTGCGTTGTCGATGTAGAGAACCCGATTGTACTGGGGATGAATATCTGCGCGCATGGTCGAGAGTCCTTCCCAACTACCAGCTAGACTTGGTCACACCAGGGATGTGCCCTGCGAGCGCATAGTCGCGTAAAATGACTCGGCAGAGCCCGAATTTACGATAGACCGCCTTCGATCGACCGCTGATAAAACATCGTCGCGTCAGACGGGTAGGGCACGAATTTCGCGGCAGCGCGGCGAGTTGGGCCGCAACTTCGGCCTTGCGCTCCGGATCCAAATTCGGATCCTTCATTTGACGACGGAGTTCTGCGCGGCGCGCAGCGTACTTTTTGATCAGTTTCTCGCGCTTATTATCGCGCAGAACTTGAGAAAGCTTAGCCATTGGATCCTCGAATTGCGTACGGGCATTGCCCGCCGGGCGGAAAAACTACACTGGTCGCGGGCCGGAAGCAAGCCCGCAACGCAAAATCAATGGCGTGAACAACGCCACCGCGATATCCCCCATAAACCCTATTTCCGCCGCCCAGCGGGCTGCGCATGACCATTTTCCTGCACGAGATGCTGTAATTGCGCGACCTCAGTCGCTGTCAGCGGTCTAAACTCGCCCTCTGAAAGGCCGTCGGCCGTGAGATCGCCAATCGCTACGCGGATCAGCTTGAGCACCGGATAGCCGAGCGCCTCCCCCATCCGCCGAAGCTGCCGATTGAGGCCTTGGCTGATACCGATCTGGAGCCAGGTGTTTGTAGTCGTCTCCTTGACGGGAAGCAGCTCGTGAACAGGCAGAGTCTTGGTCCCATCGTCCAACGTCACGCCCTCGTGAAAAGCCTCGATGGCCTGGGGCTCGAGTTTCCCTTGAAATTTCACGTGATAGGTTTTCACGACCCGATGACGAGGATGCGCGAGGGCCCCGGCCAGCTCACCGTCGTTTGTGAGCAAGAGGACACCACGGCTGTGGTAGTCGAGCCGCCCCACAGGAAAGACCCGCTCGCCGACGCCGTGCAACAACGAAAGGACCGTGGAACGCCCCCGGTCGTCGACCGTCCCTTCGGCCGAACAGACCACGCCATCGGGTTTGTTTAGCAGGTAATAGACCAGGCGCTCAGGCAACACCGGCTCGCCTCTCACCTTCACTGAATCGCGCCCTGGGACCACTTTGGTCCCGAGCTCGGTAATCACTTTGCCGTTGACTCGGACATGTCCCTCAGAAATCAACGTCTCAGATTTTCGCCGAGAGGCGACCCCCGCGCTCGCCAGATATTTTTGAAGCCGCACAGGTGCCTCATCAGCGGTCACAGATCGCATAGAAGCCGACGGTCGATCATTTCTGGCCTTTCCCGGTTTGCCCGGTTTCGATGGCCGTTTTTTTGCGCTGCGGCCTCGTGATCCTGCCCCGGACTCAGAGTTCGGCGGTGTTTCTTTCCCCATCATTGTTTCTCTCCTTCTTGCGGGGTCTCGGATGACCCGTCGTTAACATCCGTCGTTCCCTGTCTACCGACCGCACCTTGAGCCTCACTCACTTCGGAGCCCTGCATCGCTTCAGGCTCGACGCCTTCAGTCGTCTCCAGCATTTTGACGGACTCATTCGGACCCGCTTCTTCCGCGGCCACCACATCTTCCGCGGGCACCACATCTTCCACGGGCACCTCTTGTTCCACGGCTACTCCTTCCGCGGCCACCACGTCTTCCGCGGCCGCCACGTCTTCCGCAGGCACGGCCTCTTCCGCGGCCGCCACGTCTTCCGCGGCCGCCACGTCTTCCGCGACCACCACGTCTTCCGCGGCCACCACGTCTTCCGCAGGCACGGCCTCTTCGCTCGTCTCCGCTTCACTCGAATCGACGGCCGCGTCCGCCCCCTCGCCCCCGTCACCCGCGCTTCCTCGGGAAAGCTCCCCCTGCCCGACTCGGATCGCTAAGGCCTCATTTGGGTCCGACGCCTCTGGGCTGTTCTTGTCGGCCCGTTCTTGTGATGAATGGGTCGTCGGTGCTGGCTCAGTGCCACCTGCGCTCTTGGAGTCATGGACCGCCTCAGCAAACTCGATCACCTCCTGTCCAAGGGACTCGGCGGCATCCTCGCCCATTTTCGCCGCCAAAGTCTCTTTTGTACCTTCGGACAGCTCCCGGAACTCGCGAAGATCCGGGAGGTCTCTCAGACTCATCAGGTTGAAGAACTCGAGAAACCGAACCGTTGTTCCGTAGAGCATCGGGCGCCCTGGCTCCTCTTTTTTGCCGACGATCTGAATCAGCTCCTTTTCCAGAAGCAAACGAAGCACAGCCCCGCTATCGACCCCGCGAATCTCGTCGATCTCGGCCCGCGTTACCGGCTGTCGATAGGCCACAACCGCCATCGATTCCAACTGCGGACGGCTAAGACGCACGGGTTTGGCCTGCAGAAGCTGCTGCACATAGACAGCGTTGTCTGGATTGGTCTTGAGCGAAAATCCTCCAGCGACCTGTTTCACCACGATCCCGCGAGGCGCCGTATCGGCTAGCAGGTGTTTTAGCCCCAATCGAATTTGATTTTTACTCGTATCTTTCAGCACCTGCCGAATGCGTTTCACCGTGAGTGGCTTACTCGCAGCGAATAGAAGACTCTCCACAATCGAAACTAGACGCGGATCTGCATCGCCCTCGACATCTCGCAGATCATCATCTGCGTCGATCGGCAATGAATCTACAAGCAAGATGCTATCCTTGTCGGCTGATTCTTCTTCCGACTTGTCCTGTTTCGGCTTGTCTTGCTCCGGATTATCTTGTTCCGGCTTGTCTTGCTCGTCGACGTCGTCTGCACCGAGTGCCGAGACGAGAGCATCGATCGAGGATCCTTCTGAGTCTTCAGATGCATCCGAACTCGACGCGTCCGTCTCCGTCTCCGTCTCCGTCTCCCTCTCCGTCTCCGTCTCCGTCTCCGAAGAGACCTCTCCGACCCTCCTTGGCGCCTTTAGCCGCTTCGCCGTTTTTCTATTGGAGCTCGGCTTGCTGGCACGCTTCGGCGCGCCACTCC
>CAYTFJ010000015.1:9212-73526 GCA_964437075.1 uncultured Nannocystaceae bacterium
CAGCCTCGCCACTCCCAGCCTCGCCACTCCCAGCCTCGCCACTCCCAGCCTCGCCACTCCCAGCCTCGCCTTCGGTCTCGACAAGGGGCTTGCTCTGCAATTCCGGAGCAGGATCTCCACCACCGGAGAAGGCATCGTTGTCGACCTCCGGAGCGGAGTCCGCGGGATCTTGATCCGGGCTCGCTGATTCCAGGTTCTCTGGAGAATCGGTCGGTCCACTGAGTCCCGGATCCATGATCGCCTCAGTGCGAACGCCCGACGCGGAAACTTTCGCCTGTATGGCTGGCTTGCGGCCTCCAGAGACGCGTCCCTTACCCTTTTTTCGCTTCTTCGACTTGTTTCGTGACTTTGTCGTCATCAGCTTATTGCTCTTGTTCGCTGTCGTCCGGCGGTGGAATTCGCTGCGGGCCAAAGACCACGTCTGCAATTTTTTCCTCTGAGGGTCCGGCTGAAATCTCGGGCGAATCCCTAGAGACAGAAGAGGAACGCTCGGGATCTTCGCCAGTTTCCCCACCGTCTTCAGAGTGACCGGCCGCTTGGAGGTCCCCGCTCGCTCGCTCAGATCGCTCTTCGCCAACTCCAGCTGCCGCAGAACGATTGTCGTCCTGGTCAAAAATGGAGTTCAGTGCCGCCGGAGTCTGCCTGACCTCCCCGACAGGTGTATCGTCCCCATGCTCTGCGAATGCGCGTACGGCCGCGTTCATCTGGTCCCCAGCGACCTCTCGTTCGATGACAAGGCTCGAACTCCCGTCAGGTTGATGCACGGAGATCAGACCCATCTTGACCATCTCAAGAATAGACATAAGGGTCACGACCAGCATCTGGCGCAATTCATTTTCGCTGCTCCACGCCCGTGCAAGAAAGATTCCTTCAAAATCTAGGTTCGGCGAATCGCCAAACATCAAGCTGAGCTGGGACATGCGCTCTCGCACATCGACTGGTTCGATCTCAACCTCGTGCTCGGCAGTAATTCGAGCGCGGTCCAAAATGCGGTTGTAGGCCTCCGCCAGCTTGAACAGGGTAACTGGAGCAAGACCTCGCTCGAAGGGATCGACCTCCACCTCAGCCCCGCGCATAAATACATCCCGACCTTCGATCGGCCTCGCATCAAGATCCTCGCCCGCCGCCCGGAAGCGCTCGTATTCCAGCAATCGACGAATAAGAGCTTCACGAGGATCCTCGCCTTCCTCGTCCTGTTCTTCGTCCTCCTCCACGGTCGGCTCTGGTGGAAGAAGTTCGCGGCTCTTCAGGTATGCAAGGGTCGCGGCCATCACGAGGTATTCGCCGGCAACCTCAATATCCAAAGCCTGGGCAAATCCAAGATACTCGACATATTTCTCTGTGATGAAAGAGATTGGAATGTCCAAAATGTCGAGTTCGTGGCGCCGCACGAGGTGCAACAGGAGATCGAGAGGCCCCTCGAACATCTCCAACGAAACT
Source organism: uncultured Nannocystaceae bacterium (assembly GCA_964437075.1). Classification (GTDB taxonomy): domain Bacteria; phylum Myxococcota_A; class Polyangia; order Nannocystales; family Nannocystaceae; genus CAYTFJ01. The sequence continues at coordinate 10,653 of CAYTFJ010000015.1, forward strand.
GCGTAACTTTCTCGAATGTGAACGCCATCAGCAATCGAACCTAGGAGCTCCCGCGGTCCCGCGACGGCACTGCCCAGAGGAGCATCACGGCCTTCAACATCGATTGAAGAGCCGTCCCGGACGCGAGTATCGGGTGCGGGTGCGGGTGCGGTTTCTATCTCAGACTCCCGCGAACGAGGAGCATCTTTGATTTCCTCCGAATCCCCGACGTCCGTCATACAAGCCCCATGACCGCGTGCACCCACACCCATTGCATCAGATCCATAAAGGGCGCAAAGACGCGATGGAGCACGGTCCCCCCCAAGAAGAGCACTCCCATCAAGACATAAATCCCGTATCGCTGAGAGTAGTCGTCAAGGTATTGAAGCTTGCTGGGCAACAAAAACGCGACGATCTTGCCACCATCGAGGGGATGCACCGGAAGCAGGTTAAACACCATCAACATCAAATTAAGAGAGGCGAGCGTGTAAAGCAGCGAGTTGATCTCTGAACTCAGCTGACCAGCCAACGCGATCAATACACCCACCAGAACAACCACCATCAGCAACGCGAGATTGCCGAGCGGACCGGCGACAGCGACGATTGCCATTCCCGCGCGCATCGACACTTTTCGTGTGTAGTTTCGAGGGGCCGTTTCAACAGGCCTTCCCCAGCCAAACAGGGGCCAACCGAACAGACCCGCCATCACCGGCAGGGCCAGGGTCCCGATCACATGAACATGCGCCATGGGGTTCAGGGTCAGTCGCCCCTGCCCCTCGGGCGTGCCATCCCCGAGACGATGCGCCGCCAATGCATGGCAATATTCATGCACCGCGACGGACAAAATGAGGCACACAAGATAAATTCCGACGTTACGGAGTGCTTCGGCACCCACGGAGTACGCGAGTAGGCTGGCTGGAGCGGACACGATTAAGGATCTCTTCTGAGATCGCGCGGGGCATGCGCGACTTCCGCTGTCTGCTTAGCAGTCCGTCCCGACAGCCGTCAACGCATTGGGATTCGCGCACCGCAACCGCGCACATTTTTTCACAAACGAGGCCTACACGGAATTGCTCGCGGGCCGGGCACCACCGGTGATCTGAGCCACTTTTTAAGGCGATCACCGACCGATGCTCTCTCGGTACGACCCCACCGGAAAAACCTAGCGCGCGCCCACATTCGACCGATGCATCACGATCTGAAGAGATCTCCCACATCAACCATTTTCCGAGTTTCGCGCGTTCGTCTCCTCAGTCGAAACACGAGACAAAGTGCGTAAAAATCGCCATGTTCGATCGCCGGCGACCCTACTCGACCTGCACCCTACGCGCATAATATCCGGCATCAAGACGATTTGTAGGGATCGCGGGGTCATCAATCTCTAGACGAATATCCACACTTCCGGCCTCGTGGGGTCTCCATGCGTACCACCACAGCGTCCACGTATCATTTTGATCGTGCCCCGGACAGATCTCTACGCTCTCGGCGGGGCCCCCGTTGAAACGGATTCGTAATTGATCGGTAGGCTCCCGCCCACCCCAAAGGATGCCGACAATCTTATAAACTACGTTCCCTCCGACTTCCCACTTCTCAACGCGTACGGGCATCGCTGCCTGGTGCATCGTCGCGGGGCTAAAATCCGCCGCGAGTTCGTGCACCGCGGTCTGATGAGTCCGGCCAGCAAACTCCTTCATCTGAGGCGTCGAAGGTTCTCCGTTGTCAACCATGCGTATCTCATCGACCCACTTGGGGTTGCAGCAGCCATACCAACCAGGAACAATTAACCGGACGGGGAAGCCGTGATCCACGGGCAATGGTTCTCCGTTCATTTTGGTTGCCAACAAGGCACCAGACTCCACGAGTTCATCTATCGTAAACACCCAACTGCACCGGGCTGAAGCTCCCTCTGGACCCTGAGAGTGACCATCGAAACCAGAGATCAACACCCTCGTGGCAGAGGGATCGATCGACATCAGCGCGAGAACATCTGCCAATAAGACACCGCTCCATTCCGCCGCGCGAAGCAACCCAAATGCCCGATTACCGCCGTTTCCAGAACACTCCAGCATGACAACCCGAGTGACCTGAGGCATCGCCCCCAAGGCATCCATCGTGAGCTCGACTTCATCGTTCACGAGTCCAGACATACGAATGGTCCAGAGCGCGTCGAGATTAAGTAGGTCAGGTGCCAACGTCCGAACAAAAAATGCGTCATTGTCAGTGATCAGTCGGTCCTCGGTAATTGTCCCCACATCCAGCGCAAGTCGACCACTTAGACCTTGCCCTTCGGTTTTTCCGACAGCATTTTGAAGTTCCCCAGTGAAAATCAAGTTGCCCACCAGAACTCCCCCTTCGAAGAGGTCCGGACAGGGATCTTCTTCGCCTTCCGACCCTTCACCAGTTTCACCGTCGGTCTCTTCCCCCACAGTTTCACCCCCACTTGTGTCATCGGTCCCGGTCCCGTCTCCAGTCTCGGCCCCCTCCGTCTCGTTCCCGAGTGTGCCGGTGGATTCACCGCAGGCAAACACGACCGTCGTCGCTCCGCCCAGCGAGAGATAAATGAATTGTCGTCGGCCCGGATCAGTCATGGCGATTCTATCCCTCTAAACGCAATAGAAACGTTCCCGTGGATTGGATGTTACAGATTTCGCCTGCATCGGTAGGTCGCTCACCTTTTTCCCGTACAGGCGATACCCCGCTCGTTCCCCGCCCCACCCCCTCGCTGGCTCACGCGCGGGGGTGATGCTCGTCGTAGGCATTACGCACATGGGTCTGACTGAGATGCGTATATATCTGGGTGGTTGAGATGTCCGCGTGACCGAGCAGTGTCTGCACCGTCCGCAGATCAGCTCCACCTTCGAGCAGATGCGTGGCGAAACTGTGTCGCAATTTGTGTGGAGAAATATTCCGAACGATTCCGGCGCTCTGCGCAAGAGTACGAAGCCGATAAAACCAACCCTGCCTAGACAACGAACCACCTCGGCTGTTCAGAAATACCGTCCCCGGGTCCTTTTGACCTCGTGACTGCGCCTTCTTCACAAGAATCCCTCTGCCTTCCTGAAGCCACGCAAGTAGCGCAACATGACTGCAATCCCCGAGCGGTACAAATCTTTGCTTGCTTCCCTTGCCACTGATCAAGACAAGGCCTTGATCGAGATGCAACGCCTCAAGCCGAAGCTCGACCGCCTCCGAGACCCGGCAGCCCGTCGCGTACATGAACTCCAGCACAGCCGTATCCCGCTGGCCCAGCGAACTATCCACGCCTGGAACCGCGAGAAGCGCGAGAACCTCGCTACGACTCAAGAGGTCTGGAAGCCGCTTCGCGGCCTTTGGCAATTGAATCCCTTGGGTAGGATCGACATCCACCAAGTTCTCGGTTCGCAACCAACGAAAAAGTCCGCGCACCGCGATCCAGCGACGCGTTTGTGTTTGTGCACTCAACCCTTGTGCCGCCAAACTTCTAAGAAATGCGAGGAGTACGCTCCCGTCGACCTGGGCGCGGGTCGTAAAACCCTCAAACGCCAAGAACTCCACAAATTTCCGTAGGTCCTGCGCATAAGCCACGAGCGTGTTTCGACTCAGCGCCCGCTCTACCTTGAGATGTTGAAGGTAGTCGTCAACAAGGGGGTCGAAAATGCCTTCGACGGACCCGGTCATAATCCGGTCACGCTGGAAGACCCAAGATCTCCCGCACCATTCCGATCACCTGTTGTGCCTGGATAGGCTTCGTCACGTATGCATTTGCACCGAGTGAAAGCGCCCGCTGCCGGTCTTCCTCTGCACCCTCCGTGGTGATGATCACGATCGGAATATCTTTATAAAAAGGGTCTGCTCGCAAACGCTTCACGAGTTTGAGTCCATCCAAGATTGGCATGTTGATATCGGTGATGATGATATCAAAGCGCTGTCCCGCGATGCGACGGAGGGCATCGACACCGTCGTCGGCCTCGACCACGGTCAACTCCCGAATGCGCGACAGTGCGAAGACCATCATCTTGCGCATCGGCGGACTGTCTTCCACTACCAGGGCGTTCAGTCTTCTATTCGATGAATCCGTGCTCATGATCCTATCAACTCCTCAATCGCTCGCCGCTGCATGGGCAAATTGGGATCGTGGGAACGCACCCAAGCCGTCTCGATGGCGACACCACCATGCTCCGAGATCAGCGAGAGCAGACCAAAATCCGCCTCAACAAAGCTCTTTTTCTGAAACAATAGTGACTCCAATCGCGCACATCCAACGAGCCGCGAGCCTGAGACCAAGGGAAGATGCATCAACTCTCGGCCGAGAACATAGTCTGGGTCCCCACGCCGCCACGAACGATTCAGCCCACCGAGAGCACTTTGGGGTCCCCTCGCCAGATCAATCTCTCGGCATGCTTCCAACTCGCCGCAGGACCGAGCGGCTGGAAACAGAACTTGGCGGTCTTCGTCCACCAGAAATAATGTAAATGTTTCGACGCCAAGAAAGTTTAAAAGTATCTCGGTAATCGTTTGCATGACGTCGTCGATCCGGACCGACCTGTGAAACTCCAGCCCCGAGACGTACATGCAGGCGAGGTTGTGGTGTTCCTGTTCGAGAACCTGAAGCCGTTGCTGGTAATCACCCGATTCACGCTCTAGCGATGTCACGCGATTCTCCAAATCTTCCACCACTTTTTCACTCGATGCCGCCGCCCGTACCGTGTCCGGTGATTCGCTATCGCCAACCCCGGAGCGAAGTCGCTCATTCTCCTCAATCAGATCACGTACAAGCGCCTCGCCGGTCTCGAAGAAATTTTTCAGGAATGCGTCGGTCTTATTGCGAAGAGATCCGCCGCTCGTGTCCTCATCGCTCATCGCCGTTACAATAGCATAGCTGGAGACACCTCGCCCCCATTCACGGTCCGATCACTTCGGCAATTTGTCGTGTTTCGTGTGCAAAGCCCAAACCGGGACGCCCTCTGGGTTTCGGCTTTATGGCCGCTTCTTCGGCACCGATCGAACAAAACGGACAATCGCCTCGTGAAGCTTCTCCAGGGGTAGAACTTCGGCACAAACACCGGCTTCCACGACAGATTTGGGCATGCCTGGCATCACCGCAGTGGCAGGGTCCTCGGCAAAGACTTGCCCTCCCCGGCTGACAACTCGTCGAGCCCCAAGGGTACCGTCTGATCCCATCCCCGTCAGGACCACAGCACAGCAATGGTCGGAAAAGTATTGTGAGACCGTGTCGAACAATTTATCGACAGAAGGAGCCAAACCGGCGGTCTCCCCCTCGGGCACATTTTGGCGAATGATCTCGATACGAATCACGTCATCCGAACCTTGGACCAGGTTTACGTTCGCAGCGCCTGGAGCGATATAGACGAAACCGTTCTCGAGGGGCTGCCCGTCTCTCGCCTCGATGACTCGCACAGAAAGCATACGGTCCAGCCGTCGGGCGAACGTGGATGTGAACCGATCTGGCATATGTTGAGCGATCACGATCGCCGCAGGAAGTGTGTCTGGAAGATTTTTAAGAAGCTGCTGAATCGCTGGAGGTCCCCCTGTGGAGGCCCCAATAGCAATGATGACGCTAGCTGGTTCGGTCAGATCCACCACCGACGTCTTGCTTTTTTGGCCGCGCATCGCCAGCCGCTGACTTTCAATCGCACCGCCACGTTGCGCCGCGAGCGATTCGGCCCTATCACGCAAACGGACCACCTGAAGTCGCCGAACAAAGGCGATTTTTTCACTAATTTCCTGCTGGATCGAAAGCAGACCGAGGCGCCCCCTATTCCGGCGCTTGGCGATGAAATCGAGGGCACCAATCTCTAGGGCTCGAAAAACATTCTCTTGCTCCGCATGGCCAGAAATCACAATCACCGGCAGGGGGCGGCAGCTCATCAGCAACCGTAGAAACGCAAAGCCGTCCATTTCAGGCATCTCTAGGTCCAAAGTGACGACGTCCGGGTCCCGCTCAAATACGAGTTTTAGGGCTTCCTTGCCATCGGAAGCACGCCCGACCACCGTGGCACCGGGAATCGCTTGAATCATGGTCGCTATCGTCTGTCGATTGTAGGCGGAGTCATCGACAACCAAGACACGAAGTGCGCCTCGCTCTGAATCTCTCCCTGAGTCACGCGCAGTGTCTTTCACCTCGGATCTCCAGCATCCGTCGCGTCGGGTTTTCGATACACGAGGTCTTTCTCCAGATGCGCGAGCTCAAACCGAGTGGTGACATTTAGCAAGCTCTCAGAATGACCAAGAAGCAAATACCCCCCCGGTCTGAGCTGATCGTAGAATGCCTCGACAACCCGCAAACGGGAATCGTGCGAGAGATACATCAAGACGTTGCGACAAAAAATAACATCGACCGATCCGATGACTCGAAATCGCTCTGTCGCCAATAAGTTAAGCTGGCCAAAGGAGCACAGACTCCTCACATCATCCCGAACGTTGTACCACTGCGGTGTCTCCTGAAAATATCTTCTTTTCAGAACTTCTGAGGTCGTGCGAAAACTTCCGAGATTGTATTGTCCGGCCCGCGCGTGTGAAAGTACCCGCCTGCTAATATCGGATCCGACAACGCGAAGCGCCCAATCGTCGAAGCCCCCAAACTCCCGTAGTAGCATAGCGATCGTATAGACTTCCTCCCCTGTTGAACATCCAGCGCTCCAGATCGAAAGATTTTTTCGCTTTCGATTCTGCGTCACAAGTCTGGGAAGGATTTCTTCGCTAAAGGCGTCCAACTGGTACTGCTCACGAAAAAAGTAGGTCTCGTGAGTCGTGATGCGTTCAACAAGCTCTTCGAGTTCGGCCTGCCCATTCGTATCGTAACGAAGATAGCGATAGTACTCACTATAGTCCGACAGACCAAGATGATCAAGCCGAGGACCGAGTCGGCGTTCAAGAAAAAATGCCGACTCAATTCCATAGCTCACCCCGCAGTATTCCTGAATAATTTCCTGGAATAGACGGGTCTCTTCGTCTTGGATTCGCACACGTGGGGTCTCCAACGCGGCAAACAAGCGATTGATCGACTCTGTCATTTTAGTCGGAGTCGCCTTGGTTCGGGCGCTCGAGCAAGGCGATTGCCCCCTCGATAATTTGTCGAACAAGAGCATCTTGCTCCGTGTCGTAAGCCCGGCGAAGTGGAGCGAGAGCCGTCCTATCGCGGCGCTCGCCGAGTACCTCTGCAGCCGCCCACCGAACGTCCCACCGAGGATGTGAGATGAGCCCGAGCAGCGCGGCCGTCGCCCGATGGAGGGGGTATTCGGCCAACGATCGGGCCGCAGCTTTCACCACCTCGTGGTCATGACTCCGACACAGGCTCATCAACAATGCGAGGTCCTGGTCCATCCCGAACCGACCCAGCGCCGCGATCGCGTGGACAACCACCGTCGGTGACGGATCCTCGAGAATTACCTCACGCATACGACCGAGACTCACGGGATTGTCCATGGCAACCAATGCCTGCACAGCCGCTGCGCGAACCAAGGGCGTGGGGTCCGACGTCGCCGAAAGTAGCGCCTGACAGCTTTGCGGAGCACGCAGCACCCCCAGGCTTCGGCTCGCAGCAGCGCGAACTGAAGCGTCTTCATCGGCCAGAGAGAAGCTGAGAGCGGCGATTCCTTCGTGATCACCATCGATGCTCCCGAGTGCAAGCGCGGCCGCAATCCGTACTTTTTTGTCAGAGCTTCCAAGCATAGCGACCAATGGAGGCACATAGTGTGGAAGCCCAAGTCTGCCGACGACACGGCAAAGATTGCAGGCCAAAGCTCCGACGTGGGGCCATGACCCGCCAATGATCAATTCTAAATCATCGTGATGCCCCCCACTCCCAAAGGTCCTACCCAAGAGCTCGGCGAGGGCCTCTGCCGCTCGCTCCCCCGCGCCCCCATCCCGTCCGCAACAGCGATACAGGGGCGCGATCGCGGCGCGGCATCCTACCTTCGAAAGCGCGTCACACGCTGCACCGACTACGGCGAGCGAGGGATCCTCCAAACTATTCATCAATATCGAGGTCAGTCGGCCATCGATGCCTGGCCCTGGGAGGGCTCCAATTAGACGATACATTGACTCGCGCGCCGAGAGTTCTAGCTCCGCTGCCATCTGCACCAAGACGTCCTCGGCCTGACCTCCCAACGCCTCGACGAGGTCGACGGCGCGCTCAAATATTTCTGGATCCCGCATACGAGCGAGTACAGCGGGCAAGGCCGCGCGATCGGCGGCATGGCCCGCGAGAACGACGGCAGCGCCACTCGTCGCTGGGTCCTGGTCGCCGATGAGATCGCGCAAGCAATCCGCGGTCTCAGTATCAATTCCTCGCAAGGCCGCCGACACGGGATCGATGGCTGCGGCACCATGCGCCACATCACCTCGGGAACGCAGGTTCTCTGCAAGGCGAACCAGGCCGATGGCCGCTGCGGATCGAACACCCCGCATGTTATCGCGGAGCAGATCGACCAGCAGCGGAACCGCGCTCTCGAGTCCGCCCACACCAAGCAATCTGGCGGTGACCTTTCGGGTCACCGCGTGGGCGAGAAGCGGCCGCAACATGTCGACCTGCACAGTCGCCCCCGCTTCCCGCAGGGCGTCGACCGCATACAATCGCAGCATCGGCGACGGATGATCAAGCACCGACGATACTGCCAAGATTGCCTGATGGCCGCCAATGCGACCGAGCGCAGCCAAGGCCGATGCGATTAGATTTTCATCGATCGGTCGACGCAGATCCGAACACGACTCTAGCACCTCGCATAACACTGGGACCTCAGTCTCCCCACCAATCTCCCCCACCAAGTCGACCAATAGACGTTGATTCGCACCGCCTTGGCGGAGTCGGTCCACCACGTGCAACACACTCACACGCCCCAAATTGCGAAGCACCTCGTGACTCGCCGCCCGACTGTTGATATTCCCCGAATCGCCCATCGCGTCGAGGAGGAGTTCCAACAGGGCCTCCATCGATCGCCCATCCAGGACTTGCTGGCCGATGAGAGAAGTAAGCGTCTCCACAGCCCGCTTTCGCTCGTGCCACCGAGTATCGGAAAATCGGCCAACGCAATCCGCAATTGATGCGGAGAGCCCCGTCCGCTGCATTTCGTCGGCGGTCATGCGATCCATGTCAATCCTGGTGGACAACCTCAAGTTGCCGCAGCTGGTCCACAAGCGCAGCTCCGATCGGGTCCGTCCCCGCATCAACATTCTGTACCTGCAAAAAAAGTCGTCGGGCGGCCTGAAGATCGATCTCAATGGCCGACATCGCGGCTTCAACGGTCTCGGCTTCACCTACGACGTCACCGTTGTAGAGCAACAAATCAGCGACGATCAAGGATGCCAACGCGCCCGGCGCCTCCACGGTCAAACGTGTGTCCCCCTTTTTTTGAAGGGTCTCGAAGGCCTCCCGCATGGCAAGTTTCGGCTCTTCTTCACGCGCCAGTCCCAGACGACCACGCAAACGCTCAGGCAGATGGTCGCCAAGATGATGAATTTCGACATAGTCGTCGGCTCCGTAGAGACGGCTCGGCCGCCGCTTGTAGCAGGTCCGACGATAGACCGACGCCACCATGATGATCGCTTCAGTCCCCAATTTACGTGCAGACGGAATCAATTCAAAACCGGCCCCATCGGGGAGGCCAACCTCGAATACGAGACTCGTCCACGGGATGTGAGAGTCGCCCTTCCCCCCAGCCCCACGGCCGAGCAGAACAAGCGCCTCGGAAATGCTTGCAGCGAGTGCAACGCTGAAACCATGAGCCTCGAGCACCCTTTTTGTGGCCGTGCGAATCACTGGCCGCCCGTGCACAAATAGCACCTGCATACGCCTCATTCTCCACCCTCTTTCTTCGCCGAAAATAGCCCGTCGAGATTGAGCACGAAAAGGACATCTTCCCCTATATTACAGACTCCTGAAAAATACTCATCGTCTTCCCCCGAAGGCTGGCTCAGCATGGAAGGTGCCGGCCGGACGTCGCGAATCGCCGCACGAATCTCGCCAACGACACGGTCTACCTTCAGCCCAACGATGCGGCCTCGCACGCTGACGACAATAAGTTTGTTGAGACGTGATGTTTCTTCGTCGACGTCAACATTGAATCGCCGGCGCAGATCGACCACGGGAATCACCACCCCACGGAGAGTAATCACGCCTTCGATCGCAGCGGGTGCGTGCGGCACGGGACGAACCGGAAATGCGCGAGACTGAATCACTTCCTTGATCCGCATGATATCGATCCCATAGAGACCTGGCCCTACATAAAAACCTGCCAACTTCACAGAATTGCTGTGAAGTTCCTCATCCGCGGCCTCTTCCGTGCTTCCCCAGTGCTCGTCTCGGTCGCGTTTCGCTCCGCCGAGACGCCGTCCGATCACGCCAAAATCACTCATCATCGCTCTCCATCTCAGCGCGTTCCGAAGACCGAAGAACGAAGGCCGAAGGATCGAGGACCTGGTTAAGATCAAGAATGATTGTCAACTGGCCCTCGTGACGCCCTAGAGCCGCGACGAAATCAGCGCGCGCGCTACCGATTCCTCCTGGAGTCTCTTCCATCGCCTCAGGCGGCAGCGACACGACATGCTCAACCTCGTCGACGACAATTGCATGGGGCTCGCCATTGTGACGAACGATCAAAACACGGGGTTTGGGGGGAATCGACTTTCGTTTGAGCTTGAGCCGGCGAGCGAGGTCGATCACCGGTAAAATCTGGCCCCTCACATTTCCAACCCCAAGTACAAAATCGGCCGTTCGTGGCACAAAGGTTGTCGCCAAAACCATTGAGATCTCGACAATGATCTCGATCGGTAGGCCATAGCGTTCTTCGTTGATCTTGAACGTAACATATCGACTGAGATCTGTTCGAATCTCTCGACGATAGCCGTGTTCATAGTCCGCCTCCGTCGCAGCATTTCCGCCTACCTGAAGCAACGCGTTCCACAATTGGTCACTCTCGCTGGCCATGGTCAAATTGTGCCCTCAACTCCCCCATAAACCGATGCCTGGGGGCGCCCCGGCGGCACCGAGGACCCGCGCACGGCCTCATTCACCAGCATCGCCACATCCAACAACAAGACCGTTCTGTTCGCCCCTAGTTCGGTCGCGCCTGCGATTCCCGGAACCTGCCCCAACGCCTTGCCAATCGGCTTGATCACCACGTCTTGCTGACCGACCAACTCGTCCACCACCAGCCCCACGCGATGTTGAGCTAGACCGACAACGACGATATAGAACCGGTCGTATTTTCCCATTCTCCGCCGTCGCCGGAGTCGAAACACCTTCGAAAGATGTAGCAACGGCAAGGTGCTCCCGCGTAGAGACACAACCTCGTGGCCTTCAATGGTGTGGATTTCGCTCGGATGGACCATGATCGATTCAAGCACCGAGTTTAGCGAGATGCAGAATGTCTCGCCGCCGCTCTCGATCACAAGCGCCTGAATAATCGCCAGGGTCACCGGCAAGGTAATCGTAAAACAAGTTCCTTTGCCGGGTTCGCTGTCGATCTCGATCATTCCGCTCAGCCGAGATACATTGGTCTTCACGACATCCATACCGACGCCGCGACCACTCAAAGCGCTCGCCCGTGTCCTCGTCGAAAACCCGGGGGAAAACACTAGGTTGATCGCATCACCAGGGCTAACATCCCGCGCCGCCTCATCGCTCAAGAACCCTCGCTTGAGCGCGACATCGCGAACGACCTCCCAGTCGATCCCTGCACCGTCGTCTTCGACCTCGATCACGACCCTGTTGCCACGTTGACGAGCCCGTAGGTCGATCCGACCCACCGATTGTTTCCCTCGCTCACGACGAGTGGGCCCGTCCTCGATTCCGTGATCGATCGCGTTGCGGATCATGTGCATAAGCGGATCGCTAAGCTCTTCGACGATCAATTTGTCGAGTTCGGTGTCGGCACCATTCACGTTGAGTGACACTTCTTTGCCGGACTCTCGACCTACTTTTCGGACGACGCGCGCCAGTTTGTCAAAGACCTGGCCGAGAGGAACCATCCGCACCTCGAGGATTCCTTGTTGGAGAAGTCCGAGCCGGCGACTCATGATCCGAAGTTGATCTTGCAACCCCCGCCGCAGCGGGACCGTGCTCCCGCCGGAGCTTTCGGCCACTTGCAAGTCGGATACGAGACCGCCAAGATTCTCTTGCACCAAGCTCAACTCACCGACGAGGTTCATCAGCATGTCGAGCCGATCGAGGTCGACCCGAACCGTCTGGGAAAGGCTCCGTAAACTGACCGCACCGCCATCTTGCTCGGGCTCGACGCCGCTCGCTACCGAAGGATCGATTTCGGTGCCCGGTGAGCGCTCGGGCACGTCCACGTGCCCTCGACTCGAGGCCAGACTCGGCCTCATTGCATCAGAATCCGCGCCTTGTTGCGGGGCTGGCCCCGACGGCCCCGCAGGCACGCGAGACATCGGGGCGCCCCCCAACAACTCAACCTCAACCTCGGCATCTCCGACGCCTGCGACGACCTCCGACAGCTCCGCTTTCGAACCGAGGAGAATGTCCATTTCGATCCGGTCGACTGCGGAGCTGTCTGCGCTGGGAAGGTAGGTGATGACCTCGCCGTAGGCCTTCATTTTTTTCTTTAGAAGCTCAATTCCGACATCGATCGCCATGAGGTCGAAAGGCGCATGCACCCGGTAGATCCGCCGACCCAACCGTATGTTCTCGCGTAGCCGATGCTCCTCGTACTCGGTGAGCACTGCGAGTATCGAATCATCCAACCAGGACAGCACGTCGCAGCCAACATCGGAAGACCTCGGCTGCTGGAGCAATTCCAACCTGGCAAGAAACTCATCGATATCATCTCGCCCCGCTGCAGATGCACCCCTTTCTCCAGCGTCGGTCGCCAAGAGTCTCGAAAACAGCTCAACGGCCTCAAACAGAAGATCGAGCGCGGGTTGGTCGATCGCTATTTTCCCGAGCCGCAGGGCATCAAGAGTATTTTCCAGCCCGTGGCTAAGACCACCGATCTCGGAAATTCCAGAGAGCGATGAGAGACCTTTCAGCGTGTGGACCGATCGAAAGGCGCCGTTAAGGAGGTCGGGATCGTACTCACCGCTGCTGCCGATCTGTCGATCGATCTCCAGCAGTTGGCGCGAAAAAGTCTCCACAATATCTTGGGCCTCCGAAAGGAATTCGGATGATGCCGACACTAGTTCTTCCTCCCCAAGACATCGTTCACAGCCTTTAGCAAGACCTCGGGTGTAAACGGCTTGGCGACGAATACCGAGGCGCCGGCTCCCATCGCTCTCGCTCGATCGATCTCAGAGGCATCGGTGCTGATCACCACGACGGGGGTCCGTTCGTGACGTTTCGATTGCCGAATAAAATTCGTGAGTTCAATCCCGCTGACATCCGGCATGTTGATGTCGGTAATGATTAGATCTAGACGAAGACGAGGCAGTTCGCGAAGTGCATCAAATCCATTTGAGACCTCATGAATCTCGTAGTCGCCATCGGCCTCCAAGATTGAACTCACGTAGTCGCGCATCGCCCGAGAGTCTTCGACCAAAAGCACTTGGGTCGCCATGCTGACTAGTATATAGGCGCGCGGTCGCTCTGTGGACGATTCAGTCCCCGTCCGGGCCGCGACGACAGGCATTTTTTCGGCCGGCGCAGTTCCGCGCCAGAGCGAGCTAGTGTTTCGACATTGAGGTGGCCCTTGGCGGTCCATCTTTGATCCGACGAAGTCGCGCCACCATGTCAGGCTCCGCAACGATCCACCATTGCATGGGCGATCTCCTGGGACCCGTCGATAGCGAGCCCGCAGACATCTGCCCCCCGATCGGCGTACACACAGCCGCAAGAAACGCAGAGAAGAACACCTCAGTCCTCGCCCGGTCTCGCGACTGCGCCGGTAGCGCCAGGAGGACGTCGCGCGCACGAAGTCCGCGCGCAACATCGATCAAACGTACGGCGAGTGCCTCTGCAGCCCTGTCATCGTAGCGCGCGCGGGGTCCAGAGCCGAACAGAACGAGTCGTTTCGTCGGTAACCCACGGCGCCCAGGCAACAACAGCGCGTCGCCGACATCGCCCGAACACATCCCCGTTCGAATCAACTCGCTGAGATACCCAGAGCATCGCCAGTCAAGGTGCCCTCCCAGTCCCTGCAACGGCCGCTCATCCGCGAAAACAGGGACGATTCCGACGTCGGCAAGGCGCCGCCCAGCGAAATCGCACACACCGTCCAGCAATGCCCTCTCGAATGGAATCACGTCGACTTGAGGCTCAGGCTCAGGGCTGGCTTCCAACGGGACCGAAACCCCGTCGGCGCTCAACACGACGACATCCAACTTCGCTACCGGGGGCTTCGACGAGGATCCGGGGTCCTCTGCGGCCATACCGGATTCTGATTGACCGTCTCGATTTTCATCGCGACCTGCCACTGCGGGTCCTCGTTCGGCCTCGTCCGTAGAGCGAGGTTCAACATCGTCCGTGGGCCGCTCGTGATCGTTCATAAGTCGGACACGGACTCCCCAAAGGTTCAAACGTCCCGGAGGACCTTGGCGAGGGACTCCGAAATACCGTTTACGAAGGCCGCAGACCGTTCGCTACCATATCGGTCCGCAAGCCGGACAGCCTCCGACACGACCACACCGCGCGGAGTCTTCTCGTGAAAAAGCTCGACGGCGGCCAGACGCAAGACGCTGCGATCGATTTGATCCATTCGCGCAAGTCGCCACCGCCTCGACACCGCCTCGATCTGAGTATCGACGTCCTCCCAATGCTCGACAAGAAGATCGACCAAGCGCCTAGCAAAGCGACGAACCGCGTCATCCTTGAGAAGATCTGCGACGAGTGTCTCCGCGCTCTCCGAGGCGTTGCGATCACTGTCCCACAGCCGAGAAAGCGCCGCAGCACGCTCTTCGGGGGCAGTCCCCTCAAGGTGACACAACGCCAACAGCGCAAGCTCACGGCCACGCTCTCGACGACGCCCCGGTCTTCCGGATTCACTCACCGGCGATGGCCCGATACAACCGAGCCTGCTCGACCGCCGCGAGGGCTGACTCAGAGCCCTTGTTGCCATGTTTCGCCCCTGCACGATTAATTGCCTGATCCAGCGTGTCGGTGGTCAACAGCCCGAAGGTTACCGGTGTCCCGCTGTCTCGACTCGCAGCCAACAGCCCCTTTGTCGCCTCCGACGCAATGAGATCAAAATGAATGGTGTCTCCTCGAATCAGGCAACCGAGAGCGATCAACGCATCCACCTTCTTGTGTTGGAGCACCGTATGCGAAACCGTCGGCAGCTCGAAAGCACCCGGCGTGCGGTAAACAGTCACGTCCTCAGGCTTGGCTCCTGAACGTAGCAATGTGTCGAGACACCCCTCAAGGAGGCGTTCGGTCACAAAGGCGTTAAACCGGCTGACGACGACCGCAAATCGAAGTCCTCCTGCGTTCATGTCGCCTTCGACAACTCGAATATTTGAGAGGAGCCCACTCATGCGGCCGGCATATCGCGGCCGAGGTGTCTGGCGCAAGCCGACGGCGATGAGAACATTCGTAGGACTGCGAATGCAGCGCCTTCCACGCATACGGATGAACGATTCGTGGCTCCGACCTAGCCAGGACTCTGATACGCGTGAGACCTCGATAGGTTACCCGGCGAGACCATCACAATGAGGGCCCTGTCCCTCTGCGTCCGCCTCATCGCTGAGCTCCCAGCGCCCGGCAATAGACCGTCGACGCGGTATCGGTCTTCTCTTCTTCCCCGAAGAGCTAGGTCCGGACAGAAGGATGGGCGCCCCGCAGAGCCGAGCGCCCGACAAAGAAAAATGCCAGATCTCGCGGCACGTTACCGTAAGATCTGGCATCGGTTTACTCGGTTCGACGACCGAGCGATCCGGCCTTGAGCTCCGCCCAAGACCGACTGGGACGCGGCCTAGTCGTCAGACTTGTCGCTGTCCCCAGACCCGAACTTGCCGCCGAGCAAGTCGCCCAACGTGGCGCCGGCCTCGCTAACGTTCGAGAAACCTTGCGCATCTGCGAGCGCGTCTTGACGCTTCGCGCTCTTGATCGACAGACCGATTTTTCGCTCCTGCGGATCGAGTTGAATGATCTCCGCTCGTACGATCTGCTCGGGCTGAAGCACAGCACGAGGGTCATCGATCCTCTCTTCACTGATCTCTGAGATGTGAATCAATCCCTCAACCCCTGGTGTGATCTCGGCAAACGCTCCAAAGTCAGTGAGCTTAAGAACCTTGACGTCGGTGAGCTTCCCAACCGGAAACTCGTACGGAACTCGGTCCCACGGATCCGTGGAGAGCTGCTTGATACCCAGGCTGATCTTGGGTTTCTCGCCCGAGTTGTCGATGTTGAGCACGCATGCCTTGACCTCGTCGCCCTTTTTATGAAGCTCCGAGGGGTGGCGAACACGCTGAACCCACGAAAGGTCCGTGATGTGAACGAGACCATCAATTCCGGGCTCGAGCTCCACAAACACACCGAAGTCGGCGATGTTGCGAATAACACCTTCGACGACAGTCCCTGGCGGGTACTTCTCGAGCACCTTCTCGTAGGGATTCTCCTCAAGCTGCTTCATGCCCAGGGAGATGCGGTTTTGCGACACGTCGATGTCGAGAACCACAGCTTTGACCTCGTCCCCCAGGTCGACCATTTGCTTCGGGTTTTTGATCTGACGAGTCCACGACATCTCCGAAACGTGTACAAGCCCCTCGATCCCCTCTTCGAGCTCGATGAACGCGCCGTAGTCCTTGATGCTGACAACCTTCCCCTGCACGACCGTGCCGGGAATATATTTCTCCTCCGCATTGATCCATGGGTCTGGTGTGATCTGCTTGAGACCAAGGCTGACACGTTCACTCTCGCTGTTGAACTTAAGAACCTTGACCTTCACTTTGTCACTGACTTGGAACAGCTCAGACGGGTGATTGATCCGTCCCCAGCTCATGTCGGTGATGTGCAACAGACCGTCAATACCTCCAAGATCGATGAACGCACCGTAGTCCGTAAGGTTCTTGACCACACCCTCGACAATCTGATCCTCGGCCAGCTTGTTGAGCGTATCGTTCTTGAGTTCAGCGCGTTCAGCCTCCAACAAGACGCGACGACTAAGCACGATGTTTCCGCGCCGCTTGTTGAACTTTATGATCTTGAACTCGTACTCCTGGTCAATGAAGGTGTCGAGATTGCGAACAGGTCGCAGATCGACCTGACTTCCAGGAAGGAACGCCTTGACTCCACCTTGCAGAGTCACCGACAGCCCCCCCTTCACACGCGCGTTGACGATTCCATTCACAATGCCCTCTTCTTCCATGGCATTTTGAATCTCGTCCCA
Source organism: uncultured Nannocystaceae bacterium (assembly GCA_964437075.1). Lineage (GTDB taxonomy): Bacteria > Myxococcota_A > Polyangia > Nannocystales > Nannocystaceae > CAYTFJ01. The sequence continues at coordinate 27,905 of CAYTFJ010000015.1, forward strand.
CACCTTCCGTTTGCGAGCCTTGTCCTTCGAGAGGATGACCAGGCCGTTCTGGTCCTCGGCGTTCTCGAGTAACACTTCGATCTCGTCGCCGATGTTGATGCTGATGTTGCCTTCTTCGTCGGCGAACTCGCGGAGCGGGACTTGCCCTTCCGCCTTGAGTCCAACATCTACGATGGCGTAATCTCCGATCAGGTCGACGACAGTGCCCATGACAATGCCGCCCTCCTTGACTTCTGTCGGGGCTTGGAAAGATTGCTGAAGGAGCGCGGCGAAGTCCTCTTCGTCGGTCTCTTGGGTGAGTTGTTGAGTCATTGGTTGATTGAGGTTCCTTAGTCGGAGTCCCTCGACCGATTTCATCGCGCGTTCGGCTTCGCCTGTGGCTGACACCGTCACGCTAGAGCACCCGTCGAGAGCTGGCGAACGGTAGGGAACTCAGCTTCCAGCGTCAAGCGCACCGACAACCGATCCCATGGTGTGGCTCTGGCCGGCCTCCAATCCGAACCAAGCTCGCGCCCCTAGGCGCTGATACGCACCTTGCAACGGTCTTTCGCGGGGGCTCGAACCCGGAGTCCGCGCCCAGGGGGGGCTGTTCGGCTCTCGCCCCGCCCCTTGTCCCTATCGGGTCGCGCCCTCGATCTGGGCCCTCTCGATCTGGGCCATGACAAGTTTCAAAACACCCTCGATATCCAAGGTGCTCGAATCGATACGCAATGCTCCCGGCGCTTGGACAAGCGGTGCCGACTCTCTCGTCGAGTCGCGGGCATCCCGCGCTCTCATCTCGGTTTGCACCTCGTCGAGGGGAATATCAGCCCCCCGCGCACGCAGCTCGGCGTGCCTGCGTCGAGCGCGGGCAGAAAGTTCGGCGGTGAGGAAAATTTTCACGTCGGCCTCTGGGAACACCACGGACCCCATATCTCGGCCTTCTGCAACGCAGCCCGCTCCGGCGGCTAGCGCTGTCGCCGATATCGATCTTTGCACGCCGAGCAAGCTCGCGCGCACTGCGCCGAGTGAAGAGACTTTGGATGCCCCGTCAGAGATCTCCGGGAGCCGAATTTCGTCGGTAATGTCCTGTCCATCAAAGACGACCTGCTGTGCACCGCCTGTTTCCCGGGCCGGGCGAAACTCGAGGGGGAAATCCGACGCTAAGGCCGCCAGGGCCGACTCGTCGAGCCAGCGGATCCCCCGCTTTCTCGCAACAAGCGCAAGGCTTCGATAGATCGCACCGGTATCCAAGATGGCGGCGCCCAACGAGTCGGCAACTCTTCGAGCAATGGTCGACTTACCGGCCCCCGCGGGACCATCGAGCACCACCAACAACACGCGCTTGGCTGGGGACATCGCGCGAAGGATAGCCGGCCAGGGAGATCTATGACAGCGGCCCTCTGGGGCCCCCGCCAACTGCGCAACAAGGTCGATACGGTCGAGATACGGTCGATGCGGTCGAAACCTCCGCGCCGAATCGCATCTTCACCCCCCGTCTGAAAAATGAATCTTATCGACCCCCGAATCGGGTGTATTTAACGGGCCGTGGTAGAAAGATCGCCATGGGTCGACACCCGTCTCCCCACTCGCAAACTCCCCACCCGCGGGCCCCCGCCTCGATGCGTTCTCTCGCTTCATCTCGTCGATTGAGACTCTGGCTGGGGCTGGGGTGGCTCGCGTCGGCCATCGGCGGATGCGGGGTCGCAGCACGCCCAGATCAACAGCGGCTCACACAGATTGGAGACCTCAAACTCGACGCGAAGATCGTGCCCATGCTCGCGGCGCGCGACGGCATCAGTGAGCCGCTGGCCCGGCAACAGGCCGTCGAGACTCTACGCTTGGCCTCGGCCCGGCTCGCGCATGTCAATCTCGATACCCCTGAGCACAACTTCGGCATCTCCGACGACCGCCGTGACCATCTCCTACGCACGGCGCGTGCGCGTCTATGGTTGCGCGAAGTGTTCGAGCCCACCTCCCGCGCCGAAGACATCCCCAAGTCGTTCCTCGATGAAAAACTCGACCACCGGCGGACCCGCACTCTCCATTTTCACGAACGAGTTCTCTTGGTTTGCAACGTACTTATCGTCCCCTCCGACAAGGACGACGACGGTAAAAATCGAACCGTAGATAAGAGCGATCTCAATTGGGGTCAACGAGCCAGGCAGGCCATGGAGCCGATCCAGGCGGTCGTGAACGCTCATCAAGCCGACCTCCAAACGGAGAAAAATTGCGATCTTCTCTTCCGCTACCTCAAGTTTGCGGCGTTCTCAGCAACCAGCGAGTTTGAGCTGCGTCTAGAGCGATTCCCGGTGGTCAACCCCGATCATTTTACGAAACAGTTCAGTGCGCAAGTCCTGGCCGTCGAGACACGCGGAACGATCATCGACCCATTTATGACCGAATATGGGCTTCATCTCGTCGTTGTTCCCCGGGTTCTCGCCGCGAACCTTCCCGATGGCACCGCCCCCGATCCGGAACTTCGTCGACTGCGACGGGAAGCCCTTCGTGATCTCAGCCATTCGGCCTGGCGCAAGAGCCGATTCGAAGCCGAGATCGAGCGTATGCGAAACCACCGAGTCGTTCGTCTCTCGACCACCGACTCTATCCGCCCTAGCGCGCCCCTCACGGCACCTTGATACACCCGTGCCATCCTCCCAAACATACCCGTCGATCGGTGGGTGCGATCCATGGCGGCATCAGCGAATTTGGCAACCATCTGGCCGAGCTCGTCACGCGGGTACCCGGAGCTAGGGGTGCGGTGCTCACCGACGGCAGCGATGAAATTATCGACAGCGCGCATGATCCGACAGCGATCACCGAGCTCGATCTCCAAATTTCAGGCGCCCAACTCGGCCAGTCTCTCGCTCATATTCACCGGACCGCCATCGTCACTGGCCTCGGACACGCTGTGGTCATTCTGGCCGGCAGTGAACACATCGTGATCGCCGCGATCTTGTTGCACGAATATCGACTGACACTACGTGTCTCCGCTTCTCACAATCTGAATCGCGCCCTTGACGCGTTCGTTGGTACACGGGACCACCTTCTGAACCTGTTGCGATGAGATTTCGACACCTCCCGCAAACCACGTTCTTCCGTAGAGACACCGAAATCGCCGCAATCTGTGAACTTGACGATGTCGCTTGCGTCGGTATCCTTTCGTCGTCGCGGCCCCAAGACGGCCACGCAGCAGGATACCCCATGGCAACATACATCACCGAAGAGTGCATCAACTGCGGAGCTTGCGAGCCAGAGTGCCCCAACGAGGCCATCACCGAGGGTGACGAAATCTACGTCATCGACCCCAAGCTATGCACCGAATGTGTCGGTTTCCACGACCACGAAGCCTGCCAGGCCGTCTGCCCCGTCGAATGTTGTCTGCCGGATCCAGACAACAAAGAAACCGAAGATACCCTCATCACCCGTGCCAAGACGATCCACGATGACAAGGACTTTGGCAGCGATTACCCGAGCCGTTTCAAGTCCTAGGCTCAACTCTGGCTCTCCGGCACGCACGCAATCAAGAGCAATCCGCGTGCCGAAGCGCCGTCGCTCTGCCCTCTCCTCCCGAGAGTGACCAAACCGGGCAATCTTAGGCCTCCGCTATCCTTAGCGCCATCATGGCAAATCGCGCACCACGGCCCGACATTTGGGATGGGCCGAACCACGACAGCACGCCAACCCGCAGCTCACGCTCCTGGCTGCTCCGGATCATCCGGCTCGCGTTCGGCCTGCTCGTATTCGCCGCCCTTATCGCGTGGTTGGGCCAACAGCCAACATCGCTACTCGCTCACGCCCATTTCTCGCCTCAAGCCCTCGCCCTCGCCCTCGCCGGAACAACCGCAGCCGCGTTGTTCACCGCTCTGCGCTGGAAACTGATCTCCGAATCTGTAGGTGGACACCACCTACGTTTTTCGGTCTATTTCCATGCCATCGTGGTCACTCGCTTCCTCGGCCAATTCACGTCGACACTCGGAATGGACCTCATCGGACGTGGCGTCGCCCTGCGTTCCGGCGGCAGCACACAAGCCCTCGGCCATGCGACAACCGTGGTCATACTTGAGCGGATCGTCGATCTGCTTTTACCAATGTCACTGGTCGCATGGACCGCGTTGGTGCTTACCTATGACGTCCCCTCCACGGCCAGCCTCGGGCTATTGATTGTCATCTTCTACAGCGCCTGCATTCCATTGCTCGCGCCCTGTTTTCAGATAGGGCTCAGCCTGTATCTACGCTTGTTGAGACGATTCAACCGCCCACCGACGGAGCCCCTTTCCACAACGATCGACAAGAGGGTCGCGGCACAGATCTCCGGCCTAAGCATCATGCGATTTGCTGCCGTCGTCATTCAGTTTACAGGAATCGCATGGGCTCTCGGGATCGACATATCCATCCTTCACATGTTGATGGCGACCCCCTTCGCCCAGCTTGCGAGCATCTTCGGCATCACTCCCGGCGCCCTGGGATTTGCGGAGGCTGGCTGGGTGGGTGGATTTCGAGTGATCGATCTCGATGAAAGTTCGATCGCCCTTTTTGTACTCGTCCAAAGACTCGCCATCTTGATATTTTTTGGGGCGCTCTCCGCCCTGAGTTTTCCCCTCCGTAAAAACCGACGCAGCTGACCGGTGGCCCCATGCCCCTTCCAAATGCATCTTCGCGCAGTGACAGCACCTACGAGAATATCTATCTGCTACTCACAGCGCTCTTCATCGCGGCGCTGGTTGCGTGCAATCTCATTTTCCTGAAGTTCTTTCGCGTCGAGATTCCTCTCCCCGGTGGTGGCCACTACACCTTCATCCAGTCCGTGGGAATGTTGGCGTACCCCGTAACATTCCTCGTCACGGACATCTTGTCAGAGGCCTACGGGGCACAACGTGCCAACCGGGTCGTTGCATCCGGCCTCGTGGCAAGCCTATTTGTCCTGGCCTTGATCGAGCTCGCCGATGCCGTGCCCGCCGCCAATTTTGGCACGACTGCAAGCACCTTTCATCAGGTGTTCGGCGCATCAAAGGTGGGTATCGCGGCATCGATGACTGCCTACCTCTGCGGGCAATACGTCGACATTCGCCTCTTTCATTTTTGGAAACGACTCACACGGGGCAAGCATCTGTGGCTGCGGAACAACGCGAGCACCTTTGCCTCCCAGCTGCTCGACACAACGGTCGTCCTCGCACTGCTCGCCAGCGTCGACGGCACAGGCGTCACTTGGTCACTGTTCCCCGCTCTGCTTATCAATGGACTGCTCTTCAAGTGGGCCTTCGCTCTGCTCGACACACCACTTTTTTACGGCGCAGTATGGATCATGCGCCGTAATTTTCCGGGCAAGCTAAATTCCGTGGACGAGTGGAGCGCGGGCAGACTCCGACACCGCCGCAATCAAAGTGCCTCGGCTAGCTAAAACTTGCCTCGGACACGGTCCGTCGCATATTCACTGAGACCAACTTTGAGACGCCCCGCTGCTGCATTGTGACGCCGTAGAGCCGATCCGCGATCTCCATCGTCCGCTTGTTGTGAGTGATGATGATGAATTGCGTTCGTTCGGACAACTCACGAACCATGTCGCAAAAACGGCCTACATTCGCCTCGTCAAGGGGCGCGTCGACCTCGTCCAGCAAACAAAATGGACTCGATTTCATCAGAAAAATGCCGAAAACAAGACTCACCGCCGTGAGTGCTTTTTCTCCCCCGCTCAGGAGTTCGAGGCTCGAGACTTTTTTTCCTGGGGGCTGCGCGAAGATATCGATGCCGGTCTCGAGCAGGTTGCTCGGATCCGTCATCACCAACTCAGCGCGCCCACCGTTGAATAACCGCGGAAACAACTTTTGAAAGTAGGCATTCACCTGATCAAAAGTGTCCTTAAAACGCTCGCGTGTCGTCTCGTTGATCTTATCGATCGCATCCTGCAGCGTGACAATTGCATCCTGCAGGTCGCCACGCTGGGTCGTGAGGTAGTCGAAACGCTGCGAGACCTCCTCAAATTCGGAGATCGCGGTCAAGTTGACCTCTCCCATCCGTGAAAGGATTCGCTTGAGTTCCTTAACTCTCTCCGCATGTTCCCGGGTCGGCGAGGGCCGGTCATGGTGATCGATCAAGAGCAAGCTCAACTCGGCATCAAATCGGTCGCGAATATCGGAGGTCAAGTGTTCCCTCTCAAGCACCAACTCACGGAGCCCAAGCTCAACTTCAGACAACCGCTCACGCTCTTCATCCAGGTCTTGCCGGAGGTTTCGGACAGCGACCTCAAGCTCCGCGACGGTAAGTCTCGCGGCATCGCAAGCCTCGCTTGCGTCATGTTTGGCCTCGGTCGAGACTTTATGCTCCTCAAGAAGCGCAGAATGTTCCGCGGCCATCTCTTCGACCGCGATCTCCAGCTCACCGACCCGCTTTTCACTCTCCACCGCAGACTCTTCCAAACGACGTGCGCGTGCTTTCTCGCTGCTGATCTGCCGCTCCAGCCGGTCACGCGATCCGACAAGCGCAGCACGCTGCTCCTGCCAACTCGCCAGTGCGACCTTCGCCTCCGTCAGCTGTGCGGCGAGTTCCTCGCGTTGACCATCGAGAGCCTCCAGCTTCTCGGCCTGCTCGGCGATGGCCTCGGCGCGCTCGGGGAGCTCAGCTCGCAGTTCGGCCAGCTCCAGCTCGTAGTTTTCGCGCTCCTCCTGACGGCGTTCCAAGCCAGATCTAAGCTCCTCCGCGGTCCTATGGAGGCCTTGTACCTGCTTGCCACAACGCTCGACCGCCGCAGCGAGGCTATCGACCTGTTGCGAGGCCCCTAGACGCACTTTTTCGCCATCGAGAAGCTCTCCCTCGCTCTTCTCGCGAGCCTCCTCCACTACGCTTAGCCGCTCCGCAAGACCACGCTGGAGGTCCCTGGCGAGTTGAAATTCCTTGTCGAGCGTCTCGACGCTCTGCAAAAGCTCCGCGATCTCGCGTTTTTGCTGCAAGAGCGCGGACTCGACGGCGTTGACAGATCCGCCGACCACAACGCCTGTCGGATCGATTCGATCCCCCTGGAGAGTGACAAACGTCGGGACGTTTGAGCCCTCCAAACGAACCCGATTCCATAGCTCGAGGGCCCGAGCAAGTGTATCGACCACGACCGCGTCGCCGATTAAGGCGCGCGCGAGGGAATCGACCCGCGCGTCAATGTTAACAAGATCGCACAACAATCCTTGAACCCCCTCCAAGTGCAACCACGATCCAGCACGCGATCCATCCTCGCTGAAACTTGCTTTTGCCTCCGAGCCGTCGGCATCGGCCGCGGACTTACCAGCCGTCTCGCCCCCCCCCTGTTCGCAGGGCAAGCTCGCGGGCAGGAAGGTCGTTCGTCCTTCCTGGAGCTGGCGTAAAAGTTCGACGCCACTCGCCCCGGTGCGAGGCTCGTCAACAACCACCCCTTGCAGCCGCTCGCCAAAGACAGCCCCAACCGCGGACTCATATTCTGCCGGCGCCGAGATAAAATCAGCCATGATGCCAAGCACGGCGGGCGCCCGTGTGGAGATATCCGACGCGGCTGCACCTCCGTCGAGCTCGCGGCCAGCCTCAGCAAGCTGTTCCTTATGTTCCATCACTACCTGTACCCCGCTCGCACACCCTTGATAGCGATTTTGGATCTCCTCAAGGGATTGAAGACGGGACCGCGCTCGCAGCAACGGCTTGCTGGAAGCTTCGACTTCGACCTCGGCGCCCCGCAAAGACTCACGTAGAGCACTTTTTTCGCCGTCTAGTTCTATCCGTCGCTCACGCAAGGCCCTGGAGTTTTCCTGCGCTGAGTTCGATTCGATCTGAGCCGTCTCCAGCGCCTGTTGCTCGTGTTGGCCCTCCCGTTCGAGCCCCTCGATCTCGCCGCCGATCAGGGAGAGCCGATCCTCCATCTCCACGATCCCCTCGGCACGAGACAGTAGATGCGCGTCCAGGCTGGCCACGCGAGTGTTTGTCTGGGCCTCGACCCCACGCAGGCGCTGCACCTCGATCTGTGTATCGCGCAGCTGAAGGTTCGCGGTGTCATGTCGCTCGCTGAGGTGAGCGACATTTTCTTGCTGAGATTCCTGCCCTTGCTCACTGTCGCCGCCTAGCGAGTCCTGTTGAGTTACGATGCCCGCGAGCTCCTCGTGCAATGAGCTCAACACCCCCGAGACGCCGGTACTCTCCGCCCGTGACTGATCGACAGAGCGGCGGAGCGCCTCTTGCTCCTGCAACTTGTAACGGCGATCTTGCTCAATGTACCCAATACGATTCTCCAAATCGTAGAGCCGCTGCTGCTCCGTCGACAAACGCGTGTCGAGCTCGGTCAGGGACAACCGCCCGGCCTCTAGCCGTGTGTCGTGGCCGGCGACCTTCTGACGAAGCCCTTCGACGTTCTCTCCCAATTCAGCGCAACGGTGCTCGAGCACCCTCCCGGTCGCGCGTAGCTCCAAATCGCGGTGACTCGCCATCCACAGTTCGAGATCGCTCTGTTCGCCGCGGTACCGTTTGTATCGCTCTGCCTTTTGCGCCTGACGCCTCAGCACACCCAACCGAGAGTCAAGCTCCCGGATCACATCGGCCACACGAAGCAGATTCTGCTCAGTTTGCGCGATTTTCCGCTCCGCGGTGATCTTTTGGACTTTAAATCTAGTGATACCCGCGGCCTCGTCGATGACCTGCCGCCGCGTCTCCGGCTTGGAGGTCACAATTTGGCCAACTCTCCCCTGCTCGATGATCGAGTATCCCTTGGTGCCAATTCCGGTTCCGGCTAGCAGATCATTGATGTCGCGCAGACGACAAGGGACGCGGTTGATGAGGTACTCGCTTGTGCCATCGCTGAACAAACGGCGGGTGACACCGATCTCTGCGAACTTCAGATACGCACTCGGCGAATCGCCATCGTTCTCAAAGGTTAATGTAACCTCCGCCATCCCCGCAGGTCCACGCGTCGCACAACCCGAAAAAATCACATCGGACATGCCGCTGCCGCGAAGGTGTTTTGCGCGCTGCTCTCCGAGACACCAGCGCATCGCATCGACGATGTTCGACTTTCCACAGCCGTTCGGGCCCAAAATCGCGGTGATACGATCATCGAGCACCACAACTTGCTTGTCAGCAAAGGACTTGAACCCGAGGACCTCAATCTTCTTAATTCGCATTCGCTCCGCCGTGTCCGCGCCGCTTCACACGCGATCTCCAGCCGATCTCCGGCCGAGTCGATGAGATACTGCGCACCTGAGTTAGCATCGGCTCGGTCACGCGAAAAGGGTCGCTTGGCGATCTCTCCCTCTACGACGAGATCCCATAAACGACGCTGAATCAACCCACTGGAGGCGATCCCGGGGATCTCCATGGCGATACGTGGACCCGGGCCTCAATCGATAAAGATCCTTCGAGATCTCCTCCAGAGATCTCGAAGGTGCAATCTCCTATTTGACGACCGAGCATCCTGATGGCCTACTCTCCGCGAGGTTCAGCCCCTGACCGGACTTACTATTGCCCTCGTCGTCATTCTCGCCCTCCTCGGCGGTTTTCTTGTCTTGCGCCCAAAGCGCAAAACACTTCCGCCCAAAGCAGATGCGGCACTACCGGCCGCTATCCCTGAAGAGTCCCCGAAGGGCACGGACAGGCGCACTCCACCTGGCACCCCCTCGGAGCCGACTTCTCGACCTCCAGAGCCCGAGAGCGAGCGAATCCGCCGGGGACTCGGCCGAACGCGGCGCGGATTTGTCGCCCGCCTCTCCGACATCTTTCGGGGCCATCCCCAGGTCGACGAGCAACTCAAGAACGACGTCGAAGAAATTCTTCTTACTGCCGACATCGGAGCGCGAACGGCCGAGAACCTGCTCACGCGGGTGACCGAGGTGCTGGACCGGCAAGAGGTCGCGGACCCCGACGTCGTATGGTCCGCGATCCGCGCCTACGCACTCGAGATCCTCGAAGTCGAAGCCCCTCCTCTGCTCTACGACGTAGAACCCCTCCCTCACGTCACGCTGATGATCGGCGTCAATGGGGTGGGCAAAACAACCACACTCGGGAAACTTGCGGCCCGCCACGCCGCGCAGGGCCGCAAGGTCTTGCTCGTCGCCGGTGATACTTTTAGGGCCGCGGCGAGCGAGCAACTCGAGATCTGGGCCGAACGCAGCGGCGTCGACATTCATCGCGGCAAACCTGGCGCGGATCCCTCGGCAGTGATCTTCGATGGTATCCAACGCGGACGAGATGACGGATACGACGTGGTCCTGTGCGACACCGCGGGCCGCCTCCACACCCGCAAGGAGCTGATGGCGGAACTCGAGAAAATTCGAAGAACCGCGAACAAGGCCCTCTCGAGAGGTAGAGATCCTGTCGATGTCCATGACACCTTTTTGGTACTCGACGCGACGATCGGCCAAAACGCTCTGGCTCAGGCCGCCCTTTTCAAGGAGAGCATGGACATCAGCGGCCTCGTGCTCACAAAACTCGACGGCACCGCGAAGGGGGGGGTTGTTCTGGGCGTCTGCCATGAACTCACGGTTCCTATTCGGTATATCGGGATTGGTGAGGCCGTCAGCGACCTCCGCGAATTCGATGCTGCAGCGTTTTGCGACGCGCTTTTTTCGCCCTCCGACACTTCCCCCTCTCGACCGGCTTAGAGCCGCTGAACCCACTCCGATTGCCACACGATCTCAAGATTACTGGGTTATCGAGGACAGATTTGGTGTGCTACCAAACCTCGCGGCAGGGACAGGAATAAAATCCCTTGAATTCCGCCGGATTAACTAGGATAACCGCCCGCAGTGGGCCACATCGGCCACCAGTTGTGACGGGGCTTACCGTATGACACCGTCCGACGCGAAGATCAGACCCTGCCCCTTGCAGAACCAGCTTCGTCTACGTTTCTTCCGGGTATTCCGCCCAACACCCTCTGTTTTTCCTACTGCTCCGAGGTCCCTCTCGAGGTGAGCATGCGACGACTCTTCATTGGCTCAGCACCATTCCTGGCAGTCTGTGCCCTCTCATTTCCGGCCCAAGCCTTTCAGCCGCCCGCGGACGACGAGGACGACCTTGTCCTTGAGGACGAGGACGAGATGAACGCCGTCCCCGCGCCGCCCGCAGGTGGCGCCGAGGGCGATGCTAAGGTTGACACAAATTTTCTCGACGACCCCTCCGAGGCCACCTCTGAAGTTGGTGGAACGACAGGCGGATCCGACGACGGAAACGTACCCAAAGTCACGGAAGAGCAGCAGCGGGAGATGGATGAACGAGACATCACCATCGTCCAGCAGCAAGCTTTCCTGAATGTGTACAATGCTCGGGACCCCGAAACGGGGAAACAGGCGCGTGTCCATCGGTTCGAACTGATGCCCCAAATTGGGCTCAGCGTGAACGACGCATTCGTTCGGCATTTCACAGCTGGGGCTGAATTCAACTACTGGCTCACAAACCGGATGGCGATCGGTGTCAACGCCAACGCCTTCTTTGGAGCGAAAACCCCGAACTACGACCGCATTCGGTTTCAGGACGGGCTTCTACTCACGGCCAACAAATATCTGTGGCAAGCGAGCCTTGCTTGGCTCTACGAACCCTTCTACGGAAAAATTGCGCTGTTTAACAAGGCTTTGTTGCATTGGGAAGCCTACGTACAGCTTGGTGGTGGTGTGATTCACACCAAGACAATCCCGCGTTTTGCCTCTGTGCATGATCCCTTCGACAACATCCTAGGTCAGGCCAATATCGCCATTGGCAGCCGCTACTATGTGAAGGGCCTGGATTTCATGTCTTTCAACTTTGGGGTGCGCACCTGGGGCTTCTTCGACGTGTACGAGCCTCAAGAACGCGGTGTAGCCTCAGGCGCTGCCGCCGGCTCAGGGGCAAGCAATGTCGTGATCGACAATCCTGCGCTAAACGATCCCGAAGCCGCAAAAAAGTGGTCGAAGGAAAATTCAGATATGGGCGACCGTCTCGCATTCAACACTGTATTTTTCGTGGGCGTCAGCTTCTATCTCCCTCCTGCTTTCGAGTACTCCACCCGCCGCTAAACGACCATGACGACCAAGCTCAAGCTCACACTCGTGGCCGCGGGCATCTGCGGCGCCGGACTCATGCTCCCGAACATCGCCCAGGCTAAGAAGCCCGGTGTACTCGTGGGGAAACCTATCGTTGTGGACAAGCTTCAACTGCGCAAGCTTCGTCTCCAGGTTACACCCCAAATCGGGATGAGCCTATCGCAGCCCTACGTACACAAGGGTTTCGCCGGCGCGAAGATTCGCTTCGACTTCAACGATTGGCTGGGTGTACGCGGGAAATTCGACTACGCGGTCATCAGCCTTGAAAGCAAACTGCTTGAGGCCTTGAACGACCCCGGAGGTCTCCCCTGCGCACAAACAAGTGGTGGCGATGTGGACTGCGGGAGCTCGGCCGCGATGTTTCGGCCCGACGATCAATCGCTGAATCCCGCCCCCTTGCGCCACGACATGCAGGCGGGCCTAACCTCCGTACAGTGGCAGTCCAGCTTTGGTCTGGCGTTCACGCCCTTTGCAGGTAAACTCGGCCTCTTTTCATCTATCTTCACGGAGTACGATATCTATCTTTTTGGTGGGATCGGCATGAATAGCTGGGAGCAGGAGTACGGCGGTGTAAAAAGCACCTCCGAACGACTTGGGATCGAGAACTACGACGATCCCAACGGCAGCAACTATTGCGTCGATTCCAACGGCAAGCAGAACGACGAATGCTTGCTCCATCCAGTGCTCGCGGATACTGGTGTTCGTGTCGGCGCCAGTTTCGGTGGCGGTCTTCATCTTTTCTTGACCGATTGGGCCGCGCTCAATCTAGAAGTTGAGAACGTGATGGTGGCGCAGAACGATCCAGGGCTGAATGGAACGATCTCCGATGTTCCACCGAGAGTTGAAAACAAGTCCTCCCGGTCCGGCGGAGACCGCGTGTTACGTCACAATGTGACCTTCAATCTTGGTATCACATTCTACATTCCCCCACGGGCGAAGAGAAGCCGGATCAAACGCAATTAGTGACGCGCTAGCGTCCATACATAAGGGTGGGACCGAGCATGCTTGGCCCACCCTTTTTCGTTAAGCGCCAGAAATGATCCCGGCTAGCAGCCAGTTTCCCACTTTTCGAGGCAAGCGCACATGCCTTGCTCATCGAGAGGTGAGCATTGGTCTTCTTCACAGACCGATGCTTCGACACTAGAGTCCAGCAATACGACCTTGTAGTACGCCAGGGCACTCTGATTCTGCCCGCCATCTTCAAGATAGTAGGTCCACATGCAGTTGTTGGTCACATCCAGCAGCACGTCTGGAACAAGAAATTCACCTTGGTCGACGTAGGTAAAGTAGCCGCGCTCGGTGACCTTCTCAAACAACGTCACTTGAGTCCCCGTGTTCGCCGCCGAGTGCGGAACTCGGCCATCAACATCCACCTGTACCCACGGGTCGTCTATATAGGATGGCGGTGGAAGCGGAATTGTTAACCCACGGAAGCTTGGGACATCTCCGAGGCTGAACGGGTTTACTTCATTGCAACCGACAAGAGTCGGGACGAGACAAGCGACGGTTAGCACGGATGCTGAGAAGATAGCCCGGTGCTTGGCCCGATGTATAACGGCGCGGATATTGGATTTTCGGGTCACGGCGTACTCCAGCTAGTGTTACAGGCCGACAAGGCGGCCCCAAGTACCGATGCAAGTGTAGCACCAACATGAATATCGAGTATTTTCAGCGGAAACCGTCGACTCGGGACAACCGAGTTTACATTGCGCCACCGCTGAGCCAACACTGTTGACCCCCTCCACTCACAAGCGCCCAGAGTCATGGATTCGCACCTCCAGTCTGTCATCATTGCTCATCCGCCTCTCTGTTAAGCCGTCGTAACTTCTTTTGTAGACCGTAGCGACTGAGCCCCAAGAGACCCGAAGCCTGAGTTTGGTTCCCACCGGTGCGGTGAAGTGCCCGTGCGATGACCTCTCGCTCAAGGCGCTCGACACGAGGACGGAGTTCAAGATTGTCAGGATCATCCGCCTCCCCATCGATTGCGACAATCGCCGAACCGAGATCTTCGACTTGAACATGCTCCTCGACCAAAGCGACCCATCTTCGAATTTCGTTTTCAAGCTCCCGAATATTTCCCGGCCATGGATAGCGTGTAAGTCTTCGCATCGCAGCTGCACTCACCGTCAGATGCTCTCCACGATGAAGACTAAGAAAATGGTGCACTAGATCTGAGATATCTTCGCGTCTATCACGCAACGTGGGTACAACAATCTTGACCACGTGGATACGGTAGTAAAGATCCTCACGGAACTGGCCATTCTCCACCAAGACTTCAAGATCTCTATTGCTCGCAGCGATGAGTCGAACATCAATGGTACGCGAACGATTTTCGCCGACCCGCCGAACTTCTCCCTCTTGTAAGACCCGCAGTAACTTTGTCTGCATGGCGGCGCTCATCTCGCCGATCTCATCGAGGAATATCGTCCCCCTGTCGGCGGCCTCGAAGAGCCCGCTTTTGGCGGTGGCTGCTCCCGTAAATGCGCCTCGTGCATGGCCAAAGAGTACGCTCTCCAATAAAGTTTCAGGAATCGCCCCACAATTTTCAGCGATAAAGGGCCGAGTTGCTCGGGGGCCGGCATCGTGAATGGCCTTCGCCACCAGTTCTTTCCCTGTTCCAGATTCGCCATGAATCACAACGGGAACCGTAGAGTCGGAGAGCCTGTCGACAAGCCGAAATATTCTCTGCATCTCGGGCGATGAACCGACCATTCCTCGGTAGTTTCGGCGCTCTGGAGTCTTGCGACGAACCTCCTCTCGCAAGCCCTGAACCTCGCGATCACGGGCCTCAAGCAGCGCCGTGAGTTCTCCCTGCTGCGTCGCCAATTGGCGGGCCTGCTTTCGCACCGCCTCCAAAGCCTGGCTATGGGCAACACCTAGAGCCGCAAGCTCAGCAAAATCCTCCAGCCTCGCTAGGTCATTCTCGTCAAAAGCACCCCGGCGAAGACGATGATCGACATAGGCTGCGCCCAGAACTTTTCCACGAAAACACAGAGGCACGGCAAGAACTGAGCGCAGGTTAAGATGGCTGATCGATCGAGATTGATCAAATCGGTCGTCGGCGGTCGCATCCACGGAGATAAGCGGCACCCCATCTTTCCGTACACGCTCCAATATCGATCGAGAATAGTGAACACCATCGCCATGATCCGAAAACTCGCGCGCGACCTCAACCCGTTCCTCGCCCTCCCCCACGGAAACGACGCCGCGCTCGGCATCTGTCAGCTCCATCATGGCTTCGACCAACTGCTCGAGAAGTCTTTCCACTTGGTCTTCTCGACTGATCCTTCGAAACACTCGAATCAGCCGCTGCGCCTCGAAATCAGGCACCGAAGAAACACTGTCTTGGCGAGGGGCACTCGCCCGATCTTCCAGTTCCGCATTCGCGGAGTCCTTCTCGAGGCTTCGAACGAGGGCACTCAGCGACTCGGAGTCCCCTGATTCCGTGAGCAAGCTGCTACGAACGGCGTCGCTATCGAGATTCGTGGTCTTAGACATGATTAGATCCAGGGTTCGAAGTTGGCGAATCGCTACCGAAATGCACAAGTGATGCTTCGCGGAAAACTCCCGCTGCAACGCAGACAACAGACCGCGATCGTAAAACCACGCCATCAAGACCTCGCCGCGCGCGATCAATTGTGTCGGTCCTGGCAGACGGGCCAAAGCCCGGGTCGCGGCACCGATCGCTTCCCCGGGAGACGCTTGAGCGAGTTCCTCAAGACATAACGCAAGATTGAGCCCAACATCACCGTCATTGAGATCGATGCAGCGACGACTGAACTCGAGCAAAGATCGCGCGCGGCTTGAATCCCCACCTTGCCGGGCGCACACGGTAGCCCGCAACCACGCATCTCCGGCTTCTCGGCGTGCCCCCGCCTTTTCCAACAGGGTCGCCGCATCGACCATCTGGTTCTGCACCTTCCGCAGACACCCGAGCGACCGGTCCTTGCCAAGTCCTGCCAGCGCAAGTTCGGCATCAATCCGAACCAAGCGTCCTTCGTCGATCGGGGTCATCGCCCCCGAAGTGACACAGAGAGTTCGCACAAATGCGGCGTAACCCACTCCCTCTTCGAGGCTTCTCGACAAGCACAGACACTGGACAAGATTAAAGAGCGCGGCCGGTAAATTTTGTACCAGGCCAATCGCAGTAAGCCCGCGAATGGCCAAACGTCCGCGGCGAAGCGCCTCCGCAAGTTCGCCCATTTGATAGGCCACTCCGGCAAAACTCGCCTCTAGCAAAACTCGGCCACGAGACTCCCCCGCCCGAGAAAAGGCATCGCCCGCGCGACGATAGAGGTCAAGAGCGGCCACCCCCTCGCCGTGCGCGTGGGCCAAATTTGCTAGCAACTGATAGATACGAGCCCTTAGACTCTCTGACTCCCGGTCGTGCACACCACCCAAGACATCCAGCGCACGGCACAAAAAACCATCGGCCTCGGAGCTTCCGCATCGCATCGCCGCGAATCCACCCCAAAGAAACGCGCACGAAAAATCTCGTGCACGCTCGGCATCAACGACTTCTCCACCCTCGCAAGCGTCTCGCCAATGTTGGGCCTCCACCCATGCCGGTCCGGCATCGCCACCGTCGACCATCGCCCGCCAGCGAAGGCCATACTCCCACCCTCGACGGGGCGAGCCCAGCAACTCCATCGATTCGTCATTTCGCCCGAGATGCTGCAGCGCGCGCGCCCGAAACACCCCAAGATCAAGATCGCTGCGTCTCTCACTCAACTGCAACACTGCGACACTCGATCCGACTCGAACGAGTTCGTCCATCACCACTTCTAAGGCTCCAACACTCAGATCATCCAACCAGGATGCCGCGTCGCTTTCGAGCATCTCGAGCAACCTCGTGGGAAACTCTTCAGACCCCTTACCCTCTCGAAGTTCAAAAAGTCGTGCTTCGAGAGCTGGAAGATCCTGCGCATCAAGGGCAAGCCCAAAACAAATCGCCTGCTCACACTCATTTCGACCATCGCGGAAAGTTTGAGCCGTCTCGCGCAGTTCTTCATTGGTGAAAGTTTCGCGAGCCTTCGCCAGAGCCCAAAGCTGAGGGCGACCTCTGAACAAAAGATTCGCGTCGATGCGCTCTCGAAGCTCTGCCGCCCCCGTCCACTCCAACTCGAGTAGATAGTATGCTTGCTGCGGCGACAGCCCGCGATGCCCTCCGCTACCCATCGCGGCCACAATTCGCGCCGATGATGGTTCCTCAAGCCTCGCTGCGGCCGAAGCCTCGATGGCTCTCAACAAGGTCGATGGCCACCCGCCACTGACGTCCAAAAATGCTGTGATCCAGGCATCGATATCCCCCCCCTCCAGCACTCCGACAAGAGCTTCCCTAACCTCATCCCTCGTCCACGGGCGGACGTGGATCACCCACACATTCGCGGACCCCATGTCCTCGAGATGCCCCGCGATCTTTTGATCGACAGAGACAACAAGTGTTCCTACGCCATGCCCCGCCCCCTCGGCGAGAATCGTCGCTCGGATCTGAGCTTGGATCAGCGACTCCGGCCAAACCAATTCATCGCCCACCCCAACGATCGAGTCGGCTCCCTCCAGCCATCCTTCGATCCAAGAGCTTGCGGTCTCGTCGAGAGAAATCGCCAGATTTTCGCCCCCGCACAGCGCGACCTCGGGTCCCGTCTCAATCTGACTCTGGACACACTGAATTATTTCTTCAACCACACGACCACGACCACAGCCTGGCGCACCTGCGATCGCTACCAGCCCGGGGCGTTTTTTCTTTCCGGCGACGATCGCTCCCACAGCAGGGCCAACATCTCCCCCGCGATAAGGCCAACGGCTTGGCGGCCACCAGCGAAGCCGCGAACTCTGGCGCCCACCAATCGCCCCGGCATCTCGCAGCTGCTCCAAGAATGAGCCGACCTCCGGTCCATGGACAGCTCGGGCTTCCGCACACGGGTCCAGCAATCTGACCAGCAAATTTTTTAGCGAGACCGAAATTGTCCGGCTCGATTGGGCCTCGAGTTCGACGATACGCGACCGAACCTGAGTTCGATCCCGCACCCTCACAAGACTCTCAGGCGAGACCCAGGGAAGGAGGCCGAATAGCCGCAGGCAACAGAGACAACCCAACGAGAAAAAGTCCGCGGCAGGCCCGCCGCCCCCTGCAAGCACCTCGGGTGCCAAGTATCCCGGGGTTCCAGATCCGAGGCTGCCAAGCAGGCCGAGGTCGGTCAGAACCGCCTTCGAATCTTCGGTGATCACGACATTTGCAGCGCTAACATCGCCGTGATGAGTCCCGAGACGGTGGATCTCTTGGAGCGCATGAGCGACCCCCGCCATTTCATGCACGACCCGCGACTCTTCCACCGGACCGGGCACGAGAACCGTGCCGTCGATCCACCGAGTCACCAACCACTTTGGCGACTCCGCCGCCCCGCCGTGTGCCCCGCCGAGCCACTCCACAACCACGGGCAAGTGCGGGGACGCGCTCTTTCTCAAGAGCTGAAATGCACGATACAGCCGGCTTCCCCCGCGCTCAACTCGCTTCAAAACGACGCGGGATCCGGTCCCTTGCTCCTCGGCGTACCAGGTTCCCCCTTCACCGTCGCCGGCCAAGCGGGCCACGTTTATGTAGCGGCCAGGAAGACTGTCAACTAAGTTGCATTCCGAAGTGTCCATCGTCCAAGGACTAGACACTTCATAGCCCTATTCCAGACGGCCGTCACCTCAAAAAATCCTTTCGCTAACGACAGGCAACAAAGTTGTCTGTCGAACTACCAATGGGCCGCAATCGCCAATTCCGCGCGTAGTGAGTGCCCCTGCGATCCGTCGAAGACATTCGCGCGATAGGTGATCTGAGGACTCAACGTCACCTGTCTTGAGACCCAAAGATCGAGGCCCAAAGACCCACGACCTGTGAAGCCAACCTCAGACAACTCGGCGCGCGGCGGCTGGCGAAATACGATACCTGCGCCAACATCCAGCCATGGCTGAATGCGCCCTTCGCTCGGTAGGAAAAAACGAAACAATAGGAAGTCGAAAGCCGTGAGGTAGCCGCGGTGGTGGGTCTCAGGGCGGCTACCATCTGCATACGTAAATCGAGAAATTTCTTCGTCGTGGATTTGCCGCGACACGCTCGACCCGATACCCAGCCAATTGCTCACACGAAAGCCCAACTCGCCGCTACCACCAACCGCAACCAAATTTGTGGTGGCCGGCCGCGAACCGGCGAGGCTGCCTCCCACCGTGAGCCCGGCGGACAACCACCCCGTGCCTCGCCAGGGCCCAGGCCGAATCGTCGAAGGGTCGTCTCGCGCAGGAGACGCAGGAAGAGGTGCCTGCGCGAGCTGACCCACGGTCGCCGTCGCCATGCCGCCAGGAGCCGACTCGGACAGCATCGTCTCTTCGGATGACGCAAATGGCGCACTCGGAGGGGTAAGTTCGACTGGCACCGGAAATTCAGAGAGTGCAGAAGCCTTGGCCGACGCATCCGACGAGGTCGAATGTGCGGACAACACGCCCGCCGACAAGACGAGAAAAGCAGAGATACTGGTCGCAATACACATAGCGGTCATCGTCTGTGTCCCTGAAGAATACGATCGTCGAGAGAACTAAGAGGTTTTTGGCGCGACAGGCGCGCTCTCTCGAGGGCTTGTCGGGCTGCCGATTGGCGCTCGGGCTCATCTTCATTGCGCACAGCAAACTCCAAAAAGGCGACAGCATCGGGTCCGCCAAGCATTCCCAGAGCATCGTAGGTCCGATGCACCTGCCCGCCATCGCCCAAATGAAGATTGCGCAGAAGCGCGGGAACCTGCGCAGGGCCGCCGACAATCGCAATGGTTTCGATTGCCCCCAGCGCCACCATCGAATGCTCGCTCACCAGCAGCTGCTCGACTTCGTGGATGTACAAATCGCTGGGATGCAAGCGCAACCATTCGAGCACCAAACTCACAATTTCGGGATCTCGAGACCGCAGGAGCTCGTTGACCTGGCCGATCTCTCCCTTCACCAGATCGACGCGCGCCTCTAGAACTGCGGCTGCCCGCTTGACGGCATGCTCCAAATCTTGAGCCAAGGATTTTTCATCCTCGCGCGTCACCAGAACTGTGGCGTCAAATGCATCGGCCCCTACAGCACGCTCCAAGTCCGGCGGCGTGTCCACTCGAAGGTAGACCAACAGTCGCGCGGGCTCATGCGCCTCACCGGGCGGTAGTTCACCGTAAAAAATCTTCGCCTCAAGAACATCCTCGCCCGCCTCACCGACCACGTCAAATCGATCGACTCCGGCCAGGCCCCGCCGACATGCAGACCGGAGCCTGGCCGGAGCCTGCGCGGAGCCATCGCTCCTCTCCACAACCGCCGCCAAGTGAAGGGAATAGGCGCCCTCCTCTCGATCTCCCTCCGGTCTGCAGCCGAGGCTCACCGCAACTAGCGCCAGCCCGACCCGCAGGGCGCCCAAAATCGGGCGGGGAAAGGTCTGCCTCCGAATATGCATGCCATCACGAGTGTACGGCCACTGACGGTCTGGTGAAAGCCCAGGACCCCGTGACACCTCCTGGTTTCGCCAAGATCAGCTCCAGTCGAGATCCAAATCCGCCGATTCTGCGAACGTCGTGGCCCATGCTCGAGCCAATTTCTCAAGTTTAGGCGGCTCAAGACCTGGCACCAAATCGACAAGGCTCGCCATTTTCACGGTTGGCATGCCGCACGACACCAAGGCGCCAAACAAAGATTTGTCCACGTTGACGTTCATGGACATGCCCTGAACACAGACGCCACGGCTCACGTGAATACCGATGGACGCGACCTTCGTCTGGCCCTGCCAAACCCCGGGCTGGTCCATTCTAAATTGAATATCGGTGGCGCCGTAGCCTTCGAACAACCCGATCGTCACCTCTGCCATCCGAATGATGTGCGCCCGAATACGCCGATCGACACGAACGATCGGATAGACAACAAGCTGTCCGGGCGCATGGAGAGTCGCCTCGCCCCCCCGCGGGGTCTCGTGGACAGCCATACCCTTCGCCGCGAGGGCCTCGTTGTCCCAGAGCAAGTGTTCGCGCTCTCCACGCCGACCGAGTGTCACCGTCGCTGGATGTTCCACCAATAGTAGTGTCTGCGGGGCCGTTCCAGCCACGACGGCCTCTCGCAGATCAAGCTGGAGCTGCAAGCATTGTTCAAAATCCTTGCGCCCCAGCCACCGCCCGTGAAGCGTCTTAGGAGTCCAATCCACCGATCGACTCGATCAACGCTGCGTCCAATACGGGCACCTCAAAGCGAACACGCTCGATACCGATCGTGTTTTGTATCATCCAACGGGCCAAATCAGGGCCGTAAAGCACGCGTGCGTCGGAGCTCGAGGTGTCGACAGGATCCCCGAGCGAGAACACCAAGGAGGAACCACATGAATGACGCTCGGCCTCGCTCTCCCAGAGCTGAGCCTCTAGGGTTGTCTTGCGTGATGCGATCAAGACGAGCGTGCGCCCCTCTCCCTCTTCGGCCTCCGGATCGTCCACGATCAACTTACCCAAACCTCGTGTAAGAGGCAGAGTTCCTACCAGTCGATAGCCCTCGACGTTGAGGTACATTCGGACCAGGGCCTCAAGAGAGCGGGCACCAAGCGATTGCAACCATGTGAGCAGCTGCTCGCGCGTTTGTCGCTCCGTCTCGCGCAGGGCCGCGTGAAGTGCTTTCTCCGACTTGGAGGCAGGTTCGGGCACGCGACTGCTTTGAAGTTGGTAACGCGCGTCCCCGCGAATCGAAAAGCGTGATGAACGCCCCTTCGTCTGGACGTCGCTGAGGATAGCAGCGGTCACAGCGCGTTCTATTTCTGAGATTTCCCCACCAAGGAAGTCGTTGGCCGCAAGCGCCTCAGAGATTTGTCGCACATGCAGCGCCCTCGATCCGATCTCATCGAGCGCCGATGCCACGCGGTCAAGGATATCTTGCTGCTGGTTGTCACCGGCCGGAGTCAGTTGAGCCTCTCCCCAATCCACACGACGCCCGCGACGACGACGACGACGACGACGACGACCCGCCCGATCATCTTCGGAGACGGTATCGCGGTCTTTCGGACGACGTTCTCGCGGTTCTCGACGTGTCGAAACAACGGGCTCCGAACGAGCGCGCGCATGGCGTTCTCCGCCACTCGAAGAGCGCGCGCGCGAAGTCCTCGGGCGCTCTTTTTCTTCCTCACCTTGGCTTTGCATTGCCTCAAGCTCTTCGCGCAGCTCCGGTCGCTCATCCGCCAAACGCGACATCGCGTTCGCCATCACAACGGCCACATCGGTCACGCCGTCGAGGCCCGAGCCCGTCGGCGCTTCGAAGCTGAGCTCCGAAACCGCCGCGTCGGACGCCGCCGCGGTCGGCGGGGCAGATCCCGCACCGCCTGATGCACCATCCTTCCCGACCTCCGGCGTGATATCGCCCGTCGTGTCGCCGGAAGCCGCACGCCTCGTACCGGCACGACTTCTTGTGGACTTCTTCCGGGTCGCTTTTTTTGCCGTTCGCCGTTTGGTGGCAGGCTTATCTTTGGAAGAGTCAGGATCAAGACTCTCATCTATCAGTCTTGAATTGCGAGGTTTTGTCACCACTTGATCATCGGTTGACTCCGACTGCGGTGGCGGTGGCGGTGCGGGCGGCTCCGGCAACTGGGCACCCGGGCGAATCGCATATACGCCGGGTTTCGTCCGAGAAAGAACTCCGTCAGCGCTCCCGCGCAAGGCCGAGGTCAAGCAGCTACGCATGGCGGCTTCGGGATCGCGCCCAACGTGTGAGAGCAGCTTTTTTTCAACGGCACGCTTCGCTATCTCCGAAAAATGGAGACCGTCGCTTTCGTGCCGGAGGATTTCGATGGCAGCTTCGAGAAAAGTCATATTGTCCCCCCTTGTTACAGGGTTGTGCTTTTGCTGGTTGTAGCAGCGGCTCCCGCACTTGGCGGGAATCTGCTGAGCGCGTTACCCGGGATCGGGAATGCTCGGCCATACTATCCAAAAATTTGGAGGTCTTTGGCAAGTCCTGTAACGCGCGAATCATGGGAAAGCTCGAAATCGGAGTCGTCGTCACCGCAAACCAGGTCGGTTCCCGGGATGCCGAGGGCGGAAACTATCGGCTTGACCCCGACGCTCTCGACCTCGCATCGGGCATTCAACTCGTCAAGATCATTAACAAATTTGGATTCGAGGCGACCCTTCTGGAGGCTGCAAACCTCGACCGGCGTCTGCGCGATCGCCCCATCGATGCCTGTTTTCTTGCCCTCCACGGCCCCGTGGGTGGACGTGGACATATTCAGGCGATCTTGGCTCACCACGGGGTCCCCTTCGCGGGTCCCCCCGCAGATGTCGTCTCGCTGGCGTACGACAAGGTCCGCTCTCGACAACTTCTTGCGTTCCACAATCTTCCCGTACCGGCTTCCGTCGCCCTTGGAGACAAGGAGATCGACGGCCGGGCCCTCGAGCTGCTCGGCTGGCCCTGCGTCGTCAAGCCACGACGTGGCTCACGGGGAGCAGGGGTCCAAGAGGTCGCATCGCTGGCAGAAGTCGCGGACGCTGTGGACGAGGCCTTGCTCGTCGACACAGAGCTTGTCCTTGAACGAGCCATTCGAGGACCCGAATTTCAGGTGGTTCTCGTCGGAGACCGGGTCCTGGGCACCATGCAGATCCATCGCGATGCGACCGGTGAAGCGATGCAATGTCCACCCGATCTCTCGCGCGGTCGCCTTGACGGTATCCACAATCTAGCCCGACGGGCCTCCCGGGCGCTTGGGGTCGATCGCTGGATCGCACGCGTCGACATTCTCTTGTCGCCCCGGCACAACGAAGTCGTACTCGAGGTCGAGCCTCTGCCTCCGATGCACGCAAAAGGCACCGTCGCACGCGTCGCACGCGCCTACGGCACCAGCTTGGATGCTTTGGTGGCCGAGCAGATGGCGACGTTAATGAAACATATCGACGCACGGAGCGACACTCACCACGCGGCACTTCAATAGTTGCCAGCCGCCCGGCGGCCTCCCCCCCCTCTTTCAAGATGCCTCGCCAACGACCCAAGAAGCGAACAACTTCCTCACGTCCGCGGTCACCCTCGTCCCCCTGGCTATCGGCGTGGCCAACGGCCGGACTCCTTATTCTCGCCGCCACGGCCCCCATCCTTGCCGAAACCCACGCCCAACGTCGTCTTGGCCAGCACCTCTACGACGCGCCTTCGCCATCGTGGGCGACCGTCCTCCTCGGCCAAACATCGGTCGACATCGACGTCACCGGTCTCCACGTAGGCACGATTTTCCGACAGGTAGGGACTCTGCATATCTCCGCCGATGCCCTCGATTTCGGGATCAATCACGGCGGAATCCAAGTCCTCGTACACAAACTACGTGTAAAACCGACCGGCGGATTTTCCGCAGATCGTTCTCAGGCACCCGCCGCCGAATCGTCGCCCGCAGTCGGCCACGGACCCGACAACAACCCCTCGATGCGGACTCGCGTCGAATCCATTTTACAGCGAATTCGGGGTATCCCGATCGAACTGCGGGTCCTCGACGATACACAAATAGAACTTCCGCAGCTTCGATCACTTGCCCTGACCTTTCGAAATTCAGCGATCCGCCTCCCCGGAGATGGCCGTATCCTGATTAACTTCGAAGCCAGTGCCTCGGACGCCGAGGCCACGCCCCTGCGCTCTCTGTTTGAGATCCAAATGGGTGACGATTCCCTCGATCGCGCCAAAATCTCGGGAACAGGCCACCTGCACCGACTGGGTCGATGGACTGTGGACGGTGAAATCGAACCAGCCCGCGCCCGACTTCGACTTCGGGGTAGCGACGGCGAACAAGCGTCCTTCGACATTGGCGCAAGACGAGGATCGGACCTTCGAGACCCCAACAAATTTCATCTAGAATTCGTAGATTTCCCCGCAGGAACCGCCTCGTGGATCGATCTCGACACTTCGTTGCCAGCCCAGACCTCCCTCAGTTTTGAGGGAGCGCGCGTCAATGGAAGCGCCGACCTGTTGCGAGGCCCAGAGTCGGTTCAATTCACTCTGCAGAACCTCCGGGTCGCCGGGCTCACGATCGAGAGCCCGTATTTGGCCCGCGAACCTCTAGAGCTCGGCGAACTGGTCATGAATGGCGAACTTGCCTTGGCGACCGCGGAACAGGAAATTTCCGGCGACATCCAAGTCTCGCACGACAGCGCTCAAATTTCAGTTCGTGGAAGCGCGAACGGGAGAGAGATCTTGATCGCTGCGCAATTGGCGCCAATCCAATGCCAGGCGCTGCTTGAGTCGGCTCCTAGGGGCCTCCTACCTGCGCTCGCCGGAATGGAACTCGAAGGGGAAATCGACGGATCACTCGACCTTCATTTCAACTTCGATGCGGTACGAAGTCATGCTGAGCGAGAAAAAGAACTCGGCGAAGAGCTGCCATCGCCGGGCAACCTCAACCTCCAGTTCCCCGTCCTTGAGCGATGTAGAATCGCGCGCGACGCCTCGGGTATCGACGCACGCTCCCTTGCAGGTCCCTATCGACACCGCTTTATCAGCGCCGAGGGGTCGCAGATCGAGCGCGTTCTCGCTCAAGGCGCTCGCGGTTTTGTCGCACTCGCAGGTGTACCCAATTTTGCCAAGGCGTTTGTAATCCTCGAGGACGCTCGCTTTTGGCGCCATGACGGCTTCGACCGCGCTCAGATGGAGCGCGCATTTTGGCACAACGTCGGCAGGGCCGGGTTCTCCCGCGGTGCCAGCACAATCTCACAACAAACCGCACGCAACCTGTGGCTAGGCGGTAACCGCTCGGTCGGACGCAAACTACAAGAGGCCCTGCTCGCCTCGCGTCTCGAATCTGAGCTGAGCAAGCAGCGAATCCTCGAACTTTACGTCAACGTGATCGAGCTAGGACCCAATATTCATGGCATCGCAGATGCCGCAGTCTATCATTTCGGAAAACGCGCACAAGATCTCTCGCTTCTCGAAGCGCTTCACATCGCCTCGCTCGCTCCCGCCCCCGTACGATACAGCCGACGTTGGTCGAGTGGGAACGTCGATGACAGTTGGATGACGGACCTCTACTACCAAGTTCGGCGCCTTCGGGTGCATGGCTGGATCAATCGAGCCACCGCTCGGCAGGCCCTGGATGAACAACTCGTTTTACGCGCCCACCCACCTGCGTCTGGTTGACGCACCCTTTGGGCTCCACATCTCCGATTTGGGGGGTGCAGGCCCCAGATGCACCTTGCCCACCGTCCAACCACTCCAAGAGCTTGACGTGAGCCGCTTGCAAGTCGTGAAATGGCTTGGTTGTCGCAAAGGAAAAATATTTTTAGAGACCCGGCCGCAGGCACCCCGCCACGGACAACGATCCGAGTCGCGCTAGCGCTGCCGCTCGAGCGTCAAGCGCAGCTTCTGGCTCTCTTAAAGCCCCTGACCTCAGTCGACCCCGACATCGCGCAGATCACCCTCAAACCCAACGAGCCACTGAACATCGACGAGTCTGTCGACGTTTGTTTTCTCACCATTTCGGACCTTCCCCGAGCCCGGGTGCCCGCGCGAACGTCTCTCATCTCGATTGGAGCTCCGGGAAGCGAGGACCCACTCGCTTCCCGGAGCTCCAATCACATCGACCACATCGATACCAACGAGCTGCTCGCGCCTGTCGTTTCTCGCTGCCTAATGTTCGCGGTCCAGCGAGCGCACGACCGCGCCGCATTAAACGAAGCGCACGCACGCCACGAACTTTCGCTCGCAGGTGCAAACGATGGCATGTGGGAGTGGAACCTCCGCACGAATCAGGTCGCGTATTCCAGTCGATGGATGGCGCTTCTTGGGCTCTCGGAGCAAGAGATTGAGGCTCGCCCCGAAGGATGGCTCGCGCGCGTTCACCCGGACGACATCGACGGCTTGCGTGCGAGCCTACGCGAGCACATCGACGGACGTTCTCCCGAACATGAATTCGAACATCGTATCCGTCTCAGCGATGGCACATTTCGCTGGGTGTCGAGCCACGCACTCGTACGACGCGCCCCCTCGGGCGAAGCGCTGTACATCGCCGGATCACTTACTGACGTGAGCCGGCGCAAACGCGCCGAGGCAAAATTACATCGCAACGTCCAGCACGACTCCCTCACCGGCCTTGCCAGCCGTTTGGCCCTCGTCGAGGAACTCGAAGGAGCGATCGATCGCGCGCGCGACGACCCCCGCTACCGCTACGTGCTGCTCTTCATTAATTTGAATCGATTCAAAATGGTGAATGACAGTATTGGCCTCGAATCCGGCGATCGCATGCTCGCCGAACTCGGGGCCCGCCTTCGCACCTGTGTTAAGATCAATGATCTCGTGTGTCGCTACGGCGGTGACGAATTTGCGATTCTCGTCGACAATCTCGACACGTGGGAGCAAGCCGAGGCTATTGCCGACACGATACACTCCGTGTTGAGCGAGAGTTTCGCTATCGACGGACACAATATTTTCACCACGGCGAGCATTGGTGTCGCAGTCGGCCTACCTAGCTACGATCGGACGGCCGACGTCATTCGTAATGCCGGCGTCGCCACCGGCCAGGCGAAACATGCGGGAGTCTCTCGAACATCATTTTTCAACTCCAACATGAGGGTCGACGCGGTTCACACACTACACCTTCAAAATGCTCTCCGCATGGCGGTCGACCGCCGCGAATTCGAGGTCTACTATCAACCGATCGTAAATATCCGAGATCGAGTACTGGCCGGTTTTGAGGCCCTTGTCCGCTGGCGACATCCCAGCCGTGGCATTGTTGGACCTTGCGAATTTATTCCGCTTGCCGAAGAGACCGGCCTCATCGTCCGGATCGGGCATTTCGTGCTCCGTGAAGCCTGTGCGCAGATGGCCACATGGAACCACAATCTTCCCGAGGGGGCCGACCTCAACATTAGCGTCAACCTCTCCGGGCGACAGCTTGAATCTCCAGCGTTGCTCGATGATATCGAAGGTATTCTCGCCGAGTCGACACTCGATCCGCATCACTTGCGACTTGAAATCACCGAAAGTACTCTGATCGACGATCCCGAGTCCGCAGAGCGCACGCTCCAACGGCTGCGGTCCATGGGAATTCGAATTTACATTGATGATTTTGGCACCGGCTATTCATCGTTGACCTACCTCCATCGTTTTTCTGTCGACGGTCTAAAGATCGACAAATCGTTCGTCGATATGCTCGGTCAACCCAACCGAAAGTCCGCGATCGTCCCAAGCATCGTGTCACTGGGTCACAATCTCGGAATGGGCGTTATCGCCGAAGGCGTCGAAACGAATCTGCAAGCCAACGCGCTCCAGGACATCTCGTGTATCGAGGGACAGGGCTACCTGTATTCTCGTCCCATTACAGGCCCCGATGCCACATGGATCATCAAAAATGGGCTGCCCGAGTCTCGCAACACTCCTGTCCCCCACGGGTCAACGCTCTACCTCGATCGACCGACCCGTGGAAAATAGGCCGTGACGCTCGCAGCCGTTCCCGATGCGGTCCAAGGCCTCGTAAATTCTATGCGCCAGACTATGAGTGTCTAGCCGCGCCAGACCATCTCAACGCTAACCGCGGCATATGGTTTTCGATCATGGCACTCACAATCCTTCTCGCAGAAGACGACCGAATCACCCTGTTGACCTATGCTCGAATCCTCTCGAGCCGCGGCCACATTGTGATCAAGGCCAATGATGGTCAACTCGCTCTTGAGATTCTTAAACAAAATCCTCATATCGATGCCTTGGTCACCGACGTCCAGATGCCTCGGGTGTCGGGCGACGAGCTCGTCAGCCGAGTTCGAGAAGAACTCAAGAACTACAGCACCCAGATCCTCGTAATCTCTGGGGTTGTTTCTGTCACCGATGGCGTCCGTCTCTTGGAACGTGGTGCCAACCGTTTCATGGTCAAACCCGTGCGCCCAAAAACTCTAATCGCAGAGATCGATCGGATGAACGAATGGGCCCAGTCGGGTGCCGTGGCCTGGCACGTCGAGACCGAAGACGAGCAGGCCCAAACCGGATAGTGCCACTGGGAAAGGGCGGGGCTACACTCCGGCGAAGAGTCGCGCGCCAAAGCTATCGCTTAGCCCCTCCTCTTCGAAAATAAATTGCGCTACCCGCGAGATGTCATATTCAACGCGCTTGAAGTTAAACAGACCCACGTCGCTATCGTAGACGGTGTAGCTCGCTCGCGGATCGTGGTCTCGAGGCTGCCCAACCGAACCGACAGAGATGATGTAGCGAAATTCTCGGTGGACCTCGAAATCCTTGGTGACGACCTCGTGGACTCGCTCCTTCGTGATAGCGAAGCTTTTGCACAGGTGCGAATGCCCCACAAACGTAACCTGGCCGAGATCATCCCAGATCGGAATACAAGTGGCAGCTTGCTCTGTGTTGAATATGTACTCGAATTCCTCGTGATCGAGCGGGGATCCGTGACAAAAATGGACATCCCCTTCTTGCTCTGCGTAGGGCAAGCCCTTCAGCCACTCAAGATTTTCAGCCGTCAGAACCCTATTATGGAGGTCCAACGCGTCACGAGCGGCTTCGTAATAGTAGCTATAGTCCATACGACCTGAGACCGCAGCATCATGGTTGCCCAATATCGCCACTGGAGCCACACTCCTGATGAGGTCACAACACTCATTTGGTTGCGGTCCATAGCCGACCGAGTCGCCAAGACAGACGAGCTTGTCGACTTTCTCTGCCTCAAATTCCCGTAGAACTGCCTCGAGGGCGGGTAAGTTGGCGTGCGTGTCCGAAAAAATCCCGTATCGCATCTTGTTTAGTCTTCTATCTTGTCAACCACATCGAACTCGGGTGCGGATATCGTTTCGTACGCAGCGTGAGCAAAACCGCGTACTGCAGTGTTCTCAACATCCAGCAATCTCCCACGAACTTGTGCACTCGCTGCGGCCACTTCATGCAGTGTAGCAAGGGCACGTTGGGCGGCTAGCGCGACTTCGGTCTCAGGTGCCGACGCGAGCGCTTCGACCGCATCTGCGGCCGACCCCGAACCGTCTACGCCGTCGCTGAGGCAGATTTCCGACATCGCCCAGGCCACCCTAGTCCGCAATTTTGCGGCCGGAACGGGGCCGTCCATCTGGCGCAGCAACGCGCACAAAGGCCCAAGCGCCCGTGAGCCAAAGGAGCCAAGAGCGCGAGCAAGGTCCACCCACGCTTTGCTCTCGTCGCGCCCTAGCGCGGCCACCAGCGGTCGCAAACATACAGGATCCCCTGCGAGCTCAAGCAAGATCGCCGCCGACTGCCGAACCTTGATGTCTTTCGAAGCCAGCTTTCCGACTAGAGGGGCTGTTGTGAGCGTCCCCATCTCGGCGAGGCTTGGTAACAATGCCAGCAGCTCTTCGCGAGAAAAGCCCTCAAGCACCGCAACGACCTGCTCCAGAGCTTCGACGTCGTTGCGTGACGCAAGTGCGCTAGTCGCCGCACCAAGCCGAGTCCCGGGGTCCGCCAACTCGCCGCGGAGTCTTTCGATGTTGCGTGGCGACGCTGAGGCGTGCGCCAATGTCGCAACTGAGACCCGCGGTCGCGTGCTGCGGCGATGGATCTCGCCCGAAGCCGAGCGGCTGCGATTGCCGTCGGAATACTCACCTCGACGGCGGTCCATATCGAGTCCGAGGGCCAGCGTGAGATCCGGTGGTCGCGGAAGGTTTTTCTGCTCGCACAGGTCGAGAATCCCCGACCATCGCGCACGTGCGATCTCAGGAGGGAGATCCGAATTTTCTTTCTGAGCTTTGAGACGGCCGGCGACGAGCATCTCCACATATTCGGTGAGATTCGAAACGAGCCCCGATCCAACGATGCGGCGCCAGAACCGGCGAGGGGCGACCAAGCCAAATTCTAGCGATGCTCGAAGAACGCGTGACCGTATCGCCTCGTATTCGTGGATCGCTAGCCCCTCGACCTCAAGCAACAGAGCGAGGTTCGTTTTTTGCGATGCTGCGTCAAGATGCTTAAGCGCGTCCTCGGTCTCTGCTGCTGAGATGAGATGCCGAAAATCCCCGGGGGAAATCCCAATTTCAGCCTCCGCCAAGCGCTCTCCACTCTCGCAGCGTCGAAGGTGTTCTTTTGCGTCCGCGAAAGCATTGTTCGAAAATTTCCCAGCCCCCAAGGCCGCTCGAGCGGACTCCAAGCAGAGCGCCGCGTTGCGTTCCAGTCCTCGACACTCAACGCTTCGCCTCACTGGGGTGTTGTTCGGTCCGCAATCGAGGACAAGCCCGATCCGAAACTCTCTCGAAAGCAATGAGAACGCGTGATTCACCGTTTCTTCGGCCACGTCAACGACCGCGTCGAGGATCGACAACTCACCGAGATACGAAGCGACCATCCGCACTCCGACGAGCGGATACCCATGCTCCCGCAGATGAACAGGCTGGGCATGAAGAACCGCCGCCCCCCAAAAGATCCGCCCATCCTCGTCGAGATGATGGTCGATGGTTACGAGCCCCCCCACGACGTCGAGCGACGTCACGTGGTTGCCGCGGCTCTCACCGCGAAATGACTCCTCTCGTCCTCCGCTCATGGCATGTGTGCGCGAAGCAAGTTGTGGAAAAATAACCTGGCCGACGGCTTGAGGAACGGCACTCGCTACCCGACCCGTTTTATCGCCCTCGTCGACAGTGGACGGTGAATTGAGGTCGCCGCCAACAGGAACGATCGATGGAATCGCCGTCGCCTTGGACCCCATGTTCCGAGCGCTCGCCGTCGCCACGTCGAAGTTCCACCGCGGCTGCCACATCCACGGCGGCAGCTCCCCGTGGCTCTCGAGATTTCGGCGGTTCGCTTGCTCAAGATGCAACTTCAAGGCTCCACCGAGGTCGACCCGCGCGGCCTCCTCAAGGTGCAAGATCGCTTGTTTCTGACGAGGAAGAATCTCCAGCCACCGACAAAAGATCTCGGCCTCCCTTGCGCAAACGCCACAGCGACCGCGCAGGGGGCCGCGCTCACGAACGCGATCCACTTCGAGAGGCGAAGCCTCTCCATCGATCCACCATCGGCGACAGACTGAAAACTGCGCCCCGCAATGACAGGCATAAGCCACCCTTTGGTCCCAGCCAAAGCCCCTATCCTCGTCCATCACGTGTGCTGACCATAGCCCTCGGTCGATCATGGTGTAAAGCTGGGGATGATGTCCACCTCGGATGAGCACGATCGTTGCGCCAATGGCGCGAAGCAGCCGTCGATTGACAGTCCTAGCCAGACGTTGGTCGACGGGCTGGCTAAGAACTTCACCCGACAAGTTGAACGGGCGCTCGATACGAAGCTCCGCGACGAGCCCAGCTCGTTGGCATTTGTGGACCACTACCTGACCCTGGCCAATGACGAAGATCGCGAGGCTATCGTCGCACTTCTCGCATCTGGGGCTGGCGCATGGTTCGGCGAGCTCGTGAGACGAGAGATAGGAGCCACGTGGATCGGCGATGGTACCGATCCACGTAAGTTGCGGCTCTTGCTCGAACCACAATTGATCCATTTTTCCCCCGTCGACCTCGCTTACGAGATCATCTTTTCCCGAGCGAACAGCGCAGTCGACAGCGAGCGCGAGATTGACGGGTCCTATCACCTGCGCAAGACCCCACTGCCGCCGCCCCCCGACTCTGAAGACCCGATCTCCACATCGGAGGAGGAGAGCTCCGATCCCCCACGATTCTCCGACCACGAGTGGGTCACGGCACGTCTGCAAGAGATGCCACAACTGCCTGTCGATCAGTTTGCAACGCTGACAGGCCGTTTCGAAACTCTTGAGCTAATTCTAACCCTAATCGCACAGAAGCACCTTGGGGAGGGCCGGACGCCCGTCTCGTACGGCCTTTCGGACTACGTAGAGCTTTTGGTCTCGGAGTCCGTATCCGTGAGCTAGGTCGTCGTCGAGCCCCAAAGCCATATCCGCCAATCCCGCGTCCTCACACCGCCTGTTCGATCCCCCTAATCTTGCGGTTCTCGAGGTCAGGACCCTGCACGATAGTCTGTCGTACTTTCGCCACGGAGCCGGGTCCTGCTGTTACAATCCCACGCAATGCCGGGTGACCAGGAAACGCGTTTGCATCAAGTTCTGCAGGCGCTCTCCAACACCCCCGCGGTCCAACGCCAGGCCCGTGCGGTCCTCGCATTTACCGCCGCACGCTGGACCCTCGCGCTCGGCCGCGAATCAGAGGCACTCCGACACTACAACTATGCCCTAGAGATGCATCCGGATCTTCGTCCAGCCATTCGCGCCATCTACCGGTTGTATGCACGTCGCGATGACGTCCGCAATGCGGTCATGTACCTCGACCAAGAAATTCGCGCGACCCGACACCCCCGCGAGGCCGCGGCGCTCTATCGGGAACGAGGCCAGCTCGTTGAACGCTACTTCAAGGATCCCGCGGCTGCCCAGCAATGTTACGAGGCCGCCCTTAAAGCGACCCCGAACGACCTCGCGGTCCTGCGTTCCGTCGAACGTATCACTCTCGCGCGCGGCGATGTCTTTGGGATGATCGGCAACCTCGAATCGCAACTCGAGGTTCTAAAGGACCCGGGTGCCGTCACCGGCGTCCTGCACGATCTCGCTCTCCTCGAAGGCCGCCACGGTGGAGACCTCACTCTCGCGCAGGACCTGCTGCTTGCGGCCCTAGACTCGACCCCAGAACATGTCGGCCTAATCAATGACCTTTTGCGAACCGCCGAGGTCTCCGGAGACCCCCGTGTGATCTTGCTCGCCTTGGAGGCCGAAATCGACACACGGAAAGGCGAGCGACGAGCGATGCCCTTGGCACGCGCCAGCCTCCTCCTACGAGAGCAGCGAGAACGTCCCGCAGCGGTCGCGCTCCTGCACGCCGCAGCGGTTGCCCAGCCAAACAACATCAGCTTGTGGCGAAGCCTCGAAGAACTCGCCATGTCAACAAGCGGCTACGAGATGGCCCTGCGTGCATGCATCGGCCAACTCCATGCGATCGGATCCGACGAACCTGCGACACGAGCAGAACTCTTCTATCGTATCGGCCGTCTCGCCATGATTCGACTGGATCGGGTCAGTGACGGTCTTTCTGCCATGCGCAAGGCTTTGCGACTCTTTCCCGGCCATGTCCCGGCGATCGAGGACACCGCACGATACCTGATCGACCACAGCCTCTGGGCACAATTGTTGGAGTTGCTCAAGCTCCAAATCTCAACTTCAAGCGAAGCGGGGCTTACCCCGGATGAGACCGCCCAGGCCTATCTCAGGACCGGCCAACTGCTGGAAGAACATCTCGGAGATCCTGGAAATGCCCGTCTTTACTACAGCGAAGCATCGAAGATTGCACCGCGCTATAGGCCGACGCGCGACCGCCTCGAACGCGTGCTGCACCTACTCGGAGACAGCGACGCACTTCAAGACTTCTACAGCGCAGAATTAGCGACCTCCGGGGCCGGCCCGCGTCGCACATTCTTATTGTCTGTGCTCAGTCAGCTCTACGGCACCGACGACGACCCCAAAAAAGCGATCTCGTACCTCGTCTCGCTACTCACGGATCTTCCAAAACACGTTCCTTCACTGCAGCGTCTTGCGCGTCTACTCGCTCGCTCGAAACGCACCGGAGATCTGCTACGAGTCACGGAGCAAGAGATCGGATTGACACCGATCCCACTTCGACGCGCCAAGTTACAACATCGAGCTGGCGAGCTCGCCCTCCAGCTCGGCGAGCGAGAACGAGCCCGCCGTTTTCTTCAGTCCGCGCTTGAGGCCGTCGATGACCACCGAGCCAGTATTTCTACCCTTGAGGCGATCATTCGCGAGGATGGCGACGCTGCAAGCCTACTCGGTCTACTCCGAAAAAGGCTCCTCTACGCAAATGACCCGATTCGTCAGGTCTCTCTCCGCCTGGAAATCTCGACGCTTCTGGCCAACGATTTGTCACGTCCGGAGGATGCATTCGAAGAGCTCACACAGCTGCTACAACAAACGCCAAATCACCTCCCAGGACTCTATGCCGCCGAAAATTTAGCGACTCGCCTCGAACGTTGGCCAGATCTCGTCCGGATCCTCGATCAACATATATCCAGCGTCCGCGGCCCAAGGACCCGAGCATTACTTCTGCATCGGGTGGCAAACATTCGCTGTCAACGGCTCGACGACAACGAGACCGCGATTCGTGATCTTGAACGATCCTTGGAGCTTTGGCCTCAACTCGGCGTGGCTCGTTCCCTCCTGTTGCGACTCTACGAGCGTCTCGGAAAGACCCACAAACTCCAAGCCTTTGCAGCCGCAGGGCTCACGTCTGAACGCGGCGCCGATGATCGACGGGCGATGGCTCTGCAACTTGCCGAGCTGACACCGCGTCCCGTCATCGCCCTTCAACATCTCGCAGCCGTCGCAGAGGCGCGCCCCGAAGACTTCATTACCCAGATCCGTCTCGCTCGAGCCGCTGCGGCCGCCGGCCGCCCCGCACGGGCAGCCGGCGCGCTCACTGCCGCGACCCAACGTTTTTCTCAACAGCTCGCCGCGGATACACCCTCGCTCCTCGCATGGCGCTACCGCGCCGCACGAGCCCACGAGTCGGCCTGCAATCTCGACGAAGCAGACAGCGGCTACGCAAGCATTTTGGACGTGGCCCCCACGCATGAACTCGCGCGACGAGGTCGACTCCGCGTAAAGCATCGCAAGCTGGACCGAGACGTCGCCGAGCAGGCAAGGGCCCTCGATAAAGCGAGAGCGCACGCCAACGATCCAGTCCACGAGGCCGCCTACGGGACGATCGCCGCGGAGATTCACGAACGCCGAGGCGATATCCCGACGGCGTTGAAGTTTGTCCGGGCGGCCTTAGCTGCCCGCGAAAACTACCCGCCCGCGCTACACTGCCAAGCGCGAGTGTTGGAGCGCCTTGGCGGCGAAGACAATGCCAACGAGGCGGTATCCACCCTCGAGACGCTCGCCGCCACCTTGAAGGTCGACCGACATCGAGTTCGTGCACTTTGCAGGGCCGGGAAGCTCGCGCTTCGAATCGCCCGCCCCAAAGGCGACAACACGCGGGCTTGGGGCCTTTTCGTCCGTGCCTTGGAGATCGATCCAGCGAATGAAGTGGCGTTTGTCGGGCTCGAACAATGTGCAGCAACCCACGGCAGTTCGGGCGCACCTCCGCTTCGATCCTGGATGAACAAACGAATCGCGGCCCTCGATCAAGCCGGTACCCTCGATCTCGACACGATACGAGCGAGTGCGCGCCTCGCAAGCGTGACCGACGGCGCCGGCCCGGCAGTCGCCCTCTTGGAGGAAAGCCTCAAGCGCTACCCAGACATCGTGCGTGAAGACGCGGGGTTCAGGAGCGACCTTGCTCAGGGGTACGCAAAGTTGGGCCGCTGGCCGGACGTGGTCCGTGAACTCGATCAGGCTCTACGGCACGAGCTATCTCCAGAGCGGTCCGCGGGATTACACTACTTTGCCGCCGACGCCAGCGAGCGCTCTGGAAACCCAAAATCTTCGCTGCCGCACTACCTTGCCGCGGCCCGAGGTCGTTTTTGCATCGCGCATGCGCTCCCCGCTGCCGCTCGTATAGCGGCAACACATTTCCCACCAGACCAGAGGATTGAGACGCTCAAACTGCTGGTGGAGTTGGGTGACAATGTCCAGCGATCTGGGGGACTTCGAGCACTTGCCGACCTATACCGTGGTCCGCTAAAAAAACCTGAGTGGGCCGTCGATCGCTTGCGTGATCTTCTTCACTTTGCACCGGAAAACCTTGACGTCGTCCAAGAACTTCATCGTTTACTCACAACCATGAAACGCGGCGATGAAGCCACGGCTTGCTTGCTCGCAGCGGTCGCGCATCTCCGGGCAAGCCTTCGCTTTCAGGGGCTTGGCAAGGGCGATGATGCTCCGGATCTTGAGCTCACGTCTCTGCTCGGCTTGCGGCGGCTGTTTGAGCTTCTCGGTGAATCGGACGGCGTTTATCTTACGACCACGATCCTTGAATCCATCGACGAGGCGCTCCCAGATTGCTCCCCGGGCGATCAACGCTCACGCGATGAACGAATGAACGATCCCTGGAACCTCCCCACAACTCAAGAAGGCCGTCCACTCGACGGCTTGATCGGCGATCTTCCAAACGCATCCGCGCTTCATGTGTTGCACGAAGGCGCTGCTCTGCTCAGCGACCTTCCCCCCCTTGAAGGTCACAACGGCGCGACCACGGCCCCGAAAGTTGACCTGCG
The DNA here is from genome assembly GCA_964437075.1 of uncultured Nannocystaceae bacterium. Taxonomy (GTDB): domain Bacteria; phylum Myxococcota_A; class Polyangia; order Nannocystales; family Nannocystaceae; genus CAYTFJ01. The sequence continues at coordinate 65,044 of CAYTFJ010000015.1, forward strand.
GGATGCGCTTCCGAACAGCAGCGGAGTTGTGTTGGTCACGCGCGCGCTTGCTCGCTCGCTCGGGATTCCCACACCACCGGTTTTCATGGTTCCGGATTGCAAGCTCCCTGTCTATGCACGGCTTGAGGGAATTCCGGCCCTCATCGTTGACCGCCGCCTCAGCAGTACGCCCTTCTCACCGCGTTCCCGTGACCTCTTGGGTCGCGGGCTTCTACGACTCGCTACCGGCGGAGAACGAGTTCATCGCCAGTCGTCCCCATCGGTCCTACTCGGAGTGCTGTTCGGGCTGTGCGCCGGAACGAACACTGTGGTCCCCCCGAAGCCCGATTGGAAGATCGACACAAAAATCGTCGACCTTGTCTCGAGGATCGTACAAAAAAGGACTTCCCCTCCAAACCAAGCCGCCGACTTGGCCTCTGCGACCGCTCACTTTGCGGCGACAATGGGATCCTTCAACCCCGACACACTGGCCGAGACAGCCCTCATGGCCCAAGACAGAGCAGGAATCGTCTCCTCCGGCGACCCTCGCCCTGGGCTTCGTCGACTTCTGGGACAAGACCTTGATACGTCCTCCCCAACGTCCATGAAAAAAGCGCTGACGGGCCAGCGAGGGACCTCTTTGATAGGATATCTCCTGTCGGACGATCACCTCGGATTGCGCCGCGCACTCGGCTACGAAGTCGCATTGGAACTCAATGAAATTGACCTTGAGGAGCTTCCGGCATGAGCAGACAAAACGACCATTTCGCTGCGCCTTCCGCGGGCTCTCACGCGTTTGATCCGATCAGCATGGCCGACCCGAAGAACGGATCGGCCCCAAACCTGGCCGACAGCCCATCCGTCTTGTGGAATGCCTTTGGTCCTGGGCAGGCCCACAGTCAGCTCTCGAATTCCCTCATCAACAACAACGCAGAAAATTGGCAGACGCTGGCCGAAGAGTTCACCGCCGAGAGCCGTCTCGTCGCCGATCCCCAGCTCGCCGCCACGCTGATGGCCGAGGCGGGTCGAATCCTCGTGGACCGCCTTGGCCGCCAAGAGGAAGGCCATCTCCTGATGCGAAACAGCGAGAGTCCTGTCGCTGCAACAATGCTGGAAATGCGACCGATGCGAAGCGACAGCGTCGCGCAAGAATTGAAGAAGCTCGAAGCCCTCGCTCGGGACAAGAGCTCAGATTCCCAAATTCGCGCCGCCGCTTGGGTCGAATTTGGTCTCCAGTGCGAGGAGGGAATGGGTAATTCTGCTCGGGCACTCGAAGCCTTTCAGGAAGCCCTCGAGCTGATCCCGGATCACCCCGAAGCGCTCTTGCTCGCGTCCGAGGCGGCGACGCAAATCGGCGACAATTCGCTTGCGGTGCCCCTGATCCAAAAACGTCTCGCCGGGAGCCCTTCGTCACGAATGCAGGTGGCATTGTTGCTCGATCAGGCAGAGCTTGCGACCGACGACTCGCAGCGACGAGCGCTGACCCAACTCGCGCACGAGGCAGACCCCAGCGAGGAGACAGCCTTGCGCCGCCTCATCCGCCTGATGGACGGAACCGGCCAGCGTGCCACCCTCGGCAAGCTCTATCGCTCATTGGCGAAAATTTCTGAAGATCCGCTATCGACCAGCACGGCCCTCCATCTTGCCTTTTTAACACTGGCGGAGAGCGGCGAGCCAATCGATGATTTGGTACACGAACTGACCGCGCGCGGCGGCAAAGAGGAGAGCCCCGAGCTGTTGGCACCGCTCAGCGAAATCGCGCTGCACATCGAACAACGCATCGCGGCTGGAGACGCAGAAGGCCTCCCCAGCGACCTCGACATCTTGCACCAAGTCGCACAGAGCTTGGATGCGCCCCGCGAGCAGGCGCTGGTGCGTGAGAGGATTGCCCGTGCACGTCTCGCAAAACTGCAAAAGCTTGTTGGACCACACGGGGCCACACGAAGAGATTCCAATGAGCGAACGAGCCTCTCTGAAGAGGCCCTCTCGCTGTGCCTTGCACTTGAATCCGATCTTCAGTTCTGTCTCGTCCATCTGCCCGAGCACCGTTGGGCTCGAGAATGCCTCGCGGAGGTCTTGGACCTACGCGGAGATGTGTCTGGTCTAGTTTCCCACCTTCAAGGCTGGGGACACACTGAATCCGCCGGTCCCGATCGCGCGACGATCCTCCTGCGACTCGGCGACGCCCACGAGCGACTTCGCCGAGACCTCCCACGCGCCGCGGAGGTCTATGAACTTGCGGTCGCCGAAAACCCGGACGATCCCGGCTGCCTGCGGGCACTCGGCCGTGTCTACGAGAAGATGAGACGGTGGCCCCACGCCATCGCCACTTTACAGCGGCAGGCCCGAGAGAGCGACGATGCCACCGAACAGGTCGCCATCCTCCGGCGAATCGCCGGGATGGCTCAACACGAGCTCGAAGATGTCGATCTCACAATCGCCACCCTCGAGGAGATTGCCGACCTCGACCACGATGACCTCCTCGCGCTGTTTCAGCTGGCAGCCATGGCCCGAAGCAGCGAGCGAGTTCCTATCTTGGTAAAGACCCTAGAGCGACTTGTTCGCAGGCTCGACGACGACGTCGCACGAACCGCGATCTTGGTGGAGCTTGGCGAAGTGCTCGAGCTAAAGCTGAAACGGCGGAGCGCGGCCCGAGACGCCTACTCGCAAGCTTTGCTCCTTACCCCTGGCTATGCTCCTGCACTGCGATCTTTGGCAAGACTCCACCGCGACGACGGTGATCTCGAGGCACTTCTTCACCTCCACGAACCAAACATCGACACCGTCACGGACCCTGCACTCCTCGCGCTTAAGGCCGCGCGCGTATGTCTCGACGAAGTCGGCGACATCGAACGCGCGATCGAATATCTCCACAAGGCACACCAGCTAAACCCGGACCTTGTCCCGGCCCGTGAGGCGCTTCTTCAGCTGCTAACTGCGAATGGCAACATCAAGGCCGCTTACGACCTTTTGCGCGCACAAGACCTTCCGACTGCGGTTCCCCTGCTTGCGGACTATCACTACCGGCTCGGGTTACTCGCCGAGGCGCTGGCCCGAAAGCCAGTCTCTACGGGGACCTCGGAGGAGACCCCATCGGTCCTCCTTCACCACAACGCCGCTCTTCAACACTACCGATCCGCGCTGCTTGCGCAGCCTGAGCACGGTCTCGCCTTCGAGCGCTCCCGGCGAATCCTCGTCGCACATAACGACATCAACAATCTAACGCTTCTGCTTCAAGAACTCGCCACTCGAAGAAGCCGGTCCGAACGAGCCTCGATTCTCGTTCAGATCGCGCGTCTGCACGCGAGCCGCGGTCCGGAGGGATTGCGGTCCGCACGCGATAGCTACGAAGAAGCCGCAAGAGCAGCTCCTGGAGATCCGATCATACGCCGGGAATTCGAGGTGCTTCTTCGCCACATGAACGACACGGACACGCTCCCCGCGGTGTTTCTCCAGACCGTTCGTGGCTGCAAAGACACTCACTATCGGGCCACCCTATTGGTCGAGGCGACAGACATTCTTTTGGGGACAGGAAAAGCTGAGGACAGAACACTGGCGGGGTCCGCAACCTTAGAAGCGCTTCATGCAGACCCCGGCAACCCCTACGCCGTCCGCCACCTAGAGCGACTGCTCAGCGAGCCAGATCCACCACTCGCAGCCACCGATGCCGTCGGTGCCCGGGCGGTACGTGCTCAATCTGATGCCGAACGGGCGATCTTCTATTTGGAGAGCGCCGAGCTTCTGGAACGCGCGGGAGCGGTCGATCAAGCACGCCGCGCGTACCAGGCCGCGCAAAGCGCGATTCCCGGACTGGCCCCTGCCGAGATCGGTATGGAGGGCCTCTCCCGTATCTCTCAAGATCGCTCGCAGCCGCCCCCTCTCCAACACCCGACCCACCCCGTCTCGGTCCACACGCTCATGGCTGAGGCTCGCGAGGCCGCTCTCAAAGCCGGAGCCTCTGGATCCTCCGATGAAGGGGCGCGTGCGATCACTATCTTGAAGGGCATCTTGAAACGTGTCCCCAATCATCGCGACGCCATCGCCCTCGCCCGCGCCCTCGTCGAGCAATTGGCAGACCCGCGCCCTGCCATTGAACTCATCGCCCAGGTGCTACCACGCATTACCGACTCCGTCCTCCGCTATGAGTTGGGTCTCATACTGGGCGAACACACACCCCAACTCGACGACGCCGCCCGCTATCTGCGTGCAGCAACGCAAGCCCGTCCCGACGGGAAAGAGGCGCTGCAATCCCTCATCCGTTGTTATCGCCAGATGGGCCGCGACGCCGATGCTGCAGCCAGCACCGAACAGCTGCTCGAACTCTACGGTCCCAATGATCCATCGGCAATCGACCTGCGAATGGGCATCGCTGCCTTTCTTGGCCGGGTTCCCGAGTCGCTGGGGCGGGCCCTCGATCATGCTCGCGTCGTTCTCCGAGCACGGCCCAACGACCCGCGGGCGCTCAACCTCATGGCCGACCTTCTAGAGCGAAATCGTCAGCGCCTCGATGCCGCTCGTATCCTCTCGCGCCTATGTGACCTCGAACGCGATCGGGGACGCCTTCACGACCTTCACCTGCGGCGTGCACGCCTATTTGCGACATCTTCTGAGTACAAGTCAGAAGCGATTTCATCGGTGGAGAAGGCACTCTTCATTCGGCCCGGTCATCGAGAGTCCATCGGCCTTCTTGCAGCGTTGCTAAAACAGTCTGGGCAAATCGCTCGACTGAATGATTTTCTCCCCTCCATTCGCGGGGCATTCTCGGCGAACATCTCCCGCGGAGCCGTATCACTGCGGGACCTTAAGCTGCTGTCTCAAATCACGGTCGACGTCCGACCCGATCTCGCGCACATGGCGAGGGTCGCCAGCTATGCCCTCGACTCGACCTCTGTCCCTCCTCCCGACGGCCATCTCCGAATCGCGGGCAGCGTGGGACTTCGCGCGATGCTAACCAACACAGATCTTCGGCGGAGATTGTATGCGCCAGGCGAGCTCGCTGCCATTCACGTCTTGTTGCAGAGTATTAACCTAGTGCTTCCACGGATGACCGCGGAGTTTCCACTCTTTTCCGACCACGCCCTCGTACCCATCCCGGCTGGCTGCGATCCTGCAGGATTCTCAGTGTTGCTGAACCAATGGACCTCTGCCATCGACATCAGCGGCGTGATTCTCTCTGCTTCGGACGCCCACAATGCCTGTATGACCCTACCGGGAACACCACCCGAGATCAGAGTCGGAAACAACCTCTGGACGCAAGGTGAGCCCACCGCTTGGCGAGGGCTCGCCGCAATCGCGCTCGCTAGACACGCTTTTGGAGCCGCGATGTCGCGTGCGCTGCCGCCGATTGAAATGGACATCATGCTCGCGGCTTGTTTTGAGTGCGTGGGGGTATTCAATGCCATCACCGCGGATCCCGAACCCCGCCGGCTCCAAGAGCTTGCTGCGATCTTGAGCAAACAATTCCCCCGGAAGCAGCGAAAGGTCGTCGAGCAGGCCTGCAAATCGCTACGAGCCATCAATCTTATTCCCGGCGCGACGGCACGAGCCACCCTAGCGACGGACCTTCGCCTCGCCGCACTGTTCTCGGGCGACATTGCGGGAACATTGAGTGCCGCTTGCCTCTTGGATGGAGTGGCGGGGGGGAGCCTCAAACAACGAATGACACGCAGTGGATCCGCGCAAGGACTGCTCGTATTCGTATTGCACGACGACTTCCCTCGTCTTCGTAACCTGGTCGGCGCCTAGACTCTTACGACCCCGTTGCCCCCCCCCCCCGCGGTTCCTTCCCATGGAACAGTCGGTTCTTGCCCTGCGCTTTCGCCTTGTCGGCCAAGCCGCTAGAACATGGCTATCGTGCACGCTCATAAAACTGTACTTGACTACTGGTTTGGGGACTTCGATCGAGACTCGCTCGAATAAGCTCAGGCCCAAAGCCCTCTGTGGTGGGGGCATTCCCCCGCGACCGACGACCACATCAAGCGGGAGTTTGGGAATCTCCTCAACGCCGCTGAGCAAGGCAACCTCAATCAATGGTCTTCGACGGCGCAAGGCCGACTCGCGCTGGTAATCGTCCTCGACCAGTTTCCTCGAAACGTCCATCGGTCCACAGCCAAGGCCTTTGCCAACGACCCCCTCGCCCTCTCGCTCTCGATCGAAGCACTCGACAATAACGAACACCTTGAACTGGGGTTTTTCGAGAAAGTCTTTCTCTATCTCCCCTTCGAACACTCCGAGAGTCTCCCGCATCAAGAACGCTGTCTTGAACTCTTTCACGACCTCAAAACCTCCGCCCCCTCTGGCCTCCTGGACATGGGTATAAATTTTTTCGACTACGCCGTTCAACACCGGGACATCATCAAACGATTCGGCCGATTCCCTCACAGAAACGACTTTCTCCACCGACAAAGCACCCCCGCTGAAATCAATTTTTTGAGAACCCCCGGATCGTCCTTCTAGTGACTTCTCTATGCAGGACCCAACGCCGATGTCGTCTGGGACAAGAGACTCTGCTCTGCATTCACCTCGGCGAACCCGATCGCGCCTCAGGCGATCTATTTGTCGCGGGCCAAAACCGTGGTGTCGACCCGACCTCGCTGAGACTGAGGATCTCGTAGATGTCGTCAAACGTTACCCCATGGGAGCACTTCGCCCCAAAAAGACGTCGAACGGTTCTGATGTTCGCGAACCTCCGCCCGCGAACAACACCATTCTAATCTAGAACAACGAGTCCGCCCTACGCTCAAGGCGAACTGACGATTGCGAACACCTCGAATGACATGCCAAGCGTCGCTCGTCATGCAACGCTCTATCGCGGCGGTCGATCAAGAAAAAAACCTCTTACGACGGAGAACACCGACCATGGGGATTCAACGTCGACGGAGAATCGTTTGTCCACAAGGTCCCGTGCATTGAAATGAATGCACTCAACGTTGCGAGCCTCGAATCACTAGACCTCCGATCTTCGAGGCCTGTCGCAACGAGATGAGCGACAGGCAGCCGTGTCTCGATAGGCGGTAGCCGTCTACTCGCTTGCGGCGCCGTGGGTATGAGCCCCGCCCTTTGCGTGAGGGCAAGAGTCACAGGCCTCCCCATCGTTCACATGCGAACACTCGGCCCCTTCGCCTTGCGAATGGGCGCAGCGGTCGTTAGAGCCGTCTTTCCCGTGGGCGCAACCGTGTCCCTCCCCCTTCGCAGCGTGGGGACACGGGCCCTTGCCCTCGCAGTCTTGCTCTCCGTGATTCACCGCAAATGCGTCAAATTTCTTGACCTGTTCCGGCGTCAGGAGCTCGCGAATTTGAGCCTTCTGGCTATCCCGAATGCTCTTCTTTTCGGCATGCACATCCTTCATTTTCGCGTGTCCTTCGCCGCCCGTTGAGCCAACCGCACCTGCGCCTTCCTCCTTATGCGCAGTCTTCATTTCATCGTGCAACGTCCGCATCTGCTCGTGAATCGCTTTGAGTGCGGCTTCATTTTCGATGAAGATAGACTGCACCTTCTCTCGCTGCTCATCCGTGAGCCCGAATTTTTCTTGCAGGCCCTTCGCGCGCTGCTCAGGATCGCCATGGGCAAGATGTCCGCCCTTTCCGTGTGCTGAGCAACCTTCGTGGCCTGTCCCGGCCGGCGCAACGGCCTTCTCTACGGTCTCGGCGGCCCTCTCCACGGGAGCTTCCGTAGTTTCGCTGACGGCCGGACTTTTCTGCTCATCGCAGCCCACGCTCAGCAAACTCAACGAGGTCAATCCGAAACAAAGAAACAATTTATAGGTAAAATGAGAGAATTTGGACATCGTGAATCCCTAGTCATTGCCGCCGAGTCGCAAACCGGCGGGTCGTCGAGAATACAAATTAGAAAGCGCGGCTGCAAAGTCGCGTCCGCGTCACGGTAGTGCGATTGACCTGTGTGATCAAGCGCTCGCCGCTCACCACGCAACGACCTCTAAACGCGCACAAGGAACTCGATGCGAGGGTTCATCCGTTCGGTGCTGGAACCGCATCCCACGTCGCGCTTTGTCCGCATATTCCGGCGCATGCTGCCGACAGCTCCGGCAACCCCATAGGCTCCCCACGCACACAAAAGGTGCCCACCTCATTTCCAGGGCCCCACCAATAACAGGTTGGATTCGGTCCGCTATACCAAGCGACCGCACAGACGTGAAACAAGCCATCGACTTGATCGGGAGGCGTGTTGGGCGCGACATAGCGCGGAGAAGTCAGAACCGCATTCGAAAATCCGCCGGAATCCTCGATCGGCCACGAGAGCGCCTCGCGTGCAGTGGGCATTCTCCAATCATCATATCCCTCGAGCTCCAGATCGTCACAGTGCTCAAAAATTGGCGTCCAGCGATTCCCTTCTGCGTGCACGCTCTTGGTCCAGGCCAGGCAGGTCTCGTGATCCAACAGCACATCGTCTCCGATGGCCTCCACACCCGATCCCGGAGCGCATGGATTAAGGTCTCCGTCTCCGTCTCCGTCTCCGTCTCCGTCTCCGTCTCCGTCTCCGTCTCC
>CAYTFJ010000016.1:0-63973 GCA_964437075.1 uncultured Nannocystaceae bacterium
CTAGGCTCGAGTACGCTCTCGAAGGAGAAACATGTGCGTGGTTGGCGAGAACTCTTGGAGCTGCGGCGAGGCCCACTCGAAGACCCGGAAGGTCAAAGAGAGGCGTTGGAGGCCCTGCTGGAGGTCGATCCGGTTGCGGCAAGTTGGCGGGTAGAGTTGATCGATCTATGTATCGTAGAGGGAGACGAAGCGCGGGCTGGCGAACTAATTGTCGCGGAAATCGGATCGCTCTCGGATTCGCATGCGAAGGCAGAGATGATGGTTCGTGCCGCGCGTATCGCGATGAACGGGGCCGACGACGCGACGGCGCAGGCTGATCTTGAGAGAGCTGTGGAACTCGCCCCGGACCTTCATTGCGCTTGGGAGGCCTTGCGAGAGGTCTACGAGCGGGGTTCCAAGGAGAGCGAGGCAATCGCCGCGCAGATCCGGGCTGCGGAGACATCGCCCACGGCCAGTGAACAGGCAGAGCGCCTCTTCGAAGTGGCGAGAACTGCCCAGGATGGCTCCTCGGAGAGAGGACCCGCGTGCGAGCACTGCTCGACCAAGTTCTGGCTCTCGTTCCCGATCATCGGGAGGCGACTGGTCGCTTGTTGATGCTCGAGCTTGAAGTCGCCGAGGTGGATGGGGAGAGGGCGGGTCCCTCGTTGAATCATCAGGAGCTGTGGACGCTTGCGGTGCGCTTCGATGCCCAGGTTCAAGCGGAGGAAAAAGAAGATCGTGCTCTCCTCCTTGAAGCGGCCGGCCTGGTTGGACGGGCTGCGTGGGTTGTTGGCGACTATCAGGCGGCTCGTCAGTATCTATCGGTCGCAAAGAATCTCGCGCCCGACGATCGTCGAATTGTCCGTCGTCTCGCTGAACTCGATCTCGAGACGGGCAGCTTCGATGCGGCGTTAGGAGCCTATCAGAGTCTCGCATTGGCGAGTGCGGCCGAGGGTCCTCGACACCAAGCCGAGATCTATTTGTGTATGGGAAGGGCACAACTTGGTCTGGGCGACGCGGATAAGGCGGCGCAAATGGTCGAACGGCAGTGGATATCGACGTAGATCTTGAGGATGGTTTTCGATTTTTGCTGGACGTCTATTCAACGAAGCCGGGCCTGCTCGTCACAAATTTGCTCCGTCTAGCAGACCTACTCGGCTCCCGTGGCGAGCAGGTCCAGAGCGAGCGTGTCGAGATTATCCGCCGCGCCGCGAGCCTCTACGCCGATGAATTGAACCGGCCCGCCGATGCCATCACTCAACTCGAGACGGTGCTGGAGATGCTTCCGGGGGACCCCTCGGTCCTTCATCAAATGCTGGAATTTTGCACCGACGATGAACGTTGGGTCGAGGCGGCCGCAGTGCTCGAAACACTGGCGAATCTCCAAGATACAGCGGCGATGCGAGTCAAGTATTTGTACGCAGGTGCGCTCATCGTTCGAGATCAGCTGGATGATCATGAAACCACTAAGATCTGGTTGAGAAAGGTCCTGGAGACCGATGCGCTGCACATCAAGGGGTTTCAGGCGATCGTTGATCTCCTTAGACAGAACGCGGAATGGCGTGAATTGTCAAAAGTCTTGCGCGCCCGTCTGAAGTCGTTGCCAGAGACCGGAGCTCCAGATGAACGAGGCGAACTTATGCGCCAACTTGGGGCGGTGTACGAAGATCATCTGGAGGACCCAAAAACCGCGCTTACGGCCTATGAGCAGGCTCTGCGTTTGGCGGCGAGTCCTTCTTCTCAGGAAGATAAGGAGGTGAACCTGGAGTCCCGACGCAAGTTGGTGACGCTATGTTTGTCCATGGGTGAAAAGGGCGGCGAGGCTGCGCTGCCCCATGTTCACGCGCTTATCGCCGAACGGCCAATGGAGTTTGAGGCCTATCATCGCCTCGTCGATCTCTACAGCGGCATGGATCGCCATGATGCCGCCGTCTGTATCTCACGATCGTTGCACTTCTTGAAACAGGCGACCGATAAGGAGTTGGCCCTCGCGGATTCGAAGGGACGTGAGGTTCGTCGGGGACTGGCCCGAAGCGCAGCGACGCGAGAGCGATGGCGCCAATGCGTCGTTCATCCGCTGGAGGACCTCCGGCTCTCAGACCTTTTCTCGCAGATTTGGCACATTGTTGCCGCGCGCGAAGGAAAAACACATGCCCATCTCGGAGTGAATGCCGATGCTCGAGTCACGGTATCGTTGGAGAGCGATGGAATTGGGGGGGACATTGCTCACGCCTGCCAACTTCTCGATGTCCCCGTCCCTGATATGTTTGTGCAGACCGGAACTCTGGGGGGATTCTCGGTTCATGCATTGGCAGAGACGTCGATGGTGAGCCCGACATTGATGGTGGGGGATGCGGCGGCTGCCAAACAGGCACAATCTTCTGCGCTGTTTCGTGCGGGGCGGGCCGTTGCACGGGTCCAGCCGGGGCACATCCTCGCGTCCGTACTGCCCCATGGTGTTGGCTTGCGCAATGCGGTGTACGGGGCGGTGTTGATGACTCACGCGGGTATCGCTGTGCCCCAGGCGACTAGCGAGCAGGCCGAGATCTATCGGGATCAGCTCAAACGGCATCTTCCACCGGCTCGCCTCGAGATCCTGAAGACCGTGACTTTGCGCGTCATCGAGGGCGGCGGTGCGGACACCAAGGCTTGGACTCAGGGAGTTGAGTTCAGCGCGGCTCGGATGGGGTTTGTGCTCGCCGATAGCATTGAGGTGGCTGCGCGAGTGATTCTTCAGGGCGAGGCGAAGGCGGTACCGAGCAAAGAGATTATCAAGGATCTTGTGGCCTTCTCGGTTAGCGAGGACTATCTACGGCTTCGTCGCGCCCTGAGTATGTGAGGACTCGTCACGGATCTGGGGAGTGTTCAAGCGCGAAACGAGGAGGTAGGCTGGGTGAGTGTTACCTCCGGGCCAATCTCCAGAGTTCGGAAGCGCGTCCGATCGTCATTGTGCTGCTGGCGACTGCTTTGCAGGTGTTCAGGAGCGACCCGGGCATGTCGATGAGGTGCTCTATAGCGGCCACGCGCGACACACCGTAAATCTCTGGACCTATATTCGTTGGGCTTCGTTGAGCGCGCTCGGAGGAGGGCTCTCGATCGTTGCGTTTATGAATGGCTGGTTCCCTGAGTATAGAGCGCCCCTGGCCGGACTGTGGTTTATCGGTGGTCCCGGGATGCTATTCGCGATTTTGGTTCATCGTAACAAGCGCTATACGGTCACCCGCCGTCGTGTCGAGACGGAGAATGGTGTGCTGACAAAAAAAATCGACACCCTCGAACTTTGGCGAGTCTTGGATGTCCGGTACCAGCAAAGCGTCGTCGATCGTATTTTGGGTGACGGAAAAATTACCTTGATCGGAACGGACAGAAGCGACGCTGTCTTGGAGCTTCATGGTCTTCCGGGGCACCGAAAAATTTTCGAATCCCTACGAGACGCGGTGCAGTGGGCTCGCCGCAACAACCGCCCTTTGGAATTTGTGCCGGGTCACGGGCTGGACTCGTCGGAAGTGGCGAGTAAAAATATCGCGTAGTTCGCAGCGTCGTCCGTTTGTTTGTCAGCCGCGGTGCCGCTCGCGCCTTTGCTTTGCGGCGAAGATCGCCGCTTGAAGCGCTGCTCTTTGGGGACCGCAACATGCTGCTTGACGGACATTGAGCTGGCGTGCTCCTCGCTGTGGCGTTTTGCTCGTCTACGAGCTAGGTGAGCGCCCTTCGTTGACCCACGTGACCGTCGTATGGACCTTGGGTTCAATGGCATTCAGGCCTGCGCGTTTAACAAGGATGTATGCGCAAGGTCTGGGAACACGGCAGCCCGCCCATGTCTACTGGTATCAATATCGCCGTGAGAATCGGCCTCGCCATGGTCATCCATCTTCCCTTGTTTGCATGCGACGCGGTGGTTGGCGATGGTGTCGTTGCAGGCCGTCGCCCACAACGGCAAGTACAGGCCTTCTACCTCGCGGCCCCATCGGATCCCGGTGTCGCTGAAACAAGTGAATTTGGGCTCGGGTCCAGAACGTTGTCCGCTCGGGCGCGTGGGTCGAAGGACCCACGTTCGGACGGTCCGATCAATGTATGTGAACGATTTCGCGTTGAAATAGATCGCCGAGATCGCAGTCGATTTCGGCGTATTCGTCACGACTGGGATCAGGAGGACCGCCATCGCTTTCGTGGGCTCGTGGGGATGGTTGCGCATGAGATGGGAGCGGACCCGCGAATCTTCCATCTTTGGGCATCGAGAGAATCGACATTCAATCCCTACGCAGTACACGTGCTAAGCAACGATCTTAGCGCGGGATTGCACGCCTGGCAGCGTCATCGTTACGATCCGATTGAGGAGAAACGTTTGCGAGAGATCATGGAGCGCACCGGCGCCAACAGCCGCCACTATTGGCGCGCGAAGGCGGATCTAAATCGGATCACCCGATTTCGAGACAATCCGCACTATGAGAATGAGGTGAGTTATTCGGTCGAACCCGCGAGAGGTGATCGACATGAAGAGCGTCGTTCAAGCTGGGCATTTGGCTACGGACCCTTTGGTTTTAACCCGACCTACTACCTCCCCGTATGGCAAGCCGAAGCGCCCCCATGGGTTTTTTGCAACGAGGATGGGTTGGTCGCTCTGATCTCCGCGGTCTGGGCCGCGCGGACGGGGCAGCGAGAGTGCGGTAGAGTCGGCCAAGGCGATAGTTATGGCGTTGTAAATCGTCGCTTTAGCTCGGGGCATTGCGAGCCTCGACCTCGACGCGATGCGCTCTTTCGCAAGCGGGCTCGCGGTTGGGGAATTCCGGTGGATCAACGGGCAAAACTTGGAGAAAAATGGCCTCGTAAGACCACCGATCGTCGAGAAATATTGACCTATATGCGTGCGCGAGCCCTCGAGCGGGGGTTGCTGAGCCCTTTGGCCGTCGGTTCTGTTCAAATGCAGCGCCGTCCGCAAGTTTCTTGTGAAAGTACGGGCCAGCGTTGTTCAGAAGTCGTGGCGAGCACGTCCCCTCTGGGCGAGGCTCAGGTGGGACGACTTCCCTTGCCCTGACCTGTGTCGGCGAGAGTGCGGTCCAAATTAGCGGGTGAGGCTCGCGGTCATCTCATGGACGATCGCATCGGCAGCGGCGGCGGGATCGGTGGCCATTCGAATTGGACGGCCCACAACGAGGTGACTCGCGCCTTCGTTCATCGCCATCGCCGGGCTCATGACTCGCTTTTGATCGCCTACAGCCGCACCCGCGGGTCGGATACCAGGCACCACACGAAAGAGGTCGGGGGCTACGGTTCGGACTCGGGCGAGCTCCTGTCCGCTACAGACCACGCCCGCGCAGCCAGCCTCGCGGGCACAGACAGCCCGCATTTCGACCAGTTCTCCCGCGCTGCGGGTGTGCCCTGCCTCGCGACAGGCGGTCTCGTCCTGACTTGTGAGAACGGTGACTGCGAGCACCCCCATGGCGTCGCCCGCCTCCTCGACGCATGCACGCAGATGCTCGACCCCTGAACCTGCGTGCACGGTAATGAAGCGAACACCCAGCTGCCGTGCGCTACGGATCGCACCGCGCATCGTATTGGGAATATCATGCAGCTTGAGGTCGAGAAAAACATCGAGATTTGGAAACTGCTGTCGAATTTCCCGAACGACTGAGGGGCCTTCAGCAACAAACAGTTCGAGGCCGATTTTGAGCATGCCGACGTGGCCGTGGAGAATGCGGGCGCCTTCGAGGGCCTCCGCACGATCGGCGACGTCGAGGGCGACGATGAGCCGCTCGCGCATCGCGTTGCCCTGAGACCCGCCACCGTTCGAGTTGTCCGTTGCCATCAAGGGGTGCGAGTTGCTCATTGGTGGAGATGTAGCCCGGCAGTCGCAACCAGGGCAAGATGTGGCGGTGGATTCCCGAAACTCACGGTCTGAGGCCCTATCGTATGCCTTGGAACAAGCGTGCAAGCGCGACGTTTTTCCTGGATGTGTTGCCCTAGTTTGGCGCGATGGCGCGTTGGTCTATCACAGAGCCCATGGCGTGCTGGCGACCGAGGGATCGAGCTCTGTGGCGGGGGTACCTGCGAATCGAGAGACCGTCTACGACCTGGCGTCCTTGACCAAAGTGCTGTGTACAACGACGTTGTTCGCCAGACTCATTGAGTGTGGGCGTGTTCGTCTACAAGATCGGCTTCCCGTCGATCTTCGGCCGAGAAATCTCGGAGCCAACGCGCTGGAGAGTGATGAATCGGCGGTCCCGACATTGGGAATGTTGCTCGAACACACCGCCGGTCTACAGGCGCATCGTGAATATTTCTTAACGGTGGAATGCAACGACCATGACCACGGTGCGATGGTCGATGCGATACTCGAGACCCCTGCATTGAATCCGGTCGGCCGCGAAGCGATCTACAGCGACCTTGGATTCGTCTTGCTGGGGGCCTGGCTTGAACGGTTGGAAGGGTGTGAGCTTCATGAGTTGTTTGACCGGGATGTAGCGAGACCGCTGGGACTCGATTCTCGATCGGATCTGGGATTTCGACCGCTCGGAGGTCCGGCGTGCGATGCCGAAGAACTTCGACGAATCGCTCCGACCGAAGTCTATGCTCGGAGGCTTCACTCGAAGGTCCCCTCGTGGTTTCCGCTTAGAGAACATGTGGCATGTGCCCACGGCGAAGTACACGATGACAACGCTTATTGCATGGGAGGCGTGGCTGGCCACGCTGGACTCTTCGGTCATGCGGAGGGGTTGCTTCGTGTCGCCATGGAGTGGCTCCGTCCTGGGGCTCTGAGGATTTCGGGGCCTACCCGAGCGCAGTTCTTTCGCTCGACCTCCGTGCAGGGGGCAACACGGTGCAAGGGATGGGACGGTGTTGATTTCGGAGACAGCAGCTCGACGGGAGGGGCCTTGGCGCCTGGCAGTGTCGGCCATCTTGGATTCACAGGCACGAGTCTATGGCTCGAGCCCGGGCTTCGCCCGAGCATCTATATCCTGCTCTCAAACCGAGTGCATCCGAGTCGTGACAATCAGGGGATTCGAGGTCTACGCCAGGAATTTCACCGGATCGCATCGAGCATCGATTAGCGCCACAAAGTCTCAGCGTTTGAGCTGGAAATTCGCGCCTCGGTAGCAGGTCCAAAAGACCTGGGCAGGTTGGGTGTCGGCCATGCGGAGCAAGGTCTGGTCTTTGGTCTCGCGTCCCTGCTTGAAGCCGTGAAGGGCATTTTGGAGGGCCTTCACGCGGGCGCTTGGAACTCGCGTGGCGACGCCGAGCGGACGCCACAGTCTGCCGACCGGGAAGAACCATGAGACCAGGCCGTCGCCAGCTTTGATTTGGTTGAAGGCCGCGTGATCGCGGATGATCATCGGTTCGTTGCGTAGGGCGTCGCGTCCCCGAAGTTGCTCGTTGGCCTGTTCGCTCCGACGCATGTGAAATACAGAAAATTTCGCTCGAAGCAGGGCATTGAGGACCCGCGTTTGTTCGCCCGCGAGCGCGATTGCGTGTTTGGCGAACATGTCAACAATTCTTCGCCCCTCCTTGTCGCGCCAGCCGTAGACCACCCACAAGGAGAAGGCCATCTGGAGCTCACGGGTGTCTCGCTCTGCGGGGGTAGCGATGTTGAAGAAGCTGCGTGCGAGCTGGGGGAATGCGTTGCCGAAGTGTTTTTGCGCGAAGACTCCGACCATTTTGTCGACGTTCTGAAACGTGGCGGGATCGAGTGGCTGAGACTCGTCTCGCCCTTGGATGACACGGGTCGGCGGCGTGAGCCCGTCGCTGTGGCCACGTCGTTTCCGTCGGGTGCGTGATTTTGAATCGGTGGGAGAATCGGTCATCCGAGCGCCTTGCAAATGCGGTTGATGCAGGTGTACGTAGGGCCGCATTCGTCGCTGGTGTCGACCCCATCGTCGTTGAGGACCGGTGTGCATTCCCGGCAGCCCACGGGCGGAATGCCATCGTCGTCGAGCACCCGGTCGAGATGAACGGTGAAGGCGCTGTAGGGCGCGAGCGGGTACGGTTCCGAGTTTTTGAAACACGTCTCACCACCGATCATTGCTTGAATCTCGACGGTGTAGGCGCCCCAGAGAAGCTCGGGGCTGGTGAGAATGGTCGTGGGACACTCGGTGAGGGTGATGCCTTCGTCGGCATTCAAGGACTTCGGGAGGTTGAGAGTCGCGGCATCGAGGGCGACTCCGGAGACATCGCGGACTTGAATGTTCAGGGCTTCGATGGATCCGAGGGACCCACCTGCGGCCACCGGAGGGTCGCAGGCCCAGGCGTTTGAGATGTCGGCCTCAGGATAGGGAACGGTTCTGAAGGTGAATGAGACCGGGCTGACGATGTCTGAGAGAAAATCTGTGTCCGAAAACTGGACGTGGCGCTCTACGTAGCCTGCCTCATGTTCATCGACCCGGAAGTTGCCGACGAACGTTGCTTTGGTGAGGGGCTGGTCGTCGCTGTCGAGAGCAAGCGCCGTTAATGTATGTTCGCCGGGAACGACCGCATGGCCGAAGATAGGGATTTTAGCGGTGCAGTCGACCGTGGCGAGCTCTTGGTCGTCGTCGATGAGCAACGCGAGCCTATCTACGCCCATGAGCGCGCAGGTTGCTTGAGAGGAACCAAGAAATTCAACGCCAAGCACAAAGGATGTATTTCCCGAATCGCGGTCTTCATCCTGGTAAGGGTCGTATTGACAGGCAGGATCGGCATGATCGACCCGGCCGTCGCCGTCGTTATCGATGCCATCCGTGCATGGAAATGGCGCGAGCAGGACGACATCATCGAGCGGGTGGGATTTTTCCGCGGCGATTGAGAATGTCTCGGTGACCGTGTGGCCTGGACAAACGACGCATGTGCCGTCCTCGTCGAGCTGGTAGGTCGGTTCGCAGATACGGTGACAGTTGGCGTAGTATTCTTCTCGAGAGACGGTCTTGTAGGTGTACTCGGAAGAGTCGGTGGTGACGTTTCCCTCGGCATCGAGAGGGTCGCCGTTGTCATTTTCGACACGAACCTCGCTCGAGAAAATTCGTGTGGTCTGTCCCGTCTTCTCGTAGCCGGAAGCGCACTGCAACGGGTCATGGGCATTCGAGCCCAGCGTCTCATCCAGATTAAGCCGGGCTGCATCGCAGGGCCAGGGGCTTCCGTCGCGGCGAAGCGCCATGACGTGAGCAAAATAGGTGCCCGGGGATAACCCTGGACCCGCGACCGACGAGTCCTTGTCGGCAAAGGCCTTCGGGAAGCAACTAAATGTGCTTGAGTCGATAGCGAGGGGCCAGTAGTCGATCGCTTTGGGAGGTGGGCGCAATGTGACGTAGCTGTTTGCGGCCGCCAGCAAGGGGTCGGTCTTGAACGACACGTCTTCGCTGAAAACATTGACACGAACCCGTTGGATGCCCACATCTGAGCAGTCTTTAGACGAATCGAGGGGGGGGACCTGGTCGGCATCTACGCCGTAGACCAGGGTCGAATCGTCGGTGATACGCCAGCGGAGATAGACGCTGGGTTCTTCAGCGCAGCCTCCAAGCAGGACGAGACTGAGTCCCGTTCCGGTGGCGAGACGGTAAGGCGTAGCGATGACGGCGGTCGGCGCATTTCGGCGCGACGCGCCCCAGAGGTCCCTTAACGACACACCGTAGGATCTAGCAAGGCGGGTCGCGGCGGTCTAGGCCTACGATGAGTGGAGTCGATTCGCCCTCGGTGGCCGTAATGCTCGGGTCTCCGCAATTTTGCAGATCATAGCGTGAGTGACGCTCAAGGTCGACCGAATGGACGATGAGTTGGTAGACGGCCAGGCTCGAGATGCGTCCCGCTTCAATCCTGCGAGAACGGGGCCCCGGAACAGAGATGCAGCGGGGCCCCGGGACGAAGCGCGGCTCCCCCCGATCCGGTTGCACGAGGACATCGACCGTCATGAGGTAGGCATCGTCCGCAGCGGGAACATCTTTGATCGTTCCGCGATAGCGATCGCAGGGAAAGACCTTCTGGGCGACAATACAGCCGGGCTGCAGGGCTGTATCTGCGGGATGCTCGCAGTCTCCTGCGGTGCTCGAGATGGTGAGGCGGACCTGCAATGCCACGTTTCTCACACCGTTGGCATCGTTTGCGGCGATGTCGCAGCTCGGATGCAAGCGCCGGGATCCGGTGCTGTCGGTGAGTTTCCAGTCGAGCTCGACCATACCGACCGAGTCATCACATCCCGTGATTACCGCGCTCGTCGTGATCGCCGCGATCAATCCAAGCGTCGCC
This sequence comes from uncultured Nannocystaceae bacterium, assembly GCA_964437075.1. Lineage (GTDB taxonomy): Bacteria > Myxococcota_A > Polyangia > Nannocystales > Nannocystaceae > CAYTFJ01. The sequence goes on from CAYTFJ010000016.1 coordinate 10,186, forward strand.
CGAATTCGCCGGGCAAGATCGGCTTTTCGGGTCCCGTAAATCACGCCAATCGGGAGAAGTTCGTCGCAGCAGGGACGCACCGGAGGACCATAACACCCGTTGATCTCTTCCTTGAAATACTCCAGCTCGTGGTATTCGCGCGCTCGAAGCAGATTTTGGCGCGGTTGAGGTGCGTTTGTATCTGTTTGACCGCGCCGCAGGGGCCCGTGTAGCCTCCCGGTGCCGTGCTGCTCGCCGATTCTCATACGCTGGGCCTGGATCTAACTCTTCTTGCGGAGATTGACCTGGTCGCTCTCCTCAAGTCGTCAAAGGGGATCGTCCTCATGGTCGTGATCCTGCTGTTGACGCTGATCGCGCTGTGTTTTTTCGTGATCGCCTACAAGTTGGTTCACATCAGCAAGGCCCAATCTCAGTCGATCGAGTTCTTGGATCGGTTCTGGGAGAGCAAGCGTCTTGACGACATTTTTCGTGTGGCCGAGGGGCTGACGGCGAGTCCACTCGCCCAGATGTTTAAGGCCGGCTACGTCGAGCTTTCGAAGGTCAAAAAAGGAAAGCATGGGGAGTCGATGCACGACCAGATGGATGACATAGCGAACATCGAACGCGCCTTGCAGCGAGCGCGCGTCAGCGAGATGACGAACCTTGAAAATTTGCTGCCCTTCTTGGCTACGGTCGGCTCGGCAGCGCCATTTATCGGCCTCTTTGGTACGGTGATGGGGATGATGGACGCTTTTTTGACCATCGCAGCCACGGGGTCGGCGGAGCTCTCGGAGATTTCGCAGCCGATGGCAGAAGCGCTTGTCACCACGGCGATTGCGCTGGCAAGTGCCGTCCCGGCGGTCGTGGCCTTCAACTACTTTAATCGACGTTTGAAGGTGCTCTCGGCCGAGATGCAGACCTTCGGCAACGATTACCTCAACATCGTGCGTCGGCACTTTTTCAAGTAGCGCGTCCGTGCTGTCGAGTCAGGAGCGAGACGACCCATGGGAGGAATGATCAGCGATAGCTCGGGTTCTGGCGATGAGCCGATGTCGACGATCAACGTGACTTCGCTGGTCGACGTCATGTTTTGCCTCTTGATCATGTTTATGGTCTCGACACCTTTGATGAGCAAAAAGGACGTCGAGCTGAGTCTCCCGCAGGCGCGCGGCGTTGAGATGAGCGACACCGAGCTGGAGACGACGATGCTGTCGGTCGATGCGACCGGGCGGGTGTTCATGGGGACCTTGCCTCTCGATGAGGACAAGGAAAAATGGGTGGAGCAGATCGGTGCAAATCCGATTCTCAAAGAGGCGGGAGTCGCTTTTTTGGTGGGTGATGAGACCGTCGCTATGGGCCGGATCATCGACCTCATGGAAGCGCTGAAGAAGGCCGGCATCCACCAGGTTGGATTTGTGACCGATCCCAAGAAGCCCAAGGTCGAGGCTTCGACGAGTTTGCCATGACGGTGCAAGACACGCAGCCCCCAACCCACAGTCTCTCGCGGACCCCCGCGCGCGCTGCAATCTATGTGTATCCACTGTTGGCCGTGGCGGGCGCTGTATTTGGGGCGTTTGGACTTCCGGGGGAATGGAGCCTGCTCGGCGGTGCGATTTCTGGGCTGATCCTGGCGATGGGCCTCGGCTTTGTTGTGGTTCAGCTGATCGTTCTTAGCCGCGAGCCGGGCCCGTTCGTCGGTGGGCTTGTGGGCATGGTCGTGCTCTGCGGGGGCCTCGTCGCTTTTTTTGTCTATATGCCTTCGGTGTCCGCGGCGGATGTCGAGACCGAGGATGAGCTGACGATCGATTTTCAGCCCGGCGCACTTGTACGGTTGGGTCCCAAGCCCCCCGAAGACCTCCCCGAGAAGCAGATCGTTGAGGATACGCGGGTTGAGGAGGACGCCACGAAAGAGGCCGTCACAAAGGACGAACAGCCGCCGGTTGAGACCGAGGACAAAAAAAAGAAAGATCCCAAGAAGAAGACCAAGGACAAGGTCGATCCCAACAAGAAAAAAGACGTCAAGATCTCGAACACCAACAAGAAGAGCAATACGCCCTACGACGAGCTTCCGAATGTGGAAGAACTCAGCGGAGACCCCTTCGGCGACCCGGGCGGATGGGCGGATTTGAAAAAAGACGGGGACCCGTGGGCGACGGCCGTCATGAAGGCGCTCAATGGGATGAGCGTGCCATCCTACGCGGCCAAGGGCTTCAAGGGGCAGTACCGTTTCGAGCTAAAAATCTGTAAAGATGGCTCGATCGATCGTGTTTACACCAAGGGATCTTCCGGTAGCACGGAGCTCGATGCGGCCGTTAAGGGCGAGCTGAAGAAGACTCGGTTGCCTCGTCCGCCCTTGAAAGTGGCAAAAAACATGAAGAGCAACTGTGTGAAAATTAAATATCGTTTCGTTTGGGGCCGCGGTTCGGTCAAATAGGCCGCCGAATTGCCCAATTCCATGGGCGCTGAGGCCCGATTTAGGACAATTGGGGGGCTGAGTTCGCCCCGAGATGAAGCAAAGATACGCGTGAATCGCTCGGTCTGGATTTCGGTCTTTTCGCAGGGGTCTCGCGGGGGTATGCTGCGCGCTCGCTAGAGGTCCATTCCCCATGACGCGTGTTTTTCTCGGAACCTCATTGTTTTCTGCTCTCCTCGTCCTCGGCGCCGTACTCGCGGGGTCACCGCAAGCGGTGGCCAATGTAAGTGATGCTGCAGCACCAGAGCACCATCTCGGTGGCCAGTCCCGGTTGCTTCGTATCGGCGTGCCACAGCAGGGCAAGCTCGGTGACCTGCTGCGAAAGAACGCATCGATCTCCGGCGGCTTCGAGGTGATTTCTCGACGGGCGATGCCGGCCAATCTCGCTCGTGCGAAGGGCTTCGATCCCGCGGCATGGAACAGCCTCGGCGCGGACGTCGTCGTGATGGCGGACGCGGTGGGCCCCCAGATGAAGCTCAAGCTCTATGACGTGGGTAAAGGCAACAAGCCCGTCTTGTCGAAGGGCTACCCGGCGAGCGATCCGCTCAAAGCCGCCAATCGGTTTATGAACGACGTCATCAACTATTACACCAATGAGCCCGGTGTATTTGGTTCGCGGATCGCGTTTGTGCGCACCCGTCGAGACCCGGTGACGAGCATGAATATTCAGACGGTGCAGATGAACGGTGAGGCGCCCGCGGGCGTGACCGCGAATCGCTCGCTCAATATCTTGCCTTCGATTGGGCCCGGCGGAGAGGTGCTTTTTACGAGCTATGCCAAGCGCAATCCGGATCTTTGGATGAGCAAAGGTGGTGCACCCACACGAATCTCCAAATACCCTGGCCTCAATCTAGGTGGCGTGATGAGCCCTGATGGCTCAAGTATCGCCGTCGCCTTGTCCAAGGATCTCAATTCTGAAATTTATCGGTTGGGTCGCGACGGCAGCATCAAGGCCCGTCTGACCAAGACTCCAGCGATCGATGGCTCCCCGACGTGGAGCGGCGGTGGACAGATCGCCTTTGTGTCGAATCGCGCTGGAGGTCCCCAGATCTTTCGTATGTCGGGCAACGGTGGTGGTGTGACGCGGGTGACCAAGCAGGGCAAATACAACCAATCGCCCGATTGGAACCAGGGCAAGGGACGTGGTCAGTGGATCGTCTATTCGGGCCGCGATGCGTCGAATCGGTTCGCTATTTACAAGGTCGACGTGAAGTCGCGTAAGGTCGTTGCGCTGAGCGCCGCGCCCGGTCGAAATCTTGACCCTTCGTGGAGCCCCGACGGGCGTATGATCGCCTATACAAAGGGTGGAGGCATCTATATCGCCAACGAAGATGGGGACAACAATATTCAGATCGCCAAGGGGGGAAGCACTCCCGATTGGGGTCCGGCCCCCGCGAACTAGTCCCTGCGAGCGAGCGAGCGAGCGAGTGTTTGTTTCGGCGGGAAGAGTCGTGGTTGAAGCGCGAGCCGAGGCCTAGGTCGCAAGCATGCGCGCGGTTATCGACATTGGAAGCAACAGTATTCTCTTGCTTGTGGGGGCGCGCGCTGGCGATGGAAGCGTGTCGGTCTTGCATGATTTTGCTCGTGTCGCGCGACTGAGCGAGGGGGCGGCGGCTTCGGGTCGGCTGAACCCAGTTGCTATCGAGCGAGCGCTGGCTGTGCTCGTCGAATACCGTGGCATTTTGAACGGCCTCGAGATCGAAGGTCTGCGAGCCGTTTCAACCGAAGGGGTGCGCATGGCGGCCAACGCCGTCGATTTTTTGCGACCGGCCGCGGAGGTCCTTGGGGTCCCTGTACAAGTCCTTTCGGGCGAGGAAGAGGCGCGGTTGTCCTACAGATCCGTGGCTTTGGAGGAGCCTGATGCGGACGATCTCCGAGTGATCGATATCGGTGGTGCGTCGACCGAGTTGGTCGCTGGGATCAAGCTTGAAGCTCAAAATATTGTGAGTCACGCGATCGGTTCGGTCCGTTTGACCGAGGCCTACATCGATGCGGATCCACCGACCGCTCGCTGCTTGGAGACCCTCGAGGCGGCTGTAAAGACGGCCTTCGCTCGTCAGCCGCTGGACCCAAGTCCCCTGCTTTTTGGCCTCGCGGGGACCGTGACGACGGCCGCGGCGCTGATGCTGGGGCTGCTGAGCTACGATCGTGAACGTATTGACGGCCAACGTTTTTCGACGGAGCAAATCTTTTGTCTTCGAGTGCGCCTGGCTGCGATGGATCAAGGGGCACGTCTTGCGCTCCCTTGTCTTTCGCTGGGGCGTGCGGACGTCATCGTTGCGGGTGTGACGATTCTTTGCGCGGCGTTGGAGCACTGCGGAGCGACAACGCTAGTGGTCCGGGATCGCGGTCTTCGCTACTCGCTGCTTTGACCGCGGCGGCGCCTCACGGTTCCACCTAGGCTGAGTAGGCACAGCAAGCTGAGGGGTCCGCCGTATCCGGGCGAGCCGACAACCTGACAGCTTAGAGAATCTGCCTGTAGGCACACGCCATCGATGCAGTGGGTCGAAGCGGCGCACTGACGGTCGTCCGTGCAGGCGACCGGATCCCCGGTCTGGTCCTCGAGTTGGGGACTCAGACTCTCCGGGCCTAGCGCAGGCCACTGTATGGGATCCGACTGGGTTCCAATATAGAGGGTCTGACTCGCGTGACCTCGATTCCCCGCGCTATCCTCGACCACCACCTCGAGTTGGTAGGCACCATCGTCCCAAGCGTGCGCGTTAAATCCGTAGGGGTACGTCGGGTCCTCCATGGCGGTCCCTCCGTTGACGGATAACCATGACCGTTTTAAGCCAATATTGTCGCTGGCGAAGAGATCGATCCTAAAGGTGGCGGGGCTCGCCGGAAAATGGGCACCGGAGACCGGCTGTGAGACGTCGACCAGGGGGGCCTCGAAATCGGGAATCGAGCGTTTCGCGGGGCCAAAACGCTGGAGCAGCTCAGGGAAGGACGATTGGTGAGCGAGGCTCTCACAGAGATGGAGGCACTTGATCCCGTCGGGGTTCGAGACTTCCTGGGCCGGATCGATGGCGGTACAGCCATGCGAAAATCCCGCGATTGCCTGGCGGGGATCGGGATGCATCACGAAGATGGGCTCGCGCTCGTGTTCGAGGCCATAGCTGTGGGCGGCCTCCTGTGCGGTCACTCGGGCGACATCGGTGATCGTGTTGATGTCTTCCGAAAAGGTGAAGGCGATGTCGCGATGATTTTGGTCCTCGCAGTCGAGCGGAGCGATTCCCGCGACGTTGGCCTGAATTCCAATGTCACTCGGACGCCCACCGACGATAACCATGGAGTACTCGATGTCCGCCTCGGGTCGCTCAAGCACGACCTCTAGATTAATTCCCGAGAACAGCGCGGCCACCTGCTGCTGCAGAGCTTGGCGGACGAGGTCAGGTTCATCGCCGAAGTCCTCAGTGCGCAGCGCGGGTACGGTCACGCGGTCCGTGGCGCCTGTGGGAAGCCATGTGGTGTTCAGAGCGGCATCGGACATGCCGCAGAGTGGATCGCTGCGGCCACTGCAGTCGACGCCGCGCTTTGGGGCCACGGTGAGTGTCAAACCCGAGGTATGCAAATACAAGACATGCGCGGGATCGCCGGCGAGCGTGGCGAGCAGCGTCATACTCAAAGATGCTGTGGCGACTCCCATGCGAACTGCATCGGCCGCAATCCTCCCAATCTATAGACTCCGGGTTTGGATGGCGATTTCCGCGATCCCGAGACTTCGCGTCAAGCGCAGCCGGTCCAATGCCGGTAGGTTGTCTGGCGGCGCCCGCGAGTTGGACTTTCGGCCTGAATCCAGACTGACAATCGACCTTTTTTGGGCTGGCGTGCTATCCCTGCGGGCGCTCAGACCATGGGTGTCAACCGTATCTGCGGAGTCGAGCGAGTGCTCGAGTTTGCCACGGGAGTCCAAATTGGGGCTGGCCAGGAGCGTTCTCGATGAAAGTTGGAATCCCCAAAGAAATCCATTCGGGTGAGCGTCGCGTCGCGGTCTCGCCGGAGAACGTGCAGCGTCTCGCAACCTTGGGTTTTGAGATCCTCATCGAGAAAGGTGCCGGTCTCGAAGCGGACTTTTCGGACGAGAGCTACACGCAATCTGGAGCCGAAATTGCCGCGGATGCTCGCAGTCTGTGGGCCGGATGCGACCTTGTGCTCAAACTCCGAGAACCGGAGATGCACGTGGGCCTCGGTATCCATGAGGTTGATCTGCTTCCTGAAGGAGGCACGATTATTTCGTACCTCTGGCCCGACCAAAATGACGACTTGATGGCTCGCTTGGTCGCGCGTGGAGTCACGGCCTTGGCGATGGACAAGATCCCACGGATCAGCCGCGCTCAAAAAATGGATGCGCTGTCGTCCATGGCCAACATTTCTGGCTATCGCGCAGTCATTGAAGCCGCACAACATTTTGGCCGATTTTTTACCGGGCAGATCACCGCCGCAGGGAAGGTGCCTCCAGCCAAGGTATTGGTGATCGGCGCAGGCGTAGCGGGGCTGGCCGCGATCGGAGCGGCTCGAGGCCTGGGCGCTGTGGTTCGCGCTTTCGACACCCGGGCTGCCGTCAAGGAACAGATCGAAAGCATGGGGGCCGAGTTTGTCACCCTTTCTTTCGATGAGGACGGGAGCGGAGCCGGGGGCTACGGGAAGGTGATGACCGACGCGTTTATGGACGCGGAGCGAGCCCTGTTCGAAGAACAGGCAAAAGAGGTGGATATCATCATCACCACCGCGCTTATTCCGGGCAAGCCTGCGCCCTTTTTGTTGACCGAGCAGGTGTTAAAGAATCTCAAGGATGGCTCGGTGATTGTCGATCTCGCCGCGGAACGTGGCGGAAATTGCCCCTTTGCGGAGCCGAACAAGATCGTCCAGGTGCATGGCGTCAAGATCGTTGGCTACACGGATCTTCCATGCAGAATGCCGAGCGTTGCCAGCAACCTCTATGGCAACAATCTTTGCCACCTGCTTGACGACATGGGAGGCGCTGACGGGTTCAAGATCGACGAGCACGATGAAGTGGTTCGCGGCGCTTTGGCCGTGCGCGGAGGCGAGGTCATGTGGCCGCCGCCGAAGCCGAAACCAAAGCCGAAGGTCGAGATCCCGCAGGACGCGGGCGCGGCCCGACCTGCTGCGACACCGCCCGATACGCTCCCCGTCGAGAGCGCGGCATCTGGCCCCCAGGAGAAGACGCCAAACCTTGTTCCGTTGTTGGTCGCGGGCGTCGCACTTGTGGCGCTTGGCTGGGGGGGGAGCGAAGACTTTCTCGCTCACTTCACCGTCTTTGTACTGGCTTGTTTTGTTGGTTGGCAGGTTGTGTGGAATGTCTCCGCCGCCCTGCACACACCCCTGATGAGCGTGACCAACGCTGTGAGCGGGATCATCATCATCGGGGGCCTTTACCAGGTCGGCGGTGAGTCAGGGGCTCCGGCGACGATTCTCGGTCTCGCCGCAATTTTCTTTGCCACCATCAATATCGTCGGTGGCTTTCTCGTGACCCAGCGCATGCTGAAAATGTTCCAGAGATAGAGGACACCATGATGCAACTGCCAAACGGAGTCCTGACCGGAGCGTACATCGGTTCGAGCGTTCTTTTTATTCTTAGTTTGGGTGGTCTCGCCAGCCAAGAGACCTCACGACGTGGGAACTTTTTCGGAATCCTTGGAATGGTGGTGGCCGTGCTGGCGGCCGTGGGCTTTACGGTCGGTGCGTTCCAAGGGAACAATCCGATCGCTCTTGATGCCTCCGGTCTGTTGATGGTCGCCTCGGCGATCATCCCTGCTGCGATCATCGGCGCCGTGTTGGCGTCACGGGTGGCGATGACCTCGATGCCCGAACTCGTGGCTGTCTTGCACAGCTTTGTGGGTCTTGCCGCGGTCTTGGTCGGGATTTCGACCTATCTCGATCCGGCGATCAAACCTCTGGAGGGCGAGCAGATGATCCACCATATCGAGGTCTTTCTCGATGTGTTTATTGGCTCGATCACCTTCACCGGCTCAATCCTCGCGTTCTTGAAACTGCGAGGAAGTCTCTCAGGCAAACCATTGATGCTGCCCGGTCGCCACTTGCTCAACCTTGGAATGTTGAGCCTCTGTGTCTATCTTGGCTATGCCTACGCCATCCAAGACGGGCACGCCGGAATCACCGAGTTGATGATCATGGTGGGGGTCGCTGGATTGATCGGCATGCATATGGTGCTGGCGATTGGGGGAGCCGACATGCCAGTCGTCGTCTCGATGCTCAATAGCTATTCTGGATGGGCGGCCGCCGCAGCGGGCTTTATGCTCAACAACGACCTGTTGATCGTCACCGGTGCCCTGGTGGGCAGCTCGGGGGCAATCTTGTCGTACATCATGTGTTCGGCCATGAACCGATCGTTCGTATCGGTGATCTTAGGTGGATTCGGTGGGGGAGGAGGGGGCGTTACGAGCGGCGCCGCGAAGGTCGTGGAGGGCGAGGTGACCGAGTTTACCGTGTCCGCGACCGTCACGATGCTGACGAAGGCGCGAAGCGTAGTCATTGTGCCGGGATATGGGATGGCCGTGGCTCAGGCGCAGCGCTCCGTGGCCGAGGTGGTCAAGATCCTTCGTGCCAAAAACATTGATGTTCGTTTTGCGATTCATCCCGTCGCGGGTCGTCTGCCCGGGCATATGAATGTGCTGCTGGCAGAGGCGAATGTGCCTTACGACATCGTGCTGGAGATGGACGAGATCAACGGCGACCTGCCTCGCACCGACGCGGTGTTGGTCATCGGTGCCAACGACATTGTCAATCCGAGCGCGCTGGATGATCCGAACAGCCCGATCGCGGGGATGCCCGTGATCGAGGTTTGGAGGGCGAAGACTGTCGTCGTCATGAAGCGCGGAATGGCGAGCGGCTACGCGGGCGTCGACAACCCGTTGTTCTACAAAGAGAACACTCAGATGCTCTTTGGAGATGCGAAGAAAAATGTGGACTCCATTCTCGAGGCGCTTCGGAGCGCGTAACGGGATAGGGAATACGACGGAATGCGACTGGACCTTCATTGTCACTCCACATGCTCTGACGGCAGCCTTTCACCCTCTGAGCTGGCGAAACGGGTTCATGAGTTCGGTGTCGAACTTTTTTGTCTGACGGATCACGACACCTTGTCTGGCTATTCGGAGGTTCGTGTCGCGCTGCCCGATTGCAACGTCTTGCGCGGATTGGAACTTAGTTGCAGGTGGGAGGGGCGGAACGTTCATCTGCTAGTTTACGGCGTTCAGGTTGGGCGAGACGGGGCGTTGCAAGAGCGTCTGACCCGTCGTCGGGTTGAGCGTCTCGAACGAATGGGGAAGATCGTCGAGAAGTTGGCTGCGTTGGGCAAAAAACTCGATCTCGACGCACTCATCGCAGGGGCGGAAGGCCGGACCCCTGGACGGCCAGATATCGCCAAGGCGTTGGTGGACGCGGGTGTATGCAGCAGCGTACGGGAGGCCTTTGACCGGTTCTTGAGGGACGGTGGACCCGCGGATGTGGCAATGGATGGAATTAGTGTCTCGGAGGGGCTCGAGCTCGCTAGCGACGCGGGTGCCAAGGTTTCGCTGGCGCATCCACACACTCTTCGCCACCCCGATCTGGCCCATGAGTTGTTGCGATGCCATCGGGAACGAGGCCTTGAGGGGCTCGAGGCCTGCTACGGTCGCTATACAAATAGGCAGCGCAAGGGATGGATGCGAATGGCGACGGAACTCAATTTGGTGGTGACGGGCGGCTCGGATTATCACGGGGATACGCTTCCGCAAGTTCCAAGGCCAGGAATCGAGTTCGCAGAATGTCTACGCGGACCGCTTCTAGAGTGGCTAGAGGTGGCCTAGCGATGGAGATGGTTGAGAGATGAACGATCCACTGACGCATTTCGACCCCGAGGGTGCGGCCCACATGGTAAAAATCACAGCGAAGCAAGAGTCGCCTCGGCTGGCGGTTGCGCGAGCGAATGTGCGTATGGCCACCGAGACCCTTGCTAGAATCGAGGCTGGCTCCGTCGGGAAAGGTGATGTTCTTGGCGTCGCCCGGCTTGCGGGGATCGGCGGCGCAAAACTGACAGCGACGATGATTCCGCTCTGCCATCCCGTACGTATTACGGGGGTTGAACTGTCCTTCGAGATCGATCGGGAGCTTCCGGGTGTGGTCGTGACGGCGCAAGTGCAGGCCCACGACCGGACCGGACCGGACATGGAGGCGATGGTCGCGGTGACCACCGCAGCCTTGACGATTTATGACATGTGCAAGGCGATGGATCGTGGCATGACGATCGAGCAGGTGATGTTGATCGAAAAGTCCGGTGGCAAGTCAGGCCACTGGTCGCGATCGTCTCAGCCCTGAGCGGGCCAGTCGCTACTCGACCGTCACCGATTTTGCGAGGTTGCGAGGTTGGTCGACATCGGTTCCTTTGAGGTCCGCTGTGTAGTAGGCCAAGAGCTGGAGCGGAACGCTGGCCAGGATCGGCTGGAGAAATTCATCCACGTTCGGTACCAGGAGTACGTCGTCCGCGAGGTCACCGATGTGGGCGTCACCCATGGATGCGACCGCGATGATTTTGCCTCCACGGGCCCGAACCTGGTCGAGGTTCGAGATCGCCTTGTCGTAGCCGGGACCCTTGAGGGCAAGCATAACGACCGGCATTTGATCGTCGATGAGGGCGATGGGGCCATGTTTCATCTCGCCACTGGCATAGCCCTCGGCATGCACGTAGCTGATCTCTTTTAGTTTGAGGGCACCCTCCAGGGCGACGGGGAAGCTGAGGCCACGCCCAAGGTACAGAAAGTCGCGGGCAAAAGAGTAGCGGCGGGCGATGGTCTTGACCAGCGATGACTGGCCCAAGACGAAGTCGATCGACACTGGGAGTGCCCGCAGACCCTCGACCAGCGCGGTCGCTCGGGCGACCGGCAACTTTCCATTTGCCAGACCCAGATGAACCGCCAACATCGTCAACATCGTCAGTTGAGTCGTGAAGGCCTTGGTGGAGGCGACCGAAATCTCGGGGCCGGCATGGGTGTAGAGCACAAAGTCGGCAGCACGAGCGATGGTGGAGTCCACCACATTGCAGATAGCGACTCCGGTCGCTCCGATGCGCATGGCCTCGCGCAGGGCTGCGAGAGTGTCGGCCGTCTCGCCTGACTGACTAATGGCGATGGCGATGTCATCTTGGCGGACGATGGGATTCCGGTAGCGATATTCACTCGCAAGGTCGACCTCGACGGGAATTCTGGCGAGCTGCTCAATGAGGTATTTCCCGGCGAGGGCGGCGTGCCAAGAGGTCCCGCAGGCCAGCAGCGTGATTTTTGTGTGCTCCGAGAATTTTAGGTCAAGATCCGCGAAATCGACCGTATTGGAGTCGGACCGCAGGCGTCCCATCAGGGTGTTTCGAATGGCGCGCGGTTGCTCAAAAATCTCTTTGAGCATGAAGTGCTTGAAACCCTGTTTTTCGGCTGCGACTGGGCTCCACTCAATCGTGCGCGGGCGACGTTTTACCGGGACCCCTTTTGCGTCGAACACGGTGGCCCCCGCGGGATGGAGGCGTGCGGTGTCACCATCTGCGAGGTCGACGACCCGACGGGTGTGGGCGAGCATGGCCGAGGCATCGGACGCGACGAAGGTCTCCTCGCGCGGTGGCGCGTCTCCTTCGCGCGGGCGGGCGGCCAGGCCGATCAGCAGCGGGCTCTTGTTTCGGGCGATGATGATTTCTTTGGGATGAGCATCGTGAACAACGCACAGTGCGTAGGCCCCCTCAAGCCGTTCCAAGGCGATTCGGACCGCGGCATGAAGGTCGTGGCTGTCGTCGGAGTAGGCACGGTCGACAAGGTGTGCGACAAGTTCAGAATCGGTGTCGCTGGAGAACTGGCATCCGTCGGAGGCCAGTTCGCTGCGCAGGACCCGGTGATTTTCGATGATGCCATTGTGGACGACGTGTACCTTCCCCGCGCGGTGTGGGTGGGCATTTCGTTCGCTCGGGGGGCCGTGGGTCGCCCACCGAGTGTGACCGATTCCGGTGTGTCCTGAGATTGGCGTGGTCTCAAGCAACGCCGAGAGGTTGGCGATCTTCCCCTCGCAGCGCGCACGCACGGTGCCGCGAGCGGATTCCGGATTCACAACGGCCACCCCGGCCGAATCGTAACCCCGATACTCGAGCTTGCGAAGTCCCTCTAAGAGGAGGGGTACTGCCTCGCGCGTGCCTGTGTATCCTATGATTCCACACATCGATGTGGTCTGTGTAACGCGTCGGCAGGACCGACGCCAGAGTGAGGGGTGATCGTCTCTCGCACGGGTATCGGCCGGGGATTCGGGGCGTGGAAACGCACTCCGATCAAGCCGAGGATTTAATCAAAGGAGTGGGGCGAGGTTGGTTCACGCATGCCAACAAGAGGATCGTTGCGAAGCAGTCCGCGGAGGGCTGATCTTGCCAGGGTGATACCTTCGTTCCAGCCAACGATGAGCGCAAGTCTCAGGGCCTCATCGAGGCAACGCTTCGCATCATCGAGACGGTCACGCCCCGCCCAGTGACGTGCGCGCTCCAAGAGTATCTCCGCGGTCGTGAGCCGGTCGCCGAAATGGCGGGCATGCTCAAGGCTGCGGGCAAGATGCTGTTCCGCGAGTGTGTTTTGGCCGAGATCACGCAGCAGCCAGGCCATCTGGGCGTGGCTGCGCAACAATCCAAGGGGGTCGGAGCGCTGCTCCGCCTGAAACAGCGCATGTTCACACCAGGTTCGGGCTTTGCGGAGGTTTCCGCTTCGTTTGTAGAGCCCCGCAAGCTGGAGGAGGTATCGCCAAAGGTTCACGTCGACCGGTGCGCGTGGGCCTTGGCCCAGGGTACACATGTCGAGCCCCTCATGGGCCTCAACGAGGGCCTGTGTCGCTTGGCCGGTGCGCAGCAGGGCTCCCGAGAGTTCGCCGTAGAGGTCGAGAATGGTCTCTTGATCTCCGCCGGCGATGACCGGTCCGAGGGCCCTCTGTAGCGCGCGGACAGCTGCTTCCGCGTCGTCGCAGCGAAGCAGAGCCATCCCCAACTCGCGCTGCAGTGCGCCTTCGAGGGTCGGGTCGTCCGTGCTGGGGAGGACCTCTCGGATCATGCTGATCACTTCGCGTTCGCCGTGGACATGACGCAGGGGGCGCGCGAGCTTCTTGACGAGTTTGGCAACCTTAGTTCGATCTCCAGCGGGTGTGCTGTTGCACACCCGGATCGCCGCACGATAGAGACTTACGGCCTTGTTGTCGTCAAAGCTGTGTTCAGCCTCAATTGCAGAGCGTTCAAGGACGTCGAGGACTTCCGCGCCGCCTCCTCGAAGCATATGCATGGCGCGAACTGTGTTGGATTCGAGGATGGACTGAACCTTTGAGGCCGCCTCGGCATGAAGATGTCGTCGACGTTTCGTGGTGATCTTGCTCAAGACCGTCTCGCGGATGAGTCGGTTGGGAAAGGCCCGTGTTTGGCCTTGTTCTCCGGGCTGCACCAGAAGTCCATGGTGATGCAACGATGCGAAGCCCTCGTCGATGGCCACGGGCATGGCTGCGGTTAATTCTGCAGCCACGAGCGTACGAATCTCTGCCGTCGCGCACCGTTCACCGAGGATGGCCGCGGCGTCGAGCAGGCGCCGAGCGACTTCGTCGAGGGCGGCAAGTCGTCTTTCGAGCAGAGCTTCGTCGCTGAAACTTGCGTCGATGTCTCTGTCGGTGGCCATGGCGCGCAACAACAGGTCGAGCCGCAAGGGTGAAGCCGCACCGCCCTTGGCGAGGTGAGCGGGCAGCGAGCTTTCTGCTCGGAAGCCCGCGGTCGAGTCGCCAATCGCAGACTCGATTTCGGCGCTGCCGAGCATTTCTAGTCTTTCGACAGGCCCCTGAAGCCACGATAGGTCGCTCTCGCTGCTAGCGAGAGCGAGGAACACAGGGCGTTCCGCGTGGGTGCGAGTAAGCTGCTGAAGAATTTGCCGTGAAGGTGCGTCGAAGCGATCGATGTCATCAAAGAGCAAACAAAGTGGCGTTGAGCCGCCGGCGGCGACCATCGTCTGCACCGCGGAGGTGAAGCACTCCCGTCGCCGTACGGCGTGTTCGGCTGAGCTTGCCGGGCCGTTGAGGCCGAACAATTCGGTGAGTCCGGGCAGGGCCTCGTAGCTCAGACCAATGACATTGGTCGCTCGGCCGAGGTCTTCTGTGGTGAGCGAGTGAGCATCCAAGCGCAGCACGGCCGCGATCGATTTTCGAATGGGCCACAACGATCGCGCCGCACCGGTCGGGTCGCAGTCGCAGCGAATCACTTGCCAACCAAGCGCCTTGGCTCGGTGGGCGACTTCGTCAAGCATCCGAGTTTTTCCCATGCCGGATGTGCCCGAGATTAGCTGCGAGTGCAGCCCAGAGCCGGGTTCGGTGAGCCGCAGCTGCATGTCGGCGATCAGAGGGCGACCGACGAGAGGCAGAGGGAGGGCCCGAAGGATGACCTTCGCGGTCGGCTCGTCTCGTAAGGTCTGGAGGCTGATTGTAGAAAGCCGCGACCTGCTGTGCACGCCAGGGGGTCGAGCGCTTGGTGGCTCTGCGCCGTTGGCCGACTCGACGACGGGTTGGCCACAGGCCGCGCAAAAACGATCGTCATGGCGGATCTGGCCGTTGCAGGCGCCGCAATGCATCCCGACATCCGAGGTCTCCGCTTCGTTGGCGGCCACCAGGGCGTCTCGAAATTCGGCGGCCGTCGCAAATCGAGAGTCCCGGTCTTTCGACAATGCGCGCAGGCAAACGTCTTCGAGGGCGTCCGCCTGGGCCCCAATGACTTGGCTGGGTGGTATGGGCTCCTCGTGGATATGCCGATGAAGCACGTCGACGGCGGCCTCCGATTCAAAGGGCACTCGTCCGGCAAGCATCTGGTAGAGGATGACGCCCACCGCATAGAGGTCGGAGCGGCCATCGAGGTCGAGACCTCGGGCTTGCTCTGGCGACATGAACTCCGGGGTGCCACAGACAACACCCTGCGAGGTGAGTCCGGCACGGGTGCTTCCTGGCGCCGCGTCCATGAGTTTGGCGATGCCGAAATCCAAGACTTTAAGCAGTTCACCGTGCGTACGAAGGCTCTGGATCAAGATATTTTCGGGCTTGAGGTCGCGATGAAGAACGTTGAGGCCGTGGGCTTCTGTGAGGGCCGCGAGGATCTGAAGCGTGAGATCGATGGTTCGGACACGACCGAGGGGGAACTCTTCGGCGATGATCTCCTCAAGGCTTCGGCCCTCGACATGCTCCATCACCAAGTAGGTGATGCCCTCGGGGCTGCGGCCATAGTCGACCACGGACACGACGTTGGGGTGGTTGAGACTCGCGGCGTTGTGCGCTTCGGCGGCGAAACGATTCTGAGAGTCGGTGTCGTGGGTCAGATGGGGATGAAGAATCTTGACGGCAAAAGGTTTGTTAAGGGCGGTCTGTCGAGCCCGGTAGACCCTCCCCATCGCACCTTCCCCAAGCAAGCTCTCGAGCTCGTAGCGGTCCGCCAACACCAGTCCGACGTAGGGATCGCCAGAGGTGACCTGCACTTGCGCCAGGTCGGCTCCACAGCCCGGGCAAAAGCGATGCTCGTCCGAGGCTCGTGTGCTGCACGCGGGGCAGCGCTTGAAAGCGAGATTATGCACGTAGCCTTCCCTACAAAGTCATCGTCCAGCATTCTCCTGGCTTTCGTCAACGCGCAAAATAGAGCAAAAGGGCTCCCTTTAGGCCTTGGAACGTCATTTTGGGAAGCTCAGGACTCAAATTGATTCTCAACTACGTAGTTCGTCGTACATAAATTTCATTGAACATCGAGAACTTGCCATCAATCCACGTGAGCCACCGCGGACCCATGGCTCGGCGCCGCACGTGAGTCCGCGTCTAGTTGCCCGAAAGAGAGATCGGCGGGTTTTTAGGTTCGATACTCCCGGCAAGACTGACCGGATGTGCCGTGTTTTGACTCCGTGGTGCGCCTAGAAGCGGTTCATCGTGGGTGATCGCCTCGGTCTGCGAAAAACTCGCGTGCGCGGCCGACCTAAATGCGCGGTTTTGATGAGGATTTCGCAAGCCGCGCAGATTTGACAGGCCCGTGGCTGCACCCTATAACTCCGCGCACTTGGCGTGCAATTCGGGCACGTCGTTTGGGGCGTCGGCAAGCGGTAAGCCACCGGTTTTTGGTACCGGTATTCGCAGGTTCGAATCCTGCCGCCCCAGCCACTCGGTTGTCTCTGGCCTTGGCGTACGTCATGAACAAAACCATAGCGATTTTCGGAGGGAACTCGAACGCGGCATTGGCCGGAGAAATCTGTGACTACGTTGGCGTCGACGCCGGTCGCTGTAAAGTGTCGCGCTTCTCGGACGGCGAGATCTTTGTTGAGGTCGGCGAGAATGTACGCGGTGTCAATTGCTTCATCGTTCAGTCGACCAGCTCTCCGCCGAACGATAATTTGATGGAGATGCTGATCATGATCGACGCCCTCAAGCGCGCCAGCGCGGGCTCGATCGTGGCGATTATTCCGTATTTCGGCTACGCGCGACAGGACCGCAAGGTGAAACCGCGAACGCCGATTACCGCGAAACTCGTTGCCGATCTGCTGACGGCAGCGGGGGCAACACGGGTACTTTCTGTGGACTTGCACGCCGGGCAGATCCAAGGGTTTTTTAATATTCCTTTTGATCATCTCTATGGCACGCCAGTTCTGCGTACGGCTCTACGCGAGGCTGGTTTTGGCGGCGCAGATACGGTTGTCGTCTCGCCGGATGCCGGCGGCACCGAGCGCGCACGGGCCTACTCCAAATTTCTGAACTGCAGCTTGGCGATCATCGACAAGCGCCGCGAGTCGGCGAACGTGAGCCAAGTCCACCATCTGATCGGTGATGTCGATGGCAAACGGGCGATCTTGATCGACGACATGATCGATACCGCGGGCACACTTTGCAACGCAGCCCAGGCTGTCAAAGAGCATGGGGCCATCGAGGTCATGGCCGCTGCGACCCACGGAGTGCTGTCGGGCCCAGCGATGGAGCGGCTTTCGAAATCGGTGCTCAGCAAGGTTTGGGTCACCAATACAATCCCCCAGGCCGACAAAGCCGCGAGATGGAGTCGCCTGACGGTGCTAGGCGTGGGTCCGCTCATCGGCGAAGCCATCAAACGCATCCACCACGGAGATTCAATTTCCAGCCTGTTCGATTGAACATCAACCGCTGGTCGGCGGCGAGCCGGTCCCACCTCATTTCGAGGCTAGGGCTAAGGGCACCTATCCGACGGCGAAACAAGCAATTCATGAAGCGTGGATTGCGCACTTGTGGAGAACTGAAATGACAAAAAAATTTGGAGAGCTGAAAGCAGCGAGCAGGACACAAGCCGGCAAGGGGGCCGCGAGAAAGCTGCGCGCTCAAGGGCTGATCCCCGCCATTCTGTACGGCAAGGGCGAGGACAACAAACTTCTTTCTATCGATCCCCTGGCGCTTCGTCGGTGCATGGATCCCGAGCGCAAGCTCAACACTTTTTTCACGGTGAAGATCGACGGTGAGAAAGATGAGCAATGCATCATCACCGATTGTCAGCTGCACCCGACTCGCGATCAGTTTGTGCATGTCGATTTTTTGCGGGTGGATTCCAGCACCGACATCAACACCACGGTCCCCGTGACCTACAGCGGGAAGGCTGTCGGCACGGCGCTGGGCGGAACACTTCGTACCTACCGGCGGTCCGTGAGGATCGCAGTACGACCCAACGCAATCCCAGTCTCTGTGAACGTCGATGTGACTTCCCTCGAGGGCGGCACGTCGTTGCGGCTCAAGTCCATGCAAGTCGCGGGTGTACGTCTGCTCGACCATCCCGAGACGGTCATGGCTCACGTCGATATGCCGCGGGGTCAGGACGGGGAGGGCGGAGAAAACGCCGACGCCGAGACACCATCCTAGGCGAAGAGCGGCAATAAATTCCGTGAACCGATGGCTAAGCAGTCTCCATGGATGGTCGTGGGCCTCGGAAATCCCGGGCTCAAATACGCGAAGAACCGACACAACGTCGGTTTCATGGCGGTGGACGATCTGGCGGAGCACTTGGCCGACGCAGGGGTTCCATCGCCGGTCTTCAAAGAGCAATTCAAAGGCCGGTTTGCCTCAGTGCTTGGCGGGCCGACCGTGGGGCGTTGTTTTCTTCTCAAGCCCATGACCTACATGAACGCGAGCGGGGACAGCGTGGTGGCCGCTGCAGCCTACAACAAGGTGGAGAGCGATCGGGTGATCGTCCTGCACGATGAAATCGATTTCGCTTTCGGCCGTGTTGCCATCAAAAAAGGCGGCGGCCACGGTGGCCACAACGGTCTCCGTGACATAGCGAAGAAGCTGGGGACACCTGATTTTGTCCGTATTCGGATGGGCGTCGGTCGCCCTACGCATGGTGAGGTCTCACACTGGGTCCTCTCTGATTTTTCAACTCCCGACGTGCCCCATGTGCCTGAGATGATCGAGCAGGTGCGCCGGGCAACCAAGGCTGTGCTGGCGGATGGCGTCGCCGCAGCCATGAACCAATTCAACGCCGCTGCCGGCTGACGAGCTGCAGAGGCCCGAGGAACTACCGTGGAAAACCAATCAATTCTCTACCTCATCCCCGCCTGTGGCGTGGCCGCCCTGGTCTACGCGCTGGTGACCGGAATGTGGGTCACGAAACAAGACGACGGCGACGAACGCATGAAGAAGATCGCGGAGCAGATCTACCGCGGTGCGATGGCTTTTTTGGCCGCCGAATACAAGGTCCTCGGCATTTTTGTCTTGATCGTAGCGGCGCTCCTGGCCGTGACCGTCGGGGGCGATGAATCGTCATCTCCGCTTGTCGCACTCTCCTTTGTGCTTGGCGCGGGATGTTCTGGGTTGGCGGGTTTCTTCGGGATGAAGGTCGCCACTCGTGCGAATGTGCGAACCGCTGCGGCCGCCCGAACCGGCCTTCCGGGCGCGCTTAAGGTCGCATTCCGAGGTGGCGCCGTGATGGGCATGTGTGTCGTAGGGCTCGCGCTCGTGGGCATGGGCACGCTCTTCATCGTGTATCTCAACGTGTTTGAGATCGATACTGCGAGCCCCGATCCCGTCAGCTTTTCGCGCGTGATCAACGTGCTTGCAGGATTTTCGATGGGGGCATCATCCATCGCTCTGTTTGCGCGCGTCGGAGGCGGAATCTACACCAAGGCCGCCGATGTGGGCGCTGACCTCGTCGGCAAGGTGGAGGCCGGAATCCCCGAGGATCACTTCTTGAATCCTGCGACCATCGCCGACAATGTTGGAGACAACGTCGGTGACGTGGCGGGTATGGGTGCCGATCTGTTTGAGTCCTACGTGGGATCGATTCTAGGTGCTATGATCTTAGGGGCAGTGGCCTCAAGTGGATCTTTCGAGGCGTCGATCATGCCGCTTGTCATCGCGGCCGTGGGTATTTTGGTGTCGATCGTCGCAACCTTCACGGTACGTACCAAAGAAGGCGGAAACCTGCAGCTCGCGCTGGATGTCGGTGCATTCGGTGCGGCCGGGGTGATGCTGGTGCTCAGCTACTTCATCATCGACTTCTTTATTGCCGGTGCGGCCGCAGCAGGCCGACCCATCATTCTCGAAGGTGCGGACCCGATCACCACTTGGAACCTGGTCTATGCCATGGCTGCTGGATTGGTGGCGGGGGTCTTGATTGGCCTGGTGACCGGCTATTATTGCTCCAAGGGGAAACGACCCGTGAACTCGATCGTCGAGCAGAGCAAGACAGGGCCGGCGACCAATCTGATCGCGGGTATCGGAATGGGGTTCGAATCGACGGCGATCCCGATCTTGTTGATCTGCGCTGCGATTTACGTCGCCGACCATTTTGCGGGTCTATACGGGGTGGCGGTGGCCGCCTTGGGCATGTTGTCGACCACTGGAATCCAGCTGGCGGTGGATGCTTACGGTCCCATCGCCGATAATGCGGGTGGTATCGCGGAGATGAGCGGACTCGATCCTAAAGTCCGCGAGCGTACCGACAACCTCGATGCCGTGGGCAACACCACAGCAGCGATCGGCAAAGGATTTGCGATCGCCTCTGCCGCGCTGGCTGCGCTGTCGTTGTTCGCTGCCTATAGGAAGCTTGCTTTCGACGATGATGGCGGACAGCTCCTGCTCTCAGACCCGGAGGTGTTGATCGGTTTGCTGTTGGGCGGAATGTTGCCCTTCTTGTTCTCCTCCATGGCGATGCGAGCTGTAGGGGACGCGGCGATGGAGATGATCACCGAAGTCCGCCGTCAGTTCCACGAAATCCCCGTGCTGAGGGAGGCACTTTTGGTCGTGGCCAAGGCGGAGGCCGAGGGGCGACCGCTCACGGAGGACGAAGATCGGCAGGTTGTCGCAGCCGGAGAAAAGACCGAAGTCGAGAAATGCGTTGCGATATCGACGACCGCGTCGATCCGGAAGATGATGATGCCGGGGCTCTTGGCGCTCGTGGTGCCCGTCGTGGTGGGAGTTGTCTCGCCGCTGGCTCTCGGAGGTCTATTGGCGGGCACTTTGGTGTCTGGTGTGATGCTCGCAATCTTCATGTCAAATGCGGGCGGCGCCTGGGATAACGCCAAGAAGCAGGTTGAAGACCAAAAGCGCGATATGGACGCAAACACCGGCAAGGGGTCAGAGCGTCACAAGGCGGCAGTGATCGGCGACACCGTCGGAGATCCCTTTAAGGACACCGCGGGGCCGAGTCTCAATATCCTTATCAAATTGATGACGATCGTTGCCGTGGTGATCGCGCCCTTCATTCGATAGGCGGCACTTGAACCGGGTTCGCCCGGATCGTTGACAAGGCCTCGCGGGTATTCCGCGAGGCCTTGCGTCGTTTTTTACTCAAAATGCGGTGACATCGCGCCGATCGATAGGGGCCCTTGCCACAGTGTGGCGCATCGAGTAGATCACGCGACCGGCAGAATCTTCTGCCGTCCTTGTTCCCGCATTTGTGGGGACCGCAAGCCCGAAAGGAAGACCCAAATGAGTGAAACCCAAGGTGTGGTGCTCTCTACCTCCGCGAAGCGAGGCACCCAAAGAGAATACGAAATGACGCTTATCCTGCGTTCGGAGACGAACAAGGATGGCATCGCCAAATTGGTGAGCAAACTTCAGTCCATCATGACTGGGGCCGGTGGACGGCTGCAGAAGATCGATAACTGGGGATTACGCACGCTCGCCTATCCTATTCGGCGCAATAGAAAAGGTATCTACCTTTACACGCGCTTCTTAGGCGGCTCAGAGCTTGTTGCCGAGTTGGAGCGCAACCTCCGAATCGACGAGATGATTCTCCGCTATATGAACATCTTGGTGGACGAAGATGTGGATCCTGGCGCGCGACCAAGCGACGTCACCGACGAGTTGCTTGATGCGGCGTCCGAGTCGGCACCCGATCCTCTCGATGTACTCGCGGAGCAACAAGCCAAGGCCCGTGAAGAGGCTGCGCGTCTTGCCGCCGAGCAAGCGGCGACAGAGGCTGCTGCCGCGGCCGCTGCGGCTGCCGCAAAGGGCGACTCCGAGTCGAGTGAGACTCCGGCCACAAAGGAAGAGGCTTAGGAGCGGGATATGGGAAGAGAATCAAATAATTCCATGAGCGAAGAGTTCGACAACGAGCGTGGCGAACGTGGCGAGCGTGGCGAGCGTGGCCGACGTAAGCGCCGCGTATCTCCGCTCGCGGACCCCACGGTGGTTATCGACTACAAGAACCCGCAGCTTTTGAAGCACTTCTTGACCGAGCGCGGTAAGATCGTTCCTGCGCGTATTACGGGCATCACGGCTCGGCAACAACGCCAAATCACGAAGGCCATCAAGCGTGCGCGGATGCTCGCCCTACTCCCCTACTCGGTTCAGTAGGACAAGAAAGGAACGAGATTATGTTGGAAGTGATTCTTACAAAAGACGTCGAGAGCCTCGGCAATGCGGGCGAACTTGTCCGTGTTAAGCCGGGCTACGGTCGTAACTACCTCTTGCCGCGCGGGCTCGCCTTGTTGGCCACGCGAGGAAACATCGCTCAACTTGAGCATCATCGACGAGCGATCGCGGCCGAGCAGGCCAAGATTCACGACTCGAACAAGGCCAAGGCGAAGCTGCTCACGGCCGCCTCAGTCTCGATACCTCGCAAGGTTGGCGACGACGACAAGTTGTTCGGCTCTGTGACGAGCAAGGACATTGCGGAGGCGCTGTCCGCTCAGAACATCGAGTTGGATCGTAAGCTTATTCGTCTCGAGGGTCCGATCAAGGCGATCGGGCGCCACAAGGTGCCCATTCGTCTGTCCGCCGAGGTCAGCGTGGACCTGCAGGTCGACGTCATCAAGATCTGATCTATCGTAGGTACTTTTGAGACCGCGTGGAGCAAGTTGCTCTACGCGGTTCTTTTTTGACCTGGGTTTGCGCTAGACTCCAGCCATGTCGGTTCCCACGACCTTGCCGCATCGAGCCGAGGCCGAGGCCGCGGTGTTGGGCGGAGTTCTGCTTCGCGGCCGTGATGCCTTGATTGATGTCTCCGAGACGATCGGTGCCGAAGATTTCTACGTTCCGGCCAATCAAGCCGTCTTCAAGGCCATGATGTTGCTCGCCGAAAAGGGTTCGCCGATCGACGTCATCACTCTTGAGTCACAGCTGAAGGCCACCAGCGAGTTGCCGCTTGTTGGAGGGATCGAGGCTCTCGGGCGTCTCGCAGATCGATACGCCACGACCCATAATATCGACGCACATGCCGATCTGATCCGCGAGTCGGCTCAGATTCGCAACCTTGTCGTCGCTGCCCGTGAGATTGCGGCCGATGGGATTGGCGACGTGGATGACCCCCGGGTCTTTATCGACTCCGCGGAACAGAAGATTCTGAAGGTCAATGAGCGCGGTCGAAAGACGAGCTACCGGTCGTCCCGCGAATTGATGCTTGAGGTTTTCAAGGGCATCACCGAGCGACAAAAGAGGACCGACCCGATCACGGGGGTGGCCACGGGCTTTGCTCAGATGGATGAGATGACAGCCGGACTTCAGCCCGGGGACCTCATCATCATCGCGGCCCGTCCTTCCATGGGAAAGACGGCCTTCGCACTCAACATGGCGCAAAACGCCTGTGTGCTGCCGCCGAAGTTCACGAACCTTCCTGAGGACCAACAGCCTCAACGCTTCCCGGTGTTGTTTTTCTCGCTTGAGATGGGATCGACCCAGCTGATCGAACGTATCTTGTGCAGCGAAGCTCGGGTTGATGCTCAAAAACTGCGTCGTGGAGGCAGAATGATGGAGGCTGACTTTCGCGGTTTGATCGCTGCGGCGGACAGGGTTTCTGCCGCAAAGCTCTATATCGATGACTCGGCTTCACCCAGCATTCTCGATATCCGTGCCCGCTCTCGCCGTTGGAGGGACGATAAGTCGATCTTTCCTCCCGAAGACGAAGAGACGGATTCAGCGCGTAAACCCCTCGGCCTCGTGATGATCGACTATCTGCAGTTGGCCAAGGGCG
Organism: uncultured Nannocystaceae bacterium; assembly: GCA_964437075.1. Taxonomy (GTDB): domain Bacteria; phylum Myxococcota_A; class Polyangia; order Nannocystales; family Nannocystaceae; genus CAYTFJ01. The sequence goes on from CAYTFJ010000016.1 coordinate 34,092, forward strand.
GTAAGGGGCGCTACGACTCACGAGAGCAGGAAATCTCGGAGATCAGCCGGGGTCTTAAGGCCTTGGCCAAAGAGATTAAGTGCCCGGTGATCGCTCTCTCTCAGCTCAATCGCGCCGTGGACTCTCGGACCGACCACCGGCCGATGTTGTCTGATCTCCGCGAATCCGGGGCCATCGAGCAAGATGCCGATGTGATCATGTTTATCTATCGTGAGGAGCGCTACCTATCGCCCGATGCTTCTCCGGAAGAGATTGAGAAGGTGGCCAACAAGGCGGAGGTAATTATCGGAAAGCAGCGAAATGGTCCGGTGGGGACGGTTCGCCTCAATTTCATCAAGCACCACACACGCTTCGAGAACCCCGCGGATCCGGGTGGCTCGAAGTACTAGCGGGTGGGGGCGCCGGCTTTCGGCACAGGCGAGAGTCACGCAGATTTTGGGGAGCATTTTGAGTCCTTCGGTCGATAGGACCCGACGAGCACAACAAACTTGAGGGCGAGTCGGGCTCAAGGACGGCCAAACAAGGGCTCGAACGTGATAGCTTGTGCGGGCATGGTGCGCGTTCCCGAGAAGATCGGCCAGTTCAAGGTCAAAGGTCTGTTGGGCAAGGGGGCGATGGGCGAGGTCTATGAAGGCGTGGACGGGACGCTCGGTCGCCGTGTCGCTTTGAAGCTTCTTGGTCGAAAACACCAGGAATCCAGCGAGTTCAAGAGTCGATTCCTTCGCGAGGGCCGCTCACTTGCATCGATGAATCACCCCAATGTGGTGCAAATATATTTCATCGGTGAGCACGAAGGGCGACCCTTCTTGGCCATGGAGTTTTTGGACGGGACCGATGTCGGCGACATGCTCAAGGCTGGAGGAGCGCTGTTGCCAGGCGATGCGGCAGAGGTGATTCGTCAGGCGTCGATCGGGCTTGCCGAGACCCAACGCGCCGGCGTGGTCCATCGGGATGTTAAGCCTTCAAATCTGGTAATCGGTAGCGGGGGGGTCGTTAAAGTTACGGACTTCGGCTTGGCCAAGGCTCTGCAGGAGGATCTCTCGATCACGGCGACAGGGGTCTTTGTCGGCACGCCTGACTATTTGGCCCCCGAGCAGGCCATGGGAGAAGAGGTCGATGTCAGCGCCGACGTCTATGCCCTTGGGTGCTCGCTCTTTCACATGTGTAGCGGCCACCCGCCCTTTCGCGCAGGAGGAGTCGACGATCACTACACGGCAGTCGTTCGTCGTCATCTGAAATCTGAGCGACCGCAGCTGAAGAATGAGATCGATGGCTTCGATGTGGTTCTGAGTGACCTGTGTCGACGAATGATGAGTCGACGTCCCGACGTCAGGCCATCGTTGGAGGAGCTAGAGGTGAGGCTCGGAGAGGTGTCGACCCGAATGCACGGAAAGATCCCTCCACGGCATACAACCCCGGACGCACGAAGTTCCGACTTGGGAACGTCGCGCGCGAGCGCTTCCACAACCTCGCCTGACGCGGACTCAGACCCCAACGAAGCGACCATGAAGACGGGGCTTGTCCTCGCAGTGGGCGTCGCGGTGGGAGTGTTGGTCTCGCTCGTGGTGACTTTGGTGTTCTGATGCAGAATTTAGGATTTGAGCATGCAGAGGCTGAGCGGTGCATCGACATTCTCGAGGTCCGACTCCCCAGCCTCGTGGCCGCGGCGGATCTTGAATGGATCGTAGTTTGTGGCTCCGGGATGGGCGCGGGGTTGCTCGCGGATTCGGGGGCGGGTGGCGTGGGAATTGAGATCGAGTACGAGCTTCCGCTGGAGGAACTCGGCCTGCCGAGCCCGACGGTCGCGGGGCACGGGGGGAGTCTTGTTGTCGGGCGGCTCGGGGAGCGAAAGGTCTGCGTGCAAAGTGGGCGATTGCATCCCTATGAGGGCCACGATGCAGGCCTTTGCACAGCCCTGTTGGGTGCCCTATTTCGTCGCTGCAGATCGACGGCGGGGTGCGGCTTGGTGTTGACCTGCGCCGTGGGAGGCTTGGACGCGGGCGCGCGTATTGGTGAGCTGGTCAGTCTGCGTGACCATATTAATCTTCTGGGTCCGACTCCCTTGCGTGGTCCGGCCTTTGTCGGAATGTCGGAGGCCTATGACCTCAGGCTCAGGGCTCGATTGGCCCGGCTGAGCGAGGAGGCCTTTGGTGAGCCCTTGCGCGAGGTGGTCTATGCCCACGCTCGGGGACCGCAGTACGAGACCCCGGCGGAAGTCGAGGCCCTTCGTCGCTTAGGCGGAGATGTGGTCGGGATGTCGACGACCTACGAGGCGATTCTGGCGGCGGCTCACGGGGTCCCAACCTGTGCTGTGGGCACCGTGACCAACGTCGCGGGAGCGTCGAATCTTTGCCACGAAGATGTGCAAGATGCGTCCGCGAAGGCATCTCGACGACTCAATCTTATCTTGAGGTCCTTGCTTAGTGCGAGTCCACCGCCACCGCGGAGACCGTAGCAGCGATGGTCGCTGCACATGAGCGCTTGGCGGCGATCGCTCGTCTTCTTCAACCGATCTTGATCGAGAGCTTGGCCCTACGAGCAGACAAGATCTGTGATGAGTTGGCCGAGCGATGGGGCATGGTTGCTTGGGACCGTGAGCGCCTCATCGGTCAGATACAACGTCAGCTCTTTTCCTTGCGTGAGCAACGCTTTGGCCGACCCGGCGGTGCCGCGGTCCGTATCCTCGAACGCCGTCAACAACCATTGGAGTGTCTTGAACCGGTGTGGCGCTATCTTCGGAAGGGGCGGCGGGTGGTCTTGGAGTGGGAACCAGGGTGCAGCGTGGAGGTTGTCGCGCTCATGCAAAGCATGGCGAGCCTCATCGGCGAAACCAATCTGCAATTGGCGGGCGCATTGACCGGGGCGGAGCCCAAGGACGGGCACCTGGGTCCTGCTCGGGTGGGGGTGGCATCCGCGCCGGCACGGGTGGCGTTGCTCCAGGAGGATGGCGATCGTGAGCTGGCCGCCTATGTGCTTGTGCGAGCCTGCCTACGAAGGACTGGTTTCGATCCACGTTGTGTCCATCGCGTGGTGGTGGTTGGGTCCTTGGAGCGGCTTGAGCGAAATTTGCGGCGACTCTGGGTCGGGGCGGCGATGGGGCCAAGCGACGACGATCTCGCCTTTGCCGGGCCAGTCACGGAAGCGGAAGCCGAGCGCTTTTTGTCTTCCGAGAGGCGGTGGAGACTGCGACCCGGCGCTCGAGTCCTTTGCTCGGGAGGGAGGCTTGAGCACACCTCTTGCACAAGGCAACGCCCCGCCTTTTTGGCGCCTGCTTTGATACGAGTCGCAGAGGATCCGGAATCGCCCTCTCCAGAGCCTCTGGAAGGTCCCTTGTTGTTGATCCACCCGGTCGCCGATGCTGATGCGGGGACTTTGCTCCTCGATCGATTGGCGCCTTCCGGTACTCTCCGCCTACGGATCGGTGAGAGCCCGCGGGGTCTCCAGCCTCAACGAGGCGATCGCCAATTCCATGGCGCGTTGCTCGCCGAGAGGTTACCCCCAGGCCTGCCTGAGCCGCGGCCCTAGGCCGGCCACGGCCCGGATTTCGCTAGAGACAACCGCTACATAGGTTGATGTTTCCGCGTGCGACGACTTCTCCATTGTCCCAGTCCTCTGGATCTTCGGCGACCTCGACGTAACCACAGGTCGCCGAGACAGCGGTGATTTGAACACCCGACCCGGCGATGTTGTCGTCGCCCAAGTCATTGAGTTCGGCGACGATCTCCCACGGCATCTCAGATCCTGCCGCATCAATATCGCATGACGTAAAGTCGCCGCATTCCACCTTGGCTGTACACCCCGGGTCGGAAGCTGGGGAGAGGGCGCTATCTTGGTTTTGCAGACGAGCGGTGGCCCAGATCCCTGGTGGCATGTCGACCGTGATATTTCCAGAGCGATTGCTTGAGCTCGAGACCTTGATAGTGGCGAAATTATCGGACTTGCAGGGGCAACCGTTCCAGACGCAGTTCTCGTTGGCGGCACAGTCGGCTTCTTTATCGAGGCCGAGACAGGTTGGGTCGTCCTTGCCCTCGGCGGTGGAGCAGGACATGGCATCCGCGAGGTTCCAGCCCACATCGCGGCAAGTCTGGATGTCCTCTGCGGTGCAGTTGGTCACCTCGAGAAAATCGTCTGCGAGTCGGATATTGGCGACCCCCTCATCGAACTCGACCTCGACGCTCCCTGCCAAGTCGGTGACTGTGACGTTGCTGCGGCGAGGATAAGGGGTATCTTGGATGTTGTCGCTGGTGTTGATGTTGAGCTTGCCGCGCCACGCGGCCGGGACGGTCACGCGCAGATCTGCGCCGTCGCGCAAGGGCTGTGTCAGACCGTCGTAATAGACCGTTAGAAAACATCCGTCGGGCCAGACCGTGTAATTGTCAGGACTGGGTACCCATGGCTGCTCGCATCGTTTGTCTTCGTAGCTCTCGTCGGGAACCTTGTCGCTGGGTGCGGCCGTGAAGGCGTAGAGCTTGGTCTTTTCCATCTGCGCCTTGGCGTCGTTGTCGTCATGCGCCGTGGTAAACCGCCGCATCTCGACCTTGATGTTCGGCATGTTATTGGGGTCGGCTTTGCCGTTGAATTCCTTGGAATAGATGACCTCAACGTGGCCCCGATTGACGAGGTTGCTGCCCGTTCTCCGCCCGATATTGAGGGTGTTGACGAGATTTGTCTCGTACGGCTTCTTCACAAAATCCTGCGTATAGGGGAAGATGACGTTGTCGATCACGGTCACCCATTCCTCGTCTAACGGCAGGTTCTGTTCGTTGGCCGTCACGGAGTCGCAGCCGAGAGAAAGACCGAAGGAGAGGATGCTCAGGGCGGCAAATCGTGTGTACTTCATGGCGTCGCTTCGTCGGGTTGGCGGTAGCATATCGCTGCTGAGCGCGTCGGGCAACGCGGCGAAGTAGCGATATGCTACCGCGGGCGGAATGGCGTCGGGCGCGTCGGGCGCGTCGGGCGTGAATGGAGCCATTCCCATTCCCATGGGTCGTGGGTCGTGGGTCGTGGACGGGGAGAATGGGTCGTCGGTGGCGGTCGACAAAATCGCTCACTATGGCACGCTCCGCTTGTCTCTTGAGAGGAGGCGGCGCGTCCCATGGCCAACGTCAGCACCAAACCCCCCAGCGGAATGCGCGACTTTCTTCCTGTGGATATCTTACGCCGGCGCCACGTCATGAGCGTTGTCCGTGAGGTCTACGAATCCCACGGTTTTGTGCCCATCGAGACACCAACCATCGAGAATCTCTCGACGCTGCTCGGTAAGTACGGGGAGGAGGGCGATCAGCTCCTGTACCGGGTCTTGCATCGTCGGGAGGCGCTACGCCGCCCCCTCGACAAAGCGGCCGCCGAGGGGCGCCCTGCCATCGAGTCGGAGCTGGCGGATAAGGGGTTGCGCTACGACCTTACCGTGCCGCTCGCGCGTGTTGTCGCCCAATACGGTGATCTCCCTCGATTTTTCAAGCGTTATCAGATTCAACCGGTGTGGCGGGCGGATCGTCCCGGCAAAGGTCGCTTTCGCGAGTTCTATCAGTGTGATGTCGATATCACCGGCACCGAGTCGTTGCTTGCCGAAGCCGAGGTTTGCGGCGCGGTGGCGTCGGTTCTTGATCGTCTCGGCTTCGATGACTTTACGATTCGCCTGAACCATCGTGAGCTGCTGCGGGCGATGATTCGAGCTGCAGGCATCCTCCCTGAGCTCGAGAGCAGCGCCCTGGTGGCCGTCGATAAGCTGGACAAGATAGGTCGTGAGGGGGTGCTCAAAGAGCTTCGAAACCGAGAGATCTCAGCGGTCTCCGCGGAGGCGTTGCTCGATCGGGTCCTCGTGGGGGGCGATTCCGAGAAGACCAATACGGCTGTGTTGAACAGCCTTACAAAGAGGGTAGATCCCGAAGGGGTCCAGGCGATCGATGCTCTTCGTGATCTTCTCGATCTCGTTCGTCATGGTCCAGCCGGTGGCCGCATCGTGGTCGCCCCGGACCTGGCTCGCGGTCTGAGCTATTATACAGGCTGCATCTTCGAGATCGTCGTCCCCGGGTTGAAGGGGAGTATGGGTGGCGGCGGTCGCTATGACGATCTGATCGGAATGTTCGGAAAAAAACAGGTGCCGGCTGTTGGTTTCTCGCTAGGTTTGGAGAGGATCCTCGTGGTGATGGACGAGCGTGAGATGTACCCGCCGCTGTCGGCGGGTCCAGAGATTTTGTTGTGCTGGAAGGACGTCCCACGTGACCAGGTCGTGGCGGTGGCGACGGAGTTGCGGGCACAAGGGCTTCGTGTCGAGATTTACCCGGAAGCTGGAAAAATCGATAAACAGCTCCGCTATGCGACTGCCGCGGGCTGTGACTATGCTGCGATCATGGGTCCAGAGGAGTTGAAGGCAGGCTCGTTGCGGATCAAAAATCAACACACCCGTGAGCAGCTGAGCCTTGCGGTAGGCGAGGTGGCAAGCCATCTCCACCCACAAGCGAGCAAAATCTGAGTGTCGGAGTTGAGCGCGAGCCTCAGCACTTGATCTCTTAGATTTGTGGGCCCGCAAAAGTGCTATCTTGGGCTGTGTCTGTTGTCTCTGGCCGTTTGTCGAGCCCGGCCGATTCTCGGTCCACCTCGTTGTGTGGTTCGGTGCTCGTTGTCGACGACGAGCGGAATATTCGTAGGACATTGCGTATGGTCCTTGAGGGCGAGGGCGTGGAGGTGCACGAAGCGGCGAGTGGCGAAGAGGCCTTGGAGAAACTCGCTGATTCGAGCTTGACGATCGATGTGCTGATGATGGATGTGTTGATGCCAGGGCTTTCTGGGCTCGAGGTGCTCGAAAAGTTAGCGTCGCCGCGGCCAACGCTTCCTGTGCTGTTGATCAGCGGACACGCGACGGTCTCGGATGCTGTCCGGGCCACACGACTTGGTGCATTTGACGTGCTTGAAAAGCCCTTGTCGCGTGATCGAGTGGTCGTTGGGGTCCGCAATGCCCTCCGTCAATCCCGCGCGGAGAGCGAGCTGAGAAGCCTGCGCGGACGTGTTCAAGGGGAAATCATCGGGGATGGAGAGGCGATACGGGTGTTGCTGAGGTTGATCTCCCGGGTCGCACCGACCCGAGCGCGCGTATTGATCACGGGGGAGAGCGGCACGGGGAAGGAGCTTGTGGCTCGTGCGATTCACGAGGGGAGCGCTCGTCGCGCGGCTCCCTTCGTGAAAGTGAACTGCGCTGCGATCCCGCGGGATCTGATCGAGAGCGAGCTTTTTGGGCACGAAAAGGGCGCATTCACGGGAGCATCGCGCCAAAAAAAAGGACTCTTCGAGGTTGCTCACAAGGGAACAATCTTTCTCGACGAGATCGGTGACATGGATCTGGATGCCCAGGCGAAGGTGCTGCGTACCTTGCAAAATGGCGAGCTGATGCGGGTGGGGGGGCGCGACCCCGTTCGAGTCGATGTCCGTGTGTTGGCTGCCACCCACAGGGATTTACAGGGGCTCACGCGCACGGGGGAGTTTCGTGAAGACCTGTTTTTTCGGCTTGCGGTCGTCCCATTGGAAGTCCCACCACTACGCAAACGGAGGTCCGACATCCCAGCCCTCGCTAGGCATTTTGTCGCGCTGGCATGCAAGGAGAACGGACTTGCAGCCAAGGGCATCGATCAAGCGGTACTTGGAGCTCTGATCCGTCATGACTGGCCCGGCAACGTCCGCGAGCTTCGCAACGTGATCGAACGCATGGTTGTGCTGTCGGACGCGGATCTTGTTTCCGGTGATCTTCCCCCTGAATTGGCAAGCGTCGAGAGGTCTGTATCGGGGAGCGCGGGGGACACTCAGGTTGTGAACGAAGAGGTGATTCGGGCCTTTTTGGACGCGCATCCCGGCGAAGGCCTACCACTGAAGGCCTTTCGAGAGGGCATGGAGCGGGCATATATTCTCCAGCGTCTCGAAGAACGTGGTTGGAATGTCTCGCGAACAGCCGAAGCCTTGGGAGTCGAGCGAACCCATCTTCATCGAAAGATGAAGATCCTTGGCATTCAGCGAGGTGAACGATGAAGACTCGCCTCCCCCGTGGAGCCATGGCGATGGCCATGGCGGCTGGGCTCTGTGGTGGATGTGATGCTCTCGAGAGCCGGGCGAAGGAGGTCGTCCCCAGAGCTTCATCGACCGGCGGCGCCGCCGATGAGAGTTCGCGGGTTCCTGGGAACGCCCCCGAGTTTCTGCGCGCACTTCAGCCCTTTCCTGCCCCCAACCTTCGTTTGCACTACACGATGGCTGGGCCTGGTGGGCTGCGAGGGGAGTTGACGATCGATACTGCGGAGGGAGGGTTTCGTCGACAAGAATGGTCGATGACCGCGAAAGGCATGGATGGGGATACGGCCATGACCCGCGGTCTCACGATCGAGACGCCGCGGTGGAAGTGGACCCGCGGCGAAGGCGATGCGCCTGCGCGCTTTGTCGTTCGACCCTTGGATTTGATCGCTCGTGGTTACGTAGCGAAGAGTCCGGCGGTCCGACGGGCGATTTTTGCGACGATCCGACAGTGGCACGAGGATCTGCGGCGGTCTCGTTTGGAGCATCCCGGCGACACCGAGCTCGTGGCAGGCGAAACCTGCCTGAGAACTCGGGTGGCCGCACAGACCCTGTGTTTGTGGGAAGCGAGCGCCTTGCCCCTACGTTACGAGAGCGCCGAATTCACGCTTCAGGTCACGGAGATTCAACGTCCCGCGTCAGTTCCCGCCGATCTGTATCACGTTGACGGAGCGCCAGCCGACTTCCCCGGGGGAGGTCTCGAGAACGCAGAAATCTTGCTGAGAGATCTTGAGGCCGGAAATTATGCAGGGCTGGCAACTGCATTGGCGAGCCCGCTGCTGTGAGTCTCTTCGACTAGAGCGCGAGGTCGACTCGGATTTTTAAACCATCGAGGGTGTGGCCGTCGAGGGCTACACGAGCACGCGCCGCGCCGTCATCGGACGAGAAGGTGACGTAGCCGAAACCGCGGCAGTGACCGTTCTCAGCACGTCGCATGATTCGTGTGCAGGTAAGTTCACCGAATTTTCCAAACAGGCTATCGAGCAGCTCCGCGTCTGCGTTCTGCGAGAGACCTCCGACGTACAGTGTGCGCGTAGTCATACGAGTACCCACATATCCTACTCAAAGGTGGCTCCACGCGCGCAGGTTTCCCACAAGTCCTGTCTAGGGGCACTGCAAGGGTGGGCACGGGTAGGTCACGTGCGCTTTGACGCGGGAACCGGCTTCGATCTGTCCGCAGAAACAACCTCTGGGATCAGCCCGGACGAGGTCCCGGGCTCGGGGAGCTTGGCTGGGTGGTCTGCGTGTCGCGGCCCGGTTCCGGCCGCAGAATTGCGGTCATGAGCCTGATCGAGAAGCTCGCGGATGTTGCTGCGATGTCGCCAATAAATGAGGGCCGCGAAACCGAGCACGAGCAGCTGAAAGGGCAACCGTTCGTCGGCCCCCACGACAAAGAGTGCCATCGCCGAGACTGCCGTGAGGGACCCGAGGCCAGAGATCCGGGTGAGCGCCAAAGTCTGCAGGTACAAGACCAACGCGGCCCCGGCAACCGCGGGAGAGAAGACGAGCGTAATACCGAGGGCGACTGAGACGCCCTTGCCCCCGTGAAATCTGAGATAGACCGGATAGACGTGGCCCAAGAACGCCGCGGCCCCGACGAGGGCGACGATGAGGTCGTGGTGCTCAGCACTCCCCAGCCCCTGGTGATGTGCCGCCGCGAAGGTGGGAAGCCACGCCTTCAATACATCCCCTAGGAATACCGCCAGTCCCCAACCTCGGCCGAGCGCTCGTCCAGCGTTTGTCGCGCCAATGTTGCCTGAGCCCACCTTGCGCAGGTCGATCCCTTTACCGAGGCAAACCAGGTAGGCGATCGGGATGGCACCCACCAAATACGCCAACACGATCCAGGCTGCCGGACTATCCATTACGGGCGAGTTATCCTATCGGGGGGCGACGGGATGTTCCAGAGGGGTGTGGCCGCGCTTCATTGGGGATTAAGCGAATTGATTGGGCGGCCGTACCGGCACGCCCTGGGCAGCGAGGTAGCGTTTCGCCTGGGCGATGCTGTGCAGACCAAAATGGAATATCGATCCTGCAAGGGCACCGTCGGCTTCTCCCTCGCCCTGAGCGAGGCCCTCGCGTAAATGCTCTAGCGAGGCGACTCCACCGCCTGCGATCACAGGAACACCCACACGTCGGGCGACGTGTTGGGTAATCCAGATGTCGTAGCCCTGCTTGGCGGCACTGCGATCGATGGAGTTCAAAATGATTTCACCGACGCCAAGCTCGACCAGATGATCACACCAAGCGACGGCGTCCAAACCGGTGGATCGTGTGCCTCCATGGATCATCACCTCGTAGAGGGGCTCGGCGTCGCCGGGCTGGCTTTCCATAACTCGGACGTCGACGGCGCCGACGATGCAGCGGCTTCCCCATCGTTCGCTAAGGCGTTTAATCAGCAGCGGAGAAGTGACCGCGGCGCTGTTGACCGCTACTTTGTCGGCGCCTGCTTCGATGAGCCGGCGGACGTCGTCGTCCCGACGGATGCCGCCACCCACCGTAAGCGGTACAAAAAGCTGCGCGGCGACCCGCGCAACCACGCCCAAGAAAGTTTCGCGGCCTTCGCTGGTCGAGCTGATGTCGAGAAGAACGATCTCATCGGCGCCCTGCCGGTCGTAGGCGCGAGTCGCCTCGACCGGGTCACCCGAATCACGCAGGCCTTTGAAGTGCACACCCTTAACGACGCGCCCGCTGCGCACCTCGAGGCGGGGGATGATTCTGCGTTTCAGCATTTGAGAGCGAGCTCCTTTCGAGGCGAAGCACCTCGTGGCTGGGTGTGGCTGGCCACGGGCGCCGTAAGCCCGTGATGGTGACAAGTCCGGCCGCTCACGATCGACTCCCGAGGAGAAAGGCACGCAAGAAGCGCAGCCCTGTCTCCTGGCTCTTTTCGGGATGAAATTGGCAGCCGTAGACATTGTCGCGCCGAACCGCCGCGGCAAAAGTCACGGATCCGTAGCTGCACGACCAGAGCACATCTGTAGGCAGTTCAGCCTCCACATAATCGCCGTGGGAGAAATAATAGTGATCGCCCGTGGGCTGAACGTCGCTCCAGCCCGCATGCGGGACCTTGAGCGGGCGCTCGTGGGACCCTTCTGTGATCGACATGCCGTCCGGGAAGCGCCGCACCTTGCCTGGAAGAACATGAAGGCCCTCCGCGCCCTCGGCGGCTTCGCTTGAGTCGAACAACAGCTGCATGCCCAAAGAAATCCCGAGAAAAGGATCTCCGCGCTGAATGACCATCTTTAATGCTTCGCCCATGGCGCCATTAACAACACGGTCGGTATCGGCACCAAAGGCGCCGTAGCCAGGGAAAACAATCGCGCGAGATGCGGCGACCTTGTCGGGATCATGGGTCACCTGGACCGCAGCGCCCACTTGCGCAATTGCGCGGTGGACGTTCGCCAGGTTGCCGAGCCCCGCGTCTACAAGTGTGAGTTCGCGCGCCATTGGCGGTGGAGTTCTATCACAGGTCCACATGTGGACATAGCCCGCAATTAGATTAGCGCGATATTCGCTCTGGCGACAGCGGCGCGATTCCGCGCGATTGTGCAGAAGGGTCTTTTTCGAGCTCCAGGGATCCGGAGACATCATCGAGTTCCAACATTAAAAAACTCGCGGCGATCACGAGAATCACCAAGATACTGAGGACCTGAAATGGAAGTGAGATCAGACCGAGAAGCAGATTATGGCCGTCCACGGGCCGTTTCCGGATTTTTTTCGACAGCTTCTCGTAGAAATCGGGGGGAGCGCAAACCTCGGGAAGCTCGGCAACCATACGCAGCATCTGTTGCATCTCGGCGAATTCGCGCTGGGTCTCTTCGTCGTTCTTGAGCAGGGTTTCGAACTCGGCGCGGCGTTTGTCGTCGAGTTCTGCGTCGAGATATGCGCTCATCAGCTCTGCTGGGGGATCGGCGGCCATTGAAAATCTCTGTTTGATCGTAGGTCTGCAAGGGGCGGAGGGAAAGGGACTCATTGCAGATGAGGCTGGATTCTTGCTTTGAGCGCGGTTCTCGCCCGGTGTAGGCGGGACTTGAGGGTGCCTTCTTGGAGGCTCGTGATCTTGAGGATGTCCTGGTAGCTCATGCCTTGCACATCGCGTAGGACGATCAACAGGCGGTGCTCGGGGTCGAGTTGGGCGAGCTCTCGTTGGATGATGCTCTGGAGGCGATGGCCCTCAACGACCTGGTCAGGCTCTGGCACCTGACTGGTCAGGCTCGCCATAGGAGAGCCGTCTTTGCCTAGGGTGTGCGCCGCAGGGGTGTCGTCGATGTCTGAAGCGCGATGAAAGTTTCTCCCTTTTAGGTACTTGATACGGTTCTTGCACGTGTTGGATGCGATTCTGTAGATCCACGTGTACAGTCGGCCCTCGCCTCGGTAGTTGCCGATGGCTCGATAGACCGAGATAAACACCTCTTGGGCGAGGTCTTCGGCTTCTTGCCGATCGCCGATCATACGAAACATCAAGCCGAAGATTCGATTTTGATAGGTCCGCACCATCTCTTGGAAGGCTCTCTGGTCGCCCTGTTTTAGGCGGCGAACAAGATGGCGGTCGCGGACGTCTTGAGCCACACGATCCGCCGACGTGGGATCCGGACGCCTAGTGGATGCGTTCAAGACCAAACTATTCGTTCTAGACCGTTCACAGTCGGGAAGGTTCCATGGCACGCGCGGAAACGATGAGATCGCTGGTTCTTCGGGCTAGAGATCCGGCCGCAGCCGCATGCCAAGGCTAAAACTGATGATCGTGTCGAGCGGCCCGGTCCCCGTGACTTGCTGCGAGAAGCTGGCTGCGAGATCGATCCCCGCGCCACCCTTTTGTGCGGACCGAATAAATCCGAGGCCGCCGGAGACATACCCACGGTCGTCCTTGGCCCCGGTGCCACGGCTGTCCCAGTAGCCCCCTAGGCGGATCGGGATCCCTTTTGCGACAAATTCGCCGCTGCCGCCGAAGGTCATGCGGACCTTGTCCTGGTCTTTGAAAGAAGAAAAATCGTAGGTGCCGTCGAAGTTGAGGCTCAGATCCGGGTGGCCAAGGGGAAAGACTGAGAGTCCGTGGGCCACCCGCAGCGGGTAATCTGCCACACGGCGCAGATTGTCGTGATCGATGCGGGTGCCTTCTTCGGTCGCTATCCCGACGAGGTCGATGGGAGCGCTTTCGGTCCACGCAGGGGCATCGTTTCCAGCGAGGTTCTCGGCGACGACGGCCACTCGCGCAAAATTCGTTAAATTCAGAGAGAGGGCCACATCGATGCCAAAGGCGGTGTGTTCGGGGCGCGCATCCTGGACCGAGCCTTCGGTGTCGAGGTAGCGCAGGCTTGTATATTGCCATTTAGGTTTGACGCCAATGTAGAGCCAGTTGCGAATCGCTGCGATCGATAAGACCCCGCTCATCTCGTGACCAAAGTGTTCGAGCTCGACAGTGGCGGCATTTCCATCGCTATCGGTGAAGCCGAGCTTTGGCGCTCCCCTCATGAACGTGTAGCCAAGAGCCAGGGCGAATCGCGGATTGTTGAGCGAATCGCTAAAGAAAAAACCGAGGCCGTGTGTCCTGTCGCGGACCGCAAATTGGTACACCGGCTCGATTTCAAACTGCTGGATGTAGCTGAGACCTGCAGGATTGATCATGACCGCATCGGTGCCTGTCGATGAGGCTCGACTCGCGCCGCCCATGGCGAGATTGCGGGAACCGTCGAGCGCAGGGGAGGCCTGAGCGGGTGTGGGTTGGACGAGTGCGCAGAGACCGAACGCGCACGCGACCCCAGACGGAAACAGGAACGAAGCTGCGCCACCAGCGCGGCTTCGCCGTCGCGGGATTGATGGCGCCGTGAGGCGGGTATTCCTGGGCGTTGCGTCCATGGGTGTTGGCGAACATAAGGCCGGCTGCGAGCGGGACCAAAAAACCCGAGATGAGGCGGTGCTGGGGCGTGTATCGTGTGCCCGCCGTCTGCTCATGGTGTTCAAGAAATCATCACCGCCATCACCGCCTCCGCGAACGGGGGCAGCGAGTGTTGCGCCCCCGGGTCGGATCTCTGCGCCTATGGCTGCGGCCACGCTGAGATCGGATGGGTCGGATGAGCCGGACTCGTCGATTCTAATGATTCCTGCCGCCGACTCGCTTGAGGAATATGGCCTCAGCTTTGACCGGGCCACCCATGGCTCCGAGACGCTCGCGCTTGAAAATCTCGATGGCGGAACCGTCGAGGGATTGGCGGAATTGGTGGGCCCTACAACCGTTGACGCCGTCAGTCCCGAGGACTCTGGGCTGATGTCCGATTTCCGTCCTCCCGGAGGGCCGAAGCAGGAGCCGCTGACCGTCGATTTGGAAGCGATGCCGTCGACCCCCGAGAATCGGGCTGCCGCCGATCGATTCGGGAAGATCGGGAAGGGTGCTGAGGTGCAATCCGACGGATTCTTCGCGATCCAACTCGCCAGCACCGCCGTTGAGGAGCTGCGATCTGGTGGTGCATCAAGCCCGATCGCGGGCTCGATGCCTCAGGGGGGCACGGGCTCCCACGCGGTCGTCGACCTTCCGAGTGGCCAACGGTCGTCGGAGTTGCCGGTGGCCCACGTGGACCGGCACGCGCCACGTGGACCAAGTCCGAGCCCGCAGCCCGCCAAAGAGGGGCTCTTTGGCGCTGACCTGTGGACGAATGGGATGGTCGCAGCCGGGCTGGGCTTGCTGCTGTGTTTGTACCCCGCGCATGAGGCCTCGCGGCGGATGTTGCGTGACTCGGTGGACGCTCGATTGGTCGAGCTTGAAGACTCGATCGATTCGCCCTTGGCTGTGCTCCAGGGGGATCTGCGCGAGCCGAAGACGATCGCAGCCGAGATTCGCAAGGCCGAAGAACGGGTCGATAGGCATTTTTATTTGGTTTGGCTAGGTTCTGGGCTTCCGCTGGGCCTCGTGCTGGCCTTCATTCGGCGGCGCCGAATGAATCGGCACGACTAGCGGGTTCGGGCCGGTAGGTTCACCAGGCCGAAGAGCACCAGGAGAAGTAGGAGCGCCACGGCGAGTACCCCTTCGTGGGTCGATTGCAACTGGTGAGCCGCTTCGAGTCGGTCGATCGGGCGTTGCGCCACGAGGTCGACACGAGACCACGCCTTCCCTAGGCGCGGGAGCAGGAAAAACCGATCCACCGCAGCCAGCCCGGCGACCAGGAGGGCGGTGGGTCCCGCGAGGCGAAGGAGTCGCCAACGGCGCGATACCATGGCGATGACGATCGCGCAGGCAAGGAGGAGCTCGCTGCTTCGTTGTACGAGCGGGGCCGCAAGGGTGCGGGCGAGGTTGGGGTCGAGCAGTGGCGCGTCCCTCACCAGGGGGACCATGAGCGCGTGACCCACAACCAGCGATCCCAGGGCGAGTCCGAGGGCGATGGATCCGAGCAGAGCAACCGGCCGCATCGCCCACTCATGCCGACAGTGGGCGGATCTTGCAAGATTTGAACAATCTCACTGAGTTTGGCGGTATGTGTGGGTAATGCGACTTGCCATCGTTGACGGATCCGATCTTGACTAGCGAGGGGCCCCCCGCGCGGGATCGGATCGAAGACGGAGCCTGTTCGCGGCGAAGCGCCCTTGGGAGCTTTACCGCGGCGTGCGGCGCATTGGGTTTGTGGTCGATCCCGTGTCTTGCGCGGGCGCGCACGGAGGTTCTTCTCGAAGAAGCCCGTTCAGCCTACAGCCATATTCAAGTTACCGAACGAGGGTCGGTTCGGACATTGTATTTTGTCGTCGAGGGCGTTCGGTACATCGAGTCACGGTGGGATATGGCCCACGCACAGAGCCTTGACCTCGACTATTCACGGACCATGATGGCTGGATTTTTGCTCAAACCTGGACCCAAGAGGTTGATGCTCATGGGCCTCGGGGGGGGGCAAATCACCAATTATTTGTTTGAACGGTTTCCAGATCTGCACATCGACGCGGTCGACATCGATCCAGAGGTGGTGCGTTTGGCCAAAAAATATTTTGGTGTGCCGACTCACCCACGTTATCGCACGGAAGTCCTCGATGGCCGCATGGCCATTGAGCGCGGGACGGTGAGTTGGGACATGATCATGCTGGATGCTTTTCGAGGCGTCTTTGTGCCAGAACACCTAAAGACGCAAGAGTTCTATAAGACATGCCTCGATCATCTTAGCGCCGACGGTGTTGTTGTCGCCAATCTACACAATCAAGCACGGACGTATTCTCATGACCGCCAGACGCTGGCGGCGGTGTTTCCTCAGCGCTACTCCTTTGTCTCTGAGAGTCGCAATCAAACGACCTTTGTTGCTGCGGCCAATGCCGCGCGTGTTGGGAGTTATGCAATTCGCGCCAACGCGCGATCGGTCGCGCCTCGCTTCGACTTTGACATCATGGGCCTCGCTGCCCGCCACTACCTGCGCTGCGACTGGGACATTTCGGCGCGGGTGCTTCGCGATGATTTCGAGGCGAGCCAACTTGAAGAAGCCGCCCAACGTTATAACCGCTAGAGAGTATCCACGCGGCGGGGCCGTCGGGCGATCGACGATTGCCTATCTCTTTCGGAACAAGCCTCGTAGGCCCCCGAGCCCGCGGCTGTTGTTGTTGCTCCGGTTGCTGGCCCGATTACGGACGTTGATCGCGTGCAGTTGGCGCTGTGCTTCGACCATTCGCGGGTCGAGAGCGAGGGCTTCTTTGAAGCTCTCCCACGCCTTACGATCGTTGGTCAGTTGGAGAAACGCGAGTCCGCGATAGTGATGAGCTCTCGCACACATCGGCTGTTCCGTGAGTAAGAGATCGAGATTTCTGACCAGGGTCTGGGTCGCCGCCGGGTCGCGATTGGCGAGCTGGTATTCGCACCAAAGCAAGGACGCGCGGACGTCAAAATCGTCGGGGCTGAGCTCGTAGGCGCGTTGGTAGGCCGGCAGCGCTCGTGGATAGTTGTTGTGCTTGAGAAGTTTGTCGGCATCGCGAGCGATCATTTCGGCCTCAAGCGCGTTGCGAACCACCGAGGCCGTGTCCTCGCTGGCAGCGCCAGAACCACCGGATTCCAGCACGAACCTCAGCTTTTCACGTTCTTCCTTGTTTGAGAGTAGCCCGTAGGCTTCGCTGAGCGTTGCAAAAACAGGTTCAACCCGGGCCCGAAGCGCGGGCGCGCGAATACCGTCGGGATGGTATCGACCGCTGAGCGTATTCCATGCGGTGCGGATCGCCTTTCGATCGGCGTCGGGCGCGAGATCGAAGAGCGCGAAGGCATGGGTCTGAGCCTCAATTTTGGCCTCGAGCTTGGCTAGATTGATCTCAAGTTCAGTTGTGGGACTCGGAGGGGGCGCTGCGATGGGCTTGGTCCTGCCCTTAGGATTCTTGGGCGTTATCGTCGGATCTATCGTCGGATCTATCGTCGGATCTATCGTCGGATCGCTCGCCGGATGTTCTTCGGGGCGATGGACGCTTCCCGCAGTCAGACCCTTTGCGATCGCCTTTGTCGCGTCTGCACCTGTGCGCAACATCTGTGATGACCATAGGGCATAGATGATTGAAAAAACGCGTCGCTCGATCACCCCGGGGCGAATGAGACCGGCGAGGCGAGTGCCTCGGGAGAGGTCTTGAAGGATGGAATCGTCGTCGCCGCGGAAGCCAA
Source organism: uncultured Nannocystaceae bacterium (assembly GCA_964437075.1). Classification (GTDB taxonomy): domain Bacteria; phylum Myxococcota_A; class Polyangia; order Nannocystales; family Nannocystaceae; genus CAYTFJ01. The sequence continues at coordinate 51,751 of CAYTFJ010000016.1, forward strand.
ACTGGTCCTGATAGCGGGGGAGGGCGGGGGTCGCTACAAGGTCGCCCTCGAGCGCTTGACCCATGTCCGCCCTGACAAAGTCTTCGTCGACGTGGCGAGTCACACCTTGGAGAATCAGTTTCAGCACATTGACCTGACCGCGAAGGTCATCGTCGGTTCCTCGGCCGTGCTCAACCGCATCGACAGTCGCGTGGCCGCCAGCGATAGCGAAGTTTTGCAGCAGCTTTTGGTGGCACTGAAATCGCAGCGCCTCCGCCAACACCATGTCAGTGATGGAGCCTTCTTGAACCATGACATGACCCAGGAGACCCCCGCCCTTGGCCATGGCCACCAAGGCCTGATTGAGTTGATCGGGAGTGATCGAGCCCCGAGACAACAAGATCTCACCCAGCCCGTACTCGGGACTGACCCAGTCTGTGAATAGAGGCATGCCGCCACGAAACCAGACCATGCGTCGGCCCTGTGCTGGCGGCGGCTGATCAAGCTCAAGCGTCCCGGTGAAGCGCTGGCGGAGCAGGCTGAAGTAGAGCCGTGCGATACCGATCCCGTCCTTTTGGGTTGGATCGAGTTCGATTTTTCGTGTTTTGCCCTGGCCCTCGGAGGCGCTCATTGAATCGGGAGACTACCAGTTTGGTGAGAAATGTGCCGAGCTTTGCGACAAGGCTGGAAAGAGGGTCCTGGACCCTGCTACCGTCACGCCATGAGCATCAGTTTCGCGGTCGGAAATCGGCGAGTGCGCTTCGCCGGCAAGACCGATGTCGGCAAGGTTCGCGCGCACAATGAAGACGATCTTTTCATCCCATCCGATATGGCGGTTGCCGCCATATCGGATGGGATGGGAGGTCATGCCTGCGGAGAAGTGGCCAGTCGCATCACGGTGGAGACCATCGAGCGATATTACCGGAGCAGTTCGTCTGTGGAGGCTCCTACCTGGCCCTTTCGTTTGCCGCAGATCGAGGTTGAACGGAACCGGATGACGACGGCGATCAAACTGGCGAACTCGGAAATTTTTGATCAAGCGGCCGCCGATCCTGACAAGAAGGGCATGGGCTGCACCGTCGATGCGATCTATTTTGCTCAGGGTCGTCTCTATATCGGGCACGTCGGCGACAGTCGCGCCTATCGGTTCCGCGCGGGGCAATTGACTCAACTGACCGAGGATCACTCGCTGCTCAACGACTACCGGCGCATCAAGGAGATGGCCGAGGCGGAGATCGAGGCTTTCCCTCACAAGAACGTGGTGGTGCGGGCGCTCGGCTTGGCGGAGCACGTTGCTGTGGATGTGATCGTGGACGAGTACCATCTCGATGACATCTTTTTGCTGTGCTCTGACGGCCTCACCGACTTGATCGATGACGCAGAGATTTGCGACATCATCGAGAAACGCGGGAAACGTCTCGATGGTGCGTGTGATGCGCTCGTCGATGCCGCGAACGAGGCTGGCGGGAGAGATAATATTACAGCTGTGCTGATCCAAATTTTGGAGGGCTAGCGGTCGACGAGAGGAGAGGTCGAGTTGGCATCGTGCGCACGATCGGCGCATGGCCCTTTCCTCTCCAGCCGTGCTCGGGTACCTTCCGACGGTTATGGCTGCCGAATTTGAGCGCGGGATCTTTAAGACGACCAAGTTTCTTCCGGGTCACGAGGCCGATGTACGCCCCGACTCTCTCATCCTTATCCGTACGGATGCAGAGTTTGCTCCGGCCTCCGTGCTGTTGCCGATCCGAAACGAATACAACCAGTGGCGTTTCGGCATGCCGGGCATCCATATTCCTCCGGCGTCGTTAAATTGGCGAGAGACCTTGATCAAGATTCCTCATGAGGGATTTTATCGGATGCGCAAGGAGTTCACCTTTGGCGATCAGGGGCGTTATGTCCCCAACACCTTGGTGCAGCTCGGCTACACGAAGGATGCGGACCCGATCTTGTTTATCGCTCAGAGGCGAAATCCACAGACCGCCAACAACCTGTTTTTTAGTGAAAAAGGCGTGAAGATCAGCCTTGAACAGGCTGCCGAACTTCTTGAGCCCTTGGTTTGGTTCCAGGAGCCACCCAAGGAGCAGGAATCTTCTTCAAGCTAGGACGGATGTCGTTGTGTGGCCGCGATGCGTGCCGCCATCGACGGGGCTGCGGCCCGAAGGTCGTCGCGGGTCTTGATCGGTAAAAATCGAGCTTCGCGTTCGACCTCGATGTAGTTCGCTGGCAAGAGCTCGGTCGCCTGACCGATGAGTTGCTCGAACTGAACCATGGGGATTGTTTCTCCCTTTGTAACCGGGAGAGAACGGTGCACCGGAAACCAGGAGAGGGAGAGCGGCTCTTCCAGGGCCGCCAAATCAAACCACAGGGTGTTGGTGTTGAAGTGGGGAAATCGGCTGAGATCCGATTCTTTGGGCAGGCGAAAGCCTTCAACGATCACCGGTCGCTCCTCGACGCAGGCGATGCAGCCGCCGGCATCGTCGGGTTCTCGCCGTACCACCTCGACGCTCATGGCGGCACCTGCCGCGCAGGCTTCGAGGTGGGCGGAAAAAACGCGGGGGTCTGCGCTCGCCCCGAGATTGTCGACGTTGGAGACCAAGAGATGCTCAACTCCCTGGGCACGAAGCTTCGCGAGGACACCGCTGAGGCGCAGCATGCGAAGCGTGTCGCCGTGACCGGGCGCCGAGTAGAGCTGAGTGTCGCTTAGGTCGTTGGCGTCGGCTCGCTCGGCGATGGGGCTACCGTCGGGGGTGACCCTTGGCATGATCGACTGGTCGAAGCTGTGGCAACGTTCGGCGCAAAGCCCTGCCCATCGGATCTTTTTAAGGTGCTCGTCGCTGGCGCGACGCGTTGCGAAGCTGTGCATGAGCGTCACCGGGATCTGTGCGTCGAACTCGCGTTCTGCTGCCAGGATTTGCGCGAGCTTCAGGAACAGAAAACTCTCGTCGTGGTCCTCAAGCACGGGGACGATACCCTTGGGAACCCCGCCGAAACGGGTGGCCATGCCACCGTTCAGGACCAGTACCCCAAGTTTTCCTGCCCGCATGGCCGCGATGGCCGCTTGGCTGCGCTCAAGTCGAAGAGGACTGCGCAATACGCCAGTTTCGGCGTCCCCGAGGGGGCGCGGGGGGTCGCTAAGCTTTGCGCTTTCAGGGCTCAGGCTGCCGGCTCGGAGCGCTGCAGACAATTGAGCGAAGGTCGCGGGGTCGAATGTGAACTGAGAGACGCTCGATCGAAGCTTCACGCGGTCCGTTACCACAGCTGAGACCAATTTTTGCGTAATAAGCGCTCAAAATGAGCGCGAAGCACCAAAAAATAAGTACTCGTCAAACAATCAGTGGTGTGGGTGTTTCGTATTGACGGGCAAAGAGCCGCAAAGATGTGATACGACTTGCCACCAAACGTGTCTGAATCCGTCATCGTAATTAATGCAGATGGGCCTGAGACCCGCGTCGCCGTGATCGAGAGTGGCATCCTTTCGGAGCTATTTATCGAGCGCGAGCGAGAGCGCAGTATGGTCGGCAACATCTACAAGGGTAAGATCCTACGTGTATTGCCAGGCATGCAGGCCGCATTCGTCGATATCGGCGAAGAGAAGGCTGCATTCCTCTACGCCGGCGACATCGCTGTTGCCGGAGCCAAGACCGAAAAGGTCGATGGCGGAGGGCCGCCGCGGCGCTCGGGAAAACACGGAAACATCGCCGATCTTGTGCATCCGGGGCAGGAGATTTTGGTGCAGGTCGTAAAGGATCCAATTTCTACCAAGGGCGCGCGTATCACGACCTATATCTCGTTGCCCGGGCGCAACGTCGTGTTTATGCCGACCGTTAGCCACGTCGGGATTTCGCGACGTATCGGTAGCGAGCGTGACCGCCGTCGCCTGCGTAAGGTCGTTGACCTCATGCGGCCCCCTGGCTCCGGATTTATTGTACGTACCGTGGCCGAACATGCCGACACCGCCCAGGTGCGGGCAGGCATGGATTATTTGCTTCGGCTGTGGGCCAACGTCAAAGCCAACGAGCGAGTGCATCGGGCTCCGGTGATGCTCTACCGCGATCTCGACCTCATGCTGCGGGTGGTCCGAGACCATCTGTCGCGGGATTTCGGGAGGGTGATCGTTGACGACCGGGCCCAGCAAGAGCGTCTCTTGCGTTTTGTGCGCGCATTTATGCCGGAATATGCCGATCGTATTGAGCTCTATTCCGGCCGGGAATCCGTGTTTGATGGCTACGGCATTGAGCTTGAGATCGATCGAGCGCTTGAGCGCAAGGTCGACCTCAAGAGCGGTGGATCTTTGGTCTTTGATCAAGGTGAGGCGCTCACCGCGATCGATGTGAACACCGGTAAATTCGTCGGATCAAAGGGGAAGACTCTCGAAGAGACGATCACCCAGACCAACCTCGAGGCGGCCGATGAGATCGCGGAGCAGCTTCGTTTGCGAAATGTCGGCGGGTTGATCATCATCGACTTTATCGACATGGATCGCGAGTCCAACCGACGAAAGGTCTACCGCGCGCTTCAAGAGGCCCTGCGCAAGGATCGTGCGAAGGCGCATATCACCAAGATCTCAGAGATGGGGCTGGTCGAAATGAGTCGTAAGCGGACGCTCGAGAGCCTTGAACGTATGCTCGCCGAGACCTGTGAAGTTTGCGGCGGCAAGGGCTACAACAAGAGTTCGAGCACGATTTGTTACGAGATCCTTCGTCAGATTCGGCGTGAGGGTGGACGCATGAGCGGTGAAGAAATCGCCGTTGTTGCACACCCTGCGGTCGCGGACCTCATGAACGGCCCCGAAAAAGAGGCCGTTGATTACACGGTTAAGCGAGTGCAAAAGGGCATCGAGATCAGTGGACGCCGTGGTTTTCATCCCGAAAAGTTCGAGATTCGCGGGAAGAAGGCTCGTCGCGCTTCCAGTGTCAGTGTCAGCACCAGCAGCGACAGTGATGGCGACGGCGACACCGTGTCGCCGTCCTGAGCACTAACTCCAAGATCATGAACTCCCACGGCGGCAAGGATGACGACTCGGACCGCCGGAGGGGGGAGCGAGTCGACGTCAATCACGAGTTCCGGGCGATGGAGACAACGGCGACCTATGTCAGCGACCTCTCCGAGCACGGGGTCTTTGTGCATACCGTGGAGTGCCCGGCCGTCGGGGCGACGGTCGAGCTGCGCTTCACCGTATTGCTCGATGAGCCCGTAGTGATCCAAGGGCTTGGGAAAATCATCCGCATCCAAGAAAATCCTGCGGGAGTGGGGGTTGAGTTTGGGCCTCTGAGTCCCGAAATGGTCTTGCGGATCCAAGATGCTGTCTCAAGACAGCGGCCAAGATCGAGCGGGCGACCAACCCATGGGGTGAGCGAAGTGTTCGCCAGTCGACCGATCGCCGCCCCGGAGGCTGTTGACGAAGAGGAGGTGACCGGCGTGTATGCCAGCGGCCCGATGGGCGAGGGCACTCCGCGTGTACCGGTTGGCGATGTGGAGGTGACCGAGGTGTTTGAGGCCAGGACTCCGGAGAGCGAGGAGACCCAGGTGTTTGACAGTGGGGCGCCGGAGCCGGCGGCAGAGTCGGCGCCAGTGGGGGGCGCCGAAACCGACCTTGTCCGAGATCCTCGGAAGGGCTAGGGCTGCTCTGCAGCCCGCCTGCGGGGTCAATTGAGGGAGTTTAGGCGGCACTGTGCTCGATGAGCGCGACATTCGCAGCTTTGGGGTGTACGGCGATTCGAGAGGGGCTCTTGCGGTGCCGTCGTGGGCGGTCCAAACTCCCGAAGGTGGGTCTGACCAAGCGTTTTTGGGATGTTGCGCGCTCCAATGTGACGGACTTTACGAGCGCATTTCTTGGGCACGAGCAGGGGATGAGCACCGATGAGAAGGCCAGAGTTGAGGCTGAGCTCGACCGCGAGGCCGAGGAGGGCACGCGCAACTCGGTAGGATCGCGTGTCGGCGAGCGGGCACGTCGGGTTCGGGATGTTGCAGAAGAAGCTTGGGAGGTCGCCTATGAGGCCGCCAAGCAACAACAGCAAGAGTCGCGAGAGGTCTATTCGGGTTCCCATCCGTCTGCGGTGCAGCTCAACGGCTGGTATCGGACCCTAGAAGTGGATAGGGGCACAGAGTTTAAGGAGATCCGGAGGTCCTACCGGCGCCTGCTCGCAAAGTACCACCCCGATCGCTTCGCTACCGAACCAGAGAAACATCGCGCAGCGACGGAAGTGGCTCAGAAAGTAACGACCGCCTACAACGGGTTGAAAACCCATCTCGGTCACTAGTACTGGCGAGATCCGGTTTGTCGCTTCGCTTGACCTTTGTCTCAAGGGTATCTATTTCGGAGGCGATGGGCAGGGCAGGTCGCGGGAAACGGGCGGGCAAACAGGCAAAGACTCTCGCGGAGAGGGCCGATCGTCATCGCTTGTATGAGGCCGCGGTGCAGGACACCGAGAGCGAAGTTCGCTTCGTCTCTAGGACCTTCTCAAAGCTGAGAGGTCGCAAGGCGTTGACCCTCCGCGAGGGCTTCTCGGGGACCTCAAAACTCTGCCTGACTTGGGTACAAAGTGATCGCCAGCGACGGGCATGGGGCATTGATCTTGACGGGCCAACCTTGGATTGGGGTCGGGTAAATCACCTCGAGCCTGCGGAGGCCGATTGCGCCGCGCGGGTCGAGCTGGTCGAGACGAATGTCTTGGCGCATGTGAAGCCAAAGGTTGATATCGCTCTGGGTTTCAACTTTAGCTATTTTTGTTTCAAGAGCCGAGAGCAGTTGCGGAAATATTTCGTGGCCGCCTTTTCGGGGCTGAACGAAGACGGGGTGCTTTTTCTCGATTGCTATGGAGGCACAGAAGTCCCAAAAGCGGATGAAGAAGCTCGAGAAGTCGAGTTGGATAATGGTTCCACGGTGACCTATCGGTGGGTGCATGACAGTTTTAACCCCATCAACCATGATCTCCAGGCTCACATCGCCTTCGATTTTGACGACGGATCGACCCTCGATCCAGCATTTCACTACGATTGGCGACACTGGAGTCTCCCAGAGATTCGAGAGCTGCTGATGGAGGCCGGATTTACAAAGGTTCACGTCTATTGGGAGATCGAAGACGATCAAGGCGAGGGCACTGGGCGTTTTCGAGACGCGACGGACGGCGAGAACGAAGGAATTTGGTGGGTGTTTATCGCCGCCGAGCGCGAGCCGAAGCCGTGATTTTTGGCGGGGAAGAGACCAGCAATGGGAAAGAAAAAGAAGAAGAATGGTCCCACGATCGCGGATCGTGCCGACATTCACAGCCTTTACGAACGCGCGGTGCAGTCACCGGACGCAGATGTCGATTTTTTCTCGGAGACCTTCGAGTCGGTTAACGGGAGGAAGGCTCTTTCGATGCGCGAAGATTTTTGCGGAACCGCCAAGCTCTCCACGGTGTGGTGCCTAAGTGACGACCAACGTCGCGCAATTGGAGTCGACTTCCACGGTCCGACGCTTGAATCGGGTCGTCTTCGGAATATTGAACCGAACGCGGATGCCTTGGCGGGTCGGCTTACTCTCATCGAAGGCGATGTGCTTGAGGTAGCGACGGATCCTGTCGATCTCGTTTGCGCGATGAACTTTAGCTACCTGATCTTCAAGGAACGGGAGCGCCTCAAACGCTATCTCCTGAATGCCCTTGAGGCGCTGGAAGTTGGAGGCTTGCTGTTTTTGGAGCTCTATGGCGGATCAAACGGTATGGAAGAACATTCCGAAGACCGGGAACTTCACGGCGTCTCCTATGTTTGGGAGCAAGAGACTTTTGATCCGATTTCGAACGAGACTCTTTGTCACATCCATTTTCGTTTTCCCGATGGCTCAAAGATCGAGAGCGCGTTTACCTACGATTGGCGGCTGTGGGGTCTCCCGGAGTTGCGGGATCTGCTGAAGGAGGTCGGCTTCGGCAAGGTGCGTGTCTACTGGGAAGAGGTCGAGGACGATGCAGACGAAGACGGCATGCTCTCAGGGACCGGTGACTACGTCGAGGTCGAGACCGCAGAGCAGCAGGAATGCTGGCTCGCCTATTTGGTGGCTCAGCGCTAAGGTCGTCCAAGATGACTGCTGCCTTTCCGTCCCTCGTGATTCGCGCTGACGGTTTCTCCGCAGAAGGTGCTTTTGCGGAGGCCCAGGCCAGTTTCTTGGATCCGGACCCTGAGCAGGTCGCTCGTTTGGATGCTTTGCTCCGGGCACGAAATGTGGGTGTCGTCTCACACTTCTATATGGATGCGGAGTTGCAAGGCGTTTTGTATGCGTGTTGTTGGCCGCATATTCATATTTCGGATTCGTTGGTGATGGCCGACCGCGGTGTCGAGATGGTGCGTCAAGGTGTGAAGAACGTCGTGGTGCTCGGAGTGGACTTCATGGCCGAAAATGTTCGTGCGATGATGGACGCTGCCGCGCTGCCTCAAGCAGGTGTCTATCGGGTTGCGGCCCAGCCGATAGGCTGTTCGTTGGCGGAAGCTGCCGAATCTCGGGCCTATGCTGCATATTTGGAGCGTGCGTCGAGGAGCATGAATCCTCTGCATGTCGTGTATATCAACACGAGCTTGCGGACCAAGGCTCACGCGCACCAGATGATTCCAACCTTGACCTGCACGTCGTCCAATGTCGTGCAGAGTGTCTTGCAGGCCTTCGCCCAGGAGCCGAAGATCAATTTGTGGTTTGGTCCAGACACCTACATGGGGGAGAACCTACGTGCCCTTTTTGAGGGCCTAGCGACGATGGACGACATGACCATCGCCGCATTGCACCCTGCCCATGATCGCCAAAGCATCAGGGATTTGCTCGGGCGATTTCACTATTTTGAACAGGGAACCTGCATCGTTCACCACATGTTCGGCGACGAGGTTGTACGGACCTTACGTAGCCAATATTCAAACGCCCACATTAGCGCTCATCTTGAAGTTCCTGGGTCCATGTTCTTGCTCGCGCTCGAATGCCAGCGGGAGGGTCGAGGTGTCGTCGGCTCCACGGCGAATATCCTTAACTACGTGAAGAGCGCGGTGGACAAGGCCGCGGAGGGGGAGCGGATCTCGGTGGTGCTTGGTACGGAGGCTGGCATGGTGACCGCCCTCGCACGTGCCGTGCGAGCGTTGCTTCGTCAGCGACCTTCGGTGGAGGTCGAGATCGTATTTCCGGTTGCCGCCGAGGCCATCTCAAGCACTCAGGATCCCGAATTCCCCGTGATCCCGGGGGTTGCTGGTGGCGAGGGCTGTTCGGTCGCAGGAGGATGCGCGACCTGTCCCTTCATGAAGATGAACTCTCTCGATGCCCTGATGGATATTCTTGAGCGAATGGGAGGAGAACAGCCGCTCGCCGCCTATGAGCCTCGCTGCTACGGCGAACGACTTGGGGGTAAGACGGTTGCAGAGGTCGGGAGCCAGCCGATCCTCCACATGCGCGACTTTCAGCGAGACGGAGTGCTCTCTGTCGCCTTGTTGGACGATATTCGTGGCCGTACGCGTCGAAGTTGACCCGCCGGCCCCGATCCGCCGGCCTTGGTGCCAACCCACCCCGAGCGCTCTTCGCAGGGTGGGCCGGCTTATGCGGAGCTAGTTCGAGACTTCCTTGATGATGGTGTCGCGCATCTCCCAACGTCGCTCAGTCGCGAGGCCCAGGGGATAGGGACGATAGAGCATGACGGCACGTACATCCGGACTCTGGCAGCTGGCAGCGAATTGAAACTCACCCGTCCAGCCTTGCTGAGGCAGAAGACGGTTGTCGGAGGCCACGTCGACCGCGCGGAAATGTGGAACCATCCGTTGCCCGTCGGCTCCCACCATGACCCGAGCGAAGGCGAATCCAGGGCTACCGGCCACGGCCCAAGAATCGAGGGTCGAGCCCGTAGGGCTGTCGGACAGGACCTCTGGGGGACTGACATCTTCTTGAAAGGACCCCAGCGAGTCCCCGAGGTAGGCGACATCACCCTCGGGCAAGGGAGCGTCGAATTCAGCCACGCCATCGGTGATCGCGGTGATCGTCGATTGGCCGGTCGCCGTCTCAATCGCCATGCCCTTTTCTTCGGGGCTGAAGCCGTCGGGGCCGAAGGGTCCGAAGCCATTGTAGTCGTACCAAGAATCACTGCGCTCGATGACCCGGACGACATCGCCCACCTTGGCTCCGGGCCAGGTGTTCCAGTCTTCGGGGAGCTCTTTGCGCTGACGCCACCCTCCAAAATCAGGGACCACCGGTCCCGCCGTAGCGACTAGCGAATCGTCGCCGCAGCTCGCATCGACGAGAAGGATGACCGAACGCATGGTTTCGCCTGTGGGGAGTGCGTGTCCGCCGTTGACGTTGGTAACCGTGATCCGCGCCGTGAGCGTGTCATTGTCGACGGTCGTGTCCATGTCGAGCGTCGCCGCCAACTGCAACATTCCAGATGCCGGCTGTCGTGGTCCGATCCAACTATGGGCGCGGACGGTGCCTTGGGGTCGCTCCCAGCCCGCAACCATTCCTGGTTTTAAGACCTCGGTGTAGCGCTCAAGATCCGAAGAATTGAGGGCTTCGGGGTCGCCGGGCATGTGGCATCCGACGCAGCTCATCGCCGGGTTTGCGGGACCTTCTGCCCATTCTGAGTAGCTGCTTTGCACGGGAATGACCCCGTCGGGCCAGCGTGCAAGATCGATGGACCCGACCGCGCTCTCGATCGCCATGGTCTGTTCATGGCAGCCTGCACAGTATTCGGACTGCCTGTAAATCTCTCGCTGGACGGCGCCCATACCGATCTGTCCGACATCGGAATAGGGACCAAAACTCAAGAGGGCGTAGGGCTCCTCGGGATCTCCAGTTTGTTCCGTCGGTCGTTTGATCACGAGTCGGCCACCGACGCCTGGAGGGGCATTCATGTCGATGGATTCGACCTGGTGGCAGACATCGCAATGTACGCCGAAATCATGCTCGACGCCTCGTGCTTCGAGCAGGTCGCGGCCGCCCAATTTCCCGTTGATCCCAGGGGCGTGGCAGTCGGCGCATGCCCCAAAATTCTCTGCGACTTCATCACAGGATGAGTCGTCACCGCAGTGGGTGTTGAGGTCTGGGAGTGTTCCCGCTCCGAGATAGCAGCGTTCGATGGCTTGGCCGGTGCCGGGTTCGAGCCCGGGCCACCAGCGGCCTCCGGCAGCTAGACATTCATCTTCGAGGGCGATGGCGCTAGCGACCCCAGCGTAGAGGTCTTGGACTTTGGGGTTGGAGGCTGAGCGGCGATGGGGCGATTCGTACCAGGCATCGTCGATACGTCGGTGGCAGTGGGAGCAGTGAAGCGGATTGTCGGGTGTTCCTGGCGGAACGAAGGTGTAGTCCTCGTTGTCGCCAGGAGCCATGCGGGTGAGCTCGATCCGCATGTCGTCGTCGCTTTCGCGATCGACGTGAGCGAAGCCGATCCTCGCCTCAGGGTGTGACGCGTGGAAGACCCACTCACCATCGATGGACGTATCGACCGTGACCTCGACGGTTCCGTCGTCGAGTGTGGAGTAGATGGTCTCGGATCCGCCCTGTTTGACGATGACACCGGGCTCTGGGGAGCCGTCAACAAGGACAATCACTCGCCGGGCGGTGACCACCGAGGCTGTGTCCGAGCTGCCAGTGGTGCTGGTGTCGGTGTTTGCGGCACCGGTGCCGGTGTCGTCGTCTGTTTGCGGCGCGGTGGCATCTCCGTCATTGCATGCGCCGAGCAGGATAGCGCCCGTCCAAAAAACAACCGAGTGCAAGGGCCTCGCTGCGAGCGTTTTCTTCGGATCGGGCTTACTCATGATCTAAAGCGGCCTGTACAGCGCTCTTTGTGTCGTCGAAAGCATCGATGGCGCTGATGACGACACCGCGTCGAAAAGTCATCGCCCCATCGTGCCCGGTGCGGTTAGGGAACATGGATCTGTACCCGATCATCTCGCCGTCAAGCAGGGTGAAGGCGTGGTCGCCAAAACCGAATTGCGTATCCCATGCAATGGCGTCATCGGCCGTCGGGGGCTGGTAAAGGGCATTTTCAAAGAGCAAAAAGAAGAGATAGAGCGGCTGTCCCGCGAAATCTTTCTCCAATTCAGCCAGACCGGCTGACTCGAGAGCTCAAGAGGGTCACCACATCGTCCCGATGTTCATTTGGACGACGCTGTTGCAGTAGTCGTAAAGGGTATGGGTATTGCCATCACCATCGAGGAGAGAAAAATTTTCAGGCGTCTGGTCGAGTTCGACACCGGTGGCTGAGATTGAGCTGCAGTCGATGGCGCCGTCGCCGTCGCCGTCGCCGTC
>CAYTFJ010000017.1:0-28117 GCA_964437075.1 uncultured Nannocystaceae bacterium
GAAAGTCAGTCCCGCAGCGGTACTCGGCGCAGTTCCGGGACGACCCCGCCAAGCCTTTGCCTACACCGCGCACTGACGTCGAGGAAATGGAAGACCGGCTGAGAGTCTCCGACAAGCGTTATACACGTGGACAAACCGTGCCGCTGAGGCTTGTGACAAGACGGCACGACAGCGGCATTTAGAGCGATGGACCGGCGGCACTCGGAATTTGAGATCCGATCAATGTCGTGCGCTTCCCCCCTTGCATGACATTGGCCACATCGACAAGACCGGAACCAGCAACATGATCAATTCCATGCGGAAACTTTCTTAAAACTCACCGCTTGTTCAGCGCCATCAGTTCAACGGTGAAGACGAGATCGGAATTTTCAGGAATCTTGTCACCCATTTTTCGCTCCCCATACCCCAATGCCGCGGGGATCTTCAGCTTGCGCCGCCCGCCTGGCTTCATGCCTTCGATCCCTTGATTCCATCCCTTTACGCCGCGTCCGAGGGGCATTGAGATCGCCTCGCCGCGCGCGAGAGAACTGTCAAACTGCGTGCCATCCTTCAAGGTCCCCGTGTAGTGCACAAAGACTTTGTCGCCACTCGCGGCCGCCTCTCCCTCGCCCTCTGCGTAGGTGACGATGACCAGTCCGTTGTCCCGTTTCTCGGTCTTGCGGCCCCTGCCTTCGAAGCCCTCGGGTCCCGAGGGCTCCTTCGAGACGGCCAGCAACTCGACGGTGAAGACTAGGTCCGAATTCGGTGGGATCTTTCCGGCGGTCCGCGGCCCGTATCCGAGTGCGGAGGGCACCAAGAGACGCCGTTTTCCACCGACTTTCATGCCCAACATCCCCTGGTCCCAGGCTTTGATCACCTTACCTTTGCCGATCACAAATGATGCCGGCGTCCCCCGAGTCACAGAGCTGTCGAAGGTCGTACCCTTCGTGAGATAGCCAGTGTAGTGCACCGTGGCGATTCTTCCGGCAAGCAGCTCATCCCCATCGCCCTCGACAAAATCTTCGATCACCAGGCCATGGTCCAGCGCCTTCTTCTTAACGGGCTCGCCAGCAAAGGCTGGAGCAAAGGTGATCGATCCAGGGGCCATCGTCGCCTCCGGGCCAGTCTCGGCTCCGCCCCTCTCGCCGCGAGCGACAATAGTCGTGGCCACGGAGGCATTGTTCTCGTCGGAGGTGCCCTCGCCCGTATCCCCCTGCTGCGACACCTTGAACTCCGCTGGCGTAAAACAAGCTCCCAGGACGAGGCTCGCAAGAAGGACGGTCCCGATCTTCGCTATGCACATGGCGGGAGCGTATTCCCCATCCGCGGGCCCTTTCAAGGCGCGGTGTTCGTATTTTTCATCGAATCGCTAGATTTCTGCATATTTTAAGAAATCTTCGGATTCATTCCTCTCGATGGACCCCGATACGCCTGCGGGCGTGCACAGCACCAAGCCAGCCTATGGAGCGACGGCAGCCTTTAGGCGGCTTTTCGAGGGACCCGTGTGATGTTGAGTTCACGACCGAGCATCACCCGAAGGCGCTCAGGCTGGGGAGGCTTATCCAGCCAATCAACGATACCAGAGGGCAATCTCCTCGCTTCAGCCTCCAGCCGCCGCAAACCCAGGACCGGGAGCCCCTTCGAGGCGCTCAGCCAGCGTACAAACAGCTCCAGAGAAGAAAGATGAAGGTCGACAAGCACCAACTCAAAATCTTCCTCAGAGAGCAGCCGTCGCGCGGCAGTGACATCCGGTACCCATCGCACCGTATGCCCGAGACCCGCCAAGACCCGCGCGGTCTGTCGGCCCTCTGCATCGTCGGAATCAACCACTCGGATCCGCGCCCGCAAATCAACGGTTCTCAGTCGGGTCGAGCCGCGCTGAATGGAATCCTCGGTTTGTTCATCGTCAAAGTGGGCAGGAACGCGAAGGACCCCCTCAGGCAGACTCCCCGCAACCTCCACGGAAATCGAGACCTCGGTCCCTGCACGACCCACGTGCTGATTCGGCATCGCGCTTCCGATCAGGACGACGACCTCACCCCGAGACAAGAGCGAAATGGCGGATTGCGCTGGCCGCTCCATCATCCGCCGAAACTCCACACCATCCCCTTCCAAATAGGCCGGGACGCAATCGAGCACCACAAAGCGAAGACCTATTCCCCGCGCTGCGGCCTGAGGGACTAACTCGTCACAAAGGCCCGCCACCATGGATCGCAGATCGAATCGGCCGCGGTCCGTTTCTGCGTTCAGAATTCGGGCCGTGAGATTCAAAGATGACGGCACGACCCACATGCATCGGCCGGCCGCAATAAATGTTGAGAAGAACGTCCCAAGCGATCTAACGCCGCGCACCGCCTCGTGATCCGGAGCCCTGCCCCTGACGTCGGGGCCGCCTTCCGCCGCCGCCGCCGCCGCCGCCGCCGCCGCCGCCGCCGCGTGACCTCTTTGTCGTCCGAGACTGACGCGAAAGATCCGTCAGTGGGGGCAAGGGGCCGCTCGCGGGGAACGCATGGCTCTCAATACGATCGATGTGTTTCCCGAGCAGGCGCTCGATGTCGACCAAAAACTCCCGCTCTTCGCTCTCACAAAAGGACAGTGCGATTCCCGCGGCCCCGGCCCGAGCGGTTCGCCCGATCCGATGCACGTAGGTTTCCGGAATATTTGGAAGGTCGAAATTGATAACGTGCGATACGGCATCGACATCGATGCCCCGGGCCGCGATGTCGGTCGCCACCAAGATTCGAACGGCGCCGCTCTTAAAGCCATCCAGCGCCCGGGTCCGGGCTCCCTGCGATTTATTCCCGTGAATCGCAGCGGATGCGATCCCCCGTTTTTCTAGGTACTGAACCACTCGATTGGCCCCGTGTTTCGTACGGCTAAATACGAGCGTCCGGGTCATGTCCCCGCTCTTGATCAGCTCGGCAAGCAACGAGCGTTTGTCCGACTTATCAACAAAATACAAATGCTGCTCAACCCGCTCGGCTGCGGACGAGACAGGAGCCACCGCGACCGATACAGGATCGTGCAACAGCGTCTCCGCCAACGCGCGGATCTGCGGTGGCATCGTCGCGGAAAAGAATAGAGTCTGGCGCTTCTTGGGAATGGCCGCGACGATTCGTCTTACGTCGGGCAAAAATCCAAGATCCAGCATCTGATCGGCCTCATCGAGCACAAAGATCTCAACCGCGGCCAAGCTCAGATGGCCGCGGTTCATGAGATCGAGCAATCGACCCGGCGTGGCGACCAAAACGTCGATGCCACGTGCGAGATCTCGAATTTGCGGCTTCTCGTTAACACCCCCGAAAATCACCGTGTGCCAGAGGTCCTCAAGATACTTGCCGTAGGTCGCTACGCTCTCACCGATCTGCGCGGCCAGCTCCCGGGTTGGCGTAACCACTAAAACCCGAATCTTCGGATCCTCGCCCGCGCTCGCGTCCACACGCTGCAGCATGGGCAAAGTGAAAGCCGCGGTCTTGCCAGTACCCGTCTGCGCGCAGCCCAGGATATCTCGACCCGCCAAAGCAGGAGGAATCGCGTCGCGCTGAATCGGTGTCGGGCTCTCGTAGCCCGCGTCCGAGATGGCACTTAGAAGGGATTTCGACAGCCCTAGCTCGTCAAACGTCACGCGCCCCTGTGCCACGGATGGAGAGCAGGGGCAAGATTCGAGATCGGATGCGTTCAACGCGGCTCCAACAGCGATCGCGCGCCGATCGAAGCCCCCGCATTGAACTTGCGCCCTCGCCGCCTAAGGACCGCCCTGCCCTCTTCGGCCCTCGACGGACGAGATATGGAGGCGCAACGACCGGCGGCGGCGAGAATATGGGCACCGACCAACGCCGGTATTGGCAAGATCGGGTCGGGTCGGGTCGGGTCGCTCTCCTAGATGTCGATCTCCTCCACTTCAGCGGCATGCTCCATGATGAGCTGGTAGCGCATGGCAGCATCCTTACCCATCAACGAGTTGATGATCCGATCGGTCGCCAACTCATCGTCGATCTCCATTTGGATCAGTTGCCTCAGTTTTGGATCGAGTGTCGTGTCGCGCAGGGTCTCGGGCATCATCTCGCCAAGTCCCTTGAATCGTTGAACCTCAGGCTTGCCACGCTTGATGCCTGCGATGATGCGCTGAAGATGACCATCGTCGGCAGCCCAAAAAGTCTCCTTGCCCACATCCACCCGAAAGAGCGGTGGCTGAGCGAGGTACACGTGACCGCGACGAATCAGATCAGGCATATAGCGGTACAAAAAAGTCAGCAGCAGTGTCGCTATGTGATGCCCGTCGGAGTCCGCATCCATCAGCAAGATGATCTTGTCGTAGCGAAGACCGGTGATATCGAAGTCTTTCCCCACGCCGCAGCCCACCGCCTTGATCACGTTGCCGAGTTCCTCATTGCCGAGCACCTTCGTCAGGCTCGCCTGCTCGGCATTCAACACCTTGCCCCGCAGTGGCAAGATCGCTTGAGTCCTACGATTTCGACCCATCTTTGCCGAGCCACCGGCAGAATCGCCCTCGACGATAAACAGCTCGCATTTCTTCGGATCGGTGCTTCCGCAATCGGCCAACTTTCCTGGAAGACCTATTTTCCCTTTACCGGCCGCCTTCCGAGAGATACTTGCGCTCGCAGCTCTTGAGGCGGCACGAGCTCGCGCCGAAGCGATGACACGTGCGACGATCGCGTCACCCGCACTGCGATTCGAATGCAGCCACTGCTCCAAGGCGGGTCGGACGAGACCCTCGATGCTCGAGACGACCTCCGGGTTGTTGAGCCGGCCTTTGGTCTGCCCTTGAAATTGAGGGTCCGACACATAGACGCTCAGCAGACTGACCATCCCCTCGCGGATGTCCCCGCGTTCGATCTTGATGCCCTTGGGAAGCAGTTTATAGGCCTTGATGTAGTCTTGCAGGGCCTTACCGACGGCGTTACGCAGGCCCTGTTCGTGGGTGCCCCCATCCCGGGTCGGGACCCCATTGGCGAAGGATTGAATGATGTCTTCAGTCGCTTCCGTCCACGCGAAGGTAACCTCGACCGAACACTCTGGTCCCTGGCGGTCCAAATAGAAGATATCGGCATGTACGGCCGCCTTGCCACGCAGCTGCACAAGTTTTCCGAGGTATTCTGAGATCCCTCGCTCGTGCAAAAACACCTCGGTCTTGCCGGTGGACTCGTCGCAAAACGTGACTTTCAGGCCCTTGTGTAGGTAGCTCTTGGCTTCGAGGCGATCGCGTATCACCGAGGCATCCAGCGTCAGCTTCTTCCCGAAAATCGTAGGGTCAGGTCGGAAAAACACCTCGGTGCCGGTCCCCCTCGCCTTCGCTATCTTGCGTACTTTGCCCTGAAGTTCCCCCCGATTGAAGTGCGCCTCGTGAACCGAGCCCTCTCTTTTCACCCGAACTTCGAGAACCTCGGACAGCGCATTGGTCACGACCGCGCCGACGCCATGCAAACCTCCCGAGACGAGATAGCTCTCGTTGTCGAATTTTCCACTCGAGAACAGGTCCGCAAAGACCAGCACCATCGTTGGGACTTTCGACTCCTTGTGTTTGTCGACGGGGATGCCACGTCCATTGTCGCGGATGGTTACTCCGCGGTGATCCGCCTCGAGAATCACGTCAATCTGGCTGGCGTGGCCATTGATCGCCTCATCGACCGAGTTATCGAGAATCTCCCACACGAGGTGGTGCATCCCAATCTTGCCCGTGCTGCCGATGTACATCGCAGGTCTGGTTCGGACGTGATCGATCCCCTTGAGCGCCTTGATGCTGCTCCCGTCGTACTTGCCGTTCGCTTTTGCCATGTCGCTCTAACCTTGAATCTTCAGCTTCCGTCCCCGCTAGGACTTACTCTTGGTGTGGCCGCCGTCATCTTCCCCGAAGACCGGCAACTCGGGTGCGGCGAACTCAACCGCCTTCACTTCACCGCGCTTAAACAGCGATTTCCCTTTTCCGCCACGATGAGTGACCGCCCGGTCCCCCGCAGTGATCGTCAGGACACCTCCTGAACTTTTTGTCACCTTCGGGGCCAACTTGCTCGGGAACACGGCGATGACATCATCTCCCGGCTCAACGTTCACGAGTTTCACGCCTCTGCCAGCGCCCGCAAGCAGATTCACGTCCATGACATTGCAGCTCAGCAACTTCCCCTTACGCGTCAGCGCGCAAATATCGTTCTCGGCGTAAACTTTAAAAACAGCGACGAACTCGTCGTCTTTCTTGAGGCGGCCAAACAGCCGACCTCGAGTGTTACTAGGCTCTCGGTGGGGCCAAAGGGTAAATCGAAGACTCATACCCTGCCGAGTCGCAGCCAGGAAATGCGGATAGGCCTCTTCGTAATCCGCCCCCATGTCCGGCTTTTCGTGGCGAAACTCCTCCATGAAACGCGGGTCCGTGGGCACCGCCCCGATGATCCGCTCGCCATCCTTAAGCTTGAACAGTTTTTGCACCGGCGTGCCGTGGCCCGACGAAGCAGGAATATCGTTGATCCTTGCGACATAGGTCGTCCCGAAGTTCGAGAAGAGAGCCACACATTCTCGCGTACTCCCGCCGACGAGAGCGAGTGCAGAGTCCCCTTCACGCATTCGAGTGGTGCTCAAATTAATGGATCTCTGCCGTTTTAGCCATCCGGCCTTCGTGATGAGAACAACCGCATCTTCCTCGATAATGAAGCTCTCTGAGTTGAACTCGGCAGTCAGATCATCCTCGTCGATCAAAGTCCGCCGGCGATCGGAATACTCGTCGCTCAGCGTCACAAGCTCTGAGCGCACCACTGACCACAGCTTCGTCTTGCTCTTGAGAATCGTCTGAATGGCCCTGGCCTGCTTGCGTTTATCCTCGAGCTCAGCGCGAATTTTCTCGATCTCTAGCTTAGCGAGCTTATAGAGTTTTGTCTCAAGCACCGCATCGGCCTGAATCGCGTCGACTTCGAAGGCGTTAATGAGTTTCTTCGCAGCATCGGACTTGCCATCTGATTTTCGAATGATCCGTATCGCTCGATCGAGATCATCGAAGATAATTTCGAAGCCTTCCAAAATATGGATCCGCTCCTCAAGCTTTCGGAGCGCATGTTGAAATCTTCGGGTGATCGTCTCGAAGCGAAAATTCAGAAAATATTGAAGAATCTTCTTCAAATCCAGCCGTGCAGGAGCGCAGACGTCGGCCGAGTCTGTGGGCACCAAGCAGGTCAGATCGAATTTGACCGTGGTTTGTAGCTTGGTGTGCTTAAACAGGTACGCCATGATCAGCTCAGGGTCGACCTCGCTCTTTGGATCGAGCTCAAGCTCAACGAGCACATCCGTCGTGCTCAGGTCCTGGATCCCGATCAGCTGCGGGAGCTTTTTGGCGTAAATGATGTGACCGATTTCCTCGACCAACGCCGCCTTCTCGATCGCGTATGGAACCGCCGTGATCACGATCTTATCAAAGGTCTTGTTCTTGCTCTTGACCTGCTCCAGCTTCCAGGACCCGCGCAGCTTAAAGGTGCCCCGACCGGTCTCGTACGCTTTTATAAGGTCATCTTTTGTCGCTACGAGTTGCCCCCCCGTGGGAAAGTCTGGACCCCTCACGTTTCGTAAGAGAGCTCGAACGCTCGTGGCGGGCTTATCGATCAGTGTCAGGCAGGCTTTGATGACCTCCCCAAGGTTATGTGGAGGAATGCTCGTCGCCATGCCGACGGCGATCCCCGTCGTGCCGTTGACCAGAAGCTGCGGAAAGCGAGCAGGCAAGACGATCGGCTCCTCGCCGGTGCCATCGTAGGTGGCCCGAAAATTAACGGTATCCGACTTGATTTCGGAGATCAGCTCTGCAGCGATCTTCGTCAGTCGAGATTCCGTATATCGATAGGCCGCTGCACGATCGCCATCGATCGATCCGAAGTTTCCTTGCCCATCGACGAGGCGCGCACGCATGTTGAAGTCCTGCGCGAGCCGAACCATGGCGTCGTAGACTGCCGTATCCCCATGAGGGTGGTACTTGCCAATGACATCGCCCACAACCTTGGCGCTCTTCCTGTGACGAGCGTCGAAGGTCAAATGAAGATCGTGGAACATCGTGAAAAGGATTCGACGTTGCACCGGTTTGAGACCGTCACGGACATCCGGAATGGCCCGTGATGTGATGACGCTCAACGCATAATTGAGATACTTGCGCCGGGTCAATTCCGCGAGATCTCCGCGAACAATGCCCGCGCCACTTCCGCCCCCCACGGCTTCGCCATCGGCGCGGCTTGATTTTCGCACTTCTGTGGGTGGGTTCGGGTTCCGACCCATCGCTTCGTCCAAGAGCAGTTCAAGCTGAGGCATGGCTAATTTCTGTTTATTTTCAGGGGCTTGTGATGACAGCTCCCCTTGAACCCCGGGACCATACACAAGCCACAAACCCCGTCAAACTTTCGGCGCTTCCACACAGTCGCGCAATTCACTCCATCGAGGGTCCAGAGCCCTCATCGAGGGCAGTCCCGCGCCCATGGCTTTCGCCGCCGCTGAAGATCCGCCTCGTTAACCATCCCCGGCGGGGCGCGACTTCGGCCATGCTCTTCGCCCCCAACAATTGCGCGTATGCTGCGTCTCTCGTGAGCGAAGACTACACACACGCGCCAAGCGACTTTTTCAAGGGTGGGCTGCTCGCCGCGTGGCTCGTCCTGTGTGACCTCGGCCTGAAATCGATCGCCCGAGTGGGTGGATGTTCAAACGGAGATCGCATCGGCCTCGATCTGCTCGCCCACATCTTTGCCGTCCCCGAAACCTGCACGGGCAGCCCGCTCATGGGCACCGCGATCCGGCTGGTCCCCACGGTTCACGATGGCGCTCTCTTGGGCCTCGGTGCCGGATTCTTTGGCGATCTCGCGGGCCAAATCTACGGACTGGGCGCCCTCGCGCTCGCCACCATGCTCTCTATTTTGGTGCTGCAGTGGCGCCGACACACTTCAGGAGATGTGAAAGCGCTCGCGGTACTTTGGGCGGGGGCCTCCCTCACGGCGGCGCCACGGCTCCTCGGGGATGGCCGCGGCCTGGCGGAGTTGGAGGGCTTCGGGCTTAATGCCGGCATCGGCGACCTCGCTCTGCTCTGGTCCCTGGCCTGGCTGCTCGCCCGCGGAATCGGAGAGTTAAGGGCCTAACAAGCCCATACCTCTACATGCCCCACCAGCGCACCGACAAATCGGGTCCATCCCAGCAAGCCGCCGCCGCGTAGCCCGCGGCGACGCTCAGGTCGAGCATCCTCCATACACGAGGCTGATCCCCGGGTGCATCCGTGGCCAAGACTGCCGGTTTTTCGCCGTCCCTATATTCGATCGTGAATCGACTCGACGCAAAGCTCAAGCCGGTCCCAATTGCCTTCAAATAGCCTTCCTTGCGCGTCCATGCGCGATAGAAGGCCTCGCACACCGCGGTCTTGGGCAGGCCCATCAAAACTGCACGTTCTGAGGCCGAAAAAAAGCTCCCCGCGATACTTAGGAATTCACGTCCCGGACGTGCGTGCTCGACGTCGATACCCAAACGAATCGGCGCGCCAACCACCCCAAGAACCGCCACGCGGTGCGAATGGGAGAGGTTGAAAACCGGAAGCGCCGTGCGCTGCGTCGCGGAAGACACCTCCAACGCGGGCTTGTCGTATTCTCCAAAACAAAAGCTCACGTCCTCGGGGGCACAGGCCAAAGCGGTGCCCATAACCCTCCGGAGGTTGGCCCGTGCGAGCACAAACTGATCCCGTTTTTGCGGAAGAATCAGTCGCTTGGCGCGAGCGAGTTCCGTCCGGTCCAGAAGCTTCCAGTCGGCCTCGCTCGCGGCCACCAACCCAAAAACCATGAGGTCGAGATGACCGGGATCGGGGCCGAGCCACTCTCTCCACGATGGCCTGGGCGGCGAATGAAAAGTCACGAGCCGCAATATACAACGGACCGTATCTGCCCATAGCGGTCCCAGTCCGACTCTCGCAAAAATCCGCCATCGAGGACCCCTGGGACCCGGTTCCCCGTGCATTGCAGCCGGCGCGATCGCCCCATGAATCCGAACCGACGAGCATCATGACCACACATCAACGACCAAAGACGACCTTCTCTCTCCTCAAGAGACGTGCCGTCGCCAGCACACAGGCCAGCCCGGTCAACAGCGGCAGCACGGTCACAAGTACAGCCGACCCAACCGTCAAAGGCTCGCCACCGAGAAGATCCGTCAAGACGATGTGCTGCGCAAGCGCCGGCACGGCAAGCATCCAGGTGTCCGTGCCCAGGGGGTGAAAGCTGCCGACAAAGCCGGGCACCATCGGAATCAACATCAGCATCGAGAGATAGCTCTGTGCCTCTTTGAAGGACCGAGCGAAGCTGGCCAGAAGCAACTGCGCGCCCGTAGCCATGAACGCGAGCGGGATGGACACCATGATCATTCCCAGCGCCGTCAAGAAACGAACGTTGAGATCAAAGCCGAACTCATGCAGGGGTGCAACGTTCATCACCACAAGCAGGAGCGAGAGCGTCAGGACCACACTCACAATCGAAAAGCACGCGCTTGCGAACCATTTCCCGAGCACCAACACCACACGAGGAACGGGGTTGAGCATCAGCGTCTCCAGCGACCCGCGTTCACGCTCTCCGGCCGTCGCATCGGCGGCGACATACATACCGCCCACGAATGCCGATAGGATCACAAAAAGCGGGACAAAATTAAGCAGATTCGCCGACAGCTGCTGCGCGGTGGCGACCTCGACCTTGCGCACAACAAGCGGTCGAGCGATCTCAGGACTCAGGCCGTGGGCGATCAGCCGCAGGGTACCAATTTCCGCGGAATACTGCTCCACCAAGGAGCGGACGTGACGGGCGGAGAACCCCGCATCGGTGCGAGACCCGTCCACAACAAGCTCGAGTTTCACCGGTTTTGAACGTAAAAAATCAGCGGCGAAGTCTTCGGGAATCACAAGGACGAACTCGACCTCCGATCGCTCGACGGCCCCGAACGGGTCCGCCGGAGGATCGACCATTTCGACCCCCTGATCTTCCATCCAACGGATCAACTCGGGAGCATACTCGGCCCCGACAACAGGCACACTCGTCGTCTCCGCATCCTCAACCTTGTCCGCCAGCAACGTAAACATCAAACCGATGAGCAAGGGCCCCGCCAGGGGAAAAACAAGTGCGGAAAGCAGCGACCTCCGATCTCGGAGGGCATCGACGAGTTCCTTTTGCAAGACAAAGAGAGTTTGGGCCCAATAACGCCTTATCGATGATCTCGGCCGCTTTGTGGGGGATGGTGCGCCGTTGCTCATTTTTGGGGGCTCCTTGTGTCACGCTCGTCCAAGCCACGTTCATCGCCGAGGTCTTCACCGGCAAGCACCACAAAAGCATCCTCAAGCGTCGCCTGGCCCGTCTCTTCTTGGAGCGATTCCACCGAGCCCCGAGCGACCACCCGGCCCTTTGCCATGATCACGATCTCATCACACAGGGCCGAAACTTCCTGCATGATGTGGCTCGAAAAAAGCACACACTTGCCGAGCCCACGCAAATCTCGAATCAAACTTCGTACGGCTCGCGTACTCATCACGTCGAGGCCGTTGGTCGGTTCATCGAGGATGATGTTCTTGGGCTCATGCACAAGCGCACGCGCCAGCGAGACTTTCATCCGCTCGCCCTGCGAGAATCCGGCCGCTCGACGATCGGCGATCGACCGCATCTCCAGGA
Organism: uncultured Nannocystaceae bacterium; assembly: GCA_964437075.1. Taxonomy (GTDB): domain Bacteria; phylum Myxococcota_A; class Polyangia; order Nannocystales; family Nannocystaceae; genus CAYTFJ01. The sequence goes on from CAYTFJ010000017.1 coordinate 11,643, forward strand.
GCTCGATCATCGCCTCGATCCTCGGTTCAAGGACTTCCGCCTCGAGCCCCTGAAGACGTCCAAAATAGCGAATATGCTCGCGGGCCGTCATTCGCGGATACAAGCCGTGGGAATCGGGCAGCACGCCAATGCGTCTCCGTGCGTCGATGGGGTCCTTCGAGCTATCCACACCGTCGATCGAGACATGGCCGCGGTCCGGTTGAATCAGCCCGTAGAGCATTCGCAGAGTCGTCGTCTTGCCTGCGCCATTGGGGCCGAGCAGCCCCGTGATCCGTCCATCCTCGGCCTGAAGCGAGACGTCGTCCACCGCGACGACCTTCGCGTAGGCCTTGGCAACATGGGAGATCTCGATCATCGAGCGCCCCCGCTCGTCTCGATATTGTCCACAGTCCCGCCCCTTGGTGGAACGGCCCGTGGCCCCGCGTTCGACAAGAAAAATGGGGGGGCGTGGTGCGAATCGACGCACGACATATCGATACCATCCGCCCCGCCTGCGCTCAAAAATTCCTCCATGAGTTCGGGAACACAGCCGCGGTTCCAGACCCCATGGCCCACCCCCGGCACCACCACATGCCGTGCGTTGCTCAGGGTCGACTTCACTTCCTCCGCCCATCGAGGCGGTGTGATGGGGTCCCGCTGCCCCGACAGCAGCAAGACGGGAAGGTCAGACTCCACCGGAAGAAAATATTCGGGGTCGAGCGTGCGTGTCGGCCAATTTTCGCAGATCCTCGCCATCGACGCCATCGCTCCGCTGTCGAGTATCGATTCCGACGCGAGGATCTCTGCACGTTCGGCCACGGAAATCTGTGCGAAGTCCTCAGCGCAAATCACCGACAGATGCATACCCACGCTGATCGAGTCCCCCGCCCCCGACGCGGACACCGACATGGCCGCGAGCTGTTGAAAGTCCCCCAAAAATGCCCGCTCGATCGCCAGCGGGATCAAGGATGCAATCTCGCCGGCGTAGAGCGCCCCATGAAGGGCCCCTGCCACATTTTGTGCGTGCACGGTCAAATCTTCGGGCTCACCGGTCCGCGGGTGCGAAAGCCTAACCCTCGCAGGCGCCCGACGCAGGCGTTGGATCAGAGCGCCGTAGTGCTCCCGCAATCGAGGAAATCTCTCCGCACAAACCGGGTCGCCCTCGCATGCCGAAAACAGAAGCTCAAGCGCTCGCTGGCCATCTTCACCTTGGTGCAAGGGAAGCTTCAGACTCACCGGCGCGACGGCATCGAGAATCGCGCTGCGTACCGTGTCTGGATGCCGTCGCATGTAGACCAAGGCGGCGCGGGTCCCGTAGGAGATCCCGAAGAGATTGATGCTCGAATAGCCGAGCGCGTTGCGAACGTCATTGAGGTCATCCATGGCGTCGTCGGTAAGATACAGCCTCGGATCGGCATCGTATCCAGCGAGGCAGGTCTTTAGTGGTTTCAAGCGAGGTTCAACCCGAAAGAGCGCCTCGAGGCTATCTTCGTCGTCGACACAATCGAGAGGACTCGAAGACCCTGTGCCTCGTTGATCCACAAACACAATATCTCGGTCGCGCAGAATCGACTCCAGGGTGTCGACCATGGCTGGGGCAATTTCAGTCGCGCCCTGGCCTGGGCCCCCCGCCAGAACAAACAGAGGATCCGGCTGTGGGTTGTTTCCGGTCGCCTCAAGCACCATGATTTTCAGCGTGATGCGCCTGCCGGCCCCGGCGTTGCGGTCTTCAAACACCTCAAATTCGCCGCAGCGGGCACCCAGGCGCGGATCGACACGATGTTCTTTGTCGCACCCGTGCAGCGCAATCATCACCTGTTTGTCGTCGTGGGAGGCGGGAGGCGAGCTACATCCTGCGGTACCCAAACCGAGAAATAGAGCCATGCGAAGCACTCGATCATAAAAATCTGGCATCGATCGCGCCCAAGGTAACACACCTCCGAACCGGAAGATTCCCCTAGTTCGAAGCGGTACGGCGGCGAAAAACCCTTCGGGCGACCGTCGCCGGCATCGTCCCTAGCGCTCTCGCCCCGGGGTACGAGAATGCTCGTAGGATTCCGGTGTAGACGTAGAAACCAAGAGGGATGAGCAAGACAAGAAGCACCACCAAACTCAAAAAATGACCGAGAGAACCCCTCCCCTCAGAACTGAGCACCGAAGTCTCAAGGAGTCTACGGCCCAGAGTTACGGCCGCTCCCATCAATGCAGCGCCTACCGCAAGCGCCACCCCATGACGGAGTCGATGGGTGGCTGGCATGGATCCCAGCGCTCGTCGGAGGGTCATCCGCAATATGAGGTAGTTCCCGGCCATGCCAAGCGACATGCCGAGCGCCAGGCCCGGCGCCCCCAGTTGGCGGTAGGTGAGTGCGTTGAAACCGATGTTGATCGCAACCGCCGTCGCCGAAGCCAACAGCGGAAATCGCGGTCGGTCGATGCTGTAAAACACGGGCGCGAGGATTTTCACCAAGCCATAAGGCACCAAGGCCAGCACCATCGCTTGCAACACCGCAGCGGTGGCGAGGGTATCTTTGTGGCCGAACGCGCCTCGCTCAAAGAGCACCTCGACCACCGGCTCAGCGAGCACCGCGAGACCCACGGTGCTTGCAACCATCAACATCCATACGGCCGAAAGCGCCTCCTCGGTCGCGGCGAGAATCGCCTTTCGGTCCCCCCTCGCGGCCTCCACAGAGACCTTCGTCGTCGTCACGGTGGCGAGAGCGACGCCGAAGACTCCCACCGGTAGGTAAAAGAGCCGAAATGCGTAGGAATATTGCGACACCGGCCCGTGCCCAAGAGCCGAGGCAAAGCGAGTATTGAACACCAGATTCAGCTGCACCGCGGCGAGGCCTAGCATGGCAGGGGCCATCAACCGCCCGATTCTACGTACCCCCGGGTTGGAGAAAAAACCGCGAACAAGCGGCCACGGTCGAAATCCAAGGCGCCACAGGGGAGGTACCTGAAAGATCGCCTGCGCCCCACCGCCGACGACCGTCCCCAAACTCCACAGCCACAGCCCGCGTTCGTCCGAGGGGTCAAGGATCAGTAGAGTGACCCCAGCGACAATACTCACGACATTGAACATGGCTGGGGCCATGGCTGGAGCCATGAATCGCTCGCGGGCGTTCAACATCCCCATGAACACCGCGGCCAGGCTCACGAGACAAAGGAAGGGCATCATCACCCGGGTCAGCGAGACCGCGAGCGCCTTTTTCTCGGCCTTCTCGGCGAAAGAAAGCACTTCCGAGTCAAATCCATTCGACAGCAGATCAACCACGGGACCCGCAAAGACAACGCCCGCAAGGGCGACCACTCCAGTTGCGATCAACACGGCAGAAACCATCAGTCGACCCAGACGATGGGCCCCGGCTTCATCTCCGTCCGCGAGGTAAGCTGTAAAAGTCGGCACAAAGGCACTCGCCATGGCCCCCTCCGCAAAAAGGTCACGCAGCAGGTTTGGGATGCGAAATGCAACCTGATACGCATCGGCCAAAAAACCGGCACCAAACAGATGCGCAAAAAGCGACTCGCGCGCCACCGCAAGCACGCGGGACCCGAGGACCGCCACCGACAGGCGCCCAGAGTTGCGAAGGGTGTCCGACATGAGCTCCGACGTTCGCACGCTCTTGGGCTCAACCGAAGATCACGCGGCGCAGGGACCCACCGTGACTTAGGCCGGCAACAACTCTAGCCACTTGGCCAAGACCTTGGTGGCTAGTTTTATAGCCGAGCCACCGTATCGTGCGCGATCCAGTGAAATTTTAATAAGCATTTTCAATGACTTACATACCAATGCGGCATGGCACGACTCTCGCTACGTGCGCCGAGAAATAGCCCAAGGATTTCCAATGACCGCTTTTGCCATCGCTGCCTTCACCGCATCTTTTGTCTCCCTCACCATCGGGGCCGCATCGTTCGTCGATGGGTCCGGGTTCCGCATCGACATGCGCCGCGGACCCCGCAGGCGGAAGACCGAGCGCCCTGGCGGTCGTCGGCGTGACGACGCTCGACTGGCATAACTTCGATCCATGGCTGCGCGGAAGGCTCGTCTGCTCCCGCGCCCTTGGAACGTCTCGCGGCGTTGCGAGCTCACGACGATATCTGATTCCCAGGGGCGGGCAAGCTCCTCCAAGACAGAAAACCGAGGGCGAGCAACACGACAGGCGGCGTCAACTCCGCAATTCCATCTCCGGATGCAAGATGGGAAAACATGGCGCCGCTGAGATCAAAAAAGAAGCCAGCGTAGGCCCACTGTTTTAGACGCATCCACTTCGTTGGGGCGAACAACGCGGCCGCTCCAAGGACTTTCCACGTACCGAGCAACGTGGCCAGGTAGCTTGGATAGCCGAGTTGGCGCATCGATTCCATCAGCGGCTCGGCCCGCACAAGATCGCCGAGCCCGCCGCCAAACATCGCCAGTGAAAAGAGAACGGTGGGAATCCAGTCAATTGGCCGAAGCTTTTTCATTATGATTTCTCCTGATCCTTGAGATTCTCAAGCTACATTCGAATCATTTATGAACAAGTCATTGATTTAGACCAGCATCTGCTCAAATATGGTCAAATGATGATCGATGCGCTCAGCGGACTCGATGTCTTTGTGTCGGTCATCGATGCCGGAAGTATTTCGGCGGCAGCGAGAGAACTCAACATTCCTAGGGCCTCGCTCAGCCGCCGCCTCGCAGAGCTCGAAAATCGACTCGGCGTCCGCCTGCTGCACCGGAGCACACGCAAGCTCAAACTCTCCTCAGCCGGCAAAGAACTCGAGGTCCGAGCTAGGCATATTCTCGCGGATGTAAAAACAGCCTACGAAGCCGTATCGCGCCTCGATGCTGCACCCCGAGGTTTGTTGCGAGTCTCGATGCCCCCCACTCTCGAAGCTGGCGACACGAGCGACCTCATCTCGACATTTCTGGATGCCTGGCCTGATGTCGAGGTCGAACTCAAGGCCACAGCAAGATATGTAGATCTGGTCGCAGAAGGTATCGATGTGGCTTTGCGTGGCGGCCGAGATCTTGATCCTGGACTCATCGCACGCATCCTATTTCGCAATCGACTGATCGCGGTCGCTACCCCCAATTTTTTGGCAAAGCATGGCGGTCCAGACACCGTTGCAGAACTCAAGAACTACGAATGTGTGCGTTCATTCACCCGGGGCAGCGTCCCCAGCCAAACCTGGCCGCTGCGCCGTGGTGGAGAGATTCGGGTCCATGGCCGCCTGGTCACCAACGACATGGGCTTGCATCTTCGATTCGCCTCTTCCGGCCGGGCCATCGCTATGATTCCCGATTCTCTCGTGTCCTCCGCCATACTTGAGGGGCGGCTAGTCCCCGTGTTGGAGCAAGAGATCGGTACGGAGATCATCGCCAGCGCCGTCTATCCTGAGAAAGAGTTTCTTGACCCGAAGGTCCGAGCCTTCGTCGACCACTGCGTGCAATGGGCCGAGGGAAAATGGATGCATCAGAGCAACCATTGGCGGCCGAACCCAAAGGCTCGTTCTCAGGTCAGGTAGCTAGCTAGAGGCCCCAAATTTATACGTCGATTCTATGAGGCGGTCGCTCGGTCTTCAACATTGATTCCACAAGTTACGTCCACCATAGATAGAACACCGCCATCGCTATCATTTTCACCCGATCACACACGTCCTCAACCCCATCGATCGGATGCTCGGCTCCGAACCGCTCCCGCCGCGGCATGCCAGCATCACACCACGACGAGAAGCCTCAGAAAATTTTTCGACCACGATTCTCTCTTCCACATTTTTCGCCTATCCTGTGCGGGTGACCCCTGAAGAGCGGCGAGTCAAGGAGCTAGCAGCCGCGATAAAGGGAGGCGTTGCCTCCGAGGCTGAGAAAGAAGAGATCGCCCTCTATTTGGAGCAAAGCCCGGCACTCTCTCACCTGGTCGCACAAGTCGAGAGAGAGCGAGATGTGGGCGGAACCTGGCTGGCTCGAGCCGAAGCCGATCGACGACTTGATGCCCAAGAAAAAACCCCATGGTCGCGTCTTGAACGTAAGGTCGGCACAGGGCTTGTTTTTTTTGGAGGTGCACTGGGGCTAATTTTTCCTCCCGCATGGCTCCTTTCGATTTTGGGCATGGCGATGATTTCTTGGTCGGTGATTCGCGTCAAATTAAACACCCTCAAGGACGATCCCTACGATGACGTTGAGCTCTAGGTTCGCACCGCACTTCAACCGACCCAACATCTTCACGAAAGAAATGACATGAACAACTCCTTAGCCCCAATATCCGCTTCTCCCCATGCCCAACAAGAGATGATCATTGTCACCACTGAGAATATCCAGGGGTATACGATCGTCCGTGTCTGCGGGCTGGCGCGCGGAAACACGGTTCGCGCTCGCCATGTCGGCCGCGATTTCTTGGCCAGCATCAAGAGCATCGTCGGCGGGGAGGTCACTACCTATACAAAAATGCTCTCGCAGGCCCGCGAGCAGGCCTTGGACCGCCTACGAATGGAGGCGATGAGCCTCGGTGCGAATGCCGTGGTCAGCCTGCGAATTACGACATCTACAGTGATGCAAGGTGCCGCAGAAATTTTGGCCTACGGCACCGCTGTGGTCATCGAAAAGCGCTTGTGAGCCCTCGATGTCGCGAATTCAAGGGCGCGACATCGATGAAGATCGCCGCATCGAGCAGCCCTACCTACGCGACGCTCCTCGCTTGCGCCTCGCTGAGGAACACCGCGAGTGTTGCACGAAGATCCTCGACAACGATGGGTTTCGTGACGTAGCCGTCCATTCCGGCAGAAAAGCATGCATCTCGATCGGACCGCATCGCGCCAGCCGTCAAGGCCACCACAGGCAAATCAACCGCGCTGTGGCGATCGCGGATATGACGTGTCGCCTCGTAGCCGTCCATCACGGGCATTTGACAGTCCATAAGCACGAGGTCGAATCGATGCGTATCCACGGCTGCCACCCCTTGTGCGCCATCGGCCGCGCAAGTCACCTCAAGTCCAAGCCGCTCGAGCATCTTTGTAGCGATGATACGGTTGATCTTGTTGTCGTCGACCAACAGAACATGACCACGAAATCTCTCTGGAACGTCGTCGGATGTATCGGTGTCCACGCCACAATCCAAAACGGATCGTATCTGTGACAGACGAATGGGCTCCGAGATCACCTGAGCGGAGCCCACTTCGAGTTGCTGTTCTGCCTGGCGAAGTCGATGCACAGGCAGCACGACAACGATCCGCGGCGAAGTCACCGCTGGCGAAGTCGCCAACAACGACTCAACTTTCGCTACAGAGTCGGCAATGAACCTGCCCGGGCGAACCGCAATAAGATCGACATCTGTAAGGTCTCCCGCTCCAGGTGGCGTGCCTGGGATGTCGGCCTCAACGAGGTCCACTCTTCGCACATCGGCGCCTAGATACGCGAGATACTCCTCGAAGGCGAGGCTCCCCCGGCAAGGCTCAGACAGCAACAAGACTTTCTTCCCAGCCATGGCCTGGGGCTCTAAATCTTCGCCCCCACGCACTTTGACTGGAATCCGAAACCAAAACTTCGACCCATCACCGACAGTACTCGTGACACCGATCGTCCCGTTCATGAGCTCACACAAACGTTTTGAGATCGACAGCCCCAGACCGGTTCCCCCATAGGTACGGGTTGTGGACGCATCAGCCTGGGTAAAGGGAGAAAACAGCTTGGCCATCACAACGGTGTTCATACCGATACCCGTATCCTCCACAGAAAAATGGAGTGATCCAAGATCGTTCGCGGCGCCGGACTCGCCAAAATCTGGGGCAACAATGAGGTCGACGCTCCCTTTTTCCGTAAACTTGATCGCGTTGTTGCAAAGATTGACAAGGACTTGCCGAATCCTTCCTGCGTCGCCGATCCGAAGGTCGGCGAGTTCTCGTCCCACCGTCGCAGAGAATGAAATCCCCTTCTCTACCGCCTTTAGGACCATGAGGTCTGAAACCCCTTCCACCATCTCTCTCAGCGAGAACGGCGCGGCGTCGATCTCATACTTTCCAGCCTCAATCTTCGAATAATCGAGGATATCGTCGATCAGGATAAGCAGAGCATTGGCGCTGGTAGTCAGACCCCGGGTGTATTCCCGTTGTACATCGCTTAGGGGAGTCTCTCGGAGCAAATTGGCCATTCCCACAACCCCATTCATCGGCGTGCGAATTTCGTGACTCATGTTGGCCAAAAACTCGGATTTTGAGCGATTGGCTGCGTGTGCCGTCGCCGTGGCCAGTGCGAGTGCGGCGTTGCGCTCTTCTTCATGATCGAGAGCCACACGAAGCTCCTCTTCGGCGACCGAGGCCGCCGTCTTTCGAAGCTCAAGATCGTCGTGCAAAAGACTCAGCCCCATCAAGATCTCTCCGAAACCCTCATCGCGTTCAAAGGTCGCATCGATCAACTCTCGGGTGATCGAGCAACTCCCCGTCGCTATCTCCGCCAGGTAACCGAGGACGGATTCTGAAAGCGTTCGACTGGCGGTCATTCGCGTCCCTCGATTTGCATCCCGGTGAAACGCTCGGGCACCTTCGGTACACAGCCTTCGAGCAGGGCCCCTGCGGCGCGCACCATCTTCGGCTCCCATGGGCATCTTTCGACAGATCGGGTCATGCTGGTCAAGCTCGTACCGGGATTCATCGGCCAGCCGGCCGTGGACCTTGAGGATCCCGTCGGGTGATCAGACAGACATTCCCCACAGCGGAAGCCGATCGATTTCGCCCTCCGCACAAGAGCCCCGAGCACAGACCGTCTAGAACCTGTCCTCGTCAAATCGGCCCCAATCGGCGCCGCGTGTCCCGATCCGACTACTGACCTGGGCCGCGTGGAGATATTCGGTCGAACCCACAAAAAGCCTGGAGAACGCTCGGGATCGTGACGCTGCCATCCGCCTGTTGGTTGTTCTCCAAGATAGCCACGAGCGCCCGGGACGTCGCCACTGCGGTCCCGTTGAGCATGTGTACGGTCCGCGGTTTTTGTTTCTTGCCATCCGTGGAGTCAGGCCGGAAACGGATATTCAGCCGACGCGCTTGGTAGTCTGTACAGTTGCTGGTGCTGGTCAGCTCGCCGTATTTTGCGCGCCCGGGCATCCAACCTTCGATATCGAACTTTCGATAGGCAGGATTGGCCAGATCGCCGGCCGCCATGTCCAAGACCTGGTATGGAATTTCTAGCGCCGAAAAAATCTCTTCTTCGATGGCGAGCAGACGTCGGTGCATGGCTTCACTGTCGTCGGCGTTGTCGGTCGTAAATGCAAAAAGCTCGACCTTGGTGAATTGATGTACACGATACAAGCCGCGGGACTCCTTGCCTGCCGCGCCTGCCTCGGTTCGGAAACAGTGTGAGAGCCCCGCCAACAGGATCGGAAGCCGGCTCTCTTCGAGAATCTCATCCGCGAGCATGCCTCCGAGGGTGATCTCGGCGGTGCCCACGAGGCAAAGATCGGTGTTCTCTACGCTGTACACCTGGGTGGACTCTCCTCGTGGATTAAAACCAAGGCCTGCCAAAATATCGTGGCGCGCGAGGTCAGGTGTCGTGTGCAGGGTAAAACCGTGCTTTCGAGCAATCTCAAGTGCGAAACGCTGCAGCGCCATATCCAGCAGCACGGCTTCATTTTTCAGATAGTAGAATTTTTGCCCGGCGACCTTCGCTCCAGAGGGGAAATCGACCAGCGCCAACTCCTCGGCGATCTCGAGGTGGTCCCGGGGCGTTAGACCTTCTGCTTCAAAATCGCGAGGGGAGCCCACGGTGCGGACGACCACATTGTGCTCGTCCGTGTGGCCACGAGGCGAGTCTGGGTGGGTCAGGTTCGGGACACGACGCCAAGCTTCGTCACGTTCGTTCTTGACGCTAGCCGTCTCACTGTCCAATTCTTTACCTTTAACTTTGAGCCTCGCACCCGTCTGAATCAGTGGAAGTCGAGCGGCCGGCTGGTCGGCCTTGGCCAGCCGCGCAACCTGCTGCATGGCCGCGCTATTTTCGTTTTGCTGACGATTGTTGTCCTCAGCCTCGGCCAAAAGCCGGCGATAGCGAGCGTCCAACTCGACAAGACGCTCCACGGAGCGCGCTGCCCAATCCGATCCCTTGAGGTCAGAAAAGGGGCGAACGTTGCGATGGACAAGATTTTCGCAGATCCTCTGTGGATCCTCACGCAGTAGCTTGATGTCGAGCATGACGGCCGTCTCGTATAACCCGGTTGCTACGAGTGAACCATCATGGTGGAATCCGCAAACCAACCCCGCTGGAGAACTTGTCGAAGAGCAAGAATACTCCCGTGATTCGGCTTGACCTCGCCCCGAGGCTCGTCCATGCTCCGCCCCAGAGGAAGATATGGCACGCGGAGACAATCGTCGAACAAACAAGATGCGCCGTCGTAAGCGCCAAACCAAACTCAAGAATCGTATCGCTCGCCGAGCTGTCGAGACGCGCGAAAAGCGGGCAAAGTCCAAGTAGCCTACGTTTCTGACTCGGATTTCGACGGACGTTGAATCACTTCACCGTTCGTTGATTATGGTTGTATCCGCGGGACGCGTTAGCGCCCTGCGTGTTTTTTTGGTTTCAGGGAATTGATCGGTATGGTGCATGGAGTCCGCCTCGTGGCCTCCTTATGTCGCGCCTTCCCGCCCCCCGCTTGCTTCCACTCGCACTCGCCTGCTTTACCGCCGCGGGCTTGAGTGCTGGCGCCAGCTTCGCTACGGCCGAGGAGGTTCTTCCTCCTCGGCCGGGCGAACGCGTACTTGACGCGGGGATCCTCACCGGGTTCCGGGATACCCAGCGTGTTCCGAAGATCGCCAGAGTGTCCGCCATCCTCGGGGAAGACCAACACTCTCAGAAAATCGCAGTTCGTCACGAATCGTGGGTAGAGCGTGTCAAGCGGCGACTGGCCGCCCATCGTGCGCGGGCTCAGGCCGCCAGCCCTCAACCTCGAGCCCGCCGAAGATCCCGTGAAGCTCGGTCGCTTCAGCGCCGATTTGAACGAGAGGTGGCCCAGCTGCCTTCCTCCATCCGCGTCGCGCTGCATGTCCGCGACTTCGACCATGACCAGACCATCGTTGACGTGAGTGGAGATCGCCTATTGAACCCCGCGAGCAATCAAAAGCTTCTCACAGCGATCGCTGCGGTCGAGCTGCTCGGAGCAGACTATCCGTTCGGAACACGAGTGCTTCGTGATGATCGCGCACTCTATTTGGTTGACGAAGGCGACCCAAGCCTCGATGCCGCCGCGCTCTATGATCTCGCGCAACAGGTCCGAAGCCACACCCCGCTCGATTCCATCGAAACGATTGTGGTCGATGACAGCGCCTTCTCGACCCGTGTTTTTGGTCCAGGCTACGACCCAAAGGGGTCTGGCCCGGCCTACATGGCGCCAAGCGGCGCGCTCTCGTTTAACTTCAATACCGTTGAACTCTGGGTACGCCCAGGGGTGATCGGAAAACCAGCTCGGGTCGCGCTATGGCCCGAGAGCCCTCACGTCTCCGTCCTCAACGGCACGAGGACGGGACGTGGGTATGAATCTGGGCTCCAGGTCGCTAGCGACTCGGACGGCAGCGAGACAAAGATTCGTGTCCGCGGGCGCATTCCAGCCCGACATGGCGCAATCGTACTTCGCCGTCGGGTCCTGGACCCCGCGGCTTTTACCGGCGGGTCCTTCGCAAACACGCTACATCGACTCGAACGCAGCTCGGACCCCGACCCCGACCCCGACCCCGACCCAACCGAACTGTCGGTCATCCGCGGCCGAGCCCCCACAGGCCTCACTCCGCTCGCGTCGATGAAATCCGCCCCACTCTTCGAGGTCCTGGGTTCAGCGATGAAATTTTCAAACAACTTCACGACCGAGCAAGTCCTCCGGACCTTAGCCTGGCGAGCGACCGGCGAGCCCGGAACCTGGGAAGCCGGCGTCGAGATCGTGGAAGAATTTTGGGCAGCTCCGGACACCATCGGTCGCCTCACCATGCTCAACGGCTCCGGCCTCTCTCGAGAAGGAAGGGTCTCGCCACGGACACTCGTTGATGCGCTGGCGCTGACGCAACGCGACGGTTCCCCTGCGCAAGCACTCTTGGTCGCTTTTTCCAAGGCCGGTGGCGAAGGCACGATGCGCCGGCGACTTCCTGGCGTCGGCGCTCGTCTCCAAGCGAAGACTGGAACAATGAGCGGTGTGAGTGCGCTCTCGGGTATTGTCAAGTCCCCGGATGGAGGCCAAGTGTTTGGTTTTAGCATTCTGATCAACGGCGGCGCTGCCCGCGAAAACCGAGCGTTCCAAAACCGACTGGTCATGCTTCTTCTCCGCGATCTTGAGCGCCGCCCCCGTGACAAATTTATGGCGACCGGCTAGTTTCGTCGTGCGCCCATGTCCGCGTCTCCCCTACTTTTGCTCTTTGGTGGTCGATCCTCCGAACACGAGGTCTCGGTCCGTAGCGCCACAGAAGTGCTTGCCGCTTTGGACCCAAATGCCTACCGCCCGACCCTACTAGGCATCGACCTTCACGGCCGCTTTCGGCTCGGCAAGCCCGGCCAAGATCTACGGACGGTCATCGCGTCGGGCGATGAAGTCTCGGACATCGATCGCCTCTTCAAGAAGCACGACATCGTCTTTCCACTCCTCCATGGACCCTACGGCGAAGACGGAACGCTGCAGGGTCTGCTCGAGGTGATGTCGGTCCCCTACATAGGCTCGGGAGTCTTGGCCTCCGCGCTGTGCATGGACAAAGCAGCTCTAAAACATCATGTCCGCGCCGCGCCATTTCACATCCCAGTCGTGCCTGACTTGGTTATAAGCCTTCAGCACCAGAGCCTGAAGGCTGGGACCGCTCAGGCCCGCGAAGCGGTTCGAAATCGTTGGGGCTTCCCCTGTTTCGTCAAGCCCGCAAATCAAGGATCTTCAGTCGGAATCACCAAAGCCCACGACGACCATGAGCTGGAGACCGCCATTGAGCTCGCTTCCCGCTATGACGACAAGATTCTTGTCGAACAGGGAATCGCGGCTCGAGAGATCGAACTGGCCGTGCTCGGCGACGGCGGCCCGGATACACGGATCAGTCCCGCCGGTGAAATCCAGCTCCCCGAGGGCGGCTGGTACGACTACAACAACAAGTACGAAACGAACGTGACAACGCTCTCTCTTCCGGCAGACTTACCCCCCGAGCTGCTAGGCTCGCTGCAGCAGCTCGCGCTCGATGCCTTTCGGGCGACCGGGTGCCACGGGCTCGCTCGGGTCGATTTTTTTGTCGATCATCGGACCGGCGCGATTTACCTCAATGAAGTGAACACCATGCCTGGCTTCACCCGCATCAGCATGTATCCAAAGCTGATCCAGGCAATGGGAATTTCTTATCGCGAGTTGATCTCGCGGCTGTGTGAACTCGGCGTCTCGCGGCACAGGCGCATCGTCCATCGCGACTCGCTTCGCCGGCCCGAGCCTTGACCCGCCAGTCCGCCGGTCCGTTGTCCGACCCGTGCAACGGTGGCATGCTTCCACGATGGAGAATCTGCCACCGCGAGTTCTGTCCGGAATCCAACCATCGGGCACGCTCCATCTCGGAAACTACTTCGGGGCCATTCAACAACATATTGCCCTGCAGCACGAATTCCCCGGCGAGTCCCTATTTTTTATCGCCGACTATCATGCACTCACGACCAGCCGTGACCCCGAGTCTCTAAGATCCAACGTCCGTGACGTCGCGGTCACCTACCTCGCCCTAGGTCTCGATCCCAACAAGGCGACCTTGTTTCGCCAAAGCGATGTCCCCGAGGTCACGGAGCTCGCGTGGATGCTCTCGGCAGTCACAGGTATGGGCCTGCTCGAACGGGCCCATAGCTACAAAGATCGGGTCGCCAATGGTGTTCGGCCGACCGTCGGGCTGTTTACGTATCCGATCTTGATGGCCTCGGACATCCTCATCTACCGCGCGTCGATGGTCCCAGTGGGCAAAGATCAGGTTCAGCACGTCGAGATGACTCAAGACATGGCCACCTATTTCAACCAGGCCCATTGTCCCCGCTCCCCGGTGCTCCGACGACCCGAGTGGAAGCTGTCGAAAACCCCCTATGTTCCAGGCATCGATGGCCGTAAAATGAGCAAAAGCTATGGAAATTCGCTTCCTCTCTTTGAATCCGGAAAGAAGCTCAAGAAGCTCGTAGGCAAGATCGTCACCGACTCAACCGAGCTCGGCCGTCCGCTCCCCCATGGGAAACGCGAAGATGGACTCGGCTATCAGTGCAATGTTCTCTCGCTTCTCGACCTCTTCCTCGACGAAAATGCGATGCAAGAGGTGATCGAATTTTACAAACACGCGCGCCGCGACGAGCAAGCCTTCGGCTACGGCCACGCAAAAATTCTACTGCACGAGGCGATCGATACCCATTTTTCGGAAGCACGCCACCGGCGCGAGCGATTGCTTGCCCACCCCGACGAAGTCGATGCTGTGCTCGAGCAGGGGGCTCTCCGAGCCAGGTCCTTGGCCCGCGAGACCCTCGACGAATGCAAACGTGCCAGCGGGCTGCGGTGAGCCCACTGAGCCACAACAGGCCCCGGCGTTCCACGTCGTTCTCACCGACCCCAAACGGTCGATGATGCCTCGATGACAAAGCTGCGGAGTGGGCCCACCGGGCAAAGCAGTTCCTCATCGTAGAAATGGCCAAAAAACTCGACCCTCTCGGCCGTCAGATCGACCAAAAAGGCGGCGAGCGGCTCTTCGCTGGCCGAGCGTTGGCACCGTGCAGAGGCGATCAACTGCTCCCGTAAGGAGCGCGCAGACTGGCGAAGTTTCCGAGCAGAGCTCCCGGTACCGGAGTCAAACCGGCGCAGTTGGTAGACCGCGCCGATGCCCGCGACATGAAACTTATCTTCGTTGGCGAGCCAGCGAGCGTCGTACTTCAACACCTCCGCGCGTCGAAACACCTCACCAAACTCGGCCACACGCCTTCGACTTCCTTCGAGGTCATCGGCTGCGAAGCGCCGGCGACGGGGGGTACATACATCTTCGAGCGCAGCATAAATTTCGCCAAGCGCTCCAAAACGATCGCCCAGCATGGCCCATGCTGGATCGATGTGGTCCACGGCATCGTCGACCGCGGCCCGTGCGACCTCACGAATCCGCACGACATAGTCGCTTTCGAGACGGCGAGCGCAGTCATCCGAGATATACAGCGATGGTTCAACGATTCCGATCCGCGCCGCGCCCTGAACGAAGAGACGAGGTGAGACCCGACATTCGAAGTCGGCCTCGGACCCCAAGTCCACGCATTCCACAAATGGTGTCAAATACTCGCGATACTGGCGACCACACTGATAGCGGGCGTAGGCATCATCGTCACGAAATTCGCGGCGTTGACGCGCACTCGAAAATTCTTCGAGTTCCTGTTCGATCTTCGGCAACGAGCGAGCGAGATGCGAGCGATAGAGTCGGCGGAGGATCTCATCTGCATGATCTAGAAATGGCTCAAGAATGGCGAGTGACTGCTCTTGGCCGAGACCCAGCTCCACGAGCACGGGCTCGCAGCTCCCTACGAGTCGAGTCCCCTCAGCCTCCCAGCGCTGCATGTCCACCGATGCCTTCCCGATCAACAACAGACTCGCGTCGTTTGAGCTCCGCAGCGGCTGCCAATCGACCGCGTGAAGCTCCTTCGCCACGGATTCTCCCAAATTCGGGTCCGCTCCACTCAGCATCGAGATCCACGTTTCAAGCAAGCGCTGCCGCGCCCGCGAACTGGACCGTTCAGAGATCTCTGTCGAAGGTGCCACGCGCCCGACCCAACGAACAATATTCCTCGCGTTGGTTGCATCCGAGATCCCTTCGCCGAGTAGGAACTCAAGCCTCTCATGCCCGGCGATTGCCTGAGCCAGTCCTTCCACTCGCCCGGTGCTCACCATCGGCGGCGACCAAGCGATATCGAGCGACGGCATGGCCAGCTCCCCGTTGATGTACGGGGGTGAAGGAGGAAGAGCAGTTTGAAGGCGGCTTGCTGGGGCCGCCGAAGACATCTGCACTCGCGGGGCTGAACACGCGAGGCCCCAGGCCAGGCTCGCCGCTCCCGCGGCAAACACGACACCACGCAGAGCCGCTCGGATCTGCGACCGCTCTTTGATTTCCGGAAGGCCCATCGCCGCAGATGCTAGGCCCACTGGCCGCCGCCGTACCGTGATCCATCGCACCGAGCCGAGGGTCCATTGCCATCACAGCGCTATCGTGGTCGGGGACCATGATAGCGCCCAATCGTGGCTGAACATGGTAGTTCTGGCAGGTGCTCGGTGGATCTCCTTCGTGGCGGCTCGATGACCGTAGGATCCCGCACCATGAGATCCAGGACCGCGCTTCTCGCCGCATCGTGAAGGCCCGACTCAACTTACGCGCTTTTCTCGCCATGTTTTCCATGGCGGCCGCGCTGCTCTCGAGTCCGGAACCTCAAGCTCAAGCCCGAGGCTCCGCTCCTGCTGCGCCGGCGAATGACACCGACGACACCGACGACACCGACGACACCGACGACACCGACGACACCGACGACACCGACG
>CAYTFJ010000017.1:28217-63058 GCA_964437075.1 uncultured Nannocystaceae bacterium
ACACAAAAAACGAATCTGAACACGAGTTTGAGCGAGTGTCCGCCTACGAGCGTCCGCGGCCCATACCGCGTCCGCCAGCATGGACGCCACCGCGGGATCCACTGGGTTGTCTCGGCGACCGAACATGCCAGCAGCTCACCATTGCCGGCACGTCGATCGGCACAGTGAGCCTCGCCGCGCTCGGTTCTGGAGTCGCACTTCTCGTGCGCCCAAACCAAACGATTCCGGAAGAACCCGCCTACACGCTCTCGTTTCATCCGGCGGGATGGGTCCTGACTACGCTAGGTACGGGACTGTTGGCATCCGCGGTAATGCTAGTCATCGCCGGCCGTAAACACGGCCAACGGGCGGTCGCAGATACCCGATCTACGAAGAGAAGCCGTGGAGTCCATCGATGACACGACAGCGCCGGCGCATTCAATTCATATCGTTGGCGGGACTGCTGGTCGCCTGTAAAATCCCCAACCCCGAACATTGCCTGCACAAGGCTGCAGATTCCAACCGCTGGTGCGCCGAAAACAGCCCCTCGCGAACCTATTGTTCTCCCTGCGAAGCTGTCAATCACGGCTGCGTCGCCCTCGAGCCCGACCCCTTGCTCTGTCCCAGCTACCACGGTGATGCTGATGCCGGCCTGGGCTCCGATCAACGAGAAGGAACGGATGGAGCGAGTGAGGGCCCGGGCCGAGTGAATTAAGGCCGCAAGAGTACGCGTTCAGCTCAACTCAGCGACGATCGCTTCGCTTCGCTTCCACAGAGCCTCGGCGAGTCGGTCGTCTTTTGCGTCCGCGGCCAGCGACTTGCGCTGGCAATCGCTAAAATAGCAACCACTCGTCGTCGCCAGCTCTGGACGAGTCGCCACAAAACACTGCGTCGCCGCCCCTTGAGCGACGGTCTTAACTTGTGCACGCATCTTGTCAAACATCGCCTCCCTGTCAGGGACATGGCGCGCCAGCTTGGTCTCGATCACCCCTGGGTGAAGGCAGTTGGCGGTTTTTCGGCCATTCTCAAGGGAAAAACGCCGCGACAGCTCCCGCGTGAACAGTATATTTGCCAGTTTCGAACGCCCGTACATCCGCCATGGATCGTAGTCTTTCGCTCCTGATAGATTCTCGAGATCGAGCCCCTGCTCTCCCGCCATACGATAGGCTCCACTGCTCAACACGACCACTCTCGCAGCCTCGCTCAGCCTCTCCAACAAGCCGGTGACCAGGGCGAAATGGCCGACGTGATTGACAAAAAATTGCAGCTCATAGCCATAGGCCTGCTCGAGGGTGGCGACGGCCATGATACCCGCGTTGGCGATGATCCCATCCAGAGGCCGGCCGGTCGCGTGAATCGCCTGCACCGCAGACTGGACCGATGCAAAGTCCGCGAGTTCGCAGGCGATCGGCGTCCCCTCGATCCCCAAGGTTCGAAACGTCTCCTGCGCTTTTGCATCAGTGCGCGCCGTACCGATCACATGAGCCCCACGCATGCCAAGCACACGAGTGGTCTCCCTCCCGAGCCCCGAGTTGCACCCGGTCACCAGCCATGTCGCCCCATGCAGGTCCAGGCCTGCCGTCACTTCTTCGGCGGTACTCTTGGCAGAAAACTGGGTGTCTTTTTTGTCCGACGATTCGCTCATGGCCAACACTAGCGCCTAACGAAGCAGCTTCCACGCTTCGTTTTTCTCGGTCGCCAAAACCGCGGCCGCGATTTCCGCTTTCGTAGGCGAAAATCGAGTGATCTCAAGCTCGTATCCGATGCAATCCTCCGGTCCATCACGCTCGGTCGCAGCCCGAAACCATCGACCACGATCGCTGAGTTCCCACCCCTGCTCTTCCCAACCGAGAACAAACAACTCACGGATTTCATCCAGGGTCGAATGCGGCGGTTCTCCGTTGTCGGTCTCGTTGCTCTTTGTAGAAGTCGGTTCGCCTCCAGGGGGGCATGCCACCACATAAAGAGTCGTCGTCGCCAGGTATCCCCCCCCGTCCATCGCTGACACCTGGATCTCAAGACCGCTGTCGGCATGGCAAAGATCGATGCGTCCGTGCTCGGGAGGATCAACGGTGTAGTGCCCCTCGAGAGTGGTACGCAGCTCATCGGCAAATTTCGTGAGACCCTGACTCATCGCGGCGATGCTACCGGAAATGCCGGCCAGGCAGCGCTGAAAGTCTTCTAAAAGACTCTCAGACCCACCCCTACCAGGTAGCCCAAGTATCCCAAGTATCCCAACAGCAAAAATGCACCTCCAGGACGCCCGATCACCCCGCGGACACGCAGTCCATAGGCCAACACGCCGAGCGTGATCGTGAAAGCGAGCATGGTCGGAGCGTCTCTGGTCATCACCGCGGCATCGACCTCGCCACCGTCGAGAAGTGCGGGGAAGGGCAAGACCGCGAGCAGATTGAAGGTGTTCGACCCAATGATATTTCCCACGGCCATCTCGTGTTCCCCGCGCCTCGCGGAGGTAACCGAGGCCGCAAGCTCCGGCAAGCTAGTTCCGATCGCCACCACCGTGAGCCCGATGATCAGCTGGCTGACTCCGAGGGCCTGGGCGATGTTGGTTCCCCCCCAAACAATACCCTTCGACGAAATCAACAGGACGCCTAGCCCGATCAGCAACGCCACGGCGGACCGCCACCTTTTCGGCCGTTGGATCGACTCGTTCGGCTCCTTTGCAGTGCGCCCCTCTCCCTTGGCATCGCGTGCTCCCCTACGAATCATCCTCGCCAAAATCAACACCAAGCCAAGGAGCAAGAAACACCCATCGCCTGGGCCCAGCTCGCCATCGACAAAAAGCAACATGCTGCCGAAGCTCACCAACAACAGAACGGACAGCTCTTCGCGAAGCACATCTCGATGGACAACGATCGGGCCAATAAGCGCCGTTGTTCCGAGTACGAGGCCGATGTTTCCAATATTGGAGCCGAGTGCATTGCCGATCGCAAGCCCCCCCTCCCCCTTGAGAGCCGCCATCACCGAGACCAACATCTCGGGCGCAGAGGTCCCGAGCCCGACGATGGCCATGCCAACAAGCAAGGGCGAGACACCAAATCCTCGGGCGATCACGGTCGCGGCATCGACAAAACGGTCCGCGCCAAACACCAGACCGATCAGGCTCGCTACGACGACGAGGGCAGAGAGGGCGATCAGCACGCCCGTGGACCATACGCCAACGATGCCCGGTGACAATCGTTTGTCTCGAAGTCACTCTCACCGCCCACAAGTTGGGGTCTAGGCCGCCAACAGCATCGGCCCCGTCCGCAACCGCACGAAGCGCAGGCACGGAAAACAAACGAACGCCACGAGCCGTTCGGGCGCCTCCGAAAGGCCATGGAGGCTACTTTGCGGACTTCACGAAGGTCTCGAACCGCTCGAGATTCGCTTTCACAGTCGCCGGCGCGCCGATCAGCTTGAACACGATCACGCCCTTGTCAGTCTCGATGATCGCCGTAAGCATGGCCTGAGGCCCTTTGGGCCCTGCGGGCATGCCCGCCGCTTGCATGGAGGGTGCGACCTTGGGCTCGCCCAAGAAATCGGCCCGTGTCGCTTCGCCTAGCCCCGTCGTTACCCCATGCCGATTCTCCACAGATCCTGGCCCACCAAACTGCCCCTCCCAGCGCCGAATGTTGGCCTCCACGTCACCGCCCATGGGGTTGTAGATCACGATTTGAGCGTCGGAAGGGTCGTTCGGAGTCCGGGGAACCTCACCTTGTACGGCACGCATGCCTGGCTTCACCCCCTGAAGAACCCACTCCTTGGGCCAAAGAACAGAGAAACCCGTCTTGCCGATCGCTGCCCGGCCATCCGGATCCAGAGGTGGGGCCACGAGGGTGGAGCTTCCGACTCCCGCCGCGGCGGGATGGCTTCCAGCCACAGGCGGATGACTTCCGGGCAAGGGGCCCGCCTCGCCACCAGGAGCCCCCGCCACCCCGTGAGCGATGTTCTTCGTCTTCGTCTTCGCCGTCTTACCTGCATCTGCGGACGTCGCGGGCGCGATGCTCGGCGTGCTCTCCACTGCAGATTGAGGGGCAGCGGATTTTTCACTTGCGCCACACCCTGACGCACCAAGGCCGAGCCATATCAGAGAGACGGTGGTCGCTAGCGAACGCATGCAATATCGCTATGTCAAAGCCCTACTGGCGTCAAGCGGCTCACGCAGCCGCTTCGATGCAAGCCGCCTTCCGCAAAACACGCCGCTCGCGGGATCGATCGGCTCGAAGCCCTTCCATCGACCCTATTCGGTCGTACACTCCCCCCCATGTTGGGCCTCAAAGAAAAACTTGCAGCGGCCGGGGTCGTCACCGCCGACGAGGTTAAAAAATTCGACGAGGGCCAAGCGCGGTCCCGAAAAAGACGGGCCCGTGGCTCCTCACCGCCGCGGTCTGCCCGCGACGAGTTTGGTATCGACGTCACCGCCCTCCAGAACCTCAACCGCGGCGAGGCCTACGACCGTATCCGAAAGGTCGTCACCCGGCGTCGCCTCGACGACGGTGAGCGAGTGATCCCCCGAGAAGAAGACCAGGTGTTCAACTTTGTCACAGCGCGAGGCAGCCTAGGACGCCTGTACCTGGAAGCGGCCACGATCAAGCGGCTCAGCAGCGGCAGCGCAGCAATCTGCGCATACATGTCACACCACGGTCTCTCCCACTGCGTCGTCGAGAAAAAGCTCGCCCTCGGAATCGCGCAGGTTTTCCCGCTGTGGCTACGCCATCTAAAAGGAAATCCCGAAGCGGGTAAGATCGACAAACCCGCAGAGGCGCCCGTCGAAGACCCATCTGCGGACGTAAAAGAGTGAGCGCCCGACGGTCGGCCCCCGAGCGCTAGGTAGGCTTGCCCGCTCTCTAGAGACCTTGAGCACGCATCATGTTGCGCAATATGCGCAATGCGGCAGCTCTGGGCATCTCTTCAGGCGACCCATCTGAGGCCTGGACGACGTCCCTAGGCCGGCTACACTGCGCCTCCGATGAGTGACGCCGCGATCCTCAATCCGCTCCTGCAGCGCCAATTCAGTGTGCCTTTCGACAAAGTTCGTGCGGAGCACGTGGTGCCCGCGATCACGGACCTGCTCGCACGCAGCGAAGAAGAACTGAAACAGATTACGGGTGAGGCTGGGCTACGAACCTACGCCAACACCCTCGGTGCCCTAGAATCGTTGGGCGAAGACCTCGAATGGGCGATGGGTATTGTGGACCACCTGGAGTCGGTAATGAGCACCGACGCCTTGCGTGAGGCCTACAACGAGATTCAACCAGCGGTCAGCGCCTTCTACGCTAGCCTCTCGCTCAATCCCCGGCTTTGGGAGGCGCTCAAGACCTTCGCCGGGACCGAAGAAGCCACAACACTGCCCGCAACCCAAGCGAGGCTGCTCAAGAAAACCCTAGCGAGTTTTCGCCGCCACGGGGCCGACCTTGAACCGCAGCAAAAATCTCGGCTTGAAGAGCTTGAGGTCGAGCTTGCCCAGATCACGACCCGATACTCGCAGCATGTGGTCGATGCCACGGCGGCATTTGAATTGGTCGTGACCGATGAGGCTGAGCTCAACGGGCTCCCGCAAAGTGCCCGCGACGCGGCAAAACTCTCGGCGAAAAATGCCAAAGTGAATGGTTGGCGGTTCACACTTCAACAACCGAGCATCACGCCCGCGCTCACCTATCTCGAAGACTCCGCGATCCGCGAGAAGCTCTGGCGGGCCTTCACAACACGAGCTTCCAGTGGTGATACCGACAACCGGAAGCTCATCGATCGCATTCTCGCGCTACGCAGTGAGAAAGCGACCATGCTGGGATACGCTGATTTTGCAGATCTGGTCCTCGAAGATCGGATGGCACACGACGGAGCCCAAGCGCAGGACTTTGTGCTCGATCTAGAGGCCCGTAGCCGCGACGCTTTCAAACAGGAGTCGGAGCAACTTCAAACCTTCCGCAACGCCGCAGCGCCCCCCGCGAGTCCTCTCAATCCCTGGGATGTTGGCCACTTCGCCGAGAAGCAACGTCGCGAGCTTTACGATTTTGATGAAGAGGCCCTGCGCCCCTACTTCCCCATCGAATCTGTACTTTCCGGGCTCTTCGATATTGTCAACCGGCTGTATGGCATCGAAGTGCGCCCCTACGCCGAACTCCCGGTTTGGCACCCCAGCGTGAAGACCTACGCCGTCTACGAGGGCGACACGATGCTGGGCGCATTTTACGCTGACTTTTTCCCCCGAGACAACAAACGGGGAGGCGCGTGGATGAACTCGCTTATCACGGGTCTTCCGGGTCAACCGCACCTGGGGCTCATTTGCGGAAACCTGAGCGAGAGCCTCGAAGACCGACCGGCACTGCTCACACACTCCGAAGTGGAAACCATCTTTCACGAATTTGGGCATCTCTTGCACCACCTGCTGAGCAAGGTGGAGGTTCGCAGCCTCGCGGGCACAAACGTCGCATGGGACTTCGTGGAGCTGCCATCGCAGATCATGGAGAACTGGTGTTGGGAACGAGAGGCGCTCGACCTTTTCGCCCGTCACTATGAAACCGGTGAGAAAATTCCGGACCCGCTGTTTCAGAAAATGAAGCGTGCACGAACCTTCCGATCTGCCAGCGCGATGATGCGACAGCTAAGCTTTGCCACGCTTGATCTCGAGCTGCACCGGGGATTTGCCCCTGGGGCAGGCACCCCGGCGACAGAACGAGCACTTGAAATTGCGCGCCGCTTCTCGACGACCGAACTCCCGAATGAGTACGCCATGCTCTGCGCGTTCACGCATCTCTTCGCCAGCTCAGTCGCCTACGCCGCCGGCTACTACTCCTATAAATGGGCGGAGGTGCTCGATGCCGACGCGTTCACGGCCTTCGAAAACACAGAGATTTTCAATCGTGAAGTTGGAAATCGCTTTCGTAGGACCATCTTAGAACGCGGAGACAGCCAGGACCCCCAGCAACTCTACCGCGACTTCATGGGTCGTGACCCAGACCTCTTGCCCTTGCTGCGTCGATCCGGACTCGATCCGGCGGGCTCCAGCCAGTGACCTCAAAAAGCCGATCCAAAACTTATGGCCGGCCAAGCTCCCCCTAATGCACCGGTGCAAGCCGGATTCGACGAAGCGGGGCTCGGACCGACGCTAGGCCCGCTCGTGGTCGCTGGTTTTGCGACCATCGAGGTCGATCCTGGCCACGACCAGAACCACGACACCCCGCTCCTCGTTCGTCTCGCCGATGCCGTGGGTCCCCCCGGTACCCAAACACCCCGGATCGAGGTCGGAGACAGCAAGAAGATCCATACCGGAATCCGAAAACTAGCTCGGATCGAACGTACCGTGCTGACCACAGTCGGCTGGGTCTATGGGCGGGTGCCGCGAACGACGGGCGATTTGCTCGACATGGTACGCAGCCCGACAAACGACACCGCGCGCGATGACATTGCCCCGTGGTACGCCGATCTCGACGAGCGGCTCCCGCTCGCTTCCTCCCAGTCGAGTATCGAGCTTGCAGTGGCCCACCTGCAACAATGTGCGCAGAAAGCTCGAATATCCGCACCATGGTACCGCGCCGATATTGTACCCGCCGCTCGGATCAATCGTGAGCTGCTGGCGGAAGACAATATTCCTGGCGGAAGCAAGAACACCTGGTCAACCGCGGCTGTCTTAGACCTCGCCCATCGCCTACGAGACAGTGCCCCACGAACTTCGATGCACCTGCGATGCGACAAGGTCGGCGGCCGACGGGCGTACCAAGAGCCGCTGATGCGCAGTTTTCCACGAAGCGCCCCGCTTGTTCTCGAGGAGCGCCGGGAACGTAGCCGCTACGACCTTAGACATCCCACTTGGGCGAATACAAAGATCGACTTTTTGATGCACGGCGACACCATCGATCCTCGTATCTCGTGGGCATCATGCCTCGCAAAATATCTGCGTGAGATCGTCATGCGCGCATTCAACCGTCATTGGGCGACGAGGATTTCTGGGATTCGCCCGACGGCTGGCTACCCTCAAGATGCAAAGCGCTTCATCACCGAGGTCAGTCGCCATGCGAAAGCCGCGGCACTCGACCATCGACTTTGGATCCGCCGCAAGTAAATCGCTCGATTTTCAAGGTCGGTCGCCGACCACGGTCGAGCATGATGTCGCGCTGACAAGCACCCGCGCACAACCAAAACGCAGGCGCCGTCCCGACCTCTCGACAACCTGCACCGCGTCCACAAATCCAGCCTCTGCAAACTGCCGACGGGCCCGGTGTACACACACGTTCAAATGATTGCTGCTGATGTTCAGTTCCGCGAGGATGTCATCGCGCTCCAACCAACCACCGCCCTCAGGATCGCCTTGACGCGCCCGTGCCAGCACCAACAAGATCCGCCCATGGGCACCGGCCGATAGGCCAAATCGATCTTCGTCCCGCTCGATATCGATCTGAGTCTCGGCCTCGGAAGGACCCGGGATCACGCGCATCCGCACGTCGGGGATCAGCAATCGTCGGCCACGCGTGACCGTGAGCGTGTCTTCGCTGAGTAGGGGTAGGCTCAACCGCCAACGCTTGCCCCGCGCCTCGATCGTCTCGCCATCCACGACGTCACGGGTGCATTCATCAGACTCCACCCGCCACGAACCCCGGGTCGATTGAAACACCGTAAGGACCGGATGCTCGCGGCTGGGAATCGCCAAGATCCCCTCGTCTCCGAAATTTCGATCCCCGTCGTCCGAGACTGCCATCGGTCCAGGAGCAGAAGCGTCGGCCAAGATCCATGCTGTACGTCGATCGCCAAAGGCGACCTCGTCGGTTTCTTGCATGCTTCGTGTCGCAGAAGCGTCGATCCGTACCCCGTTTAAGAATGTTCCGTTGCGGCTACCGAGATCCTTCAGGTCCCACGAGCGTCCATTCCACTGAACGAGCGCATGTAGGCTTGAAACCCACAGATCGTGCAGGCCTACGTCTGCACGCCGACTGCGCCCAACCACGGTCTGGGCGCCAAGTGAGATTGAGCGGCCCGAAGGCGGGTGCTGAAGCGTTCCCACCCGACAAGAGTAGTCGTTTCAGCCCCCGCCGCGCCAGGAACTTCGCGCATGATAAGCGCGATCCGGCTCAGCCCATTCAGATTCGCGCCTCGCCGCCCTTCATCCTTCGCCAATCGCGCCTGCCGCGCAACCCAAAAGGCTCCGCCGCGGAGCTATAGCAAACAAAACCGTAACAAATAGTCGCGACAATGCCCGAGAAGATGCTCCACAATACGACCGGAGGCCTCGTCCATACGAGCCGCGTTTTCGTGCAAGGAGACGAAGATCGCAGACTTGTTCCGGGCGGAGTAAGGAAGGCGCCCCAACTCTTCACGGACCGCGGGGGACGCCAACGCATCCAAGAATCGATCATGCGCCCGGATCACGGGAGCGCACAGGATCTCGCCGGAGAAATGTCTCATTCCAACCGTAAGCCGCAGCAAGGGCGGCCAGTGAAGATGCTCCCAAATCACGCGCTCGCGGGCCCCATCGCTCGCACACAGGTCACTCGACCAACACTGGAGCACAACGTTCGCAAGGTGCCACAATTTGCGCGAGTGGCGCAATTTTAGCACGCGGATCGCCCAGGTTTTGTCCTGCTCTTCCACCTTGAATCGATAGTCGACACAGAGCGTCCGGTAGTAGCGATGCAGATCATTTGCGAGGGAATTCAAAAATTTTCCGCGGCTCTTTTCCCCTCGAGCGTAGATCGAAAACAGAGTGCGCCGAATATTTTCGGCCTCGATCGAATTATGTAGCCAGGCACCTTCGGTCAACAACAAGGCGCGATAGGTCAGCGTCGTATTGCTATCGTCGGCCCCTCCGACATTGCGAATCAAAGTCCGTGAATTGATGACATCTCGAAAGGTCTTCTCCGGGATGTCAAAGCTCCGCTCCAGGGTCTGGATGCAGCGACGACGCATCCGTGAGGCCCGCTCGTAACTCACACGCTCGGAATCAAAGAGAAATGCGAAATCAAGATCTGAGGTCGAAGACGCCTCTCGCCTCCCAAGAGACCCTAGCGCAAAACTCGCCATTCCGGGCACCATCGCCTCGGGCAGGCAAGAGAGCGCAGTTCGAGCGCTTCGAAGGCGTTTTAGCGAATAAGATTCTGCCCTAATTAGTCCGGGAACATCCCGGTCACACATGCCGATCGATGCGAGAACATTCGAATATACGGGAGGTTCAGTGTTCATCGCCTTGCCTCATATTTCCGGGTCTTCAACAACCAGACCGCTCGTCACAAACGGAAGATCAAGCTGCTCACGACGCGAGATGAGATATGCGGACTCCCGTACATGACGGTACCTCATGCCCCAGCGGGAAGTTTCAAGGGCTTGCCCTCCCGAGAAGCTATCTTGCTCGACAAAATATCGTTTTCGAATTCGGACCAAGACCTGTCCCCACGCGGCATGTCCTCGTAATTCATAGTCATCATCCTCAGTCCCTTGAATGCCTGAAAAACCAAATCGTTCCTTCAGCGTCGCCAGCAATTCGGCGTCATCAAATCGTTCAAATCGAGCAAATACATCCTCTGTGACGCACATCCGAACCATTTCGCAGAGACGAGTCTCCGCGAGGATGTTGGATGGAAGATTGATAATACGATCGTAGACACGATCTTTGAGCGCCCAAAATTCATCCATCGCCTCAAGCGCCTGGGCCCCGATGGCGATCTCCCCTCCCTTCCACTCGAAGATACGCGCGGGGACTCTCGTGCTTCGCACACGAAAGTCCCGGGCGACCCTGGTGATACCATCGAGGGTGTCGAGGTTGATCGATCCACGGAGCAAGGAGGAAAATCGAGATCGGCCATCGATCACCGACCACACCGCAAAAGGGTCGATACCGCGGGCCTCAAGCACAGGAAGTAACGAGCGGCGACGACCGATTGGCCCCTCGCCACAGACGATCCACCGAGTCACGTCATGGTGACTCGCTCCGACGACACGCTTGAAGGCCGGCTCTGCGGCATGGGAAAGGGGATAGTGCCCGACATCATGCAAGAGGCACGCAGCGACCACGACCCGGGCATCGTTTCTCTCAAGCCCTAGGGCATCGCTCTCTTGAATCCCAAGTTCAGCCACCGCCAGCGAATGCTCGAGGCGGTTCGAAGACCGACGACTGCGTGGGTGTTGATCCAGGGTCCCAAGAAAACTAATCCGAGCCAATCGACGCAACCAGTTGGATTCAAGCACGTCGCCACCGAGCAGAGCGGCGACGCGAGCGCGTCCTTTCTTGCTGGAACCTGTCGATGAGCCCACTACACTGCGATTCTAGCGATCCCTCGCCTGCTCGCACAACCATTTCCGATCGTACAAAGGAAACAGCGATGAGCGACCCCTTCGCCTGCTTTCAGACGTACACTGCTTGAGTGCACAGCTCCCGACGACACTGGCTCGCGCAATGTGGGTGGGGCGCGACAGTCCTTGTGCTTACGACTTCGCTCCCGTTTACCGCCCGCGCCGAGATCGACTGGCCGCTTGGAGGACGATGGGTGTTTCGAGGCTCCAATGCGGACCGCCGCCTCCGTTCACGAGAGATCGATGCCGTCGCCGACGCCATGCCCTTCGGTCTCAGGGACCTCACGCGCGAGCGCATCGCTAAGACCAATCCTCTTGAACCTTGGTTCGTGCTTAGGCTCGCAGGGGGCCTCTTGGAGATCCGCTACCCAGACACCACGCCGATGCGCTCTCCCACAAGCGGAGCCCCCGCGTCGTGGAAAAACCGCGAAGGAGCGATCACGAAGCTCACCCACGCGATCAAGGGAAACACCCTGATTCAGACGACCCGCAATCGTCGTGGTTCCCGAAAGTCGACCTTCATTCTCTCTGCCGACCGGGACCGACTCGTGCTTGAGACCCTTGTCTCCTCGAGCTTTCTTCCCCGTGCGGTCCACTACCGAACTCGCTACGAACGCGCGCACTAGCGTCGCTGTGGTGAAAGGTCCGCGCCCAGGCTATCTTCCCGCACGTGCCGAACTCACCCGATGACAACTCCCACGTTCATGGTCCAGGCTGCAACCACGATCACCCCAACGTCGAGCCCGCCCGACGAGTGGTCCGACCCGGCCGAAACGAACCGTGTTGGTGTGGCGGTGGAAAAAAATACAAAAAGTGTCATCTGCTCACGGATGAGGCCGCCTCGCGCGAATAGACCGGTGCCCAATCCCACAACTCAACGGTTTGTCTGCGCAGTCTGTGGCCGTCGCCAGCCCTCCACAAAATCATGACCTCTAAAATTCGGCTCACCTATGGCATCACTCCACCGAAAGCATCGCACTCAGAGCCGCGTCGGCGTGAAATCGCAGGGATCCAGGCTCGACGCATCGCCAAACTACCTGTCGATGCGCTCGTCGTATATGACCTTCAAGACGAGAGCAGCAGGACAGAGGCCGAGCGCCCCTTTCCATTCCGATCAACCATTGACCCGCTCGACTATGCCTACGACTACCTATCAGCGGTCTCGGCGCACAAAATCGTCTACCGCTCAGTCTCGGGACAAGATCCCAAGGGCCTTCGCTCGTGGCTAACTCGCCTTGCGGAGCGCGGCGGGTCTACGGTCCTGGTCGGCGCCCCCTCTCGGCGACACACCAGCAGCCTTCGGCTCAAAGATGCCTATCTAATTCGTCAAGAGACCCAGCCAACGCTCCCTACGGGCGGCGTTGTGATTGCCGAAAGACACAGCATGGGCGCGACCGAAGACGGCCGCGTCCTCAAGAAAGTCGACCAGGGCTGCAGTTTTTTCATCAGCCAGGCGGTCTACTCGCTCACGGCCACCAAGGACCTGCTCAGCGACCTGTATTTTCGCTGCCAAGAAGACGGGCGCGCTGTACCGCCTATCCTCGTGACGCTGAGCCCCTGCGGCTCACAAAAGACGCTCGATTTCATGCACTGGCTGGGAATCGACGTCCCTCGATGGCTCCGCAATGAGCTTCACCATGCCAACGACATCCTCCAGAAATCGGTCGACATCTCACTGACGGCCTACGAAGAGCTACTCGCCTTTGCCGACGAAAAAAACATTCCGCTCGGCTGTAATATCGAGAGCGTCTCGCTCGCAAAAAGCGAGATCGAGGCCTCCGTCGAAATGGTTCATCGTGCCGCCAAGCTCATGAACCGGGCTCCCTAGAGCCATCGACGGAGCCCGACCGCGCTCCTAGTGACCGCTCTTAGGAGCGCCCTTGGAAGAGCGGTAACGTGGGCCGCCTCGCGAGGGCTTGCCCCGATGGGCTCGCGGCCGTGAGTCGCCGCCTTCAGCCCCACCGCGCTTTCTCTCGATACGAATATGCGGATCGCGTGAGTCCGGTTTCGCCACCCGGAGCTCAAAGGCATCAGCATCCTCCAAGGCCACTTCAAAGGTGCTCGACTCGGGTCCAAGATCAATCGCGCCGATCCGCTGACTGCTGATGTCGCCACGTCGACAAATGTGGGCGATCAAACGATTTGCCGCCGCGCCCCGCAGCATCCCCCAATTGATAGTGAAGGTGGCATAGCCTCGAGAAGTCTTACCAGGCGTATCCCCACGAGGGGTATGGACGACGACCTCCATCGGTTCCCGTGGCAACTTCGGCGTCGCCAACTGCAACAAACGTCCGATCACCTCGATGGGGTCGTACCGTTCTAGCAAGAGGCCTGCATATTCCCGCTCGCTCTCACCCAGCACCGCGTCGCTGTCGAGTATCTCGTGCAGCTCGCGCCGCGATCGCTTTTGCAGCGTCTTGGCAATTTTCTTGGGGCTCGGAAGCGCGCCCCAACTGGCATCAACGCCGGCGTTTTTCAGAAGCCTTCGCATACTGCGCTCAGCCTGCGGCTGAATGAAGAGCACGCTCCGCCCTTTCTTTCCGGCCCGTCCTGTACGGCCACTGCGGTGCGTATAGGTGTCGCCGTCGCCCGGAGGATCGAGCTGAACCACCGCCGCGATATCTGACACATCGATCCCACGAGCCGCGACATCGGTTGCTACCAAGGTGTTGACGATCCCATTTCGAAACGCGTTGAGCGTGCGCGTACGTTGCCCCTGAGGCAGGTCCCCGCTGAAGGGGAGCGCAGAAAACCCGTCGCCAGCGAGCAACTCGGAGATCTCGGCGGCATCGCAGCGACGACGAACAAAAACCAAGCAGCGTTCTCCCTGCAACAACAACAACGTGTTGACCAGCGCAGCATAGCTTTGCTGACGAGGGATCACGTGCACACTATGCTCAATATCCGCATTCGCGGCGCCAAGCGCTGTCCCCTCGATATGCAGAGGATCGTCCTGAAAACGATCTGCAAAGCGCTTCATCTGATGGGCAAAGGTCGCCGACACCAGATGACTTTTTCGATCCTCGGGAAGAGCCTCGACGATGGCCTCTAGCTCGTCGCGAAATCCCATGTCCAACATCTGGTCGGCTTCATCGAGCACCACGTGCTTGATCTGCGAGCAATCCACCGCGCCGGCCCGAATATGGTCGAGAAGCCGACCGGGAGTACCGACCAAAAGCTGGGGCCCACGAAGCAGAAACCTGCGCTCGCGCATGACGTCGGTCCCGCCGGTTACAACCGCGACCTGGAGATTCTTGAGATTCTCATAGAGCCACCCAAGCTCGTCTCGCACCTGTGCCGCCAGCTCTCGGGTGGGTGTAATGATCAAAGCCATCGGTCCCCGGGCTTTTTTCCGCGGGGTACCACCGACAGCTGCAAGCAGCTCTGCCCCCAACGCGAGACCGATCGCCACGGTTTTTCCGGAGCCCGTCTGCGACGAAATTCGTAAATTTCGCCCAGCGCTATCTTGGGCCATCACAGCAGCCTGAATCGCTGTAAGGCTTGAGAATCCCCGCCGCTCCAGTGCTGTTCGTAGCTCTGGCAACACGCCGTCAAAGGGTTCGGCTTCGCTCATTCGCGCCTAGTACCCCATATCCCAGCTCCGTTCCGATCTTTTTTTGTCGCTGGCACCGCGTTTTTGAGCTCATGTGCTCATCTTGGGCCGGGTCTCAAGGCAAGAGGAGAAGGCAAGAGGAGATTGGCGCGCAAAGCTCATTTCCAACCTGCTGCCCGGCGCGAAGCCGTGGCATCCTGCCCCCGTGTGCACACGTGGAGCTCTAGATTTTCGGGTTAGCGCCTTGATCGCCGAGGCCCTAGGTGCCTACTTCGATCCAGCGCTTGCGGCCGAATACCGGCCCCGATGGAACATTGCCCCATCGAAAGACCGGCAGCTTTGGGCTGCAATTCAGACCAAGAATCGGCGCGAAATCAGAAATTTTTCCTGGGGAATTCCACTTAGAACGGGAAGACCGACCTGCGCTCGGCGCGAATCATTGCGCAATTTCCCCCCCTGGCGAGATGCTTTCAACTCGTCCTCAGGCCGGGTGGTCGTGCCGTTTTCAGCCTATTATGAGTGGACAGGAGCTCAGGGCGCCAAGCAGCCTCACCTTTTCACGCTGGCCACAGAAAGAGGGCACCAACACCCGCGTCTTCTCTTGTGTGCCGCGCTTCATATTTTGGGTCATGTGGCGATTCTCACGGTCGAGAGTGGACCGGAGGTCAAATCCGTGCATGCTCGAATGCCCGTCCTGCTTCACATGTCTCAACTCTCTTCGTGGCTTGAGGGCTCTCCCTCGGCCGCCGAGTCGGTGCTCGCGCGCCCCATGGTGGCCCATGGCCTCAGGCACCGCCACGTCGATCCGCAGATGAATCGACCGAGCTTTGAGGGGCCCCAGTGTTTTGCTCCCCCTCGGCAAGCAACGCTCTTCTAGCGTCTCGAAATCGAGCCCTTCCCTCCCGGCCACGGGCTCCTGAGTTGCGGCCTTGGACACTTGAGTCTGTGCTAGCCTGCCGCCATGGGAGACTCGGGCCCCCGTCTACAAGACGATCACCGGGCTCGTAGCCGCGATCGAGCTCAATCGCGGGGTCCCCTGCTCGTCGCCGCGCTGGCGATGATCGTCTACGGCCTCTGTTTCGGCCATGGATACACGCTCGACGACAACGCGGCCCTCCTGCGAAATCCCGTGGTTACCGGCGACGTCGGGCTCATGGAGGTCTGGATCCGAGAATTTTGGGGACGACCAATTTCTGACCTCGATTGGTCCAGCTCCTACCGACCGCTAACGACGCTGAGTTTCGCGCTCGAACACCGCTGGACGCAGGATCCTTGGCTTCATCACGGCGTCAACGTGATGCTCTATGCCGCACTGTGCGCTCAACTTACCTGGGTCGCGGCTCGCTATGCATCGCCGAGAATCGGATTTTGGACAGGCGCACTTTTTGCCGTCGCTCCGGTGCACGTAGAGAACGTAGCCTCGATCGTCGGTCGGGCCGACGTCCTCGCCGCCAGCGCCGGCCTCTTGGCCTTCACACTGTTGATGCCCGTGAGCGCCGGTCCCTCCTCCCGGTCGAGGCCCTCAAGGAGGCGAAGCCTTGGCAATTTTCTGCCCTCTCCATCCTTTCGTGCCATCGCTGGCGGCTTAATTTACCTGGGCGGAATGCTCTGCAAAGAAAGTATCGCGTTGCTTCCCGGAATCATCCTAGGTTGGGCGATCCTCCTCACCCTCGCTGGACCGAGGGGGCGGGATCCCGGTCAGCTACGGACAACTTGGGCTTCGGCGCTCTTTCTTGCAGGATGCGGGGTCGCCTACCTGCTCGCTCGCGATCATTGGCTATCTGTTGATCTTCCGGATCATTTTGTGGGCGCAGACAATCCCTTGGCGAGCCTCAATACGCTGCCGCGCGTGGGCGCATCCCTGATGATCCTAGGCCGCTATGTTCGACTCACGGTGGTCCCCGCCCACCTCTGTTCAGACCACACCTACGGAGACATCGTGCCCTCCGGTTTTTTTTCCGGCCTCAACGACGTCGACTCGTGGCTGGGGATGCTCGTTGCCTTGGCACTTGCCTGCGCCACCGTCTGGGCCACGCTCTCAGCCCGGCGCGAGGGCATGTCCCTAAAGACCATCGCTCTGGGGATGTGGGCGAGCGCCTTCATCGCGTATGCGCTGATCGGACATTGGATCATACCGATCTCGGTAGTTCTGGCCGAACGACTCATGTGTTGGCCAACGGTTTGGGTCGCGCTGGCCAGCGCGGCAAGCATCCGATGCCTCATCGAGCGCTATCCGGGGCACCATGCACGCGGCGCGATTCTCGGGGCTGTGGTGATGGTCTATGGTTCGCGTTCAATGGTCCGCAGCTGGGACTGGCGAGATTCTCTAGCGCTTCACACCAGCTCAGCGTCGCACTGCCCGTCCGCGGTTCACAACCGAATCGCCCTCGCCAAGGTGCAGTCGGAAGTCGGTCAGCATGCCGAGGCGCTGTGGAACTTCGCATTGGCCGGTGCCCTGCGGACATCGTTTCCACAGCCCCCTCCCTCCTTGCCCGCTTTTGATGCGGAGATCGATGGCATGTCCATCCACGAGCGACTCACGAACCTTCGGGTGCTGCTCGCCATTGAGACTACGGGCGAATGGGAACGGTTCTTGATTGGGATGAATTCCTTCCTGCGTCAGGAAGACTGGCTCGGCGCCCGCGACGTCTACTTACGATACGCCGATACCTGGGATCTGCCCGAACATACCCCGTGGGCAACATCCACGTCCGACCCCCAACGGCCAAACTCGCGCCTATGATCCAAGCCCCCAAGAACCCCGTGGGCCCACCGGCAGCCAGCCCCGCTGCGGTCCCAAAGCGTGCCCAGATCCCATCATCTCGCATTGCTTGGCGTCTGCTTTTTGCCCTCGCGGTGATCGTTCGGATGGTGGCGATGGTCCGCGAGCCCGCCTATCTGCATCCAGATGCAACCTGGCAGGCGATAGAGCCAGCACATCATCTTTTGCACGGTCCGCTCGCGCACTCGGCTCTCCCCTGGGAGTTTCAGCAAGGTCTCCGCTCATGGATGTGGCCGATGGTCATCGCGCTTCCCATGTGGCTCGGCGAACAGCTCTCCAGCCTCGCCGGTGTCACGGATATTCCTGCCTGGAGTGCCAACCGATCCGCCCTCGGAATCTACTCTGTAAGGACGCTGTGCATCGCCATCGACATGCTGACATTGTGGGGGCTGAGATGTGCAACCATCACCTCTTGGTCCTTCCAGGCGATCCGCGAACCAAAATCCGGTGCCGCCGCCCTTCGTGCAGCGTGGTGGGCATGCCTGGTCTTCGTGTTCCATCCTATCTTTTCGATTCCTGGCTCCCAGCCTTTGATCGATATCCCTGCCGCCGCGGCCTTGACATGGCTGCTTGTCGCTAGCCTCCGCGCCGCATCCGCGCCGACCACCATGAACCTCGCCGGTGTCGGGGCCATGATGGCGGCGGCGGTCGTCATTCGAGTTCAACTGGCGCCGTCCGTCCTCACGGCAGCACTCATGCTCGGGCTCCACTACACCCGGTCGGCGCCCGATCTGCGCCCCACGCCTAAAATGATCGGCGGTGCCATCGCTGGAGCGTGCACTTTTTTGGCGCTCACCGCAGCCGTCGATGCCTGGGGTCCCGCGAGCGACGTTCCGCTCGCGTGGTGGTGGCGCTACCTCGAATTCAATTTTCACCAAGGCACACACGCCTTTGGCACGATGCCGAGGTCACGCTACCTTGAGCACGCCATTCTCGTATGCGGCCCCGTCCCACTGCTCATCACTTGCGTGCTCGTAGGTATCGCAGGTCGCAGAGCGAGGTGGTTGGTCGTCGCGGCATCGGCATTTTTTCTGTTTCATCAGCTTCTACCGTACCGCGTCTGGCGCTTCATCCACCCCGGTCTGCCCTTGGTGTGCGGCGTCATCGGAATTGGATACGTTCGCCTGCTCCAATGGATTCGGCCTCGCTCGCCGAGACTCGCTCGCAGCTCCCCGCTGCTGTTTGCAGCGGGCCTCGCCCTCTCCTCCGCAGAGGCATGGTCGTCCGGCTCGTTGTGGCAAACCACATGGCTCTACAATCAAGGTGGTGCCAAGGCCGTCTCTTCGTCGCGGGAATTAAACATGGCCCTGCTGTGGTGTGCGGGAGACCACGAGACGAAGCGTGTGGTCCAATGGCTGCTCCCCGGTGCAGCCTCTCCCGGCCAAGCGTTTGTTGGACACGACATCCCTGTGCTTAGTCCGCTTGGCCGTCCAGAACTCGCGCCTGTCCCTCGATCCGGGGACCGCTGGATTGTGCCATCGACCCAAGCCGTTGCGGCGGGGGGCATGGGCATGACCGTTGTTCACAAGACACAAGATGTGGCGATTTTTGCCGTTCTCCCTCGTCGAGCACCAAAATAGAACGATCGCTGCGGGCCCCCGTTCACGCCATATCCGCCCCCGGCAATTCCAGCCATGCACGACGTGCCTCCCGAACGAACTCACGCACCGAAACTTCACATTTTGACCCATCAAGTCGTTCAACCCCGCTGTTGACGTCGACGCCGTAGGGTCGGACCCGATGAATTGCCGTGCGAACGTTGGCTGCGCGTAGCCCCCCAGCCAGGTAGACCGGCACCGAAGTCATCCTACATATCGAACGGCTGATTTCCCAATCATGGACTCTACCGGTTCCACCGACCTGCTCTCCACAACGAGTGTCCAAGACGACCGCATCGCCATCGCATCCTGCAATGCGCGCTAAATCGATCGCCCCTCGATCGATGACGTGTACCACCCGTACAAATCGAACTCGGGGGCCAACCGCCGCGCGTAGACGCTCGATCTGACCGTCTGCAATCGCCCCGTGAAGCTGAACCACATCGGCGGGCACACGTTTGAGAAGATCCAAAATCTCACTCGCCTGGCCAAGATGAGTCACCAAAAAACGAGAGACGCCGGCCGGCACCCCACAGAATATTTTTTCCGCTGCACTCGCGCACAGTTCATCCGGGGTCGGGTGGCGCGCGCCCACGATAACACCGAGCGCATCCGCGCCCGCCTGCACGGCGAGCCTGGCCTCGCCCGTGTCGCGAATTCCGCAGATTTTGACGTGCATTCGCCCACCATAGACCCATCCTCCGAAGGATCTCCAGTCGCCCGACCGATCGAGTCGAAATGGAGTCCCAACCATATTCGAACATTTGGATTCGAACATTTCTCCTCGATTTGGGCCACAGTTCCACGAGAATGTGCCGATCGTAGAACAATGAGGTCCCGAGTTGTCCTCTCGTGCTGCTTGATAGCGGCCTGCGGCTCCGAGCGCGACGAGTCAGCGGTCGACGACGGCGAGCCCATCTCGGCCAACGGGCATGCCTCCGGCCCTTCCCATCCCGGCGAGACCTCGACAGAAACCAACGAAGGGGTCCCAAGTAGCGTCGAAGGCGACACTGACGGCGGTGCATTCGCTCCCGGAGACGGAGACGGAGACGGAGACGGAGACGGAGACGGAGACGGAGACGGAGACGATGATGGAATCGTCGGCGACTGGAGCGACGGCGATACCGAAAGCTCGGACGACAGCGGCGGACAAGAGGATACCGACAATTGCCCCGATATTCGAGTCGATTTCTCGCCGCAGATCCCGTCGGTGGTGGTCATGGTCGATCAATCGGGCAGCATGACCCAAAGCTTTGATTCCACGAGCCGATGGAATGCTGTACGCGACGTTCTACTCGAGGAGAGCACGGGTGTAATCACAACCTTGTCGGATAGCGTTCGATTTGGCCTCACACTCTATAGGGGAACCGAGTCCGAGTCCGAGTGCCCAAGACTGACTCTTGAGGTTCCGAGTCTCGACAACCACTCCACACTACGAACGCTTTACGACGATAACAGCCCGATCTCCGAGACCCCGACGGGCGATGCTCTGAATATCGTCGCCGCAGATCTTGCCGCCTTCCCGGAGGTCGGACCAAAGATCATCGTCCTCGCTACCGATGGAGAACCCGATACCTGCGCCGTACCCAATCCACAGGGCGGTCAGGATGAGGCGGTCGCCGCGGCAGAAGCCGCCCACAACTCGGTATCGAGACCTACATCATCAGCGTCGGAACCGCGATCAGCATCGACCATCTCCAGGATATGGCCAACGCCGGGCGCGGCGTTACAGTCGACGATCCGGACGTTCCCTACTACCAAGCTGGGGACCCTGACGCTCTCCTCGCGGCCTTTGAATCGATCATTGATGGAGTACGAAGCTGTGTATTCACCCTCGATGGCGTGATTCAGACCGGATTCGAGCAGACAGGGCGCGTGACCGTCAACAATCTGGAAGTCCCCTACCTCGACCCCAATGGGTGGCGTGCGAACAACCCCTCTGAGATCGAGCTTCTTGGGGACTCATGCGTCCAAATTCAAGACGGCGAGGTCAGTATCGCCATCGAGTTCGCCTGCGACGGAATCATTCCACAATAGCCGCCGTGGCCCCTACGGGATCGCATCGATAATCGTGTTGAAGGTCCCACTCGGACGCATCGCTCGCTCCACGAGCACGGGGTCAGGTTGATAGTAGCCCCCAATATCGACGGCCGCTCCCTGAGCGTCGTTCAACTCGGCAACGATCACTCGCTCTTCGCGGCACAGCGACTCCGCAACAGGTTCAAAGATTGACGCCAATTTCGCATCCTGCTCCTGGCGCGCCAGGGCCTGAGCCCAGTACATCGCCAAATAGAAGTGACTCCCCCGATTGTCGAGTTGATTCACCTTGCGCGACGGCCCCTTGTTGTTCAGCAAATACTGCGTCGTCGCTTCATCGAGTGCAGCCCCAAGAACACGGATCCCAGCGTTGTCGCAGCGTTCGCCCAAGTGGTCCATCGACACCGCGAGTGCCAAAAACTCCCCCAGCGAATCCCATCGGAGATGCCCCTCGGCCTCAAACTGTTGGACATGTTTCGGAGCCGATCCCCCCGCTCCGGTCTCGAACAGGCCACCTCCGGCCATCAGAGGTACAATCGACAACATTTTCGCACTTGTCCCCAGCTCGAGGATCGGAAAAA
The DNA here is from genome assembly GCA_964437075.1 of uncultured Nannocystaceae bacterium. Taxonomy (GTDB): domain Bacteria; phylum Myxococcota_A; class Polyangia; order Nannocystales; family Nannocystaceae; genus CAYTFJ01. The sequence continues at coordinate 50,031 of CAYTFJ010000017.1, forward strand.
GGTCCGTAAGATAATCCCGCAGGACATTTCCCGTGACGGATACGGTGTCCGCACCGTCCTTCAACCGTTGAAGCGTGAACACCGTGGCGGCGACGGGTGACATGATGCGGATATCGAGCCCCGCGCAGTCGTGGTCAGCCAAGTAGCGCTCGACCTTCGTTATGACCTGTGCATCGTGCGCCCGTTCTTTGTCCAACCAAAACACCGTCGGTAGCCGGGTCTCCCGAGCCCGCCGTACCGCCAGCTTGACCCAATCCTGTACTGGAGCATCCTTGACCTGGCACATGCGCCAAAGGTCCCCGGATTCGACGGGGTGTTGGAGAAGTGTCACGCCATCGGCGTTCACCACACGAACCGTCCCCGCGGACGTCATCTCAAAGGTCTTGTCGTGAGATCCATATTCCTCTGCCTTTTGGGCCATCAGCCCCACGTTTGAGACATCCCCCATCGTTCGAGGATCAAACGCGCCGTGTTCACGGCAAAACTTGATGACCTCATCGTACACGCCGGCATAACTGCTGTCCGGGATCACGGCTTTCGCATCTTGCAAGGCTCCAGCCTGGTTCCACATGCAACCGGAACTCCGAATCATCGCAGGCATGGACGCGTCGATGATGACATCGCTAGGTACGTGTAGATTGGTGATCCCCTTGTCGGAATCCACCATCGCCAAGGACGGACCTGCGGCCAAGCGTTCGGAAATTGCTCGCTCGATCTCCGCCCGCGTGTCCGCGGGAAGGCTCGTAATTTTCGCTACGAGATCACCAAACCCATTGTTCACGTTGATGCCCAAGGCGTCGAAGGTCGCCCCATGTTTCGAAAACAAATCTTTGAAATAGACCCGGACCGCGTGGCCGAAGATGATCGGGTCCGAGACCTTCATCATGGTCGCCTTCATATGAAGCGAGAAAAGAACTCCCTGCTCACGAGCATCCTCGACCTCTCGATCAAGAAATGTGAGCAACGCCGCCTTGCTCATGACCGTCGCATCGATGATCTCACTTGCGAGCAGAGGCAACCCCTCTTTGAGCACCGTGATCTTCCCCTCCGAGTCGACATGTTCAATACATACAACCGTCGGTTGATCGACGGACATAGAGACCTCGTTGGCGAAAAAATCACCACCTTCCATGGTCGCCACATGGGTCTTCGAGTCTCGGCTCCAGTCCCCCATCGAATGCGGGTTCTTGCGCGCAAACGCTTTGACAGCCTTCGGTGCCCGGCGATCCGAATTCCCCTCCCGCAAGACGGGGTTCACGGCACTCCCCTTGATCTTGTCATAGCGAGATTTCGCCTCCCGTTCGGCGTCATCACGAGGCTCCGCACAGTAGGCGGGGACCACAAAACCGTGCGCATTAAGTTCCGCAATCGCGGCCTCAAGCTGCGGCAAGGAGGCGCTTACGTTCGGGAGTTTAACAATATTTGCTTCAGGCGTCTTTGCGAGTTTTCCTAGCTCCTCGAGCGCATCGTCGACCCGTTGGTCGGCAGACAGAGCGTCTGGAAACTTTGCCAAAATACGCGCCGCCAGCGAGATGTCGCGGGTCTCAACCTTCACCCCTGCAGAACGGGTAAACGCCCGAACGATCGGCAAGAACGAGTAGGTCGCAAGCGCTGGCGCTTCGTCGGTGTGAGTATAGATGATCGTGGGTTCCTGTGTGCTCATCGGTCGGCCTCGCTACTTCGCGGCATGTTCGTTGGGCACCGGCGCCAGGTCAAGGGATCTCCTACGAGCTGCGCCACGGGCCGCGGCGACACCCAATTCGGGAACTCTCTATCGACAGCGGTGCACCCCCTCTGTTCGCGTGTGTTGCGACATCCTGTCACCGGGTCATAAAATGATCCGGTTTCATCGAGATACACCCTCACTCGCCCGCCGCATCGTCGGCTTCCGAAGCCTGTAGACATGGCCGTCAGGTCGGCCGCGAATGCCTCGGAGCACTCCGAACCCGCCCCACGGAAACCACGTCGAGATCCAGGGCGAATTTGCCCGTGGCGGCCATGGTTCCGCCCCGCGACGTCCTCTGAGGATTCACACACGAACCAGTCTTTTCTCTCGGCATCACGCCATGGACACGGATTGTTTCGGACATTTCATTGTGCGCCTACCCAAAAAACACGACACTTCCGCCACGGACAACGTCCCACTTGGAGACGCGATTCGACAACGCCCTCTCCGGCACCACGAGCCTGGATCCCATGAACGATCGCATCACCACAGCCTATGCGCGCGGCGAGGCCCCCACTCTCGATCGCTGGCTCGCCCTGGCCTTTGTCGTGCTCACCGGCGCGCTTGCAATGGGTGCGCGAGCGCCACTCACCACTGCGATCATCGGGCTTGTTACTGGCATGGGAATCTTGCTGTTTTCGTCGCTCGATGGCCAATTGTTCGCTCGGCGGCGCCATGCCCTTCGTCGCCTCGGTCTTTGGATCCGCCCGCTACTCACCCTTGCAGCCTGCTCCGCGCTGATCGTCGCGATTGGACCCCAATCCCCGGGATGGTTGGTCATATTTCCGTTCTTGTGCGCCATGGCATTTACGTACGAGGGCCACGCCCTGCCCTTTTTGCAGCTCGTATTTGTGGGCGTCGCAGCCACGGTTACGTGGATGCAGGGCACGTCGACCGTGGACACGGTGATCGCTGTGGTCGCCCTCGCCACCATCGCGGGGCTGGCTTTTGTTGCAGTTCGAGAACTAGCGAAGGGTGCGGGAGAGCTCCGCGACACCACGAAGCGATTGCTCTGTGCAGAGCAAGCTCGAGCGAGCGCGACCCTTGAAGCCCAGCAATCGGCTCGATTGGCCTCAGTCGGTCGACTCGCGGCGGGTGTGGCCCACGAAGTCAACAATCCGCTCACAGTGGTCCTCAGCAACATCGAATGTTTGGAGACCTCTCACCGCAACCTTGGCGGTCTCGCCGAAGTCGAACGTTCAGATCTCCGACTGATTACGCGAGAGATCGGCGATGCGGCGAAGCGGGTCCGAAGAATTGTCGGCGACGTAAAAGCATTTTCACGCGTGCACCATGACGATCAATCGGTAGCTATCGATATACAGACCTTAGTCGAGGGATCAATACGTATGGTGCACCATCAGCTTTGCCACCGAGCACGCTTGATTCGCGACTACAAGACATGCCCGCCAGTGATCGGAGATCCGACGCGACTCGGGCAGGTGTTTGTAAATCTGCTCATCAACGCCATTCAGGCGATTCCAGAGGGCGACGTCGGCAGTCACGAAATTAAAATCTCCACGGGGCCCTGCGCTCCAGACCGCGTTTTTATCGAGCTCCACGACACCGGCGTGGGTATCCCGCACGACGATCTAGACCGTATTTTTGATCCCTTTTTCACTTCAAAGCCCGTCGGAAAGGGAACCGGACTCGGGCTCTCGATCGTTCACGGAATCGTCGCGCGCATGGGTGGGGATGTCGAAGTTCAAAGTACACCGGGACGGGGTACGACATTTCGCCTCGTCCTACCCGCCGCATCAGGCAACATCGTCGAAACGCGGCGGCCATCTCCAAGTGGCCCGCATTCATCCCGAGGCAAACGCAATGCGCGGGTGCTCATTATCGACGACGAGGAGCTCGTGCTCGAGAGTCTCGCTCGGACCCTACGTCCACACAAAGTAACCACGATGGTTAACGGCGCAGAGGCGCTTCGTTTTCTTGAGGGTGACGACAACTTCGATCTGATCCTCTGCGACCTCATGATGCCTGCGATGTCCGGCATTGAATTTCACGCACAAATTACTCAGCGTTTCGCGCATCTCTTGCCTTGCACGGTCATCATGACCGGCGGCGCATTCACATCAGAGGCCGAAGCCTTCCTCGCGCGACTCGAGACGCCCTGCCTTGAGAAGCCGTTCTCCGGCCGAGACGTCCGAAAACTGATCGAAGAGAGCCTTGGCGCGGCCCACGTCGCATCCATCGATCCTGGAACCCCCCCGAACTCAGACGCATCGCCGACGACGCGTCAGCCTCTCCACTAGACAGAGGCCGAACAGGCTGCGCCCCTCCCTTCGACCCCATCGTCTGCGACGTCCATGCGGCTGAATGAAGATCCTCAGTCGACCTTGATTGGTGAAAACACCGCGTTTTTCGAACGTTCTAGTGAGTGGAGGGAACCAAACTTTCGTGTTCTTTCGGTCCAAGGCATGCCTTGGAAAAGTCACAAGCTCGAATATTTACACAACAATTATTTTGAATCCCGCATTACATTTAATTACTAAAGCAAAGTAGTCTCCGACCGATGCTTTGTTCGGCTGAGGCCCACTTTTATGCATAACGATCAGCAACTCCCCGAACCTCTCTGCTCTCCAACGGAACGGCGCTCGAGCCAACGCTATCCCCTAGGCCTGATCGCACAAACAGCGTCCACCGCCTATCGCGCCCTCGATGTCAGCGAAGGCGGTCTTTGTCTCGAAACTGCCGGAATCATTCCAAAAATCGGCCAAACGATCTCGGTAACCTTCGATCTTCCGACAGGGGCTGCTCTCGAGCTCTGCGGCGAGGTGCGCTGGCACAGGACAACGGGGGCGGGAAAATTTGGCCTCGAATTCGGTAAGAAGCTCAGCCGCGGCGCGCTAGCAGCTCTGATCGCGGCATCGACCCTCGTCGCCCCCAGTCTCGCGGAGGCCTCCGCGTCGAAGGTCCCCACCTTCGACCCGCACGCGACGATCAACCTCGACCACTACAACGGCTCCGAGCGTCCCGATGAACGCCAGGTGATGGCCGCGTTCGAAACCCGCAACGGACGAATTGACGCTTGTGTCGCCAAAGCCCGCGGCGCGAAACGCAAGCTTGATGGAGATGCGGAGATCTCCATCTTGCTCAACCCCGCAGGCCATTCCCCAAAAGGCGTCAACGCGAGGGTCCCGCGGGGAATGAGCAAGGGAAAGACCCTCAAACAATGCCTCCGACAGGCCGTCGCCTCTGCGGATTACCCGAGTTACAATGGCCCCCCCATTGTCGTCGAATTTGAGTTCGAGATCGATCCTGGTTTCTATGACGAACAGGGATAGGCCGTAAACATCGTCGCTGCTGGCCAGCTTTCCGATTGCGCTGCTATCGTGCCTGGGTGCCCAGGTCTCCCGACGCAAGAGTGATCGAACTGGAAGAACGCCTCGTGGAGTTGGAGAGCCGCGTCGCTTTTCAAAACGACGAGATCAAACTGCTCGACGAGGTGGTACGCGAGTTCGCCCTGCGCACCGAACGGCTTGAGAGTATGCACGAGCGTCTTCGTACCGAACTCGAGACAGCGCTGGGTGCAACCGATGTGGGGCCGGCCAACGAGCGCCCGCCCCACTACTGAGCTTTGACCTCCACTGGGGACCGCTGACGTTCTACCGGAGGAATTCGCGTCGACTTGCGATAAGGCACGCTCGCCGCCTATCGTCCGCCGATGGGATCCCCCCAGACTCCCACAACCGCACATCGTTCCCTGCGGCATCTCCGAACATCCGTCCGCCTGTGTTGGGCCGCCTGGGTGATTATGACTCTGCTTGAGGCCGCCCTCTACTTCCGGCAGACGCCTCTTGGCGGCCCCTACGTCCGCCATGCAGACCGCTATTTTTTTCATGCAGCGCTCTTCAATTTCGTCGCAATATCCGCGGTGTCCCTGCCTTTTTGGGTCACATCGGCCCTGCGATCGTACGGGAAGCCCCCGTTTCGACAGTCGTCAGTCGGTTTCACGCAGCACAGTCTGCACCTCGGGTCCCTAATCGCTGTCGTAATTCTGGACCATCTCGACAACGAGGTGATGCGCTTTTTGGGCACGCATCTGAGCCTCTCTTTGGTGATGACCTATGGGCAGGTCGCCGCCTGGGGAAGTGACATCCTCCACGCCCTCACCGCCGACGAAGGCGGCGCCGGGATCCCGTTTTTCTTGCTCGCTATTGGGCCAACAGCACTGCTTGTGGTCGGTTGCCGAGAACGAAGCGCCCTCCGAAACGAGACCTGCCCCAAGCATCGTGGACGTTGGCCACGGTGGGCGCTTCTCGCGGCGATCGCTGTGCCCGCCGCTATCGCAAATCTGGCCTACTTCGCCAAGGGAGGGCGCTTCAGAAAGCTTCGTACGCGACCGGCCATCGTGGCCCTCGCCGAAGAGATTTCAAGCGACCTCGGCTCTACGAAACAGCCCGACAACTTTGCAGATCTGGTGACGGCCTACCAGCGTAACTGGCTGTTGGAGAGCGCAGACTCCAGCTGGGTTTTCGATGATCCGAAGCATCCCTTGGTGCGCCGCCCCGTGAACGATACGATGCGCCCCCAAGCTCAGGGCCTACACCTGGCCGCCGATGGGCACCCTTGGAATATCCTCTATCTACAGCTGGAGACCTTTCGTGGTCGCGATATGGGTTTTCATCGCCCCGAGCTGCTCCCATCACCGACCCCCAACCTGGATGAACTCGCCGCCGATACCAAGAGCGCTCACTGGGTGCGCCATCTGAGCTTTGGACCTCCGACTGTCGGCGGTTTCATGGCGGGACACTGCTCGGTACGCCCGCACTCCCGCCGGCAGATCATCACCGACTACGCCTTCGCAGATCTGCACTGCATTCCCGCGGTGCTACGGAGCCATGGATACCGGGCTGAGTTTTTCACGGCCAGCGATCCAGACTGGGACAATGAAGGTGTCTGGCTGTCGCGCTGGTACGACCAAGTGCACTTTCTTCGCGAAGCCGATGAACGTGATCGCATCGTTTTTCAAGAAGCAGCACAGCGGATCGTCGCCCTCGGCCGACAGGAGAAGCCGTTCATGGCCACGGTCGTCTCGATCAGCAACCACTATCCATTTCGCACACGCGAACAAGCCCTCGACATCAACTCCGGGGACTCCGTCCAGCAACGTATTCTCAACACGACCCACTACACAGACGATGTGGTAGGCGAGTTTTTTACAACCCTCCGAGCCGAGCCATGGTTCGCCCACACCATGGTCATCATCGTCGGGGATCATGGATACAATCTTGGCGAACACGACGGCGTCACTGGACAACGAAACGGTCACCATGAGGGTATCTGGGTCCCCCTGCTAATTCACGGCGGTCACCCGAAGCTCCCCCACGGTCCACAGAGCGATGTCGCAAGCCTGCTCGACGTCGCTCCAACCATCGCCGCGCTCGCGGGGATCCGCGAGCCAAATCCGTGGATCGGACACAGCCTGCTGGAGGGACCCAGGCTTCAGAGTTCCGTGACGGGTTTCCGACCGCCGACGGTCTTTGCCCAGAGCCGCGACTATTCGTTGTCCTACGACGAGTCCACGGATCGCAGCCAACTCTACAAAGGCACCGACTTGCTGCAGGAAACCGATCTCCTCACTCCGCACAATTCCACCCAACGCCATCGAGACAGCGCCGCCGCACTCCTTCGACGCGCGATCGATGAGTCGACGATGTTTGACTATCTCATCGAAACAAACACTGTCTGGACCGTGAAAGAGCGGTCAGCGCCATACCCACAGAAAACCGATGTTGGTCCGTAGCTGACCGTGAGCTACCCTCCGTACCATGCGGTACGCCTGCGCCAGCACCCTCGGGATCCTATTTTGTGTCGGATGCCTGGAACGCGATCCCGCGTTTCTCAGAGGTACAGGAGAAACCGCCGGGACCGGCGACGAGTCCCGCAACGATGCAGGTAATGGCACCGGCGGCACCGGTAACGCTAACGGTAGCGACACCGGTGACGAGTCCGACACCGGTGACGAATCCGACACCGGCACCAGCGACGAGCCCATCCTCGACGCTGTAGAGTGCTCCGTGGCACTCTCCCACGACCTTCTCGGAAACCTCGTCCTCAAATTGTTTCCGCCTCCTGGAGGCCGTGTTGAGGCGGTTACGCTTCAGAATCGGGCAGGATATGAAGAGCCCATGGACGACGGTAGCGGCGACGATAGCCAAGAAAGCGCCGGGACTCGCAGGCAGCTCTCGGCCGCATTTCCGGTGCGCGACAGCCTCGCTCCCGAAGGCGATCAAGGGATACATTGGGATCCTGCCGAAAAGATGGGGCTGAGCCTCCTCAATGCCGATGACACCGTCTGTCAAATGGGAACCCCGACGATCTGCACATTTGAACCCAACATGAGCCCATGGTTGTCGCCTCTTCCCCTTGACAATATCATTCGCCAATGAGGATCCAACCGGCACCTGGACACTCTGCGTTGGAGATGCCGACACGTGGGTCCCGGCGGGCGAAGCGTCGGCCCCGACCGGAACAGGCACACTCAGTTCGTGGACTCTACATCTTCACACGGACCAAGGGCTGTGGTTCGACTATCGATCGACGCCCGGCCTAAAGTTGCCGATCCCCGATGACTCCTACGATGGGACCCGGTCGTCGATGACATGCATCGACATCGAGATTTCCGATCCCATGACGACGCCGTCATGCGCCAACGATCACGAGCCCATCTGTCGCCGCAGCTCGTGATATAGAGCTTCCACGGCAGCCATTCGCCGACCCGATCTTCCGGGATAACGCGGAACATCGACCTCGAGGCCCTTCCGGAGTGCGGCATCCTGAGCCCCGCCCTGGGGTTTTCCATCGAGATTCCCGATCAACCCCTTAAGCACGTGGGTCTCGGGGTCTCTGTCGACAAGAGATCGCATGAGATCGAGGTTCGACTTGTTCCACGCGACCCACACCGAGTCTGAGCCGACAAATTTTCGCCAACGCGCTTCGAACTGACTCCGTTCTTCGGTCACGCTGCCTTGTTCGACATGAGACTCAGGGAGGCCCAAATAATGCAACAGCGGCGGCGAGAGGGCAGCCTCTTGCCGTAGGTAGCCAGAAAACTCTTCGCCCGTCTCGGGTTTGATGGCGAGACACAACAGCAATCGACGACGGTCACTGCGTCCTTGTTTGTGCTGATGCGTCGACTCCGTATACAGCAACAGTACACGCTCTGGCTGCTCCGAAATCACCGCCGGCATGCGCTGGGCCAAGGTCGTCGGGTTGGTCTTCGCCTTGCGTGTTCGTCCTTCTCGACGATGACTCGTCACAACGATCTGTCGATCAACCATGGTCGTAAATGCCCCAAGCAAGCCCGAGAGCCCCACAGTCTCCGGCTCCAAAATACTGAGTGCCATAACGATCGACTCGATGGTCGACAAACACTCAGGACGGGGCTCCTTGCGAATACGATAGTTGCCCGGCTGCGCAGGCTGGAGGCTGACCTTCTTGAGGCGATGCATCCACGGATTGTCCTTGTAGAGTTTTCCTGCGGTCGACCAGGTTCCATCAAGCACAAGCAAGGCCGTGGGTCGACTGGCCCCAGAGAGAGACTCGAGCGGTACCGAGTCCTCTCCCGGAAACAAGATCGCGCAGCCCTCGGGAAGCTCCATCGGAACATGGATTCCACGCGCGCCGTCGCCATCGGCAACGACCACGTTGATTCGTGCCAGACCGAGACGCGCAAAACGGACCGTTCCGAGCGCATGTTTTTGTTCCCTGGGGTGCTGAAGAATCGTAACTGGAGTTCGGTTCTCGACGACCGCGATCGTGCCACAGATGCACATCACCGAGGCCTTGTGACAGCGATAACACATCTCCCGCGGGGTTTTCACGGGCACGGTGGAGTCGCCGCCATCGTCATCGGGAAAGAGCATCGCCAGAATGTACACGAATCGACTCGATTTGGGCCCTCTTCGAGGATTCGTTCGGGATCGTCGATACCTAAGACGATGACCGGGAAGAGCGCCGAGAATCATGAACCGCGACCAAGCGGCCTCTACAATCGATCCGCAACCGCTGACCACGCCAATCAAACTCTCTCGATACGAGCACCCTGCACCAAGCGATCAACACCACGAAATCCGCGAGCAGCACGTCGAGCGGCAGCCGCAGCAAAGAAAGTCCTCGCCCTGAAAAAATCTGAGCCGCAATAGCGACCCCCACGCGGACCGCAACGGCCAGGCACACGGCGATGCCGGCGATGGCCACCTGTGCCGCGCTTGGAGACGGACAAAGACAGACCGCGATACCCGCCAATCCACAGAGCAAGGACGTGGAAAAAAAGAATGCAGGATAGCTGAGCATCAGCCAGGGGCGTTGGGCCCAGATGACACATATCCATCGAGACATCCGCTCCACCACTGCTATCAGCGACTGCGAAGAAACCCGCGCAACCGCGGTTTCGCCCACCACATCGATCCCCCACCCCCCCTGGATAAGGCGACGCGCCATCTCAAAATCTTCGCCTAGGTACCCGGCCAGCGCCTGCATGCCCCCAACCTCCTTGATCGCATCCGCCCGCGCGGCCCAAAGTTTTCCGACCAGCGCCCGCGGGACCAAACCACAAAGCAAGGCAAACGCCGTCATGCCGCCGCCAAGCAGGGCGACCGAGGCTCGGCTGCCCAGATCAGAGCTCACGCTTACCTCACTAAATGCGGCCCAGCGGGCCCCGGCGCGTTCCCGCTTGCCGGACGACAAGGCCACCCAATTGCGCTCCAACAGCGGCACGACCAACCGATCCAAATCAAAATTCGTGAGGTCGACGTTGCTGTCCGCGAACAGGATCACAGGGTATCCGTCTCCCTGTTCGCGCAAGACACCGGAAAGTTGGGTGACCTTCCGATTCTCGCCCGTCACGGGATGCGCCTGAATCGACACCCCAAGGCCCGCCGCACGAAGGTTTTTAGAGGCCCGGTGGAGCGTCGGCAAGGCGGCGTCGTCTCCTAAGGACCCCTCGCTTGCCCACGCCCCCTCCCCCTCTCGATTCACGCTCAACACCACATCCATAGCGAAGCTGCGCCGAGCGAGCGCTGCGGAGCATAGGCAGCGCTCGAGCTCCGGCTCCGCCCCGCAACAAGGTCGAACGAGCAATACACGTGTCCCCTCCGGGGCCTCCTCGATGGGAGTCTCCCGGCGCTGCTGCCGGCGTCGCACGATCGCAGCGACCGCCATTCCCATCGTCGCCAGCGCCCACACGAGCGCGGTCGCTACAAGCACCCACACAATGCCCTCAGGGATCACGCCACCAGATACCGCGCCAGCGCGAGCCGAGCCAGACCGACACGACCGTGGAGTCGTTTTGGGGCCAGAACATTGAATTCGGACCCGCCCGGGGGCCTCGCGGACGGTTGTTTTTCGAGCGAGCTTGGTTAGAGTGACCGAAGGATCACCGCATGACCATGGACCAAGCCGTTCGCACTCGTATCGAGACCATTATCGGATCTGACGGCGTGGTGCTGTTCATGAAGGGCGATCGGGCGATGCCCGCATGTGGATTTTCGTCCCGAGTCGTCTCAATTCTCGACGGACTTGTCGACAACTACGCAACCTTCGATGTCCTCCAAGACGCTGATGTTCGCGATGCCATAAAGACCTATTCCGAGTGGCCCACGCTCCCCCAACTCTACATCAAGGGCGAATTTGTAGGCGGCTGCGATATCGTCCAACAGATGGCCGAGAGCGGCGATCTGGAGCGCGCACTCGGCGTCGATCTCAGCACGCTCAGCCCCCCGATACTAAAGATTGACGCTGGGGCTGCCGCTCAGTTTAACGCGGCTTTGGCCGGTACTGAAGGCGAACATGACGCCATCCGCATCGAGATTGACGCTCAATTTCGTCATGGATTGGCAACCGATGCAGCCCACCCGCGCGACATCGTCTTTGAATGCGCGGGCCTCAAGTTCGCCATGGATCGGGCCAGCGCGATTCGCGCCGGAGGTCTCAGCATCCAATTTGTCGAAGGGGACGAGAGCGGCTTTAAAATTGAAAACCCCAACGCGCCACCCAGCGTGAAACAGGTATCCGCAAAAGAAGCGGCCCGTGCTCTCGCGGCGACCCCCGGGTTGGAGTTCATCGACGTCCGCAGTGAGCAAGAGCGTACCCAGGCCGTTGTTGAGGGTTCAACCCTCTTGAACGAGGACACCTTGGCCCGCCTCATGGCGCTCCCCCGAGAGACCGCGCTTCTGTTCATCTGCCATCACGGTATGCGCAGCCAGAGCACCGCCGCACAGTTTTTGGCCGAGGGTTTTCGCGATGTATCCAACATCACGGGCGGCATCGACGCTTGGGCCCGCGAGGTTGACTCAACAATTCCGCGCTACGGTTGAACACACGCGCCTCGATTTGCCACAATGTCTTCCCTTGACGACTGCATCACCCCGGAGGGCTTTCGCAAGCTCAAGGACGAAGAGCGAGCGTTGTGGCAAGATGAGCGCCCTCGGGTCACGGCCGAGGTTTCCGCGGCCGCCGCCCTTGGCGATCGCTCGGAAAATGCCGAATACCAGTACGGCAAAAGGCGGCTACGAGAAATTGATCGACGACTCCAGTTCTTGCGCAAGCGGATGGCGAAGGTACAAATCGTTCGGCCCGACCCCTCGCCACCCGAGACGATTGGCTTTTGTGCACGAGTCACGCTCGAAGACGAAGCGGGGCAGCGTCATGTCTGGAAGATTGTGGGAACCGACGAGTTTGATGTCTCTGCAGGAAAGATAAGCGTCGCATCGCCGCTCGCTAGGGCGCTCCTCGGCAAGCGAGTCGATGACGAGGTCGACGTCCGTCGTCCCCGGGGCCCAATGACATTCACGGTTCTGGCGGTCGACTACGGATCCCGTACAGCCGGCCCGTAATCCCGCCGGCCCCGCCGATTCTGAAGCCTAGCGTCGGTGTCGCATACCGACCGCCGCGTGCTGTCCTCCTTTTCCTGCGGTGTCCCCTACGCAAAGACGTCTTCCGGCGCTCATCGCCATGCATCAATTGCGCTCAACTTCGGGCAAAACTTGGAGTCCCAGTCATCAGTGAGACTCCACGAGCCCACTGATCGCCAATCCAGACCTGAATTCGTTGAAAATGGTCATCGCTAAGAAATCGTCGTAGTCCGTGACAACTGCGCTTATGGGCAGTTATTGATGTAGGCCGTGTCACTATGAAATGCACAGCTATTGGCGTCTTGTTGAGTGGGATCACAATACTGACTGCATGTGCCGGGGGCGGTGATGGACCTAGCGGATTTGACGCCCTCAAACCTGGTGGCTCTGGCTCTGGCTCTGGCTCTGGCTCTGGCTCTGGCTCTGGCTCTGGCTCT
>CAYTFJ010000018.1:0-11748 GCA_964437075.1 uncultured Nannocystaceae bacterium
AATCAAGATCCACACCCGATCCATATTATTGGAGAACAAAATGGAGAAATTTTTGTCTCAGGAGCACCCGCGCGACCCCCCTCCGCAAGCGGGAGGAAGCCCAAGGCCGCCCCCCCCCCCCCGGCGGAATGCTGCCCGACTCAAACGCCTCCGCAGAGCCCCCCAATCCCTCCAACCTGGACCCCGCAACCCAGTCCACAGAGACACAGGCCCCCCCCGGGAAAGTGCGCCCACGGGGCAATTTGCGGGGTCTCGTCACGGAAATTGAACCGAATCACGCACTCGTTGATATTGGGCGTAAGAAAAAACTCCGCCGCGGAGACCATGTGGAAGTTTTTGAAACTCAGGTCGTAAATCTCGGGCTCGGCGAAACAACCACCCGCCACGTCACCAAAGCGATTGGCAAAGTTGTGGACATTAGCGACGACCGTGCGCGTGTTGAATTTGGTGTCCGAGAGCAGGTGGAATCTGGAGATCAGGCCATCACGACCGACCAAAGGCTCACACGACGCCCCGTTGCACCCCCCGTGTCGGAGATCTTTGGTCGATCGCCATGACCATGCGACCGTTCTTGGCCTGGGAAGCACGAGGAGTAGGGTCGCTCTCGGATGCCAGAATAAGCTATCGCTTCAAAAAACCCGTGGCTGTCCACATACTCGCAGAGCCGGTCGGCTTCGGCATTGCACGGTCCGAGTCACTCTTCGCCCTCACTGCCCACGGCCTGGTAAGCTGGGATACCCGACTCTTCGAATTTGGGATCGGCGCAGGGTGGTCTGGCATCGATGGCACCGTGAGAGACAGCGCCTTCGCTATTCCACAAATCATGCGAATTGGTGCCATCGACGGCCTCAACGTCCGAGTCTTCAATCAGTTTGTTCTTCTCCGTGATGAATGGGAGGGCGGCGGCACAAATGTAAACGTCCAAATTCCGATCAGTGGAACCCCTGAACGTTGGTGGATCGAGGTTGGCGGTGGCGGCGGTATCTCCGGATACGGATTTTTCGAGACCGGTGTTCGCTTCTTGATTTGGGGCGGTGGCGATCGCAACTCGTTTTTTCTTCGAGCCGCCGCAGGCTACGCGAGACTAAGCGGGGGAGAAAACTCAAGCGCCTCACGTGACAGTATGCCCTTTAGCCACCATGGCCCAATGGTGACCTTCGGTTTCGAGTGGCGGCCTGGTGCCTCGCCAGACATTGGACGCAACGGCGCACCCAATTATGGCACGTCCCACAGATACGGAAAACGCCGACCCTAGACCGATCGACCTGATGGTGTCTCGGATATCTAGGGGGAGCAGCAGTCCCGGCCGATGCCTGTTACATCATCTCGCGTCGCTTCAGGTCTCGGCGAATCTTGCCGAGCGCCTGCTCTTGGAGTTGTCGTATACGCTCTCGTGAAAGCGAATACTGCCCGCCGATCTCCTTCAACGTAAGCTCTGCACCTTCATCCACCAGACCGAAACGCTTACGAAGAATGTCGGCTTCGATCGGACGCAACTGCGTCAAGACTCGACGAATATGCTCGTTCATCGCCTTGGCCGCGAGCTGTTCTCCCGGCGCGATACAGTTTCCATCCTCAAGAAAATCACCGACTCGCCGTCCATCATCCCCTGACACCGGCTTGTCTAGAGAGATGGCCTGCTCGAGTATTACGCCCCCCATTTTCTCAATCTTAGACAACGCGAATCCGGTCTTTTCTGCGAGCTCCTCGCGGGACGGCTCTCGGCCTCGCTTGGCCTCAATCTCTCGCCGAGCCTTGTTGAGCTTGTGATAGGCATCGATCATATGCACGGGAAGTCGGACTTCTCGCCCCTTGTCGGCCACCGCTCGGCTAATTGCATGACGAATCCACCAACTTCCATAGGTCGAAAATCGATAGCCCTTTCGATAGTCAAAGCGATCTACGGCCTTCATCAGGCCAATATTTCCCTCCTGAATAAGGTCTTGAAGCGGCATCCGGCCATGGTTAAAACGTCGCGCGATCGAGACTACGAGCCGAAGATTTGCCTTTATGAACCGATTTTTCGCGTGACGTAAAACCATGCCGCTTTGACGAACTCTCTCTACGAAGTCCGCAAATGGCCGAGATCCAGATCGAGGGGGGGCGACCGCCATTGTCGTTTGCCCAGTTGAGCCAGCATCGAGCGTATTGACGTCCGCCGCGATCATATCGGCGACAATCCCGTCCGTGTCGATGTTCCCCATTTGTTCGGAGAGCTTTTTTACAGCCTCAGAATAGTCGTCTTTGTTCGCCCGCGTCTCCCGATCTCTCAGGCAACGCGATGAGCTCCGCATCGACCGGAGATCGGACGATGGGACATTTTCAGCGTCAATCTCACTCTCGATCAACGCAACAACACCATCAATAAACGGGGGGTAACTCAGCAGAGACTTCCAATACCCCTGCCGAAGCTGAAAAATTTTCATGGCACTTGCGCGTTCTTGGTCCGCGCTCATAACGCTGAGTTCGGACATTTCGCGAAAATAGGTGCTCAAAAAATTTGGATCATCGCCTCCTGGTGCCCGAGCCCGACCGGTTGAACCCCGGTTTTGATTCGAACGTGCAAGCTGTGGTGCTGCTCCTCGTGTGACCTTACTTCGTGCCATTTTTACCCTCCTCAGTTCTGACGCCTATGCGTCGAAAATTATTGAATCAAAAGCGGTCTAGATTGAACTCCCAATCCGGGGTGCTTATGCCCGCCCGGTTCACTTTCTTTCTTAAGTCAAATCCTGCCGGGTGCAAGACTCCATCGACCGTCATCTGCTGCAATAGTGAGGCCGTCTTTATTTCCCGTCTCCAATGGATACGACTGAGTCTCTGTCTGGTTTCACGATCACTCCATATTTCGTGTTTTTGCTACATTTTTCCCGTCTCGCCTCTCTACATGTTCTCGGATCGTTCCAAAAACATCATTTTTCATAAGCAAAATCATACACTTACGTAATCTCGAACAACTTCGAGTCCCCACGAGCACACTAATCTTCTGTGCGATTCCGTGGTTTAGCGGTAGCAGTGAAATGCGGCTTCCACTGTGGCATGCGGGCGAACGGCTCTGACAACAATGTCGCGTACAATCGTAGACGCGGGCGTTCTAACGCCCGGAATCAAAACCAGCGCCGAGCTTGGCCCAACGATCGCCTGCGGGCGCACAAATCCCTCGCGGATTCGTGCGCAGAACCGACAAGGTTGTCGTCAACCTGGGCGGCGCTCGCCGATCATCCAGATTTCAGGAGAGTCGGCGCCATAAAAACGGCCCCGTGTCTCACGGCTTCCGGAGACTTCAAGAACCTTCAACCCCACAGAGGACATCATTTTGCCAAGATCATGCACGGAAAATGCGCGTATGAACATGTGATGCTCGAATTGGCGTCCGTCCTCAAAAATCACTGTGCGATGAACACGCAGTCGGTTTGCAAAGAAATTCATCTCCGCTTCATCGAGCACCATGCAACGTCTTCCCTGCCACCACGATCGGCAAGGAAGGTGATGAGCCACAAAATCTCGATTAAACACCTGCACGGCGATGCGTCCACCGGGACGTAATCGATTTTTCATGCCTTCCATGCACGCGCGATTTTGTTCGTCCTCAAAGTATCCGAGACTTGTACCCAGACAGACCACAGAGTCGTACAGGCGCTCATCGGGGAGTGAGCGCATATCGCCCTGCACGAAGGTCACAGAAAGCGATGGTTCTTCGGCAGACGCAAGTGTCGCCTCGGCTGCAAGCAGCTGCGAGGGCGATGTATCAAGGCCGACGACGTCAAACCCTTGTCGGCCGAGCGCCACCGCATGCCGACCGTTTCCACATCCGACGTCGAGGATGCTCGCACCCGACTCTAGAGACATCGCTGCTTTGAGGAAATTTGCGTCGCTCGCGGCCGCCTCAGCTGACCGTGGGGGGGCGATCTCAAGAAAATGCTCCCCAAACACATCATCAAACCAGGCTCGTTTCCGTTTTGCCTCCGGGGGGGGGGTCGGGGGCATCGAGATCGCGGCTGCCCCCTCGTCGGAAGCAGCTCTCTCATCGACGACTTCTTCGATCTCGACGAGCTCCTCGACCTCGCTTTGTTCGGCCATCGTGGCACTGGGCTCTTCGTCGTCGGCGAGTTTTTCGGTAATATCGCGCTGTACCTGCGAGGGCACCCCCTCCGCGGCGGAGGCCTCGCCCACTTCGGCTTGGGTGAGCTCAGAGAGTGCATTTTCGACCGGCGCGATGCCCACTTCGGCCTGTGCAACTTCGAACGCTGGCGAAACGTCTGGGTGCACCAACTCGACGCCCTGCATCTCCGTAGCTTCAGCGTCGCCCACAACGGTCCCCCCCGGAAACGTCGCTTCATCTGTTCGGGTGGCGTCCCCATCCTCAATTTCGTGCCCCGCTCGCTCGTCGGGAGCATGCGGAGGAAGGGTCAGTGAGGCCGGAATGAACAGCGATGACGCCGGTGGTGGCATTTTTTTCGACCGAGCTGGGGCCGGCACATCCGAAGGCGCGGTCTCCACTCTTCGATCCTGTTGCCCAGTCACGCCATCAGCACGGGTATTCTCGCTTCCGTCGTCCACCACAAATGCGGTCGAAGAGACGACCGGCGCTCGCCGCCGCCCCGCCCGAGGCCCTCTGTGGGTCTCCGTCGCATCCGCATCCCCGTTCGCCAACGGAGCGGCGACTGCTCCGGAGTGCGCCACTGCATCCTGCACGGGGTCCGCGGCCACTCTCTCGCTCCGCGGGACCTCGTGGCGACCGGCGACGACAGCAGGTAGATGAAGATCGCCGCGGGAATGAATCGTGATCTCGAGACCCGACGGACCCGGTCCTTCGACGACCGTCGTGGAAAGCGGCGGCTCGGGCTGCTGAGGCTCGATGTTGGATGTCGCGGTCGGCACGCTGACGATGGGAGCTTGTTCGATCGCCGATGATGCAGCCGAACGAACTTTTACCGCGCTACGCGGCGTTCCCGAAGTGGATTGTAGGTCCAAGATGCCCCCGGCCGACACTCGTCGTCGCGACTCAGCGCCAAAGCTCTGGCACAGCTGCGCATCGAAGGCGTCGATCGGTCCTTTAAGTGGGGCGCGTTCGGGAAAGGCCACCAACATTTTCAAAATTTCGTCGCGGGTTAGCTTCCAGCTCACGGTCTCCCACCTTTCGCCCTCAACAAGGGCATTCCGAAGCGAATTGGGCCAGGCTCAACCCCCGACGCCAGCTCGAAGCCCCGCTCCACATAGAGGACGACGGTGCTTCCAAGATGAAAAATCCCTAGCTCACCGCCGCGGTCAACCTTGACCGCGGGCTCGATCGTCTCGTGGATCCGTTCAAGAGGATGAGGCTCGCTGACTCGATACGCGCAGGTCATGTGACCGACGCCAAAGGCCGCGACCATCACCACACACACCGCCCCTCGGGGGGTATCGAGACGATGAATCAGCCGCTCATTGAGCGAAAACAAGCGGGGTTCGCGATCGAGGGAGGCATCGGTAACCGGCAACAACCGCCCCGGGACAGCGGTCATCGACTTGATTTCTCCCGAGCATGGCGCGTGTACACGGTGGTAATCGCGTGGATGCAGATAGATCGTTACTTGAAGCCCCCCAACAAACTGCTGCGCGAGACCCTGGTCACCGAGTAGCTCCCCGACGCTGTATTCGTGGCCCTTCGCAACGACCGTGCTTCCCGCCTGTACCTCAACAGCTTCACGCAGAAATCCGTCGCATGGCGACACAAACAGATCTGAATTCGCCGCGAGACTGCGCGCGCCGGGGCGTAATTTCCGAGTGAAAAACTCGTCAAAACTCAAAAAACCGCGCCTTAGCTGGTCCGGGTCGACATCGTCTAAGGCGACACCGAAGTATTTCGCGTAGGCCATGATCGCCGCGCGTGTCACAGGTCGTGGAAATCGCATCCGAGCGACTTTTCCCAACATGCGCGTCGCCAACATGGCGGACCAATCGGGCGAACGGTCAATCATTGCGGCGGCGAATCGTGCTCGCCAGGGAGTGTTCCTTGACATCACCACGAAGAAGCGTATCCGAGCGGGGGCCGCGACTGCAAGGACTCCAGCGATCTCTAGAAAAAAACGGGAAACCGCCAGGAAGTACCCGCTTCGCGGACTTTCTCCATTTTCTGGAGTCCCACCGGCCAACAGGTCCCGAATGGAGCCGACTGCGCGAGGATCCTCCGAGCCGGGTTAGACGTCGTGATACATCGCAAACTCGTAGGGGTGTGGGCGCCCTCGAAGGTCGGCCACCTCTTGGTTTCGCTTCCAATCGACCCACGACTCGATGGTTTCGACGCGAAAGACATCGCCCTTCAGCAGAAACTCGTGATCCCCAGCCAAGGCATCAAGCGCGTCCTCTAGGCAATCCGGTACCATCGCAACGCGACCGGGACTGTCGTCACTTTCCGGTACCCACAGATCCGAAGGTGCGCCAAACTCCAACTGTCGTTCAACCCCGTCGAGCCCCGCCATCAAAACGGCGCTCAGGGCCAAGTATGGGTTGCCCGACGAATCTGCTGTACGAAACATCACACGGGTATCCCCCGGAAGCCGCCGATGACTTCGCAGTTGCACCGCAGCCCACGGCTCGCTCCCCGAAGTCTGCGCAACACGATTCGGAGCACTATCGCCCTCCGCGAGACGCTTGTAGCTATTTGTGCTTGCGTTGGTGAACGCGCAAATGGCGGGCGTGTGCGCTAAAATTCCCGCGACAAAATGCAACGCGATCTCCGAGAGTCCAGCATCGTTCTCGGCGGCAAACAGCGGCTGCCCCTGCTTCCACAGACTCAAGTGAATATGAAGTCCATTCCCGTCCGACCCAAAGATTGGTTTTGGCATAAAAGTCGCCACTTTTCCTGCACGCCGAGCGACATTTTTCACCACGTATTTTAGCCAGCAGAGCCCGTCCGCTTGGAGCGCCAGCGAGCCGTGACAAAGATCGATCTGCCCCTGCCCGCCCGTTCCGGACGCCATGCGCTGGCGAGCAATCTTCACTCCAAGATCGTCCAGTGCCAATGCCATTTCGGCCCGTAGATCGTGGTGAGAATCGGTGGGCATCACCGAACCTTCGTTGCCTCCATCGCGTACTTTGTGGGCGAGATTGGGAAACTCTTCTCTTCCGCTGTTCCAAGACGCTAGCGCAGAATCAACAGCATAGAAGGCCCCGCGTGGCTCATTCGCGTAACGGAGGTCATCGAGAACATGAAACTGCGCCTGTACACCGACACTGCAGCTGTCCGCGATCCCCGTGGAGCGAAGGTAACTCTCCGCGCGGACAGCCACGGCGCGACTGCATCGTTCCGAGCTTTGGAGCGATCTTCCCTCGAGCACATCGCCGAGCAGAACCAAGGTTGGGACTTCCATGACGGGGTCGATTTGCATCGAGTTGGCATCCGGACGTACACGCAGAGCGGCCGGGTCGCCACGACCCCAGCCGCGGGCGCTCGTCCCTTGAAAACCGAAGCCAGATTCAAATCGGTCAACCGTAAGCTGACTGGCTGGCACCGTAAAATGTTGCCACTTCCCCAAAGGATCAATAAAGCGAAGGTCGACGGCCTTGATCCCCTGCTCTCGGATAAAGTCGATCACGTCCTCGGGGGTCTTGCTCATCGTGTTCATGCGGTGCGGTCATCCTTCGTCGGTTGCCAGCGAAAATGCTCGCTGAACTCGGGCTCGGGCGGAATCTGTTCGAGTGATCCGATCGCTTCATTCACAGTGGAGAAACCAAGCTCGGGCAGGAGCTGAGCGAGTTCATCCGAAATACGTAACGCTGCGGCCGGCTCCGCGAAGTTGGACGTACCCACTTGGACACACGAAGCTCCCGCCATGAGGTATTCCACAACATCCTCGCCACTGGCGATACCTCCCATCCCACAGATCGGAAATCCTGGGAGCGCAGTCGACACCTGGTGAACCATCCGCAACGCGACGGGTTTGATCGCCGGCCCCGAGAGCCCACCGTAGGTCGTCGCCAACCGGGGGCGTCGTTTCCGAACATCGATTGCCATTCCCGTGAGCGTGTTGATCAAAGACACTCCGGTGGCCCCCGCGTCCCGTACAGCCTGGGCCATGCCGACGACGTCTGCGACGTTCGGGGTGAGTTTTACGACGATCGGAATGTCGGTCACCTGCACACAGGCCTTCATCAGCTTGTGAGCAATTTCTGGAACCGTGCCAAATTCGATGCCACCCTTTTTCACGTTCGGGCACGAAATGTTCATCTCAAGGGCATCGATTCCCCCCCCATGACCTCTTTCTAGGTCACGGGCGCACTGTACGTATGAGTCAAAATCAGTACCGAAAAAATTGACCCACACGCTTGTGTCAAGTTCGCGCAAGAACGGGAGTTTCTTGGCCAAGAAAGCCTCAACGCCAACATTTTCGAGGCCGATCGAATTCAGCATCCCAGATGCTGTCTCAAATATTCGAGGAACCGGGTTGCCTCTACGCGGTTGTGGCGAAATGCCTTTTGTGGAGATTCCGCCGAGCCTCCGGAGGTCCATAAACGGCACAAACTGCTGACCGTAGGCAAAACATCCGGATGCAGTCAGAATCGGGCTCCGCAGGGTTAGCGGGCCGAAGCGTGCATCAAGCGGCACGACTCTGTTTGATTGGCTCACCATCGAATCTCCCTTGCATCAAAAACTGGACCCGAGTCGCAACAGTATTTGTAGGGGCGCTCGCCATGGACTGGGACTGCACAGCCCAAACACACGCCGATACCACAGGCCATCTGCTCCTCGAGCGAAACGTAGGTTGGAACCTCAGCATCGAGACCCAGCTTCCGTACTGCCCGCAACATCGGAGTCGGTCCACATGTTAACACTGCGACGCTCTCGCACGCGGCCTTCGCTTCGGCGAGACGAGTTCCGAATGGAAGGGTAACGCGTCCACGAACTCCCTTCGATCCATCTTCAGTCGCCAGAGTACACGGGACACCTAGCCGCTCCAAGCGCTCGAGCAACACGAGATCGACCGCCGAACGACCACCGTAAAAGAGCTCTACTTTTTGGCCCGCCATGGTCGCACGCTCCGCCTGGAAGAGCATCGGCGGCAATCCAACGCCACCTGCGACGAGCAGCTGCGTCTGGCCAACATCTGCCGTCGGAAAACTCGATCCCAAGATACCAGTGCACGCGAGCACCTCGCCAACTTCGGCTTCTTGAAGCCGAGCAGATCCGCGGCCGAACACCTTCAGTAGCAAGGAAAATTTTCGGGCGTCGTGGACCTCTAAAACAGAGAAGGGTCGCGGGTTGATGAGGTCCCGCCCCCAGTCCGCACGGATCATGACAAACTGCCCCGGCAGCGCGTCGGCCACCGGGTTTGGTTCGTCCGACTCACACGTGAGACGAAAATAATCTCCACCCAGCGGGCTGTTCTCGGCCACCCGAACCTGAAAATGAGCCACAGGCACGGACGAGTCATAGGCCAGCGATCTATGAGAGTCCACCCGCAGGGACACCCGTGCCAATGGCGCCACGCACGCTCTTCTTTCGGGGTTCAGCCCCCGACTCGCGCAAAAGGCCCAGCGAGGGCACTACCGCGAGGGCCGCCCGTCCTCAACCAGGAAAAGCGACATCAACAAGGCATCGTCACCAGAAGATCTGTAGTAGGCCGGTCGTCGTCCAACGACCCGGAGGCCGAAGGCTCGATACAGTCCGAGCGCGACCTCGTTGCGACTTGCGACCTCCAACTTGTAGAGACGACAACCTCGGGCCGCGGCGCATTCAATGTCGCCCGCTAGAAGTCTCTCTCCCCATCCGAGTCCACGTGCTTGCGGTGCAACCCCGATCCGCTGCAATTCCCACTCGCCCATGATCTCCCACGCGCACGTAAATCCGAGAACGTGACCTGACACGACCAACACGACCACGTGCGCATGACGACTGCAAATTTCCTTTGCCCATTGCAGCTCTCCCCATTTCTGGTCAAAACAGCGAGCGTCGAGCCCTGCGATCGCGGACACGTCACCGGGCTCCGCCCTCCGCAGCATCCCATCCCCCTCCAGTGCTCGGCTCCGGCCCACAATGTTCGTTCAAGAGCTGGGGACCGGAATCGGCGGTTCAGCCTCAGCGAGAAGCGACTCGCTCTCAACACTCGGGTCGATATCCTCAAGCCAACAGAGCCGCGAAAGTTCCCGCAACAATCCCCCCTTGTTCCCCTCGTCCCCGAGGCCCATTCCACTGCTGGCGCTCGTGAGCAGCACATCTCGAGGAGAGACCCGTAGCTCTTTCGCCATGGCACGAGCGACAAGTCCGCGCTCCGAGGCGCCCAACTTGTCGCATTTCGTCACGCAAACCAGGCAGGGTAAACTCAACCGGCCGGCATATTCTAAAAGATCAAAATCAGACTCTGCGGGCCCTCTGCGTATATCGATCAGGACAACAAGCCCTCGTAGTGTCGTCCGTCCCGCGAGATACCCCTCAATCATCGGGCCAAAGGTCTCTCGTATGCTTTTTCTCGCCTTCGCAAAGCCGTAGCCGGGAAGATCAACCCAATGAAACTCCATTCTCTGCTTGCCATTGGCAGCATCGGTGGCCTCCGTTCGGATCCGAAAAAAATTGAGCAGACGGGTGCGACCCGGGGAGCGACTCACTCGTGCGAGACCCCGACGAGTGGAAAAAGCGTTCAGCAGACTCGACTTTCCCACGTTCGATCGACCGGCCACGGCTATTTCCGGCAGCCCGTCGCGCGGGCAATTTTCCAGATCTGGCGCACTGGTTTCAAAGGTGGCGTCCAGCAGGCGAAACTTGCCGTGATGAGGAAAAGAAGACATGAGCCCATCGACTATACATCCCCCAAAACAGAGCACACGCGGCGCGATATCCGCAACAATCCTTGTGTCCCCCGAGCTTTCACCACACGCACTTAGGACTGCTACTGTAACGCGATGAATGTCTTTGGTCTGACCGGCGGAATCGGCAGCGGAAAATCCGCTGTTGCAGCGTTGCTTGAGGGGTATGGGATTCCCGTGGTCTCCGCGGACGAGCTCTCCCGAATGGTCGTGGCCCCAGGAAGTGACGGACTTAACGACGTCGTCAAAGCCTTCGGAACGGCCGTCCTGACGGCGAGCGGTAGCCTCGACCGCCAATCGATGGGGAAGATCATATTCAGTGATTCCACAAAACGAAAACAGTTGGAATCCATCCTCCACCCTCGCATCCGCGAACGCTACGACCAGGTTCTCGACGCGCTCGAGAAGGGGTCGCACCCCGTGGTCATATACGAGGTCCCCCTGCTCTTTGAAAAGAATCTTCAAGGCGAGATGAAGTCTGTGATCCTAGTCAGTGCCCCCCAAGAAACTCGAATCAACCGAGTCCGGGCACGCGACGGATTCACACGAGAAGAGGTCACGAAACGAATCGCAGCCCAGATGCCGGAGGAAGAGAAGCGCAGGCGGGCAGACTACATCGTCCACAACGATGGCACGCTCGACGACCTTCGCCAGGAGGTGGCATTTCTCGCCTCACGATTCTTGAAGCAACCGGGCCGTCAGCCGCGAAACAGGCCCACCTCCGCCCTCGGCCGGCCCTCTCCCATACGAAATCCCGAAGTCGGCGAAATCGTACCAACGAAAATCCTTTCAAACCGTGCTGCAACAAAGTCGCCTCCGCCGGCGGAGTTCCAGGTCGAGCTTTGCCCTCCGCCCTCCGTCCCGCCTCCCCCCAGAACAAACAATCGTTAGCCAAGGCGAACGCGAGACCGGCTTCCGAGAAGGTCCGAGAAGGTCCGAGAAGGTCCGAGAAGGTCCGAGAAGGTCCGA
>CAYTFJ010000018.1:11848-44939 GCA_964437075.1 uncultured Nannocystaceae bacterium
TCCGAGAAGGTCCGAGAAGGTCCGAGAAGGTCCGAGAAGGTCCGAGAAGGTCCGACTCCGGGCCGGAGCGTTCAGCTGAGATTGGTCTTTCGAACCACACCCCGGAACATATTTAACGTGCGCTCGAGGCTCTCAACCACCTCATTCAATGTGCGTAGATCGTTGCACTGCATCTCGCGTTCCGATCGCTCAAGCACTGCGCGGGCCTTGCTCATCGCGTCGCGACCAAAGCTGGTACCGCTCATGATGCCTTCAACCTGAGGAAAGAGTTCACTCACATCCCCCGTCAATTTCTCGGCGAACTGGCGTTGCCGCTCGAACTCTTCGTTGGCATGCAACTCCACCATGTACCCCTGACTCTGCTCTACGAGCTTTTGAAGCTCTTCCTCCGTGAGCCCGGAGGTCGCGGTCACAGTGATGCTCTGCTCGCGCCCAGTCTCGAGATCCAGTGCCGCCACCGACACAATCCCGTCAGCAGAGATCGAAAATGTCACCTTGACCTCCACCTGGCCGCGCGGGGCCTTGCGCAATCCGCTCAGAATGAATTCTCCGAGCAACTCGTTCTCGGTGGCCTGTTCGCTCTCACCTTGCAAGACCAAAATTTTCACAGAAGTCTGGTTGTCGCGAACCGTGGTGAAAATATGCGACGCACTGGTCGGAACCGTCGTATTTTGGGTGATTAATTTATGAAAATATCCGCCGACAATCATGATGCCAAGGCTATGCGGCGTCACGTCCAGAAGCAGAAACTCTTGTGACTCATCCACCAAGGCCGACGCTTGGATTGCGGCCCCTAGGCCAACCACTTCGTCGGGGTGTACGCCCTTGCATGGCTCATGTCCGAAAAAACTGGCGACCATCGACTGAATCAATGGCATGCGCGTCATGCCACCGACAAGAATGATGTCATCCAAGTCGCTGGCATCGATTTTCGCATCTGTAAGCGTTCGCTCACAGATCGACACGGTGCGCTCAACCAGGTCGCGAGTCAGGTCCTCGAGTTGATCGCGAGTGAGCGTCTCTTGGAGATGCAGTGTCTCCCCGTTGGGGGTCGTATACAAAAAAGGCAGATCGATCAGTGACTCCCTCGCAACCGAAAGCTCACACCGCGCCTTCTCTGCGGCATCCCGCAGGCGCTGTAAGGACATGCGATCGTCTCGCACATCGACGCTGGTCTTCTCTTGAAAACTCTGGATCAACCAATCCATTACCCGAATGTCGAAGTCCTCGCCCCCCAAAAACGTGTCACCCGCGGTGGAGATGACCTCGAAGACGCCATGACCAATGTCGAGAATCGAAACATCAAAGGTCCCTCCTCCTAGGTCATAAACTGCGACACGGCGCTCAAGATCTCTTCCAAACCCATAGGCCAAGGCCGCTGCCGTCGGCTCGTTGATAATACGGATAACCTCGAGACCCGCGATTCGGCCAGCGTCCTTCGTCGCCTGACGTTGGTTGTCGTTGAAGTACGCCGGCACCGTGATCACGGCCTTCTCGACCGTCGTCCCAAGGTACTGCTCAGCGATGGACTTGAGCTCTTGCAATATAAATGCACTGACCTCAGGAACGCTGTACACCTGCTCGCGGACAACAACACGGACATCGCCCAATGGGCCTTCGACCACCGTATAGGGCGCCGAATGTTGAACCGCGCGGGAAGCGGGAGAATCCCATTTTCGACCGATCAGCCGCTTCACTGCGTAGACGGTGTTCGTGGCATTTGTCACCGCCTGCCTCTTCGCTATGTGTCCAACCAGCCGCTTGCCGCTCTCTGAAATGGCGACCATCGACGGCGTGGTCTTGTATCCCCCCTTGTTCGGAATGACGGTTGGAACACCGTCCTCGACAATAGCGACTACAGTATTCGAAGTTCCCAGATCGATGCCGACGACATTTTCCATGGAGGTAGTTGCCCGTTCCCGTGCGGCTCCAGGCCAAAGGCCTCGCGCGCAAGCCCGAGGCTAGGTCACTTTGATCGATTTGAGAAGAGTCGTGGCCTCTGGGTCCCCTGGCAGCAAATGCAGGACCGCCTCAAGCTGCGCCTTCGCGGAATGCCCCTGACCCGCGGCCCAGAACGCCCTTGCGCAGCACAAATGAACACGACCGGCGGCAGAACCTGCCAAACCACCACCCGATCGAGCCTCGATTTCCATGGCGTCAAGAGCGGATAGCGCGTACGCCCGCGCCCGCGTGGGGTCACTCTCGGCGATGCTTCCCGCCGCTTCCGCTAAATTTTGGGTCGAGGGGCTCGCATCTGCCGCTTCACAAAAGAAATGCGCCGATTCCGCAGTTTTGCCAATCTCTTGGCAGCGAAGACCCATGGTGAAGGCCTTGGATGCGCTCTTTTGCCGCGCGATCGCTAGGCACTCATGCCATCGCTGGTGGTATTCGATGTTCGACTCATCGATATCTAGAGCCAAACGAAAGAGGCCAGCCGCGGCACCCTCTCGACCTGCCTTGAGCTCAATCATGCCGTCCCGGAAGTGCATTCGCGCCTTGTCGCTGCGACGATCCCCCCCGAGGAGGCGCTCCCGGACCCGACCTCGACGTACCGCATCACGAGCGCTCCGCTCTTCACGTTTTTTGTCGGCCTCTCGAACGGCGAGGCGTTCGGCTTCGGCATCTTGCTTGGCCTGGACGGCAGCCTCGAGATCTCGTCGACGACGGCTCTCGATCTCGGCGCGCTGTCGACTGGCCTCGACGTTCGCATTTTTGCGTCGCTCTTCGCCGAGCAGACGCTCCACGTAGGCTGCCCTTCCACGATCATCCATCAACAGCTCGTACGATGCCTTGGCTCGCTTAAAAAGCTCCACGGTCAAGGGTCCGAAGAGCCCCATTTCCTTCCCGTAGAACCGATCAGGATGGAGTTCACGGCTGGTCTGATGGTACGCCTTGCGGATCACTCTCGACTCCATCGAAGGACGGATCCCGAGGACTTCAAAATGTGTAAGTGAATCGAGACGGTCCCGCAGCCACAGCAGCCGCCGCTGCTGCTCGGCGCTGATATCAAGTTGAGAGTCGATGCGCGGATCATCCTCCGCCTCGAGCTCTCGCAAGATCTCCGGCGCCGGAATCGGAGCGTCCCTCCCTCTCGCGGCCACGCCGCTCATGCCCTTTGCGCCTGACTCGGTAGACCTTTGACGTCTCGAAAGGTCTACCGCGGTCGCACTTCCTGCCCCGAGCAGCTGCGACCGCAAGTGGCGGGCCCTCCGGCTCTTCGCTTCAGTGTGCCTGTGCTCGGATCCCTTCGCTTCCGCGACCGAGCGGTGTCGTAAATTTTCACTCCGTCCTGTCCTGTCCTGCGGCAGTTTCGTGTGTCCGATCGATGGGATCAGGGCTCCCATCGCTATCAACCGCTCAAGGATCGCCTCTGCCGCTCCGGGGTCAAGGCCGCTAGCGACGATCGCCTCCGCCACGGTCCCCGCGTCCTCAATTCGACTAAGCAAAAAGAAATCCTCCGGCGTGAGCGGAAATTCTTGAAGTCTCCCCGCCTCGATTTTTGACAGGGTGTCACCGCGTCGTAGCGACATTGCACGCAGCTTATCCGAACTTACCTTTCTCTACACCCGAAAATCAGACTGTGTACCCTCCCCTCCAGGACGTTTCTCGTCTCGACTCACTTCTAGCCCGAACTCAGCCGTTCAGATCACCGTTTGGGATCTAAGAGCTCAACATCGAGGTCCTCAAATTTAGCGATCCCACGAGGCTGAGTCCGAGCCCCTCGTGTACCCGTGTCTTGTCCGTCGGCATTCGCCACGCGCGGGGTAGACTTGGCACGCGGATGGCTAGCCTCGTAGGTGTCGATAATTTTTCCCATGCTCAAATGGGTGTAGCGCTGGGTGGTGGACAGGCTCGCATGGCCCAGCATGGTCTGAATTGTCCTCAGATCGCAGCCGCTCTCTAGGAGGTGAGTAGCGAAGCTGTGCCGGAGGCTATGCGGACCCAACTTCGCGCGAGCTCCCGATACGGTGCACCGCCGATAGACGACGTCTCTTGCGCTTCGTACACACAATCGCCTCCCCTGGACCCCAAGAAAAATCGCTTTTTGCGCATCTTCATTCGCCGAGGGACGAAGCATCTGCTCCCGACACGCCAAGTAGAGCCGTATGGACTGCGCGGCACGGCTACCAAGCGGCACAATTCTGTCTTTGTCCCCCTTGCCCGCTAGCACTCGGACTGTTAACCGAGACGCCTCCCACTGAAGGGCCTGCAGATCGAGGGCAACCGCCTCGCTCACTCGCAGACCCGCTCCGTAGAGAACCTCGACGAGCGCACGATCGCGCGCTCCGACGGGTCCAGGGCGCTGCACCCCATCGATCATTTGAGTGACGTCCTCAACCGGGAGAGCTTTTGGCAACAAACGCCGACTCTTCGGGCTCCGTAGCAGCACAACCTCGTTTTCCAAGATCAGCCCCTGCCGCCGGCAAAACTCACCGAAGGTTCGAAGACACGAGAGACGCCGACCGAGAGTGCTGCCCGAACACTCCTCATGCATCTCCGCGAGAAGCGCTCGCACCTCTCGCACATTGAGGTCGCCAAGCACCGCGGCTCGCCCCTCGTGGCGCCTCGCAACACTTCCGATCAGCGCCTCAACATCACGCCGGTAGGCCCGGATCGTATGTTTGGAGTAGCGCCGTTCGAGCTGTAGGTGGCGCACAAAGGCGTTGAGAGCAGCGAGCACGGGCCGAAACTACCAGCGCTTCGTCGTCCCGCGAATTTCTTGGCAAGTGACCGGGGGTCATCGGCCCTCGTCCGTTCAATCGCGCAGCTGCACCCCCGACCATCGCTCCAACAAGGTCGCCAATACGAGAAAATCCTGCCCCCCAAGTCCTTCGGCCACTCCCTGATCGTAGATCCCGCACACTGCGCTCGCGGCAGCCAGCGGTATCCGTCTCGACGCCGCCTGCTCCAAGGCAAGATGCAGGTCCTTGTGCATGAGATCGAGACGAAAATGTGGGGTAAAATCGGCCGCCTGCAAGTAGGGCGTCTTGAACCCCCCGACCCCGGTCTTGCCGGCGCTATGCTCGTAGATTTCGGCCATCTTCGCCAGCGGCACCCCCATGCTCCGCGCCAGCGTGTACCCCTCTAAAATGCCCTGCAAGACCACGGCCTGGGTCATGTTCAGGCTGTATTTTGCCGCTTGCCCCATGCCAATGGATTCACCGACATGCACGCTGTGTTTTCCCATCGCCGCGAATATTTTTGTCGCACGCTCAACCGCGGAGCCCGGGCCCCCAATCATGAACGTCAACGTCCCGCGCTCGGCGCCCAGCTTGCTCCCTGTCACCGGCGCATCCAAGAAATCAACGCCAGCATCCGCGCAAACCTGGCTCATTCGGCGGGTTAGGTCTTGGCCAGTGGTTCCACAGTCCAGCACCAACGCACCGGTTCTCAGAGTCGATAGTACCCCGTTTTTCCCGAACACCACAGAGTCCACCGCGGCGTCGTTTGATACGCATAAAACCACCACGTCGGCTTCTCTGGCTGCTTCGGCGGGGGTTCTCGCCGCAGCCCCCCCCGCAGATACGAGCAAGTCCGTCTTGACCCGGGTTCGGTTGTATCCCACCACCGGGTACCCAGCCTCCACCAGATTCCGAGCCATTCCCGCCCCCATCGTACCGAGCCCCACAAAGGCAATCTTTTCAAGCTTCACCACCGCGAAGCTACCAGCCTTTGGCCCCCACAGCGGCATTCGCTAGGTACTAGAAAATGGGCGTGCGGTGGCGCCAATCGCAGTCGAAGATGATCAACTGCGGCCGGACCCTCCGCTTCTGAAATTACTTTGATCCGGTGGGAAACACCGGCACAAATTCCGGATAGGGCGACGCGAGTCGCTCATCTTCAAGGAAAGTATGATCTGTCAGCGAACGTAAAAACGCACCAAGGTCCTCCAGTTGGGATGCGTCGAGACCGAGGTCCTCAAGCAACGGAGACTTGAATCGGTTCGCTCGGCCATCGCCAACGTTCGGTCCTGATAGGTTGTCTCGTCCCCCCTCCGCCATAATGCGAATCGCGTGATCCAGGGTATCCGCGCTCCCATCGTGCATATACGGACGTGATATCTCGACATTGCGCAGGCTTGGCGTCCTGAAAGATCCCATGTCCTCGGGATCCGCAGTCTTCTCCATTCGCCCTTCGTGGCCCAACGGATAGCTACCAGCCCCATCGATATCGTAGAGACCCGTATTAAAGTAACCGTGAGCCTCCAGAATCTCACCGTCCTCGTCGGTCGTCGCGTTAAACAGTGGACCGCCGTGACAACGTCCACACTGGGCATCGCCATAAAAAAGGTCTCGCCCACGAATTGCGGACTCCGAGATGGCATCGAGCTCCCCACGTTGAAAGCGATCATACGCGGAATTCCAGCTAACGATCGTCCGTTCAAACGACGCAATCGCGCGCGCGATGTTTTCGATGGTGAACGGATCTTGCTCGCCAGGGAAGGCTAGGGGGAACAATGTCTGATAGTCGTCACGACTCTTTAGACGATCCAACAACAGGTCTTCTTGCCCACCCATACCCATCTCGATGATGGGATCGTGCCCAAGCAGCGGCGCAAGAAGCTGAGTCTCGAGAACGTTAACTGTCGGATCAATCCACGTCATCGATGTAAAATACGCAACATTCGTCAACGACGGGGTATTGCGCGGATGAAGCTCGAAGCTCGTCCCCACCGCCCGTGGGAAGGTGTCGGTGAAGGCCTTCGCCTGTTCGTGGCAAACACCGCACGCCCGATTGTCTTGGTCCGAGAGTTGCGTATCGTAAAATAGATAGCGACCGAGCTCCACCTTTTCTAGGGTCTGCGGGTTGTCCTCCGGCACCTGCGGAGGATCGACACCATCGGGAAGACCCCAGTCGTAATCATCACTGGAACCACCAGGCGAACAACAAAAAACGTAAGCTACCAGGCCTAACAGCCCGAATCTGTAAGTTTTTCGAAACACACGACGCATGGTAGCTAGACCAAGTTAGGCCGCTTTGAAGTACATGAACCAGATTTCAAACTGGTCATCGCTCGTGAACTTAACTTGGGCGTCGTTCCAGTGAGCAAAAAAGACGCGCTCGTCAGTCAGCTCCGGACAAGCGGGGTTCGGCCCCTTGCTGAGAGGATCGATTTCGTCGTTTCTAAACAGCTCGTACTCAAACCCTTCACCCGCGAAAATCGCCTGTGTGGATCCCCAATCGGGAAGCAACATATCCGCCCAACCAATATATCCACCGTCAGGATTCACGTTCAGCGTGATCTTGTAGGCGGTGGTTTCAGACGGCATCATGATCGCCTGATTGGCGTCTGCTTGAGTCATCGGCGCGATGAGTTCGGTCACATTCCCAGCGTCCAGGATTCCACAAGCGGTCTCCTGCTGGGAATCCCCTCCGGCTGCGCCGTCTCCGTCTCCGTCTCCGTCTCCGTCTCCGGCGTTGCCCGAGCTCTCTCCGTCATCGTCGCCGCTTTCTGTGCTGTCCGCGGAGCCTTGGCTGTTCCCATCGTCATCGGCCGCGGAAGACTCTTCGTTGTCGCTTCCCGAGCCGGCGGGAGATGCATCACAGGCCGCGCCTGTGACTGCAAACGTTGACAGGGCGACGAGCGAGAATACCGAGGTTGCGAGACGTGTCATGTTTTGACCCTACAGCAACGTAGTCGGAGAGCAAGGCGCGCCTTGTCAATTGGTGCGGCATTCTGTCGCACTATCGTAACTCTCGACCAAGGAACTCGTAGAGGGCAATCGCCACAGGCGATCCCCTCTGTCCCTGTGTCTACGCGTCGGGGCCCATACGCTCCACCAAGAACGCCCGAAGACGGTCCATATCGCCCTTTACGTAGCCCTCGTGGGCATCCAATACCGCGCCATCGGCATCCAACACGACGTAAAAGGGGCACCCTCCTCCGGGATTGTACACAGGCAGGTGCTGCGTCTCGCTGTCAAGGAGGATTGGCATCTCGTAGCCCTTCGAGAGCACAAATCCAGGCACCCGAGCGACCGTATCGGGCCCATCTACACTAATTCCGTACGCGTGCAGCCCTCGATCGCGCATTTCGCGCCACATCTGATCCACCTCAAAGAGCTCCGAATGGCACGGCGTGCACCACACCTCCCAAAATACAAGCACATGGAGATCATCGGGGGTCTCGCTCACAATCTCAAAATCATCTCCGCTGAGGTCCGGCAGGACAATTCCGAGGCTGCGATAAGGCGCACTATTCGCGCCCATCTCCGGCCCAGGCGAGACTGTCGAACCGCTTCGCTCGCAAGATACGGAGAT
Organism: uncultured Nannocystaceae bacterium; assembly: GCA_964437075.1. GTDB lineage: Bacteria > Myxococcota_A > Polyangia > Nannocystales > Nannocystaceae > CAYTFJ01. The sequence continues at coordinate 20,111 of CAYTFJ010000018.1, forward strand.
TGTGCACGCGACAACTGCGGCGAAAGAAATAGACATGCGCACGGATGCGCGACGGTTCGGTGATGATGGATTCAGATGTCGAGACATGGACCTGTACTCTTGTTGATCAGCCATTCGCCGGCGAATCATTGGGGACTACAGTTGTTGTTGCCCGCCGCCCCGCAGTTCCGCGCCCGTCTTGCGCGACATTGGATATATTTTGGGAATCCGCCTACGCGGTTCTCGAAAGCAGTCGTTCAAGGCGCTCGCTGAGGACTCGATAGAGGTCGATGTACTCTCTGCCGCCGGCGACCGCCGAGAGCGCCTCAAGATGGGCCGCGACCGCCGTTCGGTTGCCCCGGGCGAGCGGGCCCGTGACCCCTGCCGGGATACCCAGCTGCAGAAGGTTGTCCATCGAAGACCGTAGCAAAGTCCCAAGTACAGCCTGGTGGTCCCCGTGACGATCCGTCCCCCTCCCGCCGACCTGGGAGCCGAATTCACCCAACAACTGGGTCGCTGCATCCCAGAGCACCGCGAGGTGATTGGCCAACAACGCGCATGCGCCGTGGTACCGCTGCCTCTGCATCGCATCACAACCTTGCAGATCGATCCACGGCTGAGGACCGAGAAGCTCGAGGGCCAACTCGCGAGCTCGTGGCGCGCCCTCGACCCCGAAACCTGCCTGCATCAAGTCATCGCTGTCCCGCTCGGATCGCAGACTACAAATCGGATGCATCGTCCCTACGGGGTGCCCCGCAGCCGCCAGCCCCGCCAGGGAATCAGCCGCAATCAGCGCGCCTGCGGCATGCAGCACCGGCATCCCCGGGGGTAACCCCTGTCCTCGCTGGCCGACAAGCGCTCGGGCCACCTCAGGTAGATGCGGATCCGCGCACAACAACCACACGCCCATATAGGTCTCAATCTGGTCTGGTAGCCCTTCGCTACCGTCCACGACCCCCCGTCCGCCGATTCCACGGGGCTCGAAACCTCGCGAGGATAGCCATCGCTCCACGTTAGAAAAAGCGTGACCGCGACCGACGAGCAAGATTCGTTTTCGCGGACGACTTGCGGTCAATCGCGGAATGACAGCCGCCGGCAACAAGCGCCGCAGCTCCGCATACCCGCTCGCCGCCCCCATCGACTCCCCCTCAATTCCCGACCGCAACAAGGCGCGGATTCTCGAGCTGCTCACGTCCGGCAACAGGACCTCATTCGGGGCCGAGAATCCAGCTCGCGGCACAATGATCGGATCAAAACGTGAGTCGATCTCGGACCAGCGGTGCCATTTTTCAGTCTCCCCAGACTCGACAATATCGCTCCCGATAACGAGTCGAATCCGCCACTCGGTGTGGCTCTTCTGCACGGTCTCAAGCAAATCGAGGGTGTAGCTGGGGGCCCCGCCGTTGGCGGCGAAAATTCTAGCTTCGACATCGCTGACCTCGACTCGAGCGCCCCGGCCACTCCCATATCCGGCCATCGCCGCGCGGGTCATGGCGACACGTTCCAAAAATGGACGCATTTTTTTACCGAGCGCGTGCGCGAAACACGGCGCGACAAGCACGCGCTCCGCGTGGCCAGCAGCCAGTAGATAGCTAGGCATCATCGCGTGACCCAGGTGCGGCGGATCGAAGCTTCCCCCAAACACAGCCAGCACTGGCAGCGAATCCCTCATCACACGTCTAACCCACGACTTGCAGGACGCCGATCTGGAGCAACCATAGGTAGAACGAGACCCGGGGAATTCTCAGCAAGGAGATGGCGATAAAGCGCCGATATGGCATCTTACTGGCGCCCGCGGCCCAACACACCACAGAATAAGGCAGGGGCGTGATCGCGGCGATCGCCAAAAATACGGCTCCATGGCGTTGAAGCTGACGCTCGATCTCGTCGCCCCCTTTCCGTTCGATAAACCGCCTTAGGACCGGACGGTCACTTATGCACCAGCGACCGATCATCCAGCCCGTAGACCCTCCGAGGAGACTGCCCAAAGAACCCCAAAATACAACTTCGAGAAACCCGATCCCCCCCATCACACCAAAAAACGAAAACATGTCGTTCGGCAACGGGATCGTAAACGCGTCTGGGATGAAGAAACCGACGGCAATGCCAGGACCGCCGAAGCTGTCGACAAACCATGCGCTCAGCGAAAGCAGCGTCTCACGAAAAAAATATGCCAAGGTCCACGCCAACACCCCCACGCCGAACAACACGCCAAAGGTCGAGAGCACCAGCCGGAGTGGATTCAACGGCGGCGCTTCTATGGTCGACGTCGAGTCTCCCTCTCCACGCTGCTTCTGTGATTTCACTCGCTCCGCCATACCACTGCCGGCCAGCGAAACCACCCTTCGCCCGAAATCAGGCGCCTTGAGATCATTCTCCAGAGGTCGCTCGCCAAAGGGACGGCTCTTCTGAACGTCGCGCATCTCCCGTACACCCGCGAATCTGGGTGGAAGAGCGGACAATCCTTCTGGATCCGGCTACGACCGGCATACAGATGTGACCCAGCAAACCACACGTTTTACAGCCTGCGGCTCAATCTCATCGAACGCCCTACGTTTTGTTACCTATATCAGTTTTGCGAACTTCACGCAGAAGTGATCCCGACCAATCTTACGCCGTGGACTCGAATTCCTGCTTTCATGCACAGTGAAGTGAGGCCAGAGCGTTGACACATTCACTTGCATGTCACTACTGTGCGACGCTGTCGATGAGCGATCCTGATCATCGACCACGCCACACCGGGTGAGAAACTCACCCCCCGCCCCACACACACGGAGTTGGTCTTTTGAGCGCACCAAAAAAAGGTAAGGACCTCAGCGCACTAAAAGCGCGCCTTGCAAAGAAAGCCGCCAAGTCGGCTGAACCTTCATTGCCCGCCGCGGCCGAGGCCCCTATGCCTCCCGCTGCAGCCGCGCCTGCCGCTGCCCCCGCCCCTGCATCCCCTGCCGAAGTCGGTGCCACACCGGAGCCGACTCCTGTTGACGATGCTATCTCCTCAACGATCCCGACAGCGGCTCCGTCTCTGAACGAGTCGCCGCCTGCCACAGCGGTCGCACCGGTCCAAGCGGAACCCGCTTTGCAAGATCCGCTTCGCGGAGGTGGTTTCAACGCCGGTGGCTTCGATCCCGATGCAGGAATCATCGACGATTCTGGATCGGAAATGCCCAAGGACTCAAAGGCCGGCCTGATGGCCTTGATCGCGGCAGCCGGTATCGCCGTTGGCGCGATGGGTGGGTACCTGCTCTCGAAGAAGAGCTACGCCGAAGAGGTCCAAGGCGCCTCGATGATCAAGGGCAAGGTCATTTTTGACGAGATCAACGCCATCAAGAAGACACGCGCGTCAGTGAGTCTCAAGATGGGGGACCTCACCAAGGCGGTTGCTGCTGATGGCAAAGCCGGCGCACAAGCCGTCACTGCCGTCGTGACCCAGAAGTTCAAAGATCATCCTGAGATCAGTGATCTCTTCGGCTACGAGATGGCGGCGATGCCAGGCCCTGCGGTCAAGAAAGTATTCGACCTCTACGACCTGTCGAACCGCTTGATCTTCGATTTGGGCAGCTGGGCTCAGTTCGTGAACGAAAATGCGGCGATCCTCGGCGCCAACAAGCAGGGTCCCGCGGCGTTCGCGGTACGATCCGTCAAGAACGGAGCTGTACTGGTCGCTGTCGCCGATCTCGCATGCGGAGTCGGCGCGGATGGGAAGACTCCTGTCCCGTGCAAAGATCCGAAAAAATCGACCCATCTCGTCGTTCAAGAGACGATCGGTGGACCGACGGCGGTCGTATCCAAACAGGAAGTCCAGCTGTTGCTTCCCCAAGGTACGGTCTTCAAATACGCCATCGGCGAGAAGCCGGAGCACAACGTGACTCAGGAGAACAAGCGGTTGCGCGCCAACATCATGCAGCGGCTTGAGCAGTTGAACGAAGCCGAGAAAGCCGCAATCAAGGCCTTCGAGAAGTTCGAGGGCGGTACATTTGGCGCCCAAGACGCAGACTCGGCGGCAGCCCCAGCGGGTGGCGATGAAAAGCCCGCAGCCCCAGCAGAGTAGGACTCGCGTCCTCCTTGCGGGGAAACAACGACCCAGAGTCTGGGTACAAAACCCCGCGCGGATGGCCGGCCTTTTTGGCTGGCTATTTCGTTATGGGGTTCTCGTGTTTTTCCTGGTCGGTCTGGCATGCATATTTGGTGGGTTGAAAGTCTATCGACACTTCGCGAGCGAACTTCCAAACTTCAATGAAGTGTCGAACTATGCTGGGCAAGCACCTGGAATTACTCGTATTTATGCCAACGACGGGGTGCTAATTTCAGAGATCGCAAGGGAGCATCGAGCCTACGCTCCCCTCGACTCCGTCCCCACAGACCTCCGCGCCGCTTTTCTCGCTGCAGAGGACCGGCGCTTCGAAGATCACCACGGTCTCGACTTCAGGGGCCTGGCTCGAGCAATGGTCGCCAACTATCGTTCCGGTACAATCCGCCAGGGGGGATCGACGATCACCCAACAAGTGGCGAAGAGTTTTCTTGCGAATTCGGAACAAACCCTCGCGCGGAAAATTCGAGAGGCGATTCTTGCGCTTCGTATTGATTCTCGGCTCAGCAAAGACGCGATACTCGAGATCTATCTCAACAAGATTTTTCTTGGGCACGGCGCCTACGGCGTGCGCTCCGCAGCGAGCCGTTACTTCAACAAAGATCTCGATGAGCTTACACTTGCGGAATCTGCGCTTATCGCCGGAATGGCGCGGGCCCCGTCATACTACAATCCGGTCGCTAGCGAAAAACGCGCAATTCATCGACGAGCGATCGTCTTGCAGGACATGGTCGAGGCCGATTTAATCACGAAAAGTGCGCGGGATACGGCGACGTCGGAAACATTAGTACTGGCGACTCGGCGAGATAATTTTCGGTGGCGAGCACCCGCCTACGCGGAACAGGCGCGCAGAGAGGTCATCAAGTCGCTTGGCGAAGAGTCCGTTCTCCACGACGGTCTTATCATTGAGACCGCGGCACAGCTGGAACTTCAGCGGCTCGCGGAGGCCTCGATCCTCCGCGCCACCCGTAAACTCGACCACCGCCACGGCTATCGCGGGCCGGTCGCGCACCTCGACCAAGAAGAAAGTCGTGAAATATTTCTTTCCCGTAGCCATGACCTCTACGGGTCCGGCCCGCTCGAAGAGAAGGGGCGCTGGTACCTCGCGCTCGTCAACTCCCTCGATCGGTCAACGGCTCAACTCCACGTCGGTTCGATCGAAGTGGCACTTCCGCTCCGCAATGCGGTCTGGGCTGGCGCCTACGACCGCTACACCGGCATCAGTGGACACATTACACACGACCTTCGCACGGTCCTCGAAGCGGGCGACGTCGTCTGGGTCCGATCCGTTCCAGCGCCCAGTCTGACGCGACGCCCGGCCTCAAAGGCGACCGAAGAACGTATCCCCACCGTGCGGCTTGAACAGCGCCCCCTCGTCGAGGCCGCGCTGTTTACCTTCGATCACGTAACCGGCTACGTCGAGGCCATGGGAGCCGGTCTTGATTATGACCGATCGCAGTACAACCGCACGACCCAGGCGTGCCGCTCCCCGGGATCCGTGATCAAAGCCTTTTACTACGGTCTCGCCCTCGATCTGGGCGATTGGCAAATGGACTCGATCCTCGAAGCGAAGCCGTGGGAACCCGAGCCCGGTGAGGAATGGAACCCACGAAATATCGACAAGACAGTCGATGGCAAGGTCCTGCTGCGCACTGCGCTGATAAAGTCGCTAAACACCCCCTCGATCCGCCTTTTTCTCGCCATAGGCGCCGAGCGAGTCGTCGCCTGGACCCGGAAACTGGGAATCACGACAAAGCTCATCGCCGACAAGGGGCTGTCGCTTGGGACCTCCTGTATGCAAATGGACGAGCTCAGCCGGGCCTTCGGGACATACGCACGGGGCGGGAGCCGTCAAGACCCCGTATACATCCGCCGCGTCGTCGACAAGAATGGCAAACTACGCCTCGATCGACGCCACCCCCACGACGGCGCCATGGACGTCGCTGGCCGTATCGATCGAATGGCTGCGCTCGCTATACACCCACCCAAACAGATCATTGACGAACGATCTGTATTCTTGATTTCGCGTCTATTACGCGAGGTCGTTACCGCCGGAATCGGCGGTCGAGCGTCTCGCGCGAAGGTGCCCGTGGCCGGCAAGAGCGGGAGCGCATCCGGTCGCTACAAACGACAGGGGCAGTGGAGCGACCTCACCACGGATACATGGTTTATTGGTTTCACATCACGCCACGTCACTGCCGCGTGGCTCGGTTTTGACGACCGAAATGAGCGCTCACTTGGCGACGAAGAAGCTAGCTACACAACCGCCACGCCACTCTGGGCAGACTTCATGAAGTCCTTCGTCGGCGATATTCCGCACGGACCCGTCCCGCGAGAACAGCCCCCCGGCCTCTCTATGAAGATCGTCGATGCCACCCACGGAGGTGAGCCTATTGAAGGGCTTCCCCAGGCTCGAATTTACTTTAAACAAGGATCCCGGTCTTCGCGCTAAAAATCCAAAACCAATAAAAAAGGCCGGAATCTCCGGCCTTTTTTATGCCCGAACCAACTTCGGAAGATGCCGAGCGAAGTTGGTTCGCTAGAAGCCTCGCAACTCTTTGCAGCGCTCAGCGTCTTCGATCATGTTGCCCTCTTCGTCGTAACAGATATCAGATCCACCAAGCACGTCGCCGACCTCTTCGTCGAATGCTCGCTCCTTCGCCATATTGGGGAGGCGCTCCCCAATCGAATCCTCCGCGTTGCCACTCACGACCGAAACCAGAAAGACGCCATGGACCTCCATCATGTCGTAGGCACGAATGCGGTCGCCGTCTTGACTGTCCCATTGCACGTAGTTCACCAGAGGGACCTGGGTCTTCGGATCGAGCTTAGCCTTTTCTTCAGGCATCACACCGAACCATTTTTTGAACTTGCTGTCGAGAACTCCCTTGTAGTCCATTCCCGGAAAGGCCTGCTTTCCGTAGGCGTAGTTGATTTTCCAGAGCTCACCATCTCTGAAGAAGTAGAATTTCTTCAGAGTCGCTCCTTTGATCCAAACCATCTCCTCGCCCTCGTCATCCATGTAGTCGAACTGGATGACACTCACGCCCCATTTGTGATGTGCGGCGGAGTCAAACCGGACGTGGCTCTTCGCTACGCTCGTGATTTGATCACGCTTCCATGCACGATTCGCGTCTTGCACGTTGGCGTCGTTCGTCTCGGACTGCTTTTTGTCGTATTCATCCGAAATCTGACGGGTCAACTGATCCATCACCGCCTTGGCATCCATGCCCCAACGAAAATCGCCGATAAAGGTTCGCGCGCCATGGGCCGCAGACACCTTAGGCGTCGGATCGACCATCGAACACTTTCGTTTTTTTCCCTTGCCTCGGCATTTTTCCTTCGGCTTCGATTTTGCGGAGAGCTCCGAGCGAGCGCCGTAGCGTTCGTCCAGGGTCTCTTCGCTGTCCGCTTCGTCGCTGTAGGTCGCCGATGCGCCGATGAGGTTTTCGTCATCGGCGACCTCAGAGGCTGGCGCGCCGCCGGTGTTGGCACATCCGACCATCATCGCTAAGGCCAAACTAGAGAACATTACCGTCGATCCAATACGCATTTGCTTCATTTGTCGTCCCCGAAAGGTCGCCAAAGCTACCACATGCGTCCCGGAAAGACACAACCCCGCAAGAGCGCTAAATCGATGAGCCGGGAATTGCGCTCGGCTGTGGCCGACTCAGAGAAATGCTCGCGCCGGTCAGCGCGTCCTGGTTGACAACGACATCCAGCTCGCGGCCCGAAATCGACCCGTGACATCCCCCGCACACGCCATCGAAAAAGATGCGGCTCACCCCCAAGCTCGTCTGCTCCCCGGGGCCGAACTGGTGCTCTTCGGTCATCGTCAACACGGCTTCGCCGTCCTTGCGAAGCTCAAGAATCACCGGCACCGAGGCTGGAAGGTCGACGTAAACGGAACCATCGGACTCCAACGGAACCGTTCCAGCGAGATCCCAGTCCTGAAAGGTGCCATCCCAACTCGCCGATGGTGCCTTGGCGAGATACACCGCCAATTCGTCGGCACTTTCGACCGCCGCAAAATTGCGATCGTTACGCACATTGTGGGTCAGCAAGGTCGCCAGCATGGGTGCGTCAGGAAAATGGGCCCAAGCGCGTTCGTCGCCCGCTGCACCGGAGGTGCCACCAAAAACAAGCTCTGGAACATTCACAAAAACTCCGTCGGAAGCGCGCCTGTACGCCAGTACTCCCTCGATTTGAAATCGTCCGTCCCCTCCGCCGGCGACGATCGTCCGAACGCCGTCTTCTGGGCGAATCAAAGCCAAATCGAAATCGACGTTTTCGCCCATCGCCATGAGGTCTAGAGATCCGGCTGCATAGCTGACCAAGATGCGGCCGTCCGGCGCGGGATAAGGAGACCGGAATGCGCCCGATGCTGGTCCTCGCCCAGCCTCGGCGTCCCCGATCACCCGCAAGGCATCGACAAAGCTGTTGTTTTTTTGTCCGACGTGAAACGGCCCAATACTGCGATTAAAAATTCCAAGGGCTCCACCGCCAAAATGGGCGCCGCTGTCCGAGAGAATCACAAGAAAATTTCGATCCAAGCCCTCTCGAATCTCCGTCGCCTGCTCGTAGCCGATGGTCGCCCGTTGGGCGAGCAGCGGGTGGTAATCGCTCAAGTCCCAATTGATTCTTCGACCCGACAGTTGGTACAGACTCCGCGTCGCTTTTTCGGTGGTCATCGTGATTTGACCATTTTTCATCACTGCAGGGGAGAGTTCGGAGCCGTTTAGAACGGTCATCTGCTCGGGATTCTTGCCGGTCAACTCCATTCGCCACAGATTCGACGCCGGCAGCGCGTAGCGAGGACTCAAGTTCGCCGCCCCTGAGGCTCCTGCTCGAGTGCTGGCAAATACGATCGCACCACCGGGGTTGTTCTGGGCATCTGCGGGAACATACACAGGGTCAAAGTTGTGAATTTTCACGCCATCGGCAATCTCGCCTCCGTCGGAAGTCAGCTTCTCGCAATCACTGCCATCGAGGCGGGCGGAATAGACATTGAGACCGTCGTCTTCGCCCGCTCTTAGCGCAAAGACCAGACGGCGACCATCGCCCGAAACCTCGGGAGCACGAACGTCCAGGTCCAAGCGCGAGAACTCGGCGCAACCCGAAAGGTCGACCTCGCTCGGCTCTCCTGCCGTGCCGGGATCGATCCGCCCCTCTGCATCGAAGCGCATCGACATCCGCATGAGCTGGGCATCACCGCGGAAAGTAGAAAAATCGATCGCGCGATCGGCATCGACAGGCCGATCGATATAGAAGGCGATGATCTCGTCGTCTTCGACCATGGCGTCGACCCTCCCTTCCTCCACCGCGGCCGCCCGCTCCAACGAGATCCAACGCACCAAGGTACAATACGCGCTGCGCTCTTCCTCAGGCCCCTCTGCGCATGTTGTCGGATCGCCTCCCCGGTCACGATCCTCAAGAAGCACGATGCCCGCCCGATGACGAATCCCCCCGTGGTCCGCAGCCACATTCTTGGCGAGGATCCGGCTCGAGTTGGGCCCGTTCCCGTCGATATTGACGAAGTCATGCAGGGTCGTTTCGTAGTTTCGGCGAAGTGCCAAGGGGCTGAAAAAGCCACGCGAACCGGCCCGAAGCCGATAGTCGTTAAAACCGTGTGGGCTATGGCACTGGGGCATGGCGCAGCCCCGACGCAGCAGGACAGGCATGACCTTATCCACAAAATATTCATACTCTGGAGTCGTTGCAGCGGCCTCGAGCGGCCCCACTTCGTTCGCCCAATCGCGAAGCACCTCGAGTTCCTGATCGTCCGCGCTCACCCAGATATCGCCACCGGAATGGGCGACCCCCCCGGAGGCGGGCAACAAGGGACGCAGCAACAATTCGCTCCGGTCAGTCTCTTTTGCGACAAACGATCGGGCAGAGATGTAGTTGTGACGCAGGGCCTTCGGCGACGAGTCGCACGCAAGATACAAATCGCTCTGCGCATTTCCGTGGCAGCTCTCGAAACTACAGCGATCCAGCAAGATCGGCTGTACATCGGCGACAAAACGATCATAGCCAGCCCCAGTCGCCTGGTCAAGAAAGGGCTCGACGTCGGGGCGAAGCGTATCGAAACAGTCACCGACGCCCTGCAGCGGCGGGGACGGCGGAGCAACCCCATCTTTGGTCGCGCCATTGGCCAGCCAGCTCTGCAGCTCGATAAAAGCCTCGCTGTTGCGCGACAAAATTCCACCGCCAGCATGAAGGATTTCGCTGCTGTAGCTTGCGCCATCGTAACGAATCGAAAGCTCGTTGGGCTTCGCCGCCTTCAGCAACAAGACAGGGTCTGTGTAAGTGCCATAGGCCGATAGCAGCTCTGGACGCGACTGAATCGCCTCAAGGGAGCTCATGTCAAAGTTTCCCATGGCTTCACCATTGCCCAGGCCCCCCTCCTCCGACTCGACGTGACACCGATTGTCCGCGGTTCCAGACACACAATTCTCTTGAACAATAGGTCGAATTCGCTGCTCGAAATAGGTCTGCGACTCGACAGCCGGATTTGTACACGCCGAGGCCATGAGGGCTCCCGCAAGTCCAACAAACCACTCGGCGGAGTGAGTGGGGTTCCGTGTCCACTTGGCAATACTTTGCATGCTCGTACTCACCGTCTCCAAACCAGATTCTACACTCGGACCGACTCGACACCTCACCCCACAAAAAATCACTGTACGAATCCCCAGTGTAGCCGCCCCCCCGCGGAACCTAACGGCCCAGGAGCTTGAAATATCCGGTTCTCGCGGCGCTGCGCACGAGGGTGTCCGGATCATCTTGCGAAATGTTTTTTAGGACCTCCATTGCGGAGGTGTCACCGATTTGTCCCAGGGCCCAGCAGGCATTCATGCGCGCTCTCGCGGAAAACCCGTCCGAATCCGCCACCCCGATCAGCTCCGGCACCGCACGCCACTCCTCAAGGGCGCCCAAACTCAACGATGCTGCAGAGACAACCCTTGGATCATCGTCTCCAAGCAACGGAATGAGAGCGAGCCCGTCGGAATTTCCTCGAATGCCTCGTAAGCTCGTCGCGGCTGCCACTCGTACCGCAACCGATCTCGCATTGAGTCCCGCTTCTAAAATTTCCTTTCCTGAACCGTGACCGATCGTGGCAATTGCCGTCGCCGCGGCCACACGGGCCGCATCTCCCAGTTCTTCATCCAGCAATGCGAACTCCAGGGCTTCAAGGGCGTCCGGATGCATGAAGCGCCCAAGAACCTCGGCAGCGTTTCGCGCCGATATCGTGCCACCCGAGATCAAGCGCCCGATCATCGCATCGCGTAGCTCGGTCCGTATCGCACGTTTTGCCAGCCACCATGCCGCCACATCCCGAACCTCAATGCGTCGATCGTCAATCAAAGGCATCACGAGCTCGATGCATGCTCGACATGGAAGTTTTTCGGCGCGCTCGAGTTGCGCCATGATCGTGTCGGGATTGTTGGTGGCGATCGCGTTGCGAAGGCTGCCATACGATGCCCCCACTCCCGCGACGGCAACACTCGGAGCCAGGCCCAGCACAAAACACAGCAAACCCCAGGAACCCCAGCCGTACAATTTTTTCTTTAAGTTCATCAACTCGGCTCCTTGTTATTCTCGTCCTGGTACGTTCTCGAGGCTGTAGTACTGAGCGCCCATGTCCGCAGCCAGAATCAACAGGTATTTTTCACCGGCTGTCAGGGCTCTGTGAATGCTGGCATCGAAGCCCGCGGTGCCCTCATGCGGGTGCTGGCTATCAAAAGCTGAACCATCCCATTTACTTTGGCCTTCGAATGCCCGATCCGTCTCGTCGCTATCAGGGTAAATACGACTCGGTTGCAAATAGTGAATGAGGACCGAATCGCGAGCCGACTGGGCCACCATGTACGACTGATAAGGACGCTCGGGGTCAACCTGTTCGACCTCGACTCCCTCTTCCATCATCAACCCATCCATGAGCAGCAATGAAATGTGACTTCGAGTGAACGAGCCAGCCATCAGCCCATAGTCGACGTCCACAAGATCGCCACGCAAATCGAAGGTCCAAACGGTCGGCTCAACCTCTTCCTCAGCCATGATGTCCGTGATGGAGACCTGTGGATTCGCTGGCCCAGGCGTTCCTTCATGACAGCCAATACATCCGGCGTCGTCGAAAATTCCTTGTAGTGCAATGTCCCACGGAATCCCGGTCAAACGCCCAGCTCCCGCAAAGTTATCGTCGTCAGGTGCGATAATGCGTGAAGCCATGGCGACGTAGTCTAGATTTTTGGGGTCCGGCATACGCCGCTCTTCGTAGGGAAGCGCAAAGTTAAACGCGCCCTCCCCCATCGCATCAGACAAACCGGGGTCAACCTGGCTCGTCGCACCGCGCTCTTCGTGGCAGCCTCCGCAAAAGCGCTGTTCCCCGGCCGCCGCCGAGAACCATCGGTCCTCATTGACCATGGACATCCCATAGGCATCAACGAGCTGCAGATGGATTGGACGGTCCTCAGGTACGTGCGCCGCGAATGACCCGTCGGCTTTCACCTCGGCCTCTCCCAAGAGGATCGCACCTTCAGAGTCGGTCAACCCAAAATCATTGGGCACGCCCTCTTCCACCGAAAACCCTTCAATAATCCGAACGCGCTCAGCGCCCCCGTCTGGGACAAATCCTAGCGAACTCTCGTGTACGTTCAAAGCCCCGATAAGTCCTGTGCCTTCTGGCGCACTCTTTGCGCTTGGTGCCGCAGGCGAGGTTGGCTCTCGCCGGACCCTGCCTATCTCCATCGGCATTACATCCCACATGGTTCCAGCATTAAACACGGGCAAGCGCTCGCCCGTCGCCGGGTTCAGCACATAAATACCGAAATCTGGGGGGCCCGACCCCATCCCGTAGTCGACCCCGTCCTCGTTCATACCCCCTCCGGCAATATCGGTTTGCACGGGGCCATTGGCCCACGATGTCAGGATATGGGTGAGGTCCCCCTTCTCGTTGGTAATGGGGTAGGCGTCGTAGTAACGACCGATCTTGTCAAATGAAGGATCACGTCCGGTTGGAACATCGGGCGTGATGATCTCGGCCGCAGATCCAGATTCATTCTTCCCACGGGTGATCTTTATGATCGACCCCGACTGAAAAGTTCGATCTCGGGATGTGGAGATCGCCAAAAATTGTGTGTCGTTGATTTGCCGTGCTTTTAAGTAGCTGTTCGCTACCCCGCTGCCTTCTTTGCCATAAAATTCGGCAGCGCCGCTCATGTCGGGGTTCATCACCATCAAGTTGCCCTCGTTGACGCGGGCGAGGTGGTCCCAATTGGTATGGAGGATTTGGCCCTTTCCATCCGGCGTCACCATCAGAGACGGTGACACCCGGTGTGACAGATTCCGAGGCCCAAAGACCATATCTCCACCCTGTATATTCATCGTCGCGGCTTGAGCCGTAAGACCTCGTTCGTATTCATCTCGAAACTGTTTTATGCCCGGACCGACGGTCTCGTTGGTCATGAAAAATATTCGCTCGTTTGGCAGATAAATAGGGAACACGGCATCAAAAGGCCCACTATACACCCGCGTGGGGCCGACCTCGCCCGGTTCCTCTGGATTTGTGCCGTCGATCTTGATTCGCCAGATTCCGTAGCTCGACTCCTCCTCAAGACGAGCCGAAAAGACAATTTCCTGGCCATCAAAAGAAATATCCATGGCCATGACATCGGCTCTCGCCCAGGACCCCGTGCCGAAGGGCGTTATCGCTACCGGTGTTGCGCCGCCGCTCACGGTCCCGAGCTTGTAGATATTCGCACTTGCCGAGTCGACCTTAAAACTCGTGTACTGAAAAACATCGCCAACATTGATCCGCTCGGCTCGACTAATAAATGCGATTTGATCGATACCGGCCCGGCTCAGCATGGCCGTCCCCTCTCTGCCGCCCGAATCGGCTCCGCCCGCACAACACAGTCCCACCATGGCCGCCACCAATGCAGCGCCACTCAACCATTGCCCTCGCCCTCGTCCCGTCCCGTCCATAAATTGACTCTCTTCCGTCACGGATAAATCCCGATGTTGTCCAAAGCAAGAACTGTGCACTTAAAAATGTTTGTAATTTCAACAAACAAGGGGAAAGACTCACGCCCTTCCCGGGTGTTTGACGCTCTTTCTTGGGGGACCGAAACCCCAGAAACACCGTGGTGCACGCATTTTCGAACGAAATGAACTCGATCTCAAGCCCTCGATTGAATCCACTCATGCGCCTGTGATGCACGAATCACCTGGATATCTTTGCGAGATTCCAACCAGGGGGCGAGGTCATGCAACGCCTGAATCATTGGGCGATTTTGGGTTCCTCCACGAACGTACTCCCAATGATGCGAGACCACCACCGTGAGAGATCGGCTCAAAATCTGTCGTTTCAACTCGGGCAAGATGCTTTGAGCATCCCGGGTATACGAGAGAATACATCCTGGATGCGACAACAGGCTCGTCCCTCTGAACGTCCAATGCTCTTTCCGTTGCAAGCGGCACTGAACGAGGTAGTGGGCCCGCATTCGCTTCGGAAGACGGCGCAGGGCATACCAGCCCGAGGACACCACCTTGAAGTTCTCACAGAGTATTTTTAGGCCAGACTTCGACACCTTGTCCTGCGGTGCAACGAAGCCGGCCGGCTCCCCGAGACCCGCCGCGATCAACAGTTTGTGCCCCCGAATTACCCGCGCACGCAGGTCCTGCGTGTCATCGTGGTCGAATTCGTACCCGCCATTGACGTAGGCGTGGTGCAACCCATGCTGCAACACCACGTAGAGCTCCTCATCTGCAACCAAACGGCATAGCGCGTCATTTTGGGCGACCGGGGTCACATTCAGGACCGACGATGGTAGAGCGCTCGGAAGAAAGCCTTCACGGTCGCCGTCGGGCCCGAGCACAGTGGGGTCCACCTCGGGTACGACCGCCAAATGAACAGGCATACCGCGCTCAACGAAGGGAGCGTACAACCACTCGAGGAACGCTGCGTCTGTGAAGGCATTCGCGTCGTCGTCGCGGATCATCACGTAGTGCATTGTGGGGGCCTATCACAAAAGTTCGCGGTAGGCGCTCGCGTATCGCCCCGCCACCTCGGCGAAATCAAAGTCCTCGGCCGCCAACTGATGCAGCCTTCGAGCCTCGGCAAGATTCCAAGGCTCACCCTCGAGGACCTCGACCACCGCGTCTAAGTATGTCTCGGCGCCATCATCTCCGAGCTCGAAGAGCTGCCCCACCCCCAGCGCGCGTCGCGCCTGAATTGCGCCCGAAGTCCTCGAAGCGACGAAGTCAGTCCCTGCCAAGACGGACTCCACCAGAACCAGGCCGAAGGTCTCCGAACGCGAAGCCAACGCAAACACTCGAGCTTGCTGATAGAGCCCTGTAAGAAGCTCGGATCCGGCGGGTAGCGGCTCAAGCAAATGAACGGATTCCGAAAGCCCCCGACGCTCTATCGTTTCGCGAAGGGCCGCACCGTAGTCGCTATCGGTGACGCCTCCGACCAAAACCAAGATCGCCTCGGGAACACGTCGCAAAACCTTGGACATCTGCTCAACGAGAAACGCCGGGTTCTTGATCGGGTCGATTCGCCCGGCCGACAAGATCAACTTTCGGCCGCAGAGAAAGGGGAACGCGGCGATCGCAGAAGGACGATGGTCGTGGGTAAACCGCTTGGTATCGACACCAAGCGGCATCTTCTCGACCCTCAGCTCAGGGTATTTCGTGGACAAGAGCTCAGCCTCACGGGGGTTGACGGTGAAGACCGCCGCCGCACTCTCAACGACGCGCCGCGAGCCAACAAGCATCCCAAAGAAACGACCCAGATCGTGCCCCCCCGAGGCCCCAACCTTCATCTTGGCCTCAATTTCCCGTGGAAGGTCGAGGTATCCGCCGTGAATCGAAACGACGTAGGGTATTCGCCGCGTCCGAGCGACAGCTCGAGCGATGCCACCGATCCGATTGAAAGTGTGGGTGTGCAGGATGTCGGCCCGTACGCGAGCTAGCTTGTAGGGCAAGCTGAAGGACAAGAGGTTTCCTCCGACCGCGGTCAGCCGCTTGCGTTCTGCCTTCGAGATACCGACCGCGGGCAAGTGGGCTGAATACCGAACAACCTCGAATCCGGCCTCTTGAATTGGGTCAGAAACCGAAAATCCTGGGGCATGCGACGGAAGCCGAGGCGCAAACACAATACCTTCGACATCATGACGGACAAGGCCTCGAAGCAGCTCCAAGATCGCCGTCTCGACCCCCCCCCACTGGCTCGGATCGTATTTCCGCAGGATATGCGCGACGCGTATTGGACGGCTCATCGGACCCTCGCTCTCTTCCAGAACACCGTTTTTTTTTATCCTCGCCTTCATCCCACGCTACTCTACACTTGCTTTCAAGGTACACAGCAATTCATGGGCTTGCCGCGGCGACAACTCATCGGTGTCGAGGGCGCGGAGAGAATTTACGACCTCCGTCGCCGCATCATCGGCTCGGGTCGGTACTTCCGCTTCTGTCTCGACCGAAGCGGTCGAGGGCGCGAAAAGATCGAGTTGGGGTCCGCCTCCTCCAGCGTCTTGCGCTTCGAGCCTCTCCAAAATCCTGCCTGCTCGGCTCAATAGACGTCCAGGCAACCCGGCGAGCCGCCCGACCTGAATACCGTAACTTCGACCGGCCGCCCCGGCCTCGAGTCGATGCAAAAAAACAATACGCCCGCGCCCCTCGTGGACGGCAACGTGTACGTTTTTAACACCGACAAGACGCGCTTCCAGCCCGCAAAGCTCGTGATAGTGAGTGGCAAAGAGAGTTCGACAACCGACTTGATCGTGCAGGTGTTCGGTGATTGCCCACGCAAGCGCGAGCCCGTCGAAGGTCGCTGTCCCTCGCCCGATCTCGTCCAGCAAGACCAGCGAGCGAGGGCTTGCCTCCGCGACGATCTGCGCCGTCTCCCGCATCTCGACCATAAATGTACTCTCGCCACGGCCGAGGTCGTCCGCCGCACCGACCCGTGTGAATACGCGGTCGACGAGGCCCACGCGGGCCGAAACTGCCGGCACAAAACTCCCCACATGGGCCAAGATCGTGATCAGCGCGACCTGACGCATCACGGTGCTTTTTCCCCCCATGTTGGGCCCGGTGATCACCAAAAGCCGAGATTTCGCACCACCTCCTTGAGCAACAATGTCGAGATCATTGGGTACAAAACTCCCCGCCGAGAGC
The DNA here is from genome assembly GCA_964437075.1 of uncultured Nannocystaceae bacterium. Taxonomy (GTDB): domain Bacteria; phylum Myxococcota_A; class Polyangia; order Nannocystales; family Nannocystaceae; genus CAYTFJ01. Next base: position 37,356 of record CAYTFJ010000018.1, read on the forward strand.
ATCCGTTCGACGACGGGATGCCGCCCTTCTTTTATGACTAGGACTGGCTCGTCGACGACCTCGGGCCGAACAAAATCCTGGGAGTGAGCCACCTCAGCGAAGCTCGCTAAGACATCGAGGACCGCCAGCTTCTCGCCGAGATCCATGAGACGTTCGCCGGCGGCACTCACGACCGCACGAAGAGCAACAAAGAGTTCCTGCTCACGCATCAAGATCTGTTCCTGAGCAGCAAGAACTTTGGTCTCGAGCGTCGCAAGCTCAGGCGTTACAAAGCGCTCCGCGTTGGCCAAGGTCTGTTTTCGGACGTAATCCTTCGGCACCCGGCTGAGGTGAGCGCGTGGGATCTCAAGGTAGTAGCCAAAGACCCGATTGTGTTTAACCTTGAGGCCATTGATCTCGGTGCGCGCCCGTTCACGTGTCTCGATGGCTGCCAGGGCTTCTCGACCGCCGTCTCGCAGCTCCCGTTGCTCCGCCAGAAAAGGATCTGCCCGGTCGCGAATCATTCCACCTTCGCGGGTGTTCGCAGGTGGAGCATCCACCAAGGTGCTCACAAGCTGCTCATAAACGTCAGCGAGCGTATCCTCGCCAATCTCGAGCGCCCGCGGCAACGCCCCATCGGTGCGTCGTTCTCGAAGCTCATCCAAGAGCTTCACCAGCCCTGGAACCGCCGCCAACGAGTTACGCAGTGCCCCCATCTCGCGCGGACTGATGCTTTGCAGCCGCGCGCGAGCCGTCAGCCGAACAACATCACGAACATCCTTGAGGCGTGATTGCAGCTCATCGCGGAGCCGCGCCTCCCGCAGAAGTATCTCCACGGCTTCCAAACGGCCCTCGATCGCTGCCCTGTCGCGCAACGGGGCACCCAGCCACGCGCGCAGAAGCCGAGCCCCCATGGCGGTTTTTGTTCGATCGACCGACCAAAGCAGGCTTCCCTTGCGCTTTCCCTCACGCAAGGTCGAGAAAATTTCGAGATTTCGAAGCGATGTTTCATCGAGCACAAGGTGCGCGCCCGTGCTGTGGCGACGAATCCGATGCAGCAGGAGCGTTTGACCGGGCTGAGTCGCCTCTGCGTACGCCAAGACAATCGCTGCCGAGATAGCCTCGCAGTCACCGATCCGCGCCGTTTCACCGCCTTCCGCCGCGAGTTCTTGAACACGACGCTCCTGGGCCGAACTCACATCGACCGCGGGCTCAAGACGCGGGCAGCGAGGGCCCAGCTCGTCGCTAATCCACGCATGGAACCGAGGCTCAGCCAAAATTTCCCGACCGGCCAGTCGCGCGAGTTCACCGCGGATCTCAATCCCAGAGCTGCAGCCCACGACGATGAACTCACCGCTCGAAATATCGAGAGCAGCCACGCTCCCCGCCCCGCCGATCTCTCCGCTAAAGCGCAAGGCGATCAAAAAATTCGACTCGCCACTGCGGAGATGCTCGTCATCCAACAACGCACCAGGAGTGACGACCCTGACAACCTCACGTCGGACAATTTTAGGCCCTTTGGATCGTTTTCGGGCTTCTTCCGGCTTCTCCATCTGCTCACAGATCGCCACCTTGAAGCCGCGCTCCACCAACGTACGTAGGTATCCACCAATTGCGTGATAGGGCACCCCTGCCATGGGCACCGGATCCTCGGCATTTTTGTCGCGACTGGTCACCGCGATATCGAGAACCGGTCCAACGATAATCGCGTCCTCGAAGAACATCTCGTAGAAGTCCCCCATACGAAACATCAAAATCGAGTCGGGGTAGCGGTTCTTGATCTCGAGGTACTGCCGCATGACGGGGCTGTCGGCGGAGTTGTGAGGTGCAGACACGGCGGCTGTTTCTATCTCAAGGGGCCCTTCCACGCGACCCAGACGACGTGAATCCAGAATGCTGAAACTGATACACGATGGCGAGTCCACCGTGCGATTATCGCACTATGAACTCGCTAGAAAGCCGACAGCCCATGGACTGCCGGCCTTCGTGAACTCTCAAGCCCCTACTCCGCTACGGCGTAGGCGATAATGTGCTCCGATTTCTCAAACTGCTTCTTCGCAGCGAGTGCCGACTCGTAGCTTGGAAAATGACCGAGGCGCACACGGTGCCAGCTCTGCCCCTTCACGATCGCTCGTTCAACGCGGATATCGTGCCCATTGCGACGCAACTTGTCGGCCATCTTCTCCGCCTGCTCCTCGTGCGAAAATGCCTTCATCTGAAGCGTAAAGATTCGAGCCTTTTTCGCCTGCCGCTTTGAAGATCCCTTGATTTTAATTCGCTTCGCGGCGCTCGCCGCATCCACGGATGCCAGCGCCTTACCCGCTGCCGCGGCCCGTGTCTCCGCGGCCTTCTTTCGGGCGCCAACTGCGCGACTCTCTTTGCGCTGCGCCTTCTTCTTCTCGGCGCTTGCGAGAGCCCGTGCGACTTTTTTTTCTGCCTTCACCTCTTTTTCGTTCCGAGGCGGAACGTCGGGTCCACGGGTCGGCGGCAATCCCTCAGCGGTCGATTGCTGAATCCCGGCTTCGAATGCGTAAGTCTCTTGCGCCTCGACGTTGTCCAGAAGATCCAAAGAGCTGCTTGGGATCGTCGCCATCTGCCCCTGAGGCGTAAAATCAAGCCTCCGACCCGTCATGATTCCTAGAGCAAAGATGAAGCAGCCCACCACGGACAGCCCAAAAAACAAAAAGAAAATCTGGCGGTTATCCAGGGAAAATTCTGCCTTGTCTTTCCATTTGTGTAGGTCGCGCATGGTTCCTTCGACTCCTCTCAAGCCGAGCCATGATTACGGCATGGCCGCGATCAAAGGAAAAAAGTGGCCAAAACAGGCTCTCGAATCCCAGGTCGGAACAAAAACAGAAAATGGGTCCCATCTCGGCTCAAGATCTACAGAAATCAGCCGAAGAGCAGAGAGCAGGAGACCCAACCCACAGCACATGCTGCGGCAACCAGGAAAAGGAGCATGCAAGTCACGCCACTCTCACCGTTAATGGCGGTGAGTCAGTTGCAAGGAAACGACGGAGATCCAACACAAGAAGGGCAGATGCTAAAAAGCGTCAAGGACAGCACAGCCATTATTGGGGCGGCCGCCATCGAACTGATTCACCACGCAAAACCCAACCGAGAAAATCTAGGCGCCAAGGTAGATACGTACGCTTAGCGCCCGAGAAAGAGACTCAGACCGCTCGGGACCCATCGTTCACTGCATGATTCTCAGTTTTTTCGCAGGGTCGCGCAGCGGTATTCTCGTTTTTTCCTCAGGCACCCGCCCCGCGGCGTTGGTCCCACGCCTGACGATCTCCCTTGTGGGTGGGTAGGCGACTCTCCAGTCCTCTTCTTTGACGACCTCACCCGCTTGATAGAATTTTCGGACCCGCATCACAGTAAATCCTCGCATTCCACGCTGAACGGTCGCTTGCGTACCGCTGAGCAGTGCGGAATCATCGCGGAACACTGTTGTATACGGCTCGACATCTTTCAATTCGCGCTCAAAAGCGACCTGGTAGGGCCGACGTGGACCGAGAATCTCGGCCTCAACTTGCCCTCCTTTCACACTCATGTGCAAAACGATCGGGAAGTCGAAGTCGTTGCGCAGCTTGAGGTCGACGTTTGGCCACACCACCGTGGAATCAAGCCCCATGTCGATATAGCCGCTCGGCCGGCTGTGTGGACGCGACGAGACCAACTCCATCCCCGAGAAAAATGCCGCACCGTAAAGCGAGCTCGCAATCTGGCAGATACCGCCGCCGAGCACGTCCACGATTTGACCACCGCTAATGCCAGGCGCATATCGGTATCCGGCGGCCGCGCTTCGCTCGCCAACCTCACCGTTGAACGAAAATGACTCGCCCGGCATCAAGATCGTCCCATCAACCGCCTCTGCGCCTATCTTTAGGTTGTGGGTGCGGTCTTGATACTTTGGAGCCAGCGAATAGGCCGTCGAAAATGTTCCCAAGACGACTTCGATGTTGAGCGCGTCGACGACGGTCGCCAACGCGTCTTTTACAGCCGCCTTTTTGCGTGTGACAAGCTCAATTTCTTCGAGACCTGCCGCGAGCCCCACAGCGATATTGCTCAACGAGTCATAGGCCAACAAGCTTTTTCCGTGCCGAGCCCGAATTATGCGCCGGTGCTCCAGATCGAGTTGAGTTGCGAGGGATACATCGTCGATCAACGAGGAGAGGCCTCGCAATTTATCAAGCGCCGCGGCCTCGTCGAAGCGCATGCCGACAGAGAGGTCGACGGAACCTGCCCGCGCCCGACTGCGAGCACGTAAGTCGCTCAACACGTCACCTGATCTTCCGAGCCGGGAAGCCTCCCGCACCGCCGACCGGGGAGAGGGCACTGCCCCGAGTTCACGAGCGGTTGTTGGAAATCGGTCGTTTCCCGACACCAACACGAGCTCTCGATCGAGACCCCGCTCCCCCGCCTCACTCGCTGCCGCCTCCAACTCGACGCCACTGAGTGACGCGACTTGCTCGCCAAGAATTTTCACCCCAGGAAAAACCTCGCGGCTCGCAAGAGAATACTCGTAGGCCCCGACCAAGACCGCGCTCGTCCAAATCCCCGCGACGACCATCGCCACGGACTCTAACCCTGGCGCCGCCTTGCCCCAGAAACAAAAACGTTGGGCTTCCGCTGGCGCCTCAATTTTCGTTTTCTCGCCGTCTCTCACACGAGCACGACCGTCTCGCGACCGCGGGTCCTCCTCTTCGACGAAGCCCATAGGCCCGGAAGCTAGGGTGGCGACCCTCCAACGGCAAAAAAACAGCGAAAAACCGACTCGCTCTTACCTCTCGGTCCGCGCGAAATCCGGAATCATCCTGGCGACCTTGTCTCCCCAGGACGGCCTATCACCGTGGCAAGATCGCCTCGCGGGCTTACAATGACATCGGCGCAAAATGCGCAGACATCGTGTTATCTCATCAATTTGGGAACCATTGGGAGTCGCGGGGGTCTCTATGACGGTATGAAGCACCGTATGGCGAAGGCTCCAGCCGGATATGGGCGCAACAAGCGCAATGTGATCACTATGAAGCTCGTCGTCGCAGTTGCGATGATGAATGTTGTCGGCGTCGCCATCGCTGTTTACGCAGCCACGGCGATACGGGCAATTCCAAGCGACGGTTCGGTCGAGCAAGCCTGGAAGTTTGGCTACTACGGCATGATGTTACTCGTCGGGGTGACTGACGCCTTGCTCGTCGATCAGCTCGCCTTTGGAGGAGCATTCCGACTTGTGCACGTGAAGGGCTTCTCTGCTCGATTCTCGCGAGACAGCGATGACATCAACGCCGTCGCCGCGACGTTCCAGCCGTCAAACATCAGCTTTCCATTCTCCGTGCTCCTATGCACCGTCGGAACATACCTTCTATTCAACGTTACCAACCACGACTTCGATGCCTACTACCGTCACATCGGTCAGCACTTCACGGCGTTGCGTGGAGATGCTCCTGACAAGGCCCAGCAAAGACGGGATGCTATCGATACCCTGTCGATCCGCTATCGCCACGAGGTTATCCCCTATTTGGTGCACAGCATGGGCCGAGAAGGAGAAATTGGGGCATGGTCAGCGTGGGCCCTGGGCCGCCACCGCGACGATCAAAACCCAGGAAGAATGATCGCGCCGCTTGTGGAGGCCTCACGGACTGGCGACCCCGCGCTTCAGCGAGAAGCTCTCTTGGCATTGGCGAGACTTCAGCACCGCCCGATCGTGGAGCGGGTTCAGCAAGCGCTCGCAAGAGAGCTCAGCCATGGAGCCAAGGTGGACATTCGCCTGCTTTGGGGACTTGCCTACATCCAGTCCACGAGCTCACTGAAAATTCTAGAGCGCGCTCTCTACGAGGGAGAGGAGGATATTCAGCGTGCTTCCGCATGGGCGCTCGCCCAACTTCGTGACCAAAAGGGCGGACGTGACGCGGTCGGAATTTTAGAAGCGCGGATGCCATCCGCCTCATTTCAAGTTCAATGCGCGATTATTCACAGCCTCGGTACCCTCGCCGACGAATCTTCGAATCTGGCGATCATGCACGCACACGACGCGATTTCGAGCGAAGATCGCGGGCAAGTCTGTGAGCGAATGTCCATTTTCATTCGTCCAGACCGCAAACAAGATCGCTATGATGCACTGGTCCCGCAAGAGACGTTTCAGCGCAAATGTTTGCAATCAATGGGCGGGATGCGAGCGACAACCCCTGCCATACGCGAGCAGGTTGAACCATGGCTCGAGGCCATGATCGCCGACGAAGAGACTGCCGGACTGACCCGAGAATCCGCCCAATCTCTCCTTTCCGGAATCCGGGCTGGCCGAGACGACAACGACAAGCGTCACTAAACAACAAGTACCTTCGTTCAAACAAAGGGGCGAAAACGCGACGCGCTCTTTTTTTTTGCCGGGCTGCGATGTGACCCATCGCCCGAATTGCCTGCTACTGTTCGAACCACCGGACCATGTTGCGCGCAGGTACACAACTCAACCCCGGCGACGTCTTCACATCTGGCGAGTTTCCCGGCACGCCGGTCACTCTCGAAGAGGTTCACAGCGATCTACCCCACGGGACACGATATCGGGCCCACCAAGGGAAATCGGCGCTTCTCGTAACCATCTTCGATCCGACGATCTGCGCAGATCCGAAGCTCCGCAAGATGCTGGAACAGAACCTGAGCGCCGTTCGAAGCCTCACACACCGCAATATCTTGGCGATCGAGGGGACCGGTACCGACGATGACATTTTTTTTGTCGCGCGCCAGAACCCGCGCTGCTCCACGATTCGCGAGTTTATCAATCGACGAGCCGCCCGGGGTCTCCGAATCGATCTCAGCTTGGCTTGCAAAATTTCAGCTCAGCTCTGTGACGGCCTCATCCAACTTCACGAGCGCATGCCCCATGGACTCGTGACGCCGGAAAATATCTTTATCAATCGCAAAGGCCGGGTCTTTCTGTCCGCGTGCGGAGAAGGGGCCATTGTGCCCTTTGCCCCGCGATTTCAAGAGTACCTTGACGCAAAAAGGCTTCCCGCGTCTTGCAGCGAACTACGGACGCCGCCCTTCTTGCTGCGTCGAGAGACCGACGTTCACGAACTCGCCCTGCTCGTGCTGGAGCTGATCGGTGGCTATCCGTCGGAAGACCCCCAACAAGCACTCGACGGAGCCAACCTTGGTGCGCAACATCCTCTTCACCAGTTTTTAAGTGCGGCTATCGACCCTACCCCCGAACAACGCCCTCACGATCTTCAAGACTTCGGTCGCCGCTTGATCGCTGCGGCGCGAGCCCGTACCGCAGAGAGAATCGCCACGCGTACCGTTTCGACCGTTTCGAGTTCACCCTCTTCCTCTGAATCGGGTCTCCACTGGTCCACTTTAAACGAGAGCAAACCGAACTCACCACCGCCGCCGCCGCCCGGCCGTCCATCGCCTCCGCTGGCAAGTGACCTCGGTCTGGACCTATCGACGTTCGAAGACGCGGCCGCCCGGCTCGAGACCCTCGACGGGGAGAGCGCGCTCATTGGTCTTGCGGAGGTTGAGGAACTTCCCCGAGTTACCATCGCTACCGCCCCCCCCGAACACCCCGAACACCCCGAACAGGTCAGTTCGGGAAGTTTTGTTGAACCC
>CAYTFJ010000018.1:45039-59084 GCA_964437075.1 uncultured Nannocystaceae bacterium
CCCCGAACACCCCGAACACCCCGAACAGGTCAGTTCGGGAAGTTTTGTTGAACCCATCCCCGTAGACGAAAACTCCACAAATCCGCTCTACCGACTCACGCGATCCGGCGTAGATCAGGGCCCCTTCAGTCTCGATCAGATCGCAACGATGGCTGCCGATGCCGGCCTAAAAAGTACAGATCTCCTGACCGACGACCTCACAAATACGACGAAGATGGCCGTGGATTTTCCGTTGCTACGCGGAGTATTCGAGGCTCGGCTAGCGACTCCTCAGCCCCAGCACTCCCCCCCGAGCGCCGCCCAGTCCGTCGAGAGGGCTCGCATGTCGACGCCACTCTGGCTCCTCTCCGCGCTAGTTCTCTTCTCCGCTATCGGCTTGATATTGTGGCAGCGATCGATCGGGTCGTGAAGCATCGACGGTCGCGCCCCTTGTTGTTGTTCGGTTGTCTGGCCGCGATAGGCGCGTGCGTGCAGAATCCGGCTGCGATTCGCGGACGAGCTGCGATCTCGGCGGGCGACGAACGAACCGCGGAGCGGGAGCTTCGAGGCGCCGTGGAAATCGAGCAACAAAACTGGGAACTCTGGCGAGACCTGGCCCGCGCGCAGTTTCGCCTCGCAAAACACGACACCGCACTTCTCAGCATCTCTCGAGCTCTTTCCCTTGCTCCACAGGCTGCCGACGCCATGCTGCTGCGAGGACAGATCCATCTGGCGCGGGGCTCTCGAGCAAGCGCCCTCGAGGATGCCCGCCACGCCTCAAGCACGCTCGACCGCCCCTCGCAACTTCAAGAGTGTGCGATTTTACTGCTTCGTCTTCACGAGCTCGATTCTGCGATGGCAACCGCCCAGCGCGCGGTCTTGCTCTCCGGTCATGACCCGGATGCCTACACAAACTGGGCGGTGCTCGCCGCCGAAGCCGGAGCCCAACGCCGAGTCGAATCCATTTTTGCAGAGGGACGGCGACGACACCCCAATGATGCCCCACTCGCCCAAGCGGAGGCGGCCTGGCTTGTCGATCGTGGGGAGTTCACGCGGGCAAAGGCGGCCTACAACGCGCTCCTCCATGTCCATTCGCGCCCGGGTCTCGTCCATTTGGCATTGGCTCTCCTCTACCACCAAGAAGGCGCTCTCAATTCTGCCCACAACCATGCATGGCTAGCCGTCTCCCTCGAAGGCCATGCCCGGGCGGACGTCCACTACACCTACATCGTCATCTTGCGCGACCGATCGCAGAGTCGTGCAGCCGCCAAGCAATTGAAGCAGGCGAAGCGCCGATTCCCCCACGATGCTGGCTTGCAGCGACTCGCCGCGACGGCGATGCTACCGGATCCCCCCCCCTAAAAATTCCTATGCGCTCCCGGCACCATTGCCAGGAAGGCTTGCTATGCTGAGGCCGTGCCCGTGCTGCGCACATCTCTATATTTTTTTCTCGCCCACATGAGCCTCGGTGGAACCATGCTCGATGCCGACTCTCCGAGCGGCTATCGGGTCCCGCTTTGGCCCACAGAAGTCGATATCGTCGCCGCGCCACTTCATCGACCCAAGGCATTCACAAAGGACGCGCGGGTGGCTGCTATCCAGGGTCTCGACATCTACACGACGGCCGCGATGCAAGCCCATCTCAACGCCGCGCTCAGAGATCCCTCGCCCGAGGTCCAACGATGGGCGCTAAGTCTCTGCCTCAGACGTCGGCTCACGACCTCAAGTTCACCACAGATCAATGCCTGTCTTGAGACGGCGATACGTCTATGGCAAAACAGCGACCAGACAAGCATTCGCACAACCGCGCTCTCGGTTGTGTCCATGCACCTCGATACAGACCGCGCGACCATCCTTTTCACGGCCCTTCACGAGCGTAACGATCTCCTGAGGGCCCATGCGGCAATGCTCTTAGGTGAAACGCCCTTGGATGACCGGCGCCGTGATCAAGCGAGACAGCTCCTTGCCACCAAGCTCGCGGACACCTCGAGTGACGTGCGTCGAGCTGCAGCGCGCTCGCTTGGCCAACTCGGGATTGGCCCCGCATCCCTGGCGTTGGTTCGCCTGCTGAACGACACGGACTTGACCGTGCTCCGTGCCGCGGTACAGGCGCTCGGCGACCTCGAGGACCCACGCGCCGCATCCGCCATTCGGCGCGTGGTCGAGCGATCTTCGAGCGAACAAATCGCCCGCAGCGCAGTTCTTGCGCTCGCCCAACTCCGCGACCCCGCGATCGATATCGATCTTCTTCGCTACCTGGACACTCCACCAGCGAAGCTCTCAAGAACGACGATCGTCACGGCCATCGGTAGACGTCACGCTCCGACAACTGCTTTACTGCGTGGCCTTATCGATCGCCTCCGCGACCCGGAGCTTGTCGACGCGGTCGTACGGGCACTACGCCTGCTCGGAGATGCCGCCAGCCCAGCGCTTGAAGCGGCGAGGACCCACGGCATGGAGGCTTCTCTTCGGCTCGAGGTCGACCGCCTGCTCGCGTCTCGTGCGGTCCCGCTCGGAACTGTGCCACATGGCTCCTCCCTGCTCCCCAGATCGGGGTCGGCAAATGCTCTCGATCTCCCTGCGCTCGACGACCGCCAGGGCTGGTATCAGGCCCTCTCCAACACCACCGACTCTGCGATTTTGGCTGCGAGCGCCCTCGCACAGGCCGGACCAGCCTGGCTCTCGGACGCGACCGCGGAGGCCCTCATGCGTAGTTCGGAGGGGTCCCAGGTACGCAACTGGCTGTTGGCCACGGCGGTCTCCCCCTCGGCGCTGATGAACCGACCCGAACAAGGCTTCCTGTGGTCGGTCGTCATCGGCATCGCGGCGGACTCACGAGCCTCGGCCGAGTCACGATGCGCCGCCACCCTCGCCCTGCGTAACGCGGCCCACGGTCGCCACGAGCCTCGGGTACGGCCCGAGCTGCTCACCCTCGCCGGATCGGCCTCCCACTACATTCGAGGCTGTACAGCCACTGCCCTTGCTATCTTCTCCGGCCCCGAGGTCGAACGAACACTCGCCGGTTTGCTCGCAGATCCTCAACCTCGAGTCCGACTCGTCGCTGCCCTGGCCCTGGCCACACGCCCGCGTCGGTCCTCGGCGCTACGCGCAAGGCTTGGCCTGATGGCGGCGACCGACGCCTCCGATGATGTACAAGCTGCCGCGCGCTGGGTCCTCGCACGTACGCAACAGGCTCTCGCTCTTCGGCTGGTGCCTGGCCAGACCAATTTTCCGGGCCCGCTCACGTTCATGACCCGTCTTTTTGCGACGGACCGCTGGAACGTCGTCCCCCTCCCCCACCTCTCGGACCCACCCCAGGTACAATATGCCCATATCCCGAATCCATGATTCAAATATTCTTGGATAGTAATCCTATCGATCGCGTGTATCCCCCCAACGGAAATGACAAAAAATCTGCATAAAACATTGATATTACTACGGTTTATCGAACGGATGTAAATTTGCTATCTCCATGGATATGACCGCCGCGACCCGTCTAGAGTTTGTTGAGTTGACCACGCCACATCTTTCGCGCCTTTTTCGCATCGGCATGCGATTGACCCATCAACCCGTCGAATCACAAGACCTTGTTCAAGAGGTGCTCCTAAAGGCCTGGACCCACTGGGCACGTTTCCGGCGCGACGGTGCCCTCGGGGCTTGGCTCTCGCGCATATTGATGAACACATTTATTTCGCGCCATCGCCACCATGTTGTCATTTGCAAAACCGCCGCCCGTCCCGACCTCGTCACCCACCTCTTCGATCCGAAACGTCTCGCCGAGTCCCACGCACCGGAGACGGCTTGGACAAATACCCAGTTCTCGGACGAAATCGCCGCGGCGTTGGCCGAGCTCGCGCCGGCCCACCGTGATGTCATCGAGAAAATCGACATTCAAGGGCTCTCATACAACGAAGCGTCCACGGCGCTGGACTGCCCCCTCGGGACCGTAATGAGTCGTCTGCATCGTGCGCGCAGACTTCTGCGGGAGTCACTCAAGAGCTATGGACGTCACTATGGGTTCGGGGCTCCCCAAGGTGCTACTCTCTCCGAGTGAGATCCGTTCCATGGGCCACAAAATTTTCCATCGCCTGTGCGCTTTCATCCGCGGTTCTTGTTTCGGGATGCAACCGCGACAGGACGACTTCTGACGGTCCGGTCGAGTTCTCGGGAAGACTAACGACGGGGGAATACGTCGCTCTGCGTGACTTTCGAGGACAAGTCGTGCTCGCCAATGTCTGGGCGACCTGGTGTCCGCCCTGCAAGAAAGAGCTCCCCGAACTGGCGCGACTCCATCGAGCCTACGCGCCCCAGAAATTCACCGTCCTCGGGGTCAACGTCGACGCGGAGTCCTTCGACGGGAAAGTTCAACGGATGGTGCAGTCCTTCGACCTCCCCTATCCTAATATTCGCGATCCTCGCTCATCTTCAACCACCCCCTTTGGCGTCCGCGGCTACCCTACGTCCGTACTTCTAGATGGCCAAGGCGCCATCATCTGGCGCCGAATCGGCGAGATCCGCCCAAACGACCCGGAACTAAGCCAAGCGATTGAGGGCGCTCTGCAAGCCGTCGATGCCGCAAGCAAGGCACTCGGAAATTCGACCTAACTAGGCTCCGCGACGGGAAAACCACCCGACGCAGCAGATGCTTCATCGCTGTCGCCGCTCGCATCACCTCGCGAGGATGCAGTCGACAGGGGTTTCGGTGCCGCGACCTTCGCTGGAAAGGTGTGCGGGCGGTTTGCGATCAATGCCGCAACGGCCTCTGCATCAAGCGTCTCGTGTTGCATCAGCGCCATCGCCAGGCGTTCGAGAGCAGGATAGTTGCCCTTCACGAGCGACTGCGCGCGCTCGTACTGCCCTTGGATAATATCGTGTATCTCCGCGTCGATCTGCATCGCCGTCGCTTCAGAGTAGGCCTGTTGGCGACCCAAATCACGCCCCAAGAACGGCTCGCGCTCCTTGCTAGCGAAACTCACAAGACCGAGCTTGTCACTCATGCCCCACTCACAAACCATGCGGCGCGCCATACTCGTCGCTTGTTGGATATCGTTCGAAGCACCCGCGTCTTTTCGGCCATCGAGAGCGAGTTCTTCGGCGATACGCCCACCGAGAGCCACCGCGATCATCCCGAGAGCCGTCCTCTGATCGAGGGAATGGCGGTCTTGCTCGGGCAAGAAGTGGGTCACCCCCAGTGTCGGGCCGCGGGGGATGATCGTGACCTTGTGGATAGGATCCACGAGGTCCTTCGGCAGCAAACACGCCACAAGCGTGTGCCCCGCCTCGTGCCACGCGGTCAGTCGCTTCTCACGCTCGGAGATCTTGAGGCTCTTTCGCTCCGCCCCCATCATGACCTTGTCTCGAGCGTTCTCGAAGTCGGCATTCACGACATGATCTCGATCGTGACGGGCAGCCAAGAGAGCCGCCTCATTCACAAGATTCTCGAGCTCGGCGCCGGAAAACTGAGGCGTACCTCGCGCAATTTTTTCGAGGTCGACGTCGTCGGCCATCGGAATTTTTCGCGTATGTACGGCAAGAATCTCCTCACGCCCGAGCACGTGTGGAAGCCCGACCATAATCCGGCGATCGAAGCGCCCAGGGCGCAGCAACGCAGGATCCAAAACGTCGGGACGGTTGGTCGCGGCGATCAAGATGACCCCGTCGTTCGCCTCAAAACCGTCCATCTCAACCAACAACTGATTGAGCGTCTGCTCGCGCTCATCGTGGCCCCCGCCCAACCCCGCGCCGCGGTGTCGACCCACCGCATCGATCTCGTCGATGAAAATAATACAAGGCGCATTTTTTTTGCCCTGCTCAAAGAGGTCCCGCACTCGGCTCGCGCCCACGCCCACAAACATCTCAACGAAATCGGATCCGCTGATGCTGAAAAACGCGACGCCGGCCTCTCCGGCGATGGCCCGCGCCAACAGCGTCTTTCCGGTCCCAGGCGGTCCCATAAGCAGTACGCCCTTCGGAATACGCCCACCAACACGTAGGTATTTCCGAGTATCACGTAAGAAATCGATGATTTCTTCGACCTCCTCACGAGCCTCTTCTATGCCCGCAACGTCTTTAAACGTGATCTTGGTCTGGTGCTCGTTCAGCAGCTTGGCCTTGCTCTTGCCAAAGCTCATCGCCTTGCCGCCCCCCGCTTGCATCTGCCGCATGAACACAAACATGATCACCAACAAAAGCACCGCGGGGAGCCACATCAACAAGATCTGCATGAAGCCGCTCCCGTCCTCCGGCTCGACCTTGTAGTTCACGCTGTGTTTATCGAGCGTCTCGTAAAGTTCGTCGATCACCGGCCCTGTCACCGCGAAATCGTGCGCCTCGAGGGTGTATCGGATCACGACGTGGGCCGGGTGCACCTCGATCGTGAGCGGCGTCTCGCTAAACTTTCCACTTTTAACGTCCTCAGAGAACTCGTGGTAGGTCCGCTCGGTTAGCCGGTCGCTACTATTAAACATGTTGGCGAGGCCCAAAACGGCCACGATCAGCACCAGCCAAACAAGGAGTGTCTTCGTCTGTTGTTTCACGTTCGGTCCAAAGGCTGCCCGTGTTCAACACAGGGCATACGACACGTCTGCGCGGCCTAGAGGCCGTTCGCCGGAGCATAGCCGCGAGATCCAGGGCGGTCAATGGTTGGTCTGGACCACAAACCGTTCCGTCTGCGCGAGGCCCGGCACATGGGGGCCCTCTCCTGGCGTTCGGTCCTCTTTGCTCTACCGAACGTTTGAGACTCGCTGCAGGCCGTTCTTGTCGATACGAATGCAGCACCGTGGCCGAAGGTCCCACGTGCGCGGCCGCTCGCCCCCTGGAGATCTCCGAGCCCCTTCGTAGGCTGCGGAAATCGCCGTCGCCGCGGCGGTCAATTCGACGACCACCGAGTATCGGAGGTGGGCCGGATCGGCTCCCTCTGCAAGACAGATCGAGCGAAGAACGCGAGTTCGGATCGCCCGCGGGAGAGAATGGAAACCGCGCAAATCCCACGTTTCATCCCGTCTGTGCCTCCCCCGAAGCTCCCGGTCGCACCACTCGCTCAACGCATCCTGTGCGTCCCTCGCCTGCTCGGCCGCCCCACACAAGGCCTGCTCCACCCGAGGGTTGAAACGACTCAAGGTTGAGAACAACTGTTCTCGGACCGCCACTCTAAAATTTTTCGTGTCTCGATTGCTTGGATCGTCGACAAACGGTAGCTCAAACAGACCGACGAGGGCGCGGGTCTGTGCCCTCGTGAGTCCCAAGACCGGCCTCAAAAGAGCCACCGAGGGCCCGCGACCGGACAGACTCGCTCTGGCTTCGTAGCTCGCCATACCCGCGATCCCGTCGAGGCCCGCACCACGCACCATGTGCATCAACATCGACTCTGCCTGATCGGTCGCGGTATGGCCGAGCACGATGGCGGCTGCGCCACAACTCTCGGCCTGAGCCAAGAGGGCCTTCCGTCGGGCCTCGCGCGCACGCTCGGGGAGCCCACTCCCGCGCTCAAGATCGAGCCGAGTCTGGAGATGCGCCAGCCCACACTGGTCCGCGAGATCTGCCACGGCTGTGGCCTCTTGTGCGGACTCAGGACGCAAGCCGTGGTCGACGTGACCGAGCACGAGACCTATCCCCAGGCTGCGACGCAGCCTCTCAAGCAAGCCGACCGTTGCCACCGAATCAGCGCCGCCTGAACAAGCGACCAACAACAGGGGCCCGCGCGGGCTCAGGGCCCGGCGCGCGCGGCGGGAGGGTTGCTCCCTCGAAGACACGAGTCCGCTTGTGAGCAAGCAGCCCCGCGCGGCGCCAAGCGCCTGGGCGATCAATGGATGATGACGGGTCACGGGAACCCGGCAATGGTACCTTCTCCGGCCGTGATGACCGAGAGTCCACAACACAAGATCAGTCCCGAGCAGATTCAGCAGGTGGTGGATGATCCAATGAGCCTCGATCTGCTCGACGATGCCCAACGCTTGGTCCCCGCACTGCCGACCCAATCCTTCGTACACATCGCCAAGATGCTGCGAAACGAAGGCCGCCTGGACCTTATCGTGCCCCACGCGACGGCGGACCAGCTCACCGGAATCTTTGATCTCGACACATGGACGCAAGGCCGTATCGATGTCGCCCGCGCACGGACCTGGCTCGCCCTGATCGTGGAAAGTCTGGCGACATCCGAACGTCCCCGAGGCGATCTCGTCCGCACCATGTATGCCATGGACCCCGAGATGTGGACTTTTGCCTCCCTCGCCGCGACGGCGGTGGCTCAACTTGATCCCGAAGACGACGCTCTACGCCAACAGATCCTCGAAGACATGTCGGCGCTCATCACCTGGGAGTCCCCCGACGGCCTATTTGTTGTCGGCGTACCTGACCACGAGATGGGTCGCTCTTCGCTGGCTATTCTTGCCGCTGTCTACGACGACAGCCTCGACGATGGTCGTCGCCTTCTCAACAGCCTTAAATGGGCAATCGCCTCCGAGATCGAGGAACAACTCCTGCTTTGGAGAAAGGGGAGACTCGCCGACATGGGTTTTCCCGAGTGGGAAGACGCCATGCGTCTGTTCGCGCCGATTTCAAGAGCGGCCATCATCGGGGACAAGGCCCCTGAAGAGGTCGCGCTCGCCACCGAAGATGAGCCCCTGCCTCCCGAGATCTGGGACCGTGGTGGCGGCTGGCTTAGGCAGGTCATGGCCGCTCTCACGCCCGTCGAACACGGCCGTCGAACACGCGAATTTTTGCTCCTGATCAACGAACTGATCGCCGCGCAACGACTCGAACCTGGCGATGCAGCCTCACAAGAAAAGGCGCTAGAGCAGGCCCAGGCGACCTTGAACCTGTCCTTTGAGATGCTCTTGTCCGGTTCGAAACACACGGACCCCGTATCCTTCCTGGCGGAGCGAGTCGCCGCCGCAGGTCTACGCCGGTTGTTCCGCCACGGCTATGGCGCTCTGGCGGGACTGCGCAAGGCGTCACAAAAGCTTCACAGCGACGGCGCGATTTCGATCGATCACGTCGGATCCCTGCTCGACCGTCCGTGGGGTCCTGCCGTGCGGCATCTCAGTCTTTGGATGCCGGAAATTGCGCTCGGAAGCAAAAAGAACTCCGGGCGTCCAATTCGAGACATGAGCGACGTCGCCCGAGCCACGGCGTTGGTCGCGGGCGCCGCAGCCCTCGTTCGACTTTGTTTCGACAAGAAAGGCTACGGTATCGATGCGGTCTGGCTCACACGATGTGACGAACCCGAGAGGATTTGCCTCGGAGACCTGGTTCGCACAGCCGTGATCCGAACCGAGCTTCCGGCGGACCCCAGCCGGGGAGATCTGGCGTTCCCGCTTACACCGGCGGATTTGATCTTGGCACGCAAGACCATGCTTGTAGGTGGTGCTCTTCGTCCCGACCTCCGGGCGAACTTCGTCGAGCGATGTATTGCCGTCGGCGGTCCCGAGGGGGCCGAGGTCCTATCATCAAATCTACTTACTCGCCTCGAGGTCGAACTCGGCGGAATGGAATTCAACGAAAACCTCCCGGATCTGAACCAGATCGGCGGTATGCTGACGATTCAGCAAGTCGGTGTCTGGCTGAAAATCCGCAGTGGGAACTAGCAGGAATTCAGGCAGCTAGTCCCTCGCTCGCGCGTCGATCCGCTCAAGCGCGTCATCCGCAGCCGCACGCTCCGCCTCACGGAGGCTGCGTCCGGCCCCCTCGCCCAACCACTCTGAGTCTCGATCTGGATGGGGTACTTCAACCCGCGCGCGCCAGTGTGGAGCATCTGGCGGAGGTGGAGCCCCCACCGCCCTGTAAACCGGCGTAATTCGATACTTCGCCTGGATCCACTGCTGCAACCGCGATTTCGCATCCAGACCATCGCTTGGACGCATTCGGTCGACACGCTCGCCAAAGAGATGGCGAAACAAGGTCCCTGCCGCCAAGATCGGGTCTCGACCTGCCTCCCTAGCGTCGAGGAACACGGCACCGATCACCGACTCAAGCGCGTCCGCCAACGTGCCCTCGCGCGCCCTCGCGCCGCGCTTCTCATCGCCTCGACCGACAAACAACCACGGACCCAGTCCGAGGTCCTGTGCCGCTGCGGCCAAGGACCGTTCTGACACTAGGCTCGCGCGCAGCCGAGTGAGCGGTCCTTCTCCCAAGGAAGGAAACGCTCGCCACAACACGTCCGCCGCGACAAGGTCGAGCACCGCATCGCCAAAAAACTCCAAGCTCGCGTTGGTTGGCCACCCGCTCGCTTGATTCTCGTTGGCCCACGAACCGACCGTCAGCGCAACACGCAACAACGCAGGACGATGAAAACGATAGGAAAGATCATTTTCGAGTCCCCGCAAGCCAAGAAGCTCAGCGCCGCACGTGGTTTCGGCCCCAGGGGGCGCCCGATCGGGCAAGTTCACGAGCAGAGTGGGAAGGCTCGTCATTGATGGGCGCAGGCTACACCTGCACCCATCATTGGGCAATCGCGCCGACCGAACACTCCACCCACCGACGAAATCCCCAGCGAAGGAAAATGCCTGCGTCTCCGCGAGTTTGTCGATGATCGCGCAACGGGGTCCCCAGAACGCGGACCGAGCTTGCAAACGGCGTTCGTGACAGGCAACGCTGATGCACCGCCCATGACCGCGCGCCATTTTTTGTACATCTCTCCCTATTTTCCGCCCATGTCCCGGGTCGGTGCGCTGCGGCCACTCAAGTTCTCCCGGCATCTTCCCCGCCACGGCTGGAAACCTATCGTGCTTTGTGACCTCCCTAGCGATACCGGCATCAACACCGATCTTCTGAACTCGATTCCCGCCGATACCAAGATTTTCTGGGACTACGGCCGCCGATCTTCTGCCCATAAACGCCGCCTCGACGCACGCGACCCCAAAGCCGATGCAGGGCAGGATGCCCCTCGCTCCCAACTCGGGCTGCTAAAGCGAATCGAAAAGAGCTTGCCTCCCTCGTGGATCCCCGACCCCGAATTTCTCCCGCTCGGCGAGCATTCTCTCGACATTCCTCACGCCCTTCGTGCCGCGCGGAAGATCATCAAGAATCACCCTATCGAGGCGATCGTCGTCAATGCAGATCCCTACGCCGCGATGCTGGTCGGAGCAAAACTCGCACGCGAGACCGGCCTTCCGCTGGTCCAGGATCTGCGCGACCCCTGGGCGCTGTGCAGTCTACGACGCCCACGCAGACGCTCCTTGCAACGCGCTATCGTCGACCGCCTAGAACGCTGGTCCTTCGAAGCCGCCAGTGCCATCGTTCTCAACACCGAAACAGCTCTCCGTGACTATGTCGACCACTACGTGGACATGCCAAGCGATCGATTTTCGGTCATTCGCAATCATGGAGACCGCGATCTCATCGGCAACGGCCACTACCCGCGCTCCGCCCAGTTCACGATGCTGTTTTTCGGCAACTTTCGCCGCTTCGTTGAGGGCCACTCTCTTATCGATGCTCTCGGAGAGCTAAAAAAACGGGGAATCGACGGCGATCAGGCTCAACTACTCATCTCAGGCGAATGCCCGCAAGACGTCAAAGACCGGGCTGAAAAGCTCGGGGTCATCGGTATGCTGAAGTCTCACCCTTTTGTGCCCTACCTCGAGGCTGGATCGTTTATGGCGGCCTCCGATCTTCTTATCTCGTTGAGCAACGACACCAAACAACGAATCCCTGCCAAATTCTTTGACTACGCAACGACCGAGCGCCCTATTCTTGTGGTTGGCGATACGCCGGAGTTGATCGAGATGACGGCCGCCCTCCCCGGCGCGTATCAACGTGGACGCCTCGACAGCCGAGGCATCGCCGACGCGATGGAAATCGCAATTCGTGGGGGTCCACAACAGTGTATCGCTCGCCCCGACACAGGTCTCGACAGCCAGAGCGCTTCAAAAAAACTCGCTTCAATCCTCGACCGAGTCGCACACTAGGAGGTATCCCCAACTCGGCGATCCAAGATCGTAGTGCTCGCTATCGGTGAGCATCGGTGGTCGTGCGCAGACTCGCATCGTGACCAAAGGCCAAGGCGCGCAGACATGCCTGACAGACAATGAATGGAAGAAAATCGAGGCGCGGTGGTGAACGGCTGCCCCCTGACCCGAAACAGAAGAGCGGCATGAAACCAGTCATCGGCCCCGACGGCTCCGGAAAGCGGCACCTCCTCAAGCTAAACCGACGCATGTCCGACATTCCCTATCGAGTCTAGGTTTTCTTCCGCCGATTGAAGCGAGTTTCTCACGCTCGGAGCCCGCGACGAGAAGAAGGCAAGGAACTTCGTCGCCCTCTTGAAGTTCACATGCACAATGCTCAGGCTCTCCGCAAACTGGGAACCACTCTAGTGCAACAATTCCCCCCCCTCGCCGTCATCAATCATCCGGCGGGTGCGAAGCTCTGAGGCCACCGACAGACTCCGATGATTCATCGGCCTCAGCGGAAGAATGCGGGCGGCGCAGACGCTCGAGCGACCGCCGTCGCAGTGGCTTTTTTTGGGGGAGGGGGGGGGAGGTCCTTGCCTGATCTCCTCGCGCTCAGCCGCACTCACCGCAGTCTTCGGAGCAAGTCTTGCACTGCTCTCCGGCGACCCGCTCACACATTCCATCTCCGCAAGTTGGGCACTCTCGATTGCAGACGATCACGCCGTCTGGGCAGGACATTTCCCCCCACTCTCCACATTCGGAGAAACCACAGTCGTTCGATTCCGAGCAGTCGAGCAGGCATCGACTGCTCCCTGTGCAAGCGCTCCAGCAGCTGCCTGCTCCAGTGCAGTTGACGCCGCAGTCCACGTCGCCACTGCATTCCACGTCGCACTCGCCCGTCCCGACGCAGCGAATATGAGGGCAATTCGAGCTCCCCGTGCAAGCCACGTCGCAGCTTCCTGAATTGCTGCAATCGACGTTTTGACAAAGCACGTCAGAGGAACACTGAAGATCGCAGTAACCACTGTCTTGGCAGTTCAGTAGAAAACACTCCGCTGATCCAGGACATTCCGCATCGCAATTTCCTGAACTGCTGCAGTCGACCTCAGGACAATAGCCGTCATCAGGGCAGGTGAAACCGCAATCAGGACCGTGGCACTCATAGGCGCGCGGCGGCCTGGGCTCCGCACAACTTGATGCCAACAGAGCAAGCACCGGGATGAAAACCGAGACAAAAAACAAGTGCGTTGGCCGACTCATGCCCGCAGCCTACCTTACCAAATCCTCGAAGGCCGAGAATTTTCCCATCGGACAAACGCGATCCTACCGGATCGCGTTTGTCCGATGTTCCTAAAAAGTCGGCGCCCGATCAGGCGGAAACAAATCTTCCACATAGTTTAGCGACCCACGCCAGCTTCACCCCGCCACTCGATCGAGAGATTTGTTCTTCGATCGACGAGGATTCTAGCCCCACGCGGCCCGCAGTTCTGCCTCACTGTTCTGAGTGCCATCGTCGCTGCAAAAAAGTCCATGGTTAAACGTGCAACTGCTGTCGCCACCGTCAAAGAGGGGCCGGCACTCATCAACAAACACCGCATCATTCGAATTCAAATACGAATACATTAGATCGTCTTCATTTTTGTCATCGTCGCTAAGCGACTCTGCCCCTGCCCACTTTGCGATCAGACGACTCGTCACATTAATCTGTTGCTGAGCCGTCATGGTAATTAGATTAAAGTACACGATACTAATATCTTTTTTATCTTGATCTCCGCAGTCGACCATCGACCATCCTATCGAATTCTCATCGCCATCTGGGTCCTCGGCAAACATCACCATCCCATAGTCAATCGCCACAGGTCTCTGGTCGACAACAACCACACGGTACTTGGAGAAGTCCGCTCGCACGCCTGCTAGAATCTCGGCTCGACGAACATCGTCGCCCCGGAACCCCGCGATGTCTGCCCCCGTGAGTTCCGGCACCAACACCTGAATGTTTTGAGTGGCATCCGAAATTGCGTCGCTACCGCCATCGTAGGAGAAATCGCCTTCACTGTCGAAGTTTAGATAGACGACCTGCACGGCGGGAACACACATCTCGTTGACGCAAAGTTCGTACCCACTGCACGGGCATTCACTAGCCCCATCGCCATCGCCATCGCCATCGCCATCGCCATC
>CAYTFJ010000019.1:0-56741 GCA_964437075.1 uncultured Nannocystaceae bacterium
GGGGGGGGGGGGGGGGGGGGGGGGGGGGGGGGGGGGGGGTGGGGGGGGGTGGGGGTTCGGGGGGGGGGGGGGGGGGCGGCCTTGGGCTTGCTCTCGCTTGCGGAAGGGGGTCGCGCGGGTGCTCCTGAGACAACAATTTCTCCATTTTGTTCTCCGATCATATGGATCGGGTGTGGATATTGATGCTCTGCCACCAAGGCCGGTTGTTTGGCAAGGAGGCCAGTAAGTAAAAAAACTACCAGCTGACCCGTTTCACACCCGATATAGAGGCGATCGTTGGCGATGTGCAGCGCACGAATTGGCCCGGGAACTTGGATGACAATCTTGGAGTTGTCGGTGTTGACGACGGTGAAGCTGCTGGCTCCGGCGACCGCTGTATATGTGATTCCTTCTCGGTCTCCCGCAAGAAGACCAAGGTCGGTGGAGCGGGCGGCTGTGGGAGCGCCCTGAATGTCGTTGGAAGATGGTGATGCGACCGCGAGCGCCGGCACAAACCCAACGTGGTGGATGCTAGGCAGCGGATGAGGGGAATTTGTGTGCGCGATGGCATGGAGCACCCGTTAGAGTCGCGTGTGGCGGTCTGGATCACAACAAAGTGTTGGAACCGGCAATGTGGTTCTAGTTGCGGCCGCGGTGTCCCGGTTATCCTTGCGGTGGTGGGTTAACCACAAGCGCGAGTCCCCCTCCTGTCATATCAGAATACGTGTAGGGGGTGACTAGACCCGTCACTTGCAGTTCCATTTCGTGGGTGTCCGGGTTGAATTTGTAGGCGGTGTCGTTGTCACGGTCGGGAGACCAGACATAGCCGTCGATGTCGATGCTGACACCGACAGGAGTGATACAACCTGGAAGGGGGTGGATAGAGCCTACGGCCGAGCGGCTAGCGACGTCGAACTCGATGAGACCGCATGGAGTATTTGCAGCGGCCCACGCTCGGCCATTTCGGTCGATCTGAATTCCACGAAGGCTTCCTGCTGAGGGGACGGCGATGGTCGTCCAGTCCCTTGTCTCAGCGTCAAATACCGCAGCGAGACCATCGATCCCGGCGATCCAAGGGTTGCCATCTGCATCGATGGCGAGCCCATAGAGGGCAATCCCCGGGCTTCCGTGATTGGTGACTTCGAGGGTCTCTGCGTCGATAAAATAGAGATTGTCGGCGATCATGCCGATTGTCCAAAGATCTCCGTCCGCGTTAACCACGCCTCCGTAGGGCCCCATGGTCGCTGTCCAGTTTTGAATCGAAGCTCGGTCGAGCTCGGTTCCGGTGGCACCATCGAGTCGGACAAATTGAGCACCGCCGTTCGAGTCGCCGTAGCCGATCCACACTCGAGGGTTCTGATCGACGGTCTGAGGATCGTCGGGATTTGTCCCTCCTTCCCATTGTGTTGGGCGCGGTCCAAAGGACCCGTCGGATGAAGCATCGGTGAAAGGATGGTGCCAGAGCACGCATTCATCGGATCCCCAGTCGAGGATATTGTTGGCGCCCTGCGATGTGTCGATCGTTCCGTTGTTGTTGGCGTCTTTGCAGCGTTCGTTGATTGCAGCGATCGCGGTGGTGCTGGCCCGGCCACGGTTGGAAACGGCGACGTCTCCGAGCAAGTTCACCGAGGTACGAGAGGGGTCCGAGGTGGGGCTCTGAGAAGGATGGGTCCAGTAGCGTCCCTCTTCGACACCTGTACGGGTGTTGATTTTTGAGACTGTGCCTTGTTCGGAATTTGCAATCCAAATAAAACTGAAATCGTTCCCGATGAGCTCTTCACCGTCGCCGTTGCCTGTGCTGTCTGGAATTTCGCCGAGATCGAGCCGGATTCCGCGATCGTCGCCGTCGCCGTCGCCGTCGCCGTCGCCGTTGCCATCGCCGCTGCCGTTGGTGTTGTCGCTCGTTTCGTTTCCGTTGTTCCCATTGTTCCCGGGGGGATTGAGACCTCCATCCGCGCCGGAGCGTGATTCACTCCCACAACCGAGCATGAGCATGAGCGTGAGGGGAACGAAGAGAAAAATTTTATTTTGCAGCATGGTAATTCGTTTCCGCGTGTTCGGCGGAAAATCACCGCACTGTCGGCGAGTAAACCGCTTTCTATGGAGAATTGATGTGTTGAACATCACATGTGAGGGGAGCATGGTTCGCTACCCGGCGTCTGCTTCCGTAAACAGGCCCGTCGGTTGGCGACTACGAACAAAAAAGGGAGCGCTGGTAGGCGCTCCCTTTCGATCCCCACGCCGATCGTGTGGAAATTATTGGCGTTCGGTCTAGTTGCCCGGTGCGAGGCAGAGACCTACGTCTTCGAATCCCGGAGGGGCCATGCCGTCGTCGAAGAACTTGGTGCACTCCGTGTCGGTGACCGCACAGGTCGCCGCGGAGTCGCCAGCATCACACCAACCCGCGCAGCATGAGGCGCCGTCGCATGCTGAAAGTGCTGTTTTATCGGCACAGTAGTTGCCTGGAAGGCAGTCGTTGATGAATCCGCAGGATGCCGCCTCGGCGACATCTCCGGCACTCGCGCAAACGAAGGCTCCACCTTCCCAGTAGCAGCCCTTGCCATCCACACAGTCCTGTTGAAGCGGATCGCAGCTGGTCAGGCAGAGAGTGATCGAGCCTTTGTTGGCGATCGAGCACTCATTCGCGGCCGGGCAAACCGGGTTGTTTGCATTGCCGGTACAGAACTCCGCGCAGACGCCTTCGTCGTCTGGGTTGACATCCCAGCACCAGCTGCCCGCGTCACAGTCGTCCGTGGACGCGACAGTTCCGTCGTACTTGCAGGCATCGCCTGCCGTCTTGTCCCCGGCTACCACCACGCATTTGTTTGCGTCCCAGGTGCCCCCAGAGCTGGCATAGGCTACGCACTTTTCTCCGTCGGCGCAGTCTTGCAACCACGGATCGCAGGTGGAAGCTGCGGGACCGGCATCAGCGGCGCCTCCAACGAAGCCGTCGCCGTCGCCGTCGCCGTCGCCGTCGCCGTCGCCGTCGCCGTCGCCGTCGCCGTCGCCGTCGCCGTCGCCGGAAGTATTGCCGTCGCCTTTATCGTTTTTGTCACAACCCACAAGCGCCATGGAGCCGCTGAACATGAGAATGGAAAGGAATCGAAATTTCTTCAAAGCAGTACCCTCGTCGTCTTGGTTTGTTGGGCGTTTCGTCCGTTTATCGAACCGCCCGGTTTTCGCTAGAGATATAGTAATGTGAGAGTTGGTGCTTCCGCGAGTGTTGCGAAAATGAGGTCTCTCACACTGTCCCGACTATGCGCTGGTTTCCTGAAGAAGTCACCCCCAGACCGCCAAAATAGCCGACCATAGCCAAGGCGCTAAAATCGCACCGCGTTGCCGTGCAAGCTCACACGCTTGAACTTTATCCGATTATCTCGATTATTTAAAGCAAGCAAAAATGTGAATATTACAATTGATGAAAGTCCGGCGCTTAGGGCGATGATCCCTCCATTTACGGTCTGGTAGACCCGCGGGCATGCCTTGGGGCCTGTTGCAGTGCCCCCGCCGTAACACCGATCATTCATGCCGAGAAGCAGTAGCCCGACTGCGCTTGAACCGCATCCGACGACGAGGCCAGCGACCTCGAGCCACTGCGGACTAATTCTTCTGGCATTTTTAAAAACGGTGTCAGGATCCTGCACGCCTCCGAAAGTTGCGGCGGGGCCGACGGCTGGCGAATTTGAGATGATTCTGGAGGGCAAATGCAACGTTCGCTGCGCCGGATAGCGAATTGTAGTCGTCACAGGGTGTGACTGGATCTCGATTTTAACCTGATAAGAAGCGTGCTCGTGGTGGTTGACGTCTTCGATGCGAAGCCGGTACGGACCGACGGCGATAGCGTTATAGACTTGTCCGCCTTCGACTTCGTTGATGTAAACCCGGCATGGGCGCTCGCAGACGATCTCTAGAGTGCCATGTGAGCCTTCGGTGAGGTCCCGTCTTCGCTGCGCATGAAAATCCGCGACTCTTGGGCCATATTCTTCGGCCCGAATCGGTTGTTCTCGCCAAGTTCGTAGGGCCTCATCGAGCAGTTGTTGCGCTTCCGTGCGGCTGCCTTTGGCCAGCAAGGCACGCACGAGGGTGAGCCGTCCACCGAGGCGCAGCCGTTGGCCTGCGCGGTCATGAGCGAGCTGTCGGCGAACTTCACTTAGGTCCGAAAGGGCATTTCGAAGCGCCGAAATTGCCAGATTGTCGCCATCATCGACCTGCGAAATAGCGAGGGTGACCGCCTCCAGATGCCGCTCATAGCTCTCGTTCTTGCTGGACCTGCCGTCGATGACGTCTTGTGGGGCAGGGGCCGAGAGCGAAAGTAGCGCAGAGACGACGAAGGCGAGCATTGTGGCGGCACGTTATCGCGCCGACGGAGATCTTGCCATGCCCGTGTTCGCGGGCTGCGGGCCTAGGTTTTTTTCAACGCCAGCTGCCCGCAGGCCGCGTCGATGTCTCGGCCACGGGGCTGGCGGAGATAGCAAGGCGTGCGGCTACGGCGCAAGATGGCGGTGAACCCTTCGATGCGCTCACGGGTCGGCGCCCGAAAATCCGAGTGGGGATTTTCGTTGAACGGAATTAGATTAATATGGCAGCGCAGCCCATGGATAAGCCGGATCAGGCGTTTTGCATCCGAGTCGCTGTCGTTGATCCCGGCAAGCAAAACGTATTCGAAGGTCAAGGGTCGATTCTTTGTGGGAACTGATCGCAAGACCTCAAGAAGAGCATCTATATTCCAGCGGCGATTGATCGGCATGATCGTCTCTCTCACCGCGTCTATTGTGGCGTTGAGGCTGATCGCTAGACCAAAATCATCTGCAAGACCATCGTCTACAAAGCGTTGGATTGCGGGCACTAGACCGGCGCTCGAGAGGGTAATTCGGCGCTTGGCCAGGGGCGTGCCGTGGGGGTCTGTAAGTATAGATAGTGAATCGCGTACGTGATTGAAGTTGTGAAGAGGCTCGCCCATCCCCATGTAGACCAGATTGGTGATCCGCGGTGCCCAGGTTCCGCCGTCGAGTTGGGCCTCGTCAGCGAGTAGGCGCCGAGCCTGTCGAACTTGGTCAACGATCTCCCATGCGTGGAGGTTCCGCTCGAAACCGAGCTTGGCGGTTGCACAAAACTGACAGGTGAGGGCACATCCGATCTGCGAGCTTATGCATTGCGTAAGCCCGCGCTCGTCGTTGGGAATGAGCACGCTCTCGAGCGACAGGCCGTCAGAGGTCAGCAGTCGCAGCTTGCGTGTGCCGTCTTCATTGGAGCGTTGGACGATGTCGAGCGATAAAGACTCAAGCGATGCGCAACTCTCCAAAATTTCCCGGTCGCGCTGCGGAATGTCGGTCATCGACGCGAACCGCGTTGCCCCCTTAACGTGGACCCAGGCGAAGACCTGCTCTACACGATATTTTGGGGAGCGCAGTCGCCGACTCAAGAATGCACCCAGCGCTTCGAAGGTGAGCCCACGCAGGTTGGTCTTTGGGTTCTTGGGGATCGGCCCGCGCGGTGGCCGAATGGAGACGAGGCTGCTCATGAGTGTGCGCGGGCTTCTCGTCGAATGATGGTGGTCGTGGCGAGGTGAAAAAAGGGCCCGTGTGGGGGCCCTTTAGTTTTGCTCAGACTCCGGCCAGTTCAAGGCCGTTGAAAAAATAGCCGATTTCGAAGGCTGCGGTGTCTTCGGCATCGGATCCGTGGGTCGCGTTGCGCTCGATGTCGGTTCCGAAACGGCCACGGAGCGTGGTCTTTGGGGCTTCTTTGGCGTTGGTGGGTCCCATGAGTTCCCGCCAGCGGGGAATCGCATTTTCACCCTCGAGAACGAGAGCAAGAATTGCGCCCTCGGTCATGAACTTAACCAGGTCGCCGAAGAATGGGCGCTCACTGTGCACGTGATAAAAACCCTCTGCCTGCATGCGACTGAGGCGGATAGTCTTTGCGGCGACGATCTTCAGGCCAGACTCTTGTATGGCGGCAAGGATAGCGCCCTGATGACCGGCGGCGACAGCATCGGGCTTGATAGCGGCAAATGTGCGTTGCATTTGGCCGCGGACCGTAGGGAACAGAAGGGGAAAAGTCCAGCGCAGTCCGCCTAGAACTCGTCTTTTGCGCCAATTGAAGCGTGATTGACCGCCTCGAAGCGCTCTCGGCCTGAAAGAGACGGCTCGACGCGAAGGCGCTCTATCCGCAGTCCGGAGATCGGATGGCGAAGGATGCCTGTGAGCCAGGGCTGCGAGAGCTGCCACAGCACCGGATATTCAATAGGACGCATGGGGGTTGTTTCTCCGAGCCGACGTTCGAGAGCGAGAATTAGCGACTTGGTATCCACCGCCGGGGGAGTCGCGGAGAGCTGCTCGACTAGCGAATCGTAGTCCCGGTCGCAATATTGAATAAAGGGGTGCAGCGCGCCTTCACATGTGAAATTTTCAAAAAAGGTGAGCGGGTCAAAATGATCGGCCTCGATGAGCACAGAGAAAGCCTGAATCGAACTTCCTTTTTGGGTGATCCGCGAGAAGTAGTTGTTGTCTCGAATCGCCTGCAACTCGACCCCGAGGGGTGCGTAGGCGTTGCGAAGGATAGCGATTTCCGAATCGGCGAGGGCTGTGGCGGTTGTCGCGTAGCGCAGAGGAATCCTCTCGCTGCGACCTCGAAGCAGCGCCTGCGCGCGGGGCAGGTCGGGGATCGCGGGGGCGAAAGGGTGGATGAACTCCCCATGACTTCCGCCGATCCCCGGGGGCAAGAGTCGGCCGGCTGCTTGTCCGGCGTAGATCGTGCGAATGATGTTGTTGTATCTCGGCCCATCGAAGGCGAGTGAGAGGGCGCGTCTGAGATCTGGATCCGTCGCCAACCCTGGGTCTTTCATCACGAAGAGCAGGACGTTGACCTTTGGTTCGGAGAAGCGACGAAGCTGACTGTGCTCAGGGACGAGCCCAGGACGCAGTGTAGGCTGCGTCGGCGAGGTCACGAGTCTTTGGAGCTGCTCTCCTTCAGGGTAAAATAGGGCGAGATCACCGGCTTGGAACTGTAGCAGCCGGGTGTTTGCTGCGGCGACGATACTGAGAGTGACGGTGGCGAGCCCCGCCCGGACTGCGAGGCCGCGGTCCTCGGCGCGGAGAAGGGTGAATATACGGGGGGTGCTGTGGGCGTGGTCGAGCCGAAAGGGGCCGGATCCCACAGGGTGGTTGCGAAACGCAGGCCTATCGGGGCCGCTGCCGTCGTAGTGGCGGACACATTCCGCCGGAACCACTGCCAGTTGGGGATTTGCGAGCAGACTCTCAAAGTCGCGTTGTGGTCGGGTGAGTTGGATGTCGACGGTACCCGCGGCATCATCAACGATGATCTGGGGTGCGGGCCTGGTATGGTCGTCGGCCCACGCGTCCCAGCCCTCGATTCGTCCCCTCAAGAGGGCCCTTCCTTGGGGGTGATCCGCGAGGCGTTGCCAGGAGTTGCGGACATCGGAGGCGACGATGGAGCGCCCGACTCCCCTCGCGAAACAGCGATCGCTAGAGAATCGGGGAGCCTGTGGGTCCGATGGCAGTCTCAGTTGAAAGTGGACATCACGGCCGTCTGCACTCCACAGTGGCTGCCTCGCTAGGAGTTCGGGAACCAGGTCTTGGAGGTGCATCTCGTCGGTGCTCCAGTCCAAGAGCGTCTCGTAGAGCTGTCCGACGAGCTGTCGAGAGGCCGCATTGCTGGCTCCGGCAGGATCGAGGGTGATCGTCTCATTTTTGAGCGGAAGCACGACTATCCGGGCCGGCGTTGGGGACGAAACCTTGGGACGCGAATGGGCTCGAGCCTCGGTGTACTGGCGTTCGGAATCCGGGCCGGACGGGCATCCCAAGAGCAAGCTCAATGCCGCGATTTTGAGCGAAGGGCGCCCCGCAGCTTTTGGCACAGCTCGCAGGAGTCGAGGGCTCACCTCCCGAGTATACGCGCCGAGGATTGGACTTGGCCTCCGCGCAAGAGCCGCCGCGGCCCCCAGGCAAGTGGAAGAGATCCCCGCCTTGAGGTTTGGGCTAGTTTTCACCCCGGTGGTAAAGCCTTGCCTCTGGTCACTGGTGTCGATGTCGGGCAATCGAGGGAGGCCCAGAGCTCTAACCCCCCAACCCGAGGCAGGGTATTCCTGGACCATGGCCACCGACCAGACGGGCGACCTCTCCGGGACCTCCGATTTCGCTCACCTGCATTTACACTCCCAGTATTCGCTACTGGACGGTGCGATTCGCACAAAAGATCTGTACCCCACAATTCGTGAGCGCGGCATGAAGTCGGTCGCTGTGACCGATCATGGCAACATGTTTGGGGCTGTCCAATTTTATCAGGAAGCGAAGAAACATGGTGTGAAGCCGATTTTTGGGTGTGAAGCCTACGTCGCCGATGGGGATGCAGCTGCCAAGACCGATCGCAAGGCGTTTCACATCGTCTTGCTGGCAAAGAACGAGATTGGATACCAAAATCTACAACGTCTGGTGAGTTTCGGGCACCTCCGGGGATTCTATTACAAGCCGCGCATCGATCGGCAGATGTTGCGGGAGCACAGTGAAGGGCTTATTGGTCTGTCTGCCTGCCTCGGCGGCCATATCTCAAGAATCATCGGTGATGGAGACACCGACAAGGCTCGCGATACCATTCTTGAATATAAAGATATATTTGCACCGGGCGACTACTTTCTTGAACTTCAGCCGAATCGGATGGCCGCTCAGGAGACTCTAAATGCGAAATTGGCTCAGTTCGGCCGAGATCTAGACGTGCCGCTTGTGGCGACCAATGATTGTCACTATGTCGACCAGCACGAGGCGCATGCGCACGAGATCTTGATGTGCATGGGAATGGGCAAGACCTTTGATGACCCAAAGCGCCTGCGCCATGACTGCGAAGAGTTTTACATCAAGACTGAGGAGCAGATGTGGGGGTATTTTGGCCAGTTTCCGGATGCGATGGAAAATGCCGGCCGTATCGCCTCGATGTGTAACGTCGAGCTGAAACTGGGAAACCCCGAACTTCCAAATTTTACGCTGCCTCCAGGGGTGGAGGACGACCTTCCAACGTATCTGCGCACGGTTGTTTCCAAGGGCCTAGAAGAACGTTTTCGAGAGTTTTCAGCCCGAGGAATCGTGTTTGATCCCGACGCGTATCGGCAGCGGCTCGAACACGAGCTCAATATCATTATTTCGATGAAGTTCCCTGGGTATTTCTTGATTGTTTGGGACTTCATTCGTGAAGCGAGAGGCCGCGGGATTCCGGTCGGGCCGGGACGCGGGTCAGGGGCCGGAAGCCTCGTTGCCTACAGCCTAAAAATTACAGACCTCGATCCGTTACAATACAATCTTCTTTTCGAGCGATTTCTAAATCCTGAACGCGTAAGTATGCCAGATTTCGATATCGATTTCTGTATGGATCGCCGGCAAGAGGTGATTCAATATGTGACGGGACGTTATGGCGAGGACAAAGTTGGTCAGATAGCGACGTTCCATAGTCTTAAAGCCCGAGGCCTGTTGCGGGATGTGTGTCGGGTCATGGGGGTACCTATCTCCGAGGCCAATGACATCGCTAAGAGCATTCCCGAGGGGCCGAAGGTTACGCTCTCGATGTGTCTGAGGGACCCCGATGAGCTTCGCAAGAAAGTGAAGGCAAACCCGGCCCTGAAGGGAAGGCTGGATGGTGATATTGCCATCGCGGAAGCGGCTTCAGGACTTCGTCGACGAGCCGAGGTGAGCCCACAAACCAAGAAAATTCTTGAAATTGGCTGTTCGCTGGAAGGTCTGAATCGCCACGCGGGGATGCATGCTGCTGGCATCGTAATTGGCAACCGTCCCTTGTGGGAACACGTGCCGTGTTTCAAGGCTGACGGAAAAATCGTGACCCAGTACACGATGTCCGACGTCGAGCAGGCGGGGCTTGTGAAATTTGATTTTCTGGGTCTGAAGACGCTCACCGTGATTCAAACGGCGGTGGATTTGATCCGATCTTTACCTGCAGAGGAGCAACTGGCGGGGTTTGTCGACGGGGCGTTCGAGCTTGAGTCGATTCCGCTCGACGATGTTCGTGTGTTCGAGATGGTCTCGCGTGGTGATACGACGGGCGTCTTTCAACTTGAGTCCAGCGGATTTAAGGACTTGCTCAAGAAACTCAAGCCCGACTGCTTTGAAGACATCATCGCCGCAGTGGCGCTCTATCGACCAGGTCCGCTTGAGGGCGGAATGGTCGATCAATTCATCGAATGCAAACATGGGCGTCGAGAGATAGAGTATCCGCATAATCTATTGACGACCGTCTTGCAGGAGACCTACGGCGTCTTTGTTTACCAAGAACAAGTGATGCAGGCGGCCCAGGTGCTCGCGGGGTTCTCGTTGGGCGCGGCAGATATGATGCGGCGGGCGATGGGGAAAAAGAAGCAGGCGGAGATGGACCGTCAGAGAAAACTCTTTGAGCAGGGATGCACCACAAACGCGGAAATTTCTACTAAAAAATCGAATGAAATTTTCGATCTCATCGATAAGTTCGCGGGCTATGGATTTAATAAATCGCACTCCGCAGCCTACGGCTTGATCACCTACCAAACGGCGTTCTTGAAGTGTCACTACCCCGTGGCATTTATGGCAGCGCTCATGAGTTGCGACAAAGACAAAAGCGAGAATGTCGTTAAATTCATCGCTGAGGCACGCTCAATGGGGATCACCGTACTGGCGCCCTGCGTCAACGAATCGATCTCAAATTTCGGTGTTGTGGTCCGAGACGACGGCAGTCAGGCCATACGTTTTGGTCTCGGTGGCGTTCGAAACGTCGGTGGCAACGCCGTTGAATCCATTCTCGCTGCGCGGAAAAGTGAGGGGGCCTACAATAATATTTTTGAGATGTGTCGCCGCGTCGACACCAAACGCGTCAACAAGAGGACGCTTGAGAGTCTCGTTTGTGCCGGAGCCCTCGACGGTATTTCCGAAGGCAAGGCACGAGAAGAGGTGTTCGCGGCGATCGAAAGCGCTGCCGACCAGGGACAGAGCGCCCAACGAGATCGAGAGAGCGGCCAGGCAAGTCTCTTCGACACCCTAGCGACCCCGGAAACCGTCTATCACGAGGCCTACCCTCGATGTGCACCATGGAATCCAAAGCATCGCTTACACCTTGAGCGGGAGTCGATCGGGTTCTATCTCACGGGGCATCCCTTGGATCGCTACCAGCAAGACATCGAAAAACATGCGACTGCAAACGTGGGAGGGCTTCGCATCGACCACGCCGTGATCCGTGAAAAAGGGGCCTGGGGAAAGAAAAACAAGAAGCCTCCGGTGACGGTGGGAGGGGTGATCACCGAGATGCGGGAGGTGCAGACCAAAAGTGGCAAGGGGCCAATGGGGTTCTTTCAGCTGGAGGACCAGTACGGGCGCGTGGAATGTGTGTGTTTTCCAGGTGCCTATGCATCGGTCGTCGATGTTGAGAAGGGAAAGACCCTTGGGGAGATTTTATTGAGCATGGGGGACGAACCCGTGTTTTGCACTGGAACACTCGAGGCGGAGCTTTCGGATGCGGGAGACGTCTCGCAATTTAAGATCTTGCTCGATCGAGTGGAAGTGATCGCCGAGGTTCGAGAGGAACGGACTGAGGGGGTGTTGTTGCAGATTCGACTCGAGATGCTTACCGACGAAAGAATACTTGCGCTCAAACATCTTGTTGCAGACCATTCGGGAAGCTGCACGATGGAGATGCAGGTGACCAAAAAAGGGCGCTACAGCACAAATGTTGTGTTTGGCGATCAATTTAAGGTGCGTGCGGATGATTCTCTCTTCCTCTCCCTAGAGCGGTTGTTCGGCGAACCGGTTGCCCGCCTGGTCTGAGCCGCCGCATCGAGCCCGAAGAGGGCCGTCAACCACAAAAATGAAACCCCTTGGAGGCGAGCGTGACAATCGACGCCGTGAGTGCGACGATCGTCGCACAATGGACATTCAAGCCTTCGGACGAACGGACGTAGGTTGCAAGCGGAGCCAAAACGAAGATGCCATACTTTGTGGCGCGGGGTTTGGCCTCTACGCAGTATGTGATGGCATGGGGGGGCACGCGGCCGGAGACGTTGCGTCGACGCTGGCGGTCGAGACCATTCGTGAGCGAATGGGGGAGCATTCCGCCACAATCGCTGACTTCGATGGCTCGCAGGAGCAGGTGGATACCTTGACCCGAGCGCTAAGGGGGGCGGTCGAGGCCGCATCGTCAACGGTCTACGCTCTCGCAACTTCAGATCGCGGAAGCCACGGGATGGGCACGACCTGTACGGTCTTGCTGTGCCTCCCCTCGACGTGCGGATCGATGGCGATCATGGCCCATGTCGGCGACAGCCGTCTGTATATGCAACGGGATGGACGTATGTATCAGCTCTCTGAGGACCACACTTTTCGGAATGATGCCATTCGCCACGGGATGATGGGTGCCGAGGATGCGGCAAAGAGTCCCTTTGCCGATAGGGTAACCCGAGCGGTTGGGATTCAAGCCGCGGTACGGGTCGATACATTGGCCGTCGACTTCGTTCCTGGGGATGTGTTTTTGTTGTGCTCGGATGGTCTCTATAACTATTTTGGGAACCTGGAAGAGCTGCGAGGTCGCTTGAGTCAGGCGATTGGGGTGGCGAAGATCGTTGAGGCGCTGGTCGACAGCGCGAACGATCGCGGTGGCCGAGACAACATCAGCGCCCTCGTCGTCCGTGGCGAGGACACGGCCGACACGGTCGCGCAGACCCGAAAAAATGCGGTGTGTAATGATATCAGCACGCTCCGGCACATCACACTCTTTATGGACATGAGCATGGGCGAGCTTGTGCGGGTGTTCAATGCCTTTGATTCAATCTCGTTTTCAGCCGGAGATGAGGTCATTCGAGAAGGTGAGTTCAGCGACGGGCTCTTTGTGGTGGTTGACGGCGAGTTGGTCGTAACCCGGCGCGAGCAAGCTGTGACGATGGTGGGGGCTGGTGAACATTTCGGGGAAATGGCATTGCTAAACAGCCGGCCAAGAAGCGCAACGGTGACCGCAAAGATCGATTGCCGGCTTTTGGTGTTGCATCGCCGGGCCTTTTCGTCGCTGTTGCAGACGGATCCTGCTCTTGCGAGCAAATTTCTCTACAAGCTTGCCCAAGTTCTCAGTTTGAGACTCGATGAGAACAATCTTGTGCTCGACAGGGCGGATGCACGACGTACCCAGGAAATGGCGATACTGTCGCCATTTCGCCGTCGATAGACCGAAATGAAAATGTTAGTCTGAGGGAGATGCGGAACTGGGAACCAGGCCGAGTGCCTCTCGCTGATTGTTATCCATACCGAGATATGTGCTGAGCTCGTCCAGAATTCCGACATGAAGTTCGTGTTCGAGCGTCTCTTCCGACGCGGCGAAACGAGCCAGATTCTGTCGGTAAATAGCAACTCCGGTGAGGGTCGGTTGAGCCTTTTCCTCAGAGCCGTCAATGTCCGCGCGCACGCCCAAGGCGACAACTGCGACCCTGGGATCGATGCCTTCAAGGATGAGCTCAAGAGCGGGGCTCTCGTGGACGACGACCGCGAGCTGTGGATTCTCGGCGGCCGGAGCGAGGATGAGCGATGGTACCGATTTTACCAGTTTGAGCGCCATGGAGCGGAGCGCGTCGAGCTCGGGCATCCAGGCAGGGAGCTTGGCCAGCGAATCTAGGCGATAGGTCTCGAGTGCCGCTCGGATCGCAGCGATGTGATCTCCGCAGGTATGTTCGGCTTCATTGAGCAGGTACCAGGCATCCGCTTGGTCGGGGACATGCCGGACGAGATCGCGGGTGAGACCAAGAGCATCCTCCGAGCGGCCGAGATCAAGAAAGACTCGGGCACTCCGAGTCCCGAGCGCGACGCAGCGCATCATCCGACGCTCGCGGTCCTCATCATCGGTCTCGCCGTCAAGCTCGTCGTCCGGATCAAGGGGCCCTGTGAACTCGATAAGTTGAGGCGAGGGGTCGTCCGGGGGGTCGTTCTTCAGGATCTGCAGCAGGTCATTCAGTCCGGTTACGGCTCCGAGTCGGTCGTTTGCCCGCTCCATAGACCGTTGGGCGATTAGAGCCTCAAGCACAAAAAGATGAAGATCGAGAAGGTCCGCCATGTACGCATCGGGAAGTCCAAGAGCGCGTTCTGCGTGAAGCAGTGCGCCCTCGAAATCGCGCATGTCGTAGAGGCGAACCTGAATTGCCGCGAGATGGGCGTCGATGCAGTCTGAGTCCGCGTCAATAGCGCGATCGTACCATTCGAGTGCGCCTTCGGGGTCGCCTTCTTCCACAGAGATCGCCGCGAGCAACATCGATGCATCGGGGACGTCCGAGTTGATTTGGTGGGCGTGGTTGGCGGAATTGCGAGCCTCAGAAAACTGGCCACGCGCCAACAGAGACCAGCCACGGTCCAGGTGCGCGATGTACCGGCTTTGTTCCCCAAATCCTTGGTCATGAACTTCGTCGGTGCGCCGGTCAGCCATGGCCTCGTATATCACCAAAGACACGGTAATAAACCGTGCTGCGTATCTAACGAAGAACCGCGGGATGCCGTAGACTCCCGGCCGTGTCGCGCTCCAGTGTGCGTTCGTGTTGGTCTATCGCTGTTGTGGCGTTTTTTGCGCTTTGTTGCTGTCGAGGGGCGGGGCCGACCTTGGTCGCTCCCGGGCCAGTCGCGCAAGACTACCGGGCGGACTGGGAGGCGTTGGAGGCTGCTCGTGCTGAGGACCCGTTCGGGGAAGCTGTTGATGATGCGGCAGACAGGATCCTAAGCCGTGATCCTACACTGAAACTTCGGCTGGCCGCGATGTACGCAAAGACCATGCGGGCGGTGTCGATCGGCGATGACACCGGTGCGATTCAGATTGCGACTCATGCGATTGCGCGAATGGCGGAGTCTTCGACGCTCGACGACGAGCGGCTGGCATTCGCTAGGATTTTGATTCGCGCCCAGATTCGCTCCGAACTTCCCGAAAGAGCGCTTATTGCGCTTGATCGAATCCGAAAGGAAGATGGGCGCGCGGCTCAGCTCCAACTATCTGCCGAGGCCATGATCGCAGCAAATGCCATAGTGTTGGATCGCGCAGGAGACGCAAGAATTGCCTTGCTTGCTTTTTTACGATGGCGAGCGATTTCCGCAGACAGCTCATCGGGCGCGATATACGCGCAGGAAAGAGCTCGAGCCTTGGCCGCGAGCCTCACACCGAGCGAGCTGATCGAGCTCACGAATCAGACGGAGAGTGCCGAGTCGGCTCGGTGTGTCGCGGGGTTTGCGGGATCTCAAGTCGGCGGGGCTCTGCCGGATTGGATCGGCGAGTGTCGACCCACATCCCGTCGGGTTGGGTTGCTCTTGCCAAGGTCCGGAAAACTCGTCGTGTTTGCGGATCGTCATCTCGCCGCGGCCACATCTGCGGTAACAACGCTCTCTGCTGACTCTGATGTGCAGGTCCTCTGGCGCGATAGTGGTTCAACCGCAGAGTCGGCGAGGCGCTCGGCCTTCGCCTTGGCCGCCAAAGGGGTCGATCGCGTGATCGGCCCAATGGGAGGCGCAAATGTGAGGGCGGCGTCGCAGGTGTTGGGGTCCGAAGGAATCATTCTTCCCTCAGAGGCCCGGGGCGAAGTACGGGGCATGGCGCCCAGTTTGGTCCAACGATGCGAGGCTCTTGTCGACGTCGCTCGAATCGCGGGGCTGTCGCTTTTGGTCTTTCGCCCCGAGAGTGGATATGGGAAAAGAGCCGAACGCATCATTCGAGAATATTCTAGTAGAGTTGGAGTTAACGTGTTGAAATATCATCAATATTCGACATCGGAATCAACCTTTGCCTCGATGCTTCGACCGTGGGCGAGTGAATTGCGCAGCGGTATTGCTGTCCTCGTTCCTGACGCGATACACCGCGTGGAGCTGATCGTCCGCCAGATTCGCGCACAGGGCGTTGACCTGAAAAAGGGGAAAACCATGGTGCTGACCCCGGGGGAGTCGCTGGGTCCGAGGGCGCTAGGCCGCGGTCACGAGGCGCTCGAGGGCGTCTATGTCGCGCCAGTCGCCGCCGTGGATGGCGAGTCGTCTCGATTTGCTGAAACCTACAAGGAGCGAGAAGGCACTGAGCCTGACGATCAGGCATTGCTCGTTTGGAAGGCCCTTTCCTACGCATGGGAGAAGACGGGTTTGCCGCCGATTCCGACATCGAGAGTTATGCGCATAAGAGGAGGACACCTTGTCTCAGTCACCACGAAATAGCGGCACGGGTGGATCTCGTCGTGCGCGCGGACCGGGCCGAGAGGGGCCACGCTCGCTCCTGGGACTGGCAGCCGATGCTCATCTCGTACCGGGGGAGCGCGCGGTGACCGAGCTTCTGCGTGCAGATTCGTCGCGCGTATCTCGGTTATTTGTCGAAAAGGATCGGCGGATCGAGCCACTGATCGTACTTGCAAGTGCGTGTGATCCGCCGATTCTCATCGAGCCAGTTGAGCGCGAGATACTCGAGAACTTGGTGGGGCGCGGTCTCGCGCGCGGAGTTGTCGCGGTCGCTAGACCTCCGAAGCAGTGGGACCTGCTCGAGCTGCTGCAGACGATTGATGCGAGGTGCGCGTCGACATCTCTACTTGTTGTTCTCGACGGAGTGATGGATCCACACAACTTCGGGGCGATCATTCGTAGCGCTGAATTTTTTGGTGCTGACGCTGTGGTGCAGACTCAAGATCGGGCCGCGCCACTCTCGACAGCGGCGATTCGAGCCTCGGCGGGCGGTAGCGAACGCCTGCCGATCGCGCGGGTAACGAACTTGCGACGGGCGATCGAAGAGACAAAGTCCGCGGGTTATTGGGTCGTTGGGACGATTGTCGATGGTGGCAAGAGTTTCGACGAAATCCTCGCGGGCGACCGACCTGAGAAATTGGTCTTGGTGCTCGGTAGCGAGCAGAAGGGGCTGCGGCCGTCCACCCGCAAAGTTTGCGATTTTTTGGCAACGATCGAAGGGCGCGGAACACTCGGATCCCTCAATGTGTCGAGTGCTGCGGCGGTCGCCATTGCAATGTTGACGGCGACCCGGTCGGGACGGTGAGACAATTGCGCCATATTGAGCCGACTTAGTACACACAAGAGCCGACGGAATAGCTACCCTCTGAGGGCTCCTGCGAGCGATTGTCTTCGCCTCACCTTTCATTTCCTCTCCTCTCTCCGACACGCGCGCTCCGCCTAGTCTCTGGACCGTCCTCATGGGGCGTCGGGTGTGGTGTCGAGATCAGAACTCCCTATGGCCGACGTCCGCACACACCTTCTCCAGTTCTTGCGCACCCCTGACGACCAC
This sequence comes from uncultured Nannocystaceae bacterium, assembly GCA_964437075.1. Classification (GTDB taxonomy): domain Bacteria; phylum Myxococcota_A; class Polyangia; order Nannocystales; family Nannocystaceae; genus CAYTFJ01. The sequence continues at coordinate 17,245 of CAYTFJ010000019.1, forward strand.
GAGGTCCAACGCGACTCCATGGCGGAGGCTCTCGGGGAGCAGGATATCCAGAGTCTACGAAAAATGGCGCGCAACGAGCCGGCGTCGGCGTCGGCTGCGGCGGCAGTGCTCGCTCGGCTTTTGGTCGATGGAACCGCGGGCGATGAGGTCGTCGATGCTGCCAAGGCCGCGGCCCAGCGGGCGCCCCGCGATGACAGCGGAAACGACGTGACGAAACTGGCGGGGGAGGCCGTGTGGCGATTGTCAGGTGAGGCAAGGCTTGCAGAACCCTATTTTAGAAGGGTACGTCGCAATGTCGCCGCGGATCCGGACGTGCTCGTCTATTATCGAGCCTTGTTTTCGGCCGATTCGGCGGCCAGCCAGCTGATGCAGGTCTTGGTGCAGGCCAGACGCGCGACCAAGAATGCGGAGACACGTTTCGAGATCGCCGAGGAGATGGCCGAGCTTGCTCGGACTCGGCTTGGGAGCCCTGATCGGGCGATCGAGGTGTGGCGTTCGGTGTTGCGCGAAGACGGCGAGGAACGGCGTGCTGTGGGCCATCTCGAAGGGCTCTATAGGGATGCCGGAAAATGGACGGCGTTGGTGGAGCTGCTCAAAGAGGACTTTGATCGGAGCACTGCGACGGATGACAATCGATCGTCTCGCATCGCCAAGCTGGTGATTATTGCGGAGTTGTATCGGGCTGAGCTGAAACTCGACGCGATGGCGTTGGCGACACTGCAACGGATTTTGGATATTGATCCTCGGCACCAGGCGAGCCTTGAGGCGCTTGCAGAGACGTTCGTGCGAGGCAGCCGCTGGAATGATCTGTTGGCGGTCTACACGAACCTGCTTGAGACCGCCCGTGAGGATGACGACGTTGCGGGACAGCGAGAGCTACTCCACAAGATCTCTGCGATTTGGGTAGAGAATCTCGGCAACCCGCAGCGCGCATTGGAGCCTCTCGCGGAGATCTTGAAGATTTGTCCACAAGATCCGGATGCACGGCGATTGATGGCCACGATCCACGAGCAGCGTCGCGATTGGCGAGCGCTAATCGCTCTGCGAAGAGAGGAGCTGGACGGGCAAGATGTCGATGACGCACTTCCGCTGCGAATTGACCTGGCCCGCCTGTCCGAGGAACGACTTGGGGATCGTTGCGAGGCGATCAGCGACTGGAACCAAGTACTCGCTCATCATGGCGACGTTCTGGTGGCCTTGGAATCGTTGTCGCGGCTGTACGAGCGGGAGAACCGTTGGAGCGAATGTTCTGAGATGCTTCATCGTCGACTCGCATTGCTCGACTCCGCGCACGAGGCCGTTGGACTCCTGACGGAGTTGGGGCAAATTTACGCGGACCGTCTTCGCAGCTCGGTGGACTCCATTCAGGTGTGGTCCGAGATCGCTCGACTTGTACCTGGTCATGACAAGGCGTTGCGGACCCTCCGTGATGCTTACGTGAGGGCGAATCGCTGGGATGAACTCGAGAAATTGTATCTCGACCAAGACCGGGCCTCGACTTTGGTTGATGTGCTGCAAGGGGCGGCAGATAGGATCGCCGACATCGAAGCCCGAGTTGGCCTCTACAGGCGGGTCGCGGTGTTGTGCAGCGAGCAACTGGGGCAGCCCGAGCGCGCCCTGAAGGCGCTTGAACGGACGTTGGCCATTCAGCCGGATAATCTCGCCGTCGCTCGCGAGCTGCTTCCGATTTATCACGAGCAAAGCAATTGGGCGCGAGTGATGGCGACGCTTGAGATCCTGTTGAAGGCGAGCGAAGCGAACGACGACCGGCTTGAGTTGATGGCTGAACTCCGTAGAGTGGCATCAGAGAACCTCCAATCTCCGAGCCTGACTTTTCAATGGTGCTCTCGCGCCTATCGATTGCGGCCCGAAGACGATGGGCTGCGTCGCCAACTCGAGGATGCGGCCGAAAAAAACGACGGATGGGATGAACTCACCTCGCTCTTTGAGGCGCGAATCACCGAACTCTCTGATGACGCCGAACAGCTGTTGTTGTTGGGAAAACTGGCGACCATCGCCCGAGACCGGCTCTTCAAGCCCGATGATGCCCAGCGTTTTTTTCGAAGAATCATCGAAACTGACCCTTCGAATGGCGAGGCCATCTCCGCGCTCGAAGCGATCTACACCGCCACTCGGCGTTGGGAGGACCTCGGTGAGGTGTACCGCCGTCGCTTGACGGTGACCAAGGACGTGGAGGGGCGACTCGAGACTCTTCGCGCACTGGCACGACTACAAGAAGATCATCTTCGGGATCTTGAGGGGGCGGTTGCGACCTATCGAGAAATTCTTGATCTCACTCCAGAGGATGGCGCGGTGCTGCTGAGCCTCTCGGGGATCTTGCGAAATCGCGGCGAATGGGGGCCACTTGCGTCCACCCTTCAGCGCTCCTTGGATCTGCTCGAACGGGTCGATGTTCGCGTTTTGTTCGAGCTTTCGGGGATACAAGCGGAGCGCTTGCACGATCACGACGCGGCGGTCGGTGGTTTTTTGGCGATTTTGGACGTGGACCCGCTCCATCGCAATTCGGTTGTGGCGCTCGAAGATCTTCGTAACGCGGAGCCTTCGACGGCCTTGCGTGTAATGGAGGGCTTGCTTCCGTACTACCGTCGCACCGAGGACCGGGCCAATCAGGCCGCTGCGATGGAGGTGATTCTCGCAGAGTCCGAGGAGGTCGGATCCGAGAAACGCCACGAGAAATTGTCGGCCCTCGCGGGCATCTACGAAAAAATGGACGACCGTCGCGGCGACGCCCTGCGGATCTACGGAGAACTGGTGGAACGCGACGCCTCAAGCTGGGAAGGCCGGCAGCAGTTTCAAAAACTTGGTCGCGAACAAAATGGCATGGCAGCGGTCGCAGAGGTCTATGACCGCGTGTTAGCGGGTTTAGCTAAAAATGCGCGTGAGGCCGAGGATGATGGACGAACCGTCGATCGGTCTGAGACGAACCTTCGTCGAGACCTCTACCTTGAGCTTGCGGCGATGTTCAGAGATGATTTGGGTCAGCTTGAGGATGCCGAGCATTGTTATCGGGAAATCCTCGAAAACGATGAGACGCACCAGCGCGGATATGAGGCGCTTGAAAATATCTTGCGCCGGCGAGGAGCCCACGATGAGCTGTTGAAACTCTATCGACGTCGGGTCGATGTGATTTTCAATCCGAGAGAACAGCGTAAGCTTCTCGGTCGAATTATCGAGATCGCACGCACCATACTCGACGATCGCCACACGGCAATACGAACGGCCGAGGAGCTGCTTGACCTTATTCCTGACGACCTCCCGACGATTGAGATTCTCGCCGAGATGTACGCGCAGGGCGAAGATCCGCGCGATAGAGAAGGGCTGGACGAACTCCTTGGTCGCTGGGCGGAACTGACGGTCGACGCCGGGCGCCGCTTTGAGCTGATCTGTCGGCGGGCCGCCTTGCGAATGCAGTATCTGGGTGATGCCTTTGGGGCCGTGGACTTGCTTGGTGCGGTCCTTGGCGCGGTGCCGGATCATGCCCAAGCGCGGGGCCTGCTTGAAGAGTTACTCGATATTTCGGAGGTGCAACTGCAAGTCGCGTCGCTCTTGGACCCCATCTATTTGCGGGTGGGGGACCACCACGGCCGTATTCGAATCCTCAACGTCCGCCGGGCACAGTCGGCCGCACTAGGGTCGGTCGACGAAGCGACCAGTCATCTGCTAGCGATCTCTGCGATCGAAGAGCACGATCTGCAAAACCTTTCGGCGGCTTTCGATGCCGCGCGTGATGCGTATCTCGGAGATCCGCGTCGTCTTGACAGCCGGGAGGAGGTTGAAAGGCTCGGCCTGATCTTGAAGCGAGAGCTGGAGTTGGTCGCTATCTGGAAAGAAGCGCTCAGCAGCGAGCATGCGGAGGACAAAACACTGCAGGTTGATCTTGCACGACGAATCGCCGAGACCCTTGATGAACGCGTTCAAGACCCCGCCGAGGCCCGCAAGGCTTACAGCCGGCTCCTCGACTTGGCGCCTCAGGATCTTGATCTGGCCCACCGTGCCGTGGGGGCGTTGGTACGCCTGCACCTTGAGGCTGGTGACTTTTCGGCGCTCGTCGAGTCCCAGAGGGCCCTCTTGCGATTTTCGGATTCACCCGAGGAGCAAGTTCGTATACGGCTCGAGATTGCAGACAATCAACGGCTTCAGCTGATGGATCGCGTCGGCGCTGCGGTGACGTGGAGCGAGGTGGTCGACTTGGAGCCTTCGAATCGACCCGCGTTAGATGCTCTTGAGCAGCTCTTTGTTGAAGAAGAGGAGTGGGCGCGCCTGTGCGAGGTCCTGCTGCATCGAATCTCGGTATCGAGTGACCCCCGAGAACAGGCCGCGGCATGGCGCCGAGTCGGCGACTATAGGCGCAATGAACTTGGGGATCATCAGGGGGCGGTCGAGGCATTTCAATCGGTCCTAGACCTCAAAGTTGGCCGCGATGACTCCAAATACTCTCTGATCCAACTCGTGGGCCTCAACCGAGAACTCCAGCGGTATGCGGACGTCGAGGATGGCCTACGTCGGCTTACGAGCATGGCGGATAGAGACAGCGATCGCGTGGAGTTGTTGACGGATACCGCGGAGATCGTCGGAAATGAGCTGGGCCGATCCAACGATGCTCTTGATCTGTTGAAACGAGTCTTGGATCTGGCGCCGGCGGATAGCCGTGCGCGGGCCCTCGTTCGCGGGCTGCTCGGGCAGGACGATATTCGCGAGCGCGCGATTCGAGTCTTGATGCCTCTGTTCGAGGCGGAACAAAATTGGGCCTCGCTCTTGGAACTTCAGGAGCTTCAGGCCTTGCATCAACCGTCGGGGCGTCGGCGACTTCAGGCGCTCTTGCAGGTCGCGCGTACCCAAGAAGAGAAACTACAGGACCCTGCACGCGCTTTTGCGGTTCTATGTGAGGCTCTTTCCGCCGCGGCAGATCAGCCGGAACTTGAGGCGACTCTAGAGACAGTACTTCGCTTGGGCGACGTCGCTGACCGGGCCGAACCGCTGTTTGTCGCACTGAAAAATACCGTCGATCGTATCCTCGACTCGGATCTTCAACGGGACGTATTGCGCCACATGGGCGGCATCTCGTTGACTCGTTTGGGGCGTCTCGGCGAGGCTGGTGACGTCTATCGCCGCGTGCTTGAGTTGGCCCCTGATGACACGCAGGTGATGGACTCGTTGGAGGAGATCTACACTCGCCAAGGGGCCTACCAGGCCATGGCTGACCTGTTGGTAGTTCGTGCTGAGCGGGCCTCTGACACCGCGATCCGAGACTCCGCATTGCTCCGTGCCGGGGACTTGCTCCGTAAAGAGCTTAGCCAGCCGGAGTACGCGATCGAGCTGTATGAGCGGTTGAGCACCGAGGCGATTCAAGCACCCGAAATCCAAGATGTTCTCGAATCGCTTTATGAAGGTCTGGGGCGCTACCGCGAGTTTGCGGCTCACCTTAGCCGAAAACTTAATGGGTTAGACGGGCCCGCATTGGTCGACACTCATCTCCGATTGGGTCGACTTTATGGCGAACATCTCGACGATCCAGAAGAGGGGATTCGGCACTTGAGCGCCGCGTTGCGTCTTGATCCGAACCATGTGGTTGGAACCGATGAGCTGAGTCGATATTTGTCCGATGAGTCCATGCGCAGCCGGGCCGCGGTGATGCTTGAGCCCGTGTTTTCGACTGTACAAGACTGGCCGAGGCTGTTGCAGATCCAAGAGATCAAGTTCGCCGAGTGCGAAGACGAGGACGAGCGCGTACAGATTCTTACGCGAATGGCATTGTTGCGGGAAGAACAGCTCGAAGACCTTGATGGGGCCTTCGATGGATACAGCCGTGTGTTCGCAGAACGACCTGGCGATCGTTCTGTTCGCGGACAGATGGCCCGCCTTGCGCATATCTTGAAAATTGAGGAGCGCCTCGCCTTGATTTTGACGCGCTTTGCCGAAGAGCATGAGAGCGATGAGTCCGACGGCGTCTTGAGTGTTGTGCGCGAGGCCGGAGCACTTTGGGGGACGACTCTAGGAAATCCCCGAGCCGCGGTTCCGCTGCTGTCGAGAATCGTCAAGGCCCATCCGGAAGACGTCGACGCGTTTGACGATCTTGAAAATGCGCTCACGCTGGCTGAGATGTGGCCCGAGTTGGTCGAGCTTTATTGGCGAGAGTCTGAGGGGCCGATCTCCGAAGAACGACAGATTGATATGCTGATGAAGCTGTCGACGGTGACCAACGACGTGTTGGCTGACCTCGGGGGGACTGCACGGGCATTTGAGCAGGTTTTGGAACTGCGCCCCAGTCACGATGTGGCACGCGATAGCCTTGAGCAGGTGTACGAGAGGGCGGAGCGGTTTGACGATTTGCACGAACTCTTGCTCGACCGGTTGGGTCGATGCGCAAATGCCCAAGAGCGCAAGGCCGTGACACTCCAAATTTCAGATTTGCAGCGTGATGCCTTGGCAGACATCGATGGGAGCGTCGACACGCTCGCTGATCTTCTGACCACATCGAACAACGATGTTGACGCGATCGTTGCGTTGGAGCGAACGGCCGAAAAAAATGCAGACCAACGGGCGCGAGTGTTCGACATCTTGGAGCCTGTCTATGAAGCGGTCGGAAACACCCGTCGACTTGTCGCCGTTTGTGAATGGCGTCTGACGGTAGGCGAGGAGGCGGAGGGGCGCCATGCGACTTTTCGTAAGCTGGCTCAATTGCTCGAGAGCATGGACAACGGCGCGAGTTATGCTTTTAGAGCCCTGTCTCGGGCTTTGGCAGAGCCAGGACCGGAGGAGGCTCTGCTTGGTCTAGACAGCGCGCTTGAGACGTTGACGGCCACGCTCGGCAACCCAGAGGCGCTCGCGGACGCCCGGGTGGCCGCCGCGAGCGCGCCCAGTCTGGCGACGGACATCGATCGACGTTTGGATCTGCTCGTGGGGGGCGCCCGATTGCGTCTCGAAAGCGCGCCGGACGTGGCGGCCAGCATCTTGCGGGGGGCCCTTGATTTGCGTGAAGACCATGTCGCGGTTCTTGAGTTGCTTGATGAAGCCCTGGTCCGTCTCAATTTTCACGAGGAGCTTGAAAAGATTCTTGTTCGGCGGGTCGTGGGAACTCAAGACGATCCACTTCGCGTATCGCTTCTTCGCCGCCAGGCCAAGCTGCTTGAGGAGATTCTCGGACGGCCAGGGGAGGCGGAGGTCTGTTGGCGCGCCCTCTTGGAGATCGAGCCAGCAGATAGCGAGGCCTTGCGACGATTAAGCCTGAGTTACGAAGCGAGCGGAAGCTCAACCGAGTTGATCGACGTCCTCGAGAGGCGGATTGAGGTGGCCGTAGACGGTGAAGAGCGCCGACAACTTCGGATGCGGCTGGCAAATCTTTTTCGCGAGAGCCGGAAGAACCGGGACGCCGAAATCGATGTTTTGCGCGCTTTGCTGGCCGATGCTCCGTCGGACGATGACGCGATTGCGGCTCTGTATCGCGCACTGCTGGCCGAAGAGCGATATGTGGAGGCCGTGGATGTCGTTCAAGAGCGGGCGACGTTGGCGGTCGCCGATGAACGAAAGGCGAGCTTGATGTTGGATGCAGCTCGATTGTATGGGGGAGTGCTAGATGATCCAGAAGGCGCGATTGAGCGGCTCGGGCAGGTGCTGACCTTGGTTCCGGGGCAAGAAGGAGCGGTCGCCGACCTTGTTGATTTCGTCCGAAACGGAGACGTCTCGGAGACGGCAGCGCAGATGGTTCGCCCGGTGCTTGTGCAATTGGAGCTGTTTGCGCAGCTTGCCGAGGTCCTCGAGGCGCGCGCGGACCTCTCGCAGGATCCAATCGAGGTCATCGCGGTGCTGACCGAACTCGCTGGCGTTCAGCGAGAGCGCCTGGACGATGGGTTGATGGCGTTGTCGACGACATTGAGGCTCGTCGACCTCGTTGATCTCGAAGAGCTTCGAATTACCGTGGAAAATGCTCTCCGTCTAGCAGAGAGCACCGATAGCGTGGCTGCGACGGTTGACGAATTGGCGTCACGAGCGTACGAGGCCGGGCGTGATGTCGAGGTCCGGAGAATTTTGGCAAGCGTCGCTGCGTCGGCTGCCATGGTGGCCGACGATGGCGGGTCACGAGCGTTGGGCATTTTGGTCGGGTTGCTCGATAGTGGGGAAGCCGACGCGCCGATTTGCGAGAGCATCGAGAGCCTCGCTCTGGACCGCGATGACCGTGATCTGGCCATTCGCGCTCTGGAGGAAGGTCGGGGACTCACCCAAGGCGCGGCCCATGGGGTCGTATGCGTTCGGCTTGGTCGTCTCTATCTCGAGAAAAGGAACCTGAAGCTTGGCGCCGAGGCCTTCAGTCGGGCCCTTGAAGTCCATCTTGGCGACGAAGATGCTGCGAAGGGGATGGAGAGCGTTTTGGAGGCCACGATGGCTTCGACAGAGCCTATGACCTCCGAGGGGGCCGAGGCACGGGACTTGGCGCTTGAGGCATTGGAGCCACTATACGAGTCGAATGGCGATCGGTCTGGGCTCGCTTCTTTGACCGAGGCCCGCTTGAAGTTCGCTCCCCCCGAAGACCGGGCCGCGCTGTTGATGGTGCTCGCCGAGATATTGGAGGATGGTGGCGGAACCCCTGAATCTGCGCTTGAAGCCTGGGGGCACCTGTTGGCAGAGGACGCGGAATCGGTGGAGGCACTTGCGCGACTTCAGAAATTGAGCGCGACTTCAGATTTGAAACAGCGAGCGGGCCAGATCATGTTGGCAGCGCTCTCCATGGCCGGCCAGGCCGGACGGCCATGCCTGTCGCTCAGCATGGTCGCCGCTCGGGTATGGCTTGAGCAGCTCGAAGACCCGCAGATGGCCGACATTGCAGTCGACGCGGGTCTCGCCGAGGCGGATGGGAACAGTGAGATGTTTGCCATCGCTGTCGCGGTTCGTCGGGCACTCGGGGACGGCGCACGATTGCACGAAATCTTGTGCCGAGCGGCCGCTGCACAGAGCGAGCCCGCATCGGCAGCAAAGTTGTGGAAAGAGGCGGCATCGGTCGCCGATGGTTCACTTGAGGATGCGGAGTTGGCGATCGCCGATCTCCACGCGAGCATCGAGGTTGACGAGAATGACATCTCGGTTTGGCGCAAGTTGCTCTTGCTTTTGGCGGCCACCGGAGACGATTCGGGCCTGTCGACGGCTCTTGGACGAAGGGCCATGATCACACCTGACGGTGATGAGCGTCGCGAGCTACGTTATCGCCTGGCGAATCATCTTGTGACGAAGCTCGAAGCGCTCGATGACGCGATTGTAGTGTATCTGGAGATGATCGCGGACGAACCGGAAGACCGGGTCGCGATCGCGGAGGCGGAGGTTGTCTTGCGTCGGCAGAGTCGATGGCGGGAACTCCGAGACTTGCTCGAGGGAAAGTTCGATGTGGTGCCGGATGACCAGCGGGTCTCCGTTTTGGAAGAGATGGCTCGTCTCGCCGAAGAGCGACTGGATGATCGCACCGACGCGATTGAGCAGTACAAGCGAATTGTTCGTCTTGAGGCGGAGCACGAAAATGCAATCGGGGCTTTGGAACGGCTCTTGATTGACGAGGAACTGTGGAACGACCTCGCAGAGCTGTATGAGACGCGCATGGATACGTTGCGGGCTGCCGGCGATACTGTGGGCTTTCGTCGCGTCGCGTCGGAGCTTGCCGCGGTGTTGGCCGAACGTATTGGCGACGGAGAACGGGCGCAGGAGATACTCACGGATCTGCTCGACATCGATCCGAGCTACGTGCCGGCGATTCTTGCGCTAGCATCAGTTTACGATTCAAGGGGGGATGAAGGCGCCGTGCGGCTAACCTTGAAACGTGCCGCCGAGTTGGATCCACAGGGGGTGAGCGGTGCGAACTTGATGGTCCGCATGGCGAAGATGGCGACCGACGAGGACGATGTTCCCGCGCTGTTGGACCGCGCCCTGGAGCTCGACCCTGGGCATGATCAAGCGAGCGCTTGGTTGCTGGAGATGGCTCGAGCGAAGGACCAGTGGAATAAAGTCGCACATCTGTTGGAGATGCGGCTTGGACGAGCCGATGACGACGCCGATCGTCGCTCTATCCAACTTGAACGCTGTGACGTCTTGATCGTAAAACTCGCCGACTATGACGGTGCGTTGAGAGTCTTGGCTGGAATTTATCAGGATATCCAAGACGACATTGACGTCAATCACCGGATTGGAGATGCACTGTTTCGCGCAGGGCGATACGAAGAGGCCAAAGGAATGTACGATTGGTTGGTCGGAGTCGGCGAGGTGGAGCAGAGACAACAGAAGAGTCACGCGGTGGCGCTCACTCGTCTCGCACGTATTGAAGTCGGGCAGGGCGCATTCGACGTGGGGCGAACACATCTCTTGGCGGCCCACCGCATCGACAGTACAAACGTCGAGACGCTGATGGCGCTTGGAGACGTTTATGAACACGACGCCATGTGGGCCGATGCCTTGAAAATCTATCGTGCAATGTTGCTACAAAATGCAGATCGGAGCGGGCTCTTGCGGCGTGGCGACATCTACCTGCGACTCTCGGCCGTGCATTTGGGGCTGGAAGAACGATCAAAGGCGCAGGCCATGCTGCGTCGGGGAATCGAGGAGGACTCTAGCCATCCGGACCTTGTGGAGGCCTTGGCACGCCTGGGGGGGTAGTGCTCACGGATCTGCCCCCGTGGACCGGCGGGGGCTTCGAAGATCGAGGCGATGAGCGGGCTGGCGGCTATGTTCTGCGTGGAATGACATTACGCATGACAGCGGCCAGGTCTTCGGTCGTAATCTGTGCTGTGGCCAGTCGCGCTTCGATGAGGATCCGGGCGCATTGCATCGACTCACCAGGAGCATCTTCGGGGTTGATCACTGCCAGTCGGACGCCGTCACGGACGGCTTGGCGAAGTCCGTTGACACATTGGGCGGTGTTTCCCCCGAGCATGACGATCAAGCAGTGTTCCCCTAGCGCGCCTAGAGATTGCGCGAGGCGGTCGAGGTCGAGGCCGTTCTCCGAATTTTCGTCGTACTGAAGCAGGCCTTCGACGTACTCGACATGCTCCGTCGGGCCCAGGGCCCACAGGCCATTGAGGTCACGAAGGGCGACGGTGTTCTCGACGCGACTGGCAAGTTTGTTTGAGTCCGCGAGGCCTGTGACAGGGGAGTCGATCCGCGGATCTGCGATCGCCGCGAGAATGGGAATACGTGGGTGACCCGCGATGGCCAAAAGATCACGGAACCGCTGGCAGGATCCTTCGCCGCCCATGAGGACCATGAGGTCCAGGGGCTTTTCGTATAGAGCGCGAAGTTCGGGGGAGACCTCGATGCCGTGGGTGCGAGCGCGTAGCCGTGTGAGCGCCTCATGCAAAGTCCCCGCAGTTTGGGTTCGCCGCCGCTGGCAGCATCGTGCGCCAAGCAGTTGAAGTCGAGTCCGCACGTGGGCGCGAGTGTTCTCCTGGTCGCTTCGGACGATGTCTCGCGACAGTACGCTGATACCCGCTTTCTTGAGCCAAGCGGGTATAGGGGCGGTGAACTTGTCCGCCATGAGCATGGTCGGCATGGCGCGTTCGAGCAGTAGCTCATTAGCGATCTCTATTCCCCGGCCGTCGGTCAGGGGGTCGTCGATGATCAACATGTCCGGCGACAGGGTGCGGGAGAACTCCACGGCTTCCTCTGGGGCATTGGCGGCGGCAATGACCTCAAAGTCGACGCATTCGGCGAGGAGAGCCATGATAGCGACGCTCTGCTGCGGATCCGATACGCACACGAGAGTCCTGATCTTCGGTGCGGAACTCATGGGCGGGCCATCGGTCGGTGACGCCTATTTCTTGATGCCGATATGGGCCAGTTTGGGGCTAGTTTCCCGACGTCGGCCCTCGGTCTCCGCTTCGAGGGCCGGGCGTGATCGTGCCCTAGGGGACGATACCTGCGGTGCGGGCATCTTCGAGTGAGATGCAGTCCTCGTCGACTTTTCCGTCACAGTCGTCATCGAGTTTATTGCAGATCTCCGCGCTGGGTTGTTTCAGCGGCTCACAGACGATCGCGCCCGTTTGGCAGGCTCGTTGGCCGGCAGCACAGATCCCCTTACGGCCAGTGGCGCAAGCATCACCGGTGCCCGGGATCTGACCATTGTCGATCTTTCCGTCGCAGTCGTTGTCTTTGCCGTCACAAACTTCTTGGCCCGGGGGAATGACCGGAGCGCTGCACAGCGACTCCTTTCCGTCGTCGCGGCAGGCGTAGGTCCCCTCGCTGCGACATTGGCCCTCGCCGAGCCAGCACTTGGTGCCACTGGCCTTGTAGCCATCGTCTGTGATGCCGTTGCAGTCGTCATCAATGCCGTTGCATAGCTCCTGGGTCGCGGGCAAGATCTCGCCTTCGCAGCCGAGCCAAAACCCCTCGCCGCTGCATGTTTTTTGACCCTCTTTACAGATTCCACGATTGATCGTGGATTCAGGGCCGGCGTAGCAGGGCTCGGAGCTGGCGGGGTAGCATTCGGCCTTGGCGCGCTGCGATGCCTGGGCCTTTGCGAGCTCGAGCTCGCGGCCGAGATCATTCATCCTCTGGTCTGTACCCGCGCATCCGCTGGTGGCGCCCGAGAGGACTGCAAGAAGGAGACTGGCGGTGGCAAAAAATCGTGGTTCCAAGGAGTTGTTCACTTTCGCGGGACTGGCGCGCTCGATCTGCGAGCAGCCTCAGCAAGATGGATTCACCGTGGCCGAAGCATATACCTCCTGGTATGGTCCGCGCACCTCGTGTCCATTGTCGGTCGAGTATATTTGATCGCTAGCCTCAGCCTCCTGATGCTCGCGATTGTTTGGGGGGCGTTGACCATGATGGACAACCGCGCCGCGGTCGAAATTGTGCTGCTGGTGCCGCGCCTCGACGGCGCTGAGCCGTTTGTGCGTGAGCGGTACCGAGTCGACATCGCGGCGATGTTGGCCGGTTGGGGTGTGTGTGTGTGTGTACTGCTGCTTTTGGCGGTTCGGGCACCGTTCTGGGTGCGCTCTGCGGCATTGGCGCAGAGACGAATGCGAGAGCTGCAGCGCGAGGTTCTTGAGTTGCGTCGCCTTCCGCTACGGCAGCGAGAAGAAGATGAGATCTTGGCTGCAGAGGCCCATCTCGACGGCCGAGCCAAGAAGGTCATGACAGAAAAAATTCGGCGTGAGGCGGGATCGGTTGCCGCGAGCAGAAGCTCGCAGGGCCCGAGGGCTTGATGCTTATGGTTGTCATCGCTCTGGGCGGCGTCGCGTGTGGTTTTTTTCTCGCCTGGTGGTATCTCCAACCTCGCTGGCGCAATCGAAAGACGCTTCACGCACGAAGCCGGGTCTTGTATGAGCTTGCGGAGGGCGACAGCGAGAACGTTGCGCAGGAGCTCGAAAAGGTCTGCGAAGCCGAGCCGAGCGACGCGACTCTGTTTCTAGCTCTGGCGGCCCTGGACCGGAGGCGAGGCCGGGTTGAGCGCGCCAAGGCGATTCACCGTACGGTTTTGGCCGCGGCGGATTTACCCTCTGAGCAGAGGGTCGCGGCCTTGGTCGGCCTTGGCCGCGACCTGCTCGCCCAGGGCAACGAGCGAGCTGCGGTGGGCGCGTTGGTGCGGGCGGTGAGCTTGGCGCCGCGCTCCGTTGCGACCTTGGAAACTCTGGCAAAAGCTCTTGAGCAGGCGGGGGCGTGGGAACGGGCAGCTGCGGCCTGGGAGCGGCTGCAGAAGCAAGTCGAGGGCCGGCGCGCTCGGGAAGCTCGCGTGGGTCGAGGGCATGCCTTGGCAGGCCAAGCGCTGGGGTCGCTCGAGGAAGGGGACGGACGCAAGGCTCGGCGGCTTGCGGAGCGCGCGACGGAGCTTGCGCCCGACAGCGGTCATGTTTGGAGCGCTCGCGCTCGCGTCGAATCCGCCGAAGGGGAGCCTGTCGAAGCTCTCGCTGCGTGGCAACGGGCCTGGGAACTGAGCCCCGCGTGCGCAGAGATGATCGTTGGCGAGGCCTGGTTGTGGGCGGGTACCGCCGGTCGCTACGAGGACCTGATGGAGCGAATGCTAGCGACATTGAGGAGTGCTCAGGCCCCGGATTTGGTCATCGCGCTGGCGGAGCGAGTTTCGCGACAGCACCCCGACCAGGGGGCCGCGGCATTGGATCGAGTCGGCGATCAGAGTGCGACAGCCCAGCTAGCACTGGTGCGTCAGCGTCTGTCGAGGGGGCAGCGGGACGCTGCAAGACAAGCCGCCATGCGCAAGCCGTCCGCCTCGAAGATTGCATGTGGTGCATGTGGCGTGGTCATGGAGCGCTTCGAGTTTCGTTGCCGTGCCTGCGGAGCCTGGGATTCTGCGCGCGTGGACTAGACTGAGATTTTAGCGACGAGAAAGTGAATCGTCACAGCCTAAACAGCTTTGGTGATACACAGTGGCGTGAGCGCGAAACCTCGTGGGGGAAACGGGAGCCTATTTCTGGTCGATGCGAACAACATCATGTTCAGGGCCTTTCATGGTTTGCCGCCGTTGACTGCGCCTGACGGGACCCCCGTAAACGCAGTGCATGGATACATGCGGATGCTGCAGGCGTTGCGAAAGGATTTTGCGCCGCAGTGCCTTCTCGCAGTCTTCGATGCCAAGGGCAAAGGGTGGAGGCACTCGCTCTTTTCTCACTACAAGGCCAACCGACCGCCGGTGTCGGAGGACCTCTTGCCTCAGATCCCGTTGGTTCGTAGAGCAACTGAGGCGATGGGGATCCCTTGGTGTGAGTTGGTGGGATACGAGGCTGATGACTTGATCGCTGCATACGCAGAAAAAGGCCAGGCCGCGGGCTACGAGGTCGTAATTGTCTCGAGCGATAAAGATCTCATGCAACTGGTTGACGATGGAAAAGACGGGGCGCCGGCGATTCGTCTGTGGGACAGCATGAAGAACCGCCTCGTGGGACCCGAGGAAGTCCGTGAGCGCTACGGGATTGGTCCCGAGCTGCTCGGCGACCTCCTGGCCCTCGCAGGAGACAGCTCGGACAATGTCCCAGGTGTGCAGGGGATCGGGCCGAAGACGGCGACGACCTTGTTGTTGGAGTGGGGCGATCTTGAAGGCATCCTCGGCAACGCTGAGAAGGTGAAACAAAAGAAACGGCGTGAGCGGTTGATCGAATTTGCAGACGTCGCGCGGATGAGTCGGAAGCTCGTCGAGCTGAAAACAGACTTCGACCTTCCTTTGAAGATCGAGAGCCTCAAGGATGCTGGGCCCGATCGCGAAGCGATGGAGGCATTTTGCGTTCCACTCGGACTCAAGAGCACGCTGGCTGGCGCTGTCCGGGGGAGTGCAGGCGGAACGGCTGAGGGGGCAGGGGCGGCCGGACACCCTCTTGTTCCGCTTGAGGGCATCTCGCTCGACGCTGGTGCGTATCTCTGTGTGGGCAAGACGCGGCGGGCTGGCCTTGACGCATTTGTGGCCGCCGCGAAGGCGATGGGCCGCTTTGCGATGCAGGTCGAGGGATCGAGCGACGATGCGATGGTTGGCGATATCGTGGGCATTGCGTTCGCTGTCTGTGGGGGGGACCCTCCACCGATCTACGTGCCCTTGGCTCACCGTGGGCTGGGCCAAGAGATCGGCGATCAGTGGACGCTCGAAGACCTCCTCGGCGTGGTCAAACCGATGATTGAAGACGCCGAAATTCTGATCGACTGCAACGGCCACAAGTCGCAGAGCATCTTGCTGGCTCGCAATGGTGTGGTGGTTCGTGGTGTTGTCGTCGATCCGATGCTCGCTTCCTACACGATGGACCCGGCGAGAAATGATCATTCGTTGGCTGGATTGGCGCTCGATTTGATCGAACACACGGTGATTAAGCGAGAATCTGTGGTTGGAAAGGGGAAAAAACAAGTCGGTTTCGACATGGTCGAGATTCAAAGCGCGACGGCCTATGTCGCCGAAAAGGTCGATATTGTTTCCCGTCTGGGCTCGCATATGGGGCTGCTGGTCACCAAAGCCGGCAGTGAAATGCGACATCTGTTTGATGCGGTGGAGATGCCTCTCGCGGGTGTCCTACGGAACCTGGAGATGCGGGGAATACTGGTGGACTCCGAGGAACTCCGTCGGCAAGGGGCGACGCTCGGGGCCGCGCTTGCCGAGATTCGCGGAAAGATAGAAGCCGATGCGGGCTACGCGGTGAATCCCGAATCTCCACTTCAGCTGCAAAAGTTGCTGTTCGAGGACCGTGGCTTGCCCGCAAAGAAGAAGACCAGAACCGGCTACAGTACCGATGCCCAAGTGCTCGAAGATCTGGCGGCGCTCGATCCGATCATTGGCTTGATCCTCGAGCATCGGAGCCTGACGAAGCTTAAGGGAACCTACCTCGATACGCTGCCCGGTCTTGTGAACCCTCGCACAGGTCGTCTCCATAGCCATTTTCGCCAAGCCGTTGCCCAGACCGGCCGTCTGTCCTCCGAAAACCCGAATTTGCAGAATATCCCTATTCGAACCGATCAGGGCCGGCTGATCCGCAAGGGGTTTATCGCCCCTCCAGGTCGGGTATTGGTTACGCTTGACTATTCGCAGATCGAGCTGCGCGTGTTGGCACATATGTCTGGAGATCCGAGCCTAAGCGCATCGTTTCGGGAGGGCGCCGATGTGCACAGGCGTACCGCGGCGGAGGTCTTTGAGGTCAGCGAGTCCGAGGTCACGGCGGAACAGCGGCGGATAGCGAAGGCGGTCAACTTCGGTGTGATTTATGGACAGACCGCATTTGGTCTGGCACAGGTCTTAGGTATCCCTCGGGGGCGCGCTGCGCGATATATCAAAAACTATTTCCAAAAAATCCCGGGGGTCGATGCCTACATGGGGGAACTCGTGCAACGGGCGAAGCGGGACGGCTATGCGAGCACGATCTTAGGTCGTCGGAGAAGGATCCCTGAGCTGCTGAGGCGCGGCGCAACTAAATCCTACGGCGAGCGAATCGCTCGGAACACGCCGATTCAAGGGTCGGCGGCGGACATCCTTAAAGTTGCGATGATCGACGTGGAGCGGATTCTTGCCGACCTCAACTGGGCGGAAATGTTGCTCACCGTTCACGATGAGCTGATTTTCGAATGCGACGAGGGCAAGGTGGATGAGTTGATCGCTCGGGTGAAGCCGGCGATGGAAGGGGCGGTTAAACTCGATGTTCCCCTTGTGGTGGAAGGTGGAGCGGGTCCGGACTGGTTCTCGGCCAAGGGCTGAACCGTCTGCGCACTGGAGACGTAACTAGAAGGCGAGTCCGAGGTTCGCAGAGACGACGAGAGCATCGATGATGTCCTCGGTTCGTGCGAAATTCGGTGACTCGCTAGGGGTCTCGGTGCGCGAGGTGTAAAAATAGAGATCAGCTTTGGCTGAGAGGGTAATTTCGTCAACGATACGAAGGAAAGAGCGGTCTCTCGCGCGCCATCGCCAAGTGAGTTTTCCACCCGCGGTCACGTTCTGGAGGGCGCTGAGTTCGCGATCTCCTGTCCAATAGGCGCCAGTGGCGCCACTTTGGCGATAGAGGTTTCCGTCTCGGTAAAAAAGGGCTGAGTCCTGCAAGTAGTAGCGGCCACGGATACGGAAGCTGAGCGTGCGAGTGATGTATTGATCCCACGCGGCCTCTCCGGTCAGAGATTCGATAGCCCATGAATCGGCATAGCCACGGGCTCGGAGCTCGAAGGCTCCTCGGACCGGCTTGATGGCAAATTTTCCGCGCGCGAAGTAGGCGAAACGATTTCGGATATCCGGGACGTGTTCTTGGACCGCTTGTGGACCCAGTTGCACCTGACGGTAGGGGTTCGACTGAAAACCGTGAAGAAGCTGGCTCGTGACGCCTACTTGGATGAGCGTCCATGGGTTGAGGACCTGGGTCCAGGTGGCTTGAATGGTGTCGATGGCAAGGTCGCGTTCTGTAACCACCGAAGAAGTCTCGAAGCAGTTGTCTGAGGAGCTGAGAGCGTTGCGCTCGATCAGTTCCTGATTCTGAGAATTTGCGGCGTCACATATTTTGTCAAAATTGTGCGTATAGCTGAGGTCGAAGCGGGTGTTTCGTTCGAACAACTCGGTCGATGCCGCGACGGTAAGGGTCGCAGAGCGGTAGTCGTTTTCGCCTGCATAGCCGCCGCCGACGCTTAAAGTTGAAAAATCGCTCATGAAGCGGAGAGTTCCGGCGCCGTTGTGTCGGGTATCCTTGAACTCCGTCGCGCCCGTAATGACGTCGGATCCAAAGACCTGTGGAGTCGCGCCGCTGACGATGTCGGCATCGTATCCGAGGTCGAGACCAAGACGCGGACCGAGGTCCTGGGAGTAGCGAACCTGGGGATGGATGACATGCACAGGAGCGTCTTTTGCTGATCCCTCGCCGAAATAGGTGACACCCGCGCGAATACTATCGTCGGCAAGCAATGGCATTGGCAACAACACGGTAATTGCAAAGGCGATTGCGGATCCTTGGTAGACGCGAAGTGGTCGCCGCGTGAAGGTCGAGCCTAGTTGCATCCGCAGCCGCCCCCCGCGGTGCCGGATCCACCGGCCGAGCCCTCTCGGTTGCTCATGAAGTGAGCGTCGCTCGCGGCTTCGAGAGCATCGGCATCGAACTGCATGATCGGATCTGCCAGATATGCCTTCTCACTTGGCAGCACCGCTCGTGCACAACCACAGAGGGCGAAGAGGAGGACGACGAACGACTTTCTGCGCGTGGGTCTCGGTCTAGAAATGAAATGCGAGGGCACCGGAATACTCCTGCAAAGGGGCGATCCCGTTCGCGCGGAACAGGAGGTGGTTTCGGACGTCAAAGCGAAGCGTGACGCCCTTTTTAAGCATCAGCATCATGCCTCCGCCGGGGCTCAAGAGGCTTGTCCATTCAGAGTCGCTGAGCACATCGACTTTGCCACGGGTGTAGACGGCGCCTCCGCCCAGTGAGAAAAATAGCGTGAATGGGATCTGAGGACTCAGATGGATATTCGCAGAGAGCCCAAAAATTCCGCGAGAGACTTCATGGCCCACCGAGGGGCCGAAGTAGCCTTCGATAGCCAGATGAGGATCGATGAGTATCGAGGGGCGTACCAAGAAGAGACCCTCTTGGCCGAGCGCGCCAGCGGAGAGTGTACCGCCGAAACGGCTGGTGATGAGGTTCGGTGGACCGAAAACCTTTGCGCGAAGTGATCGAGCGATGCGCCGAAGAGTACGTTCCTCCTGTCCAGCCTCGGAGGCTTCGGCAAGAAATGAAATTTGCTCGCTGAGGATCCATCCCGCGATACCCGTTTCGAGACGAACGCGTGTCCAGCCTCCCCGCTTCCCACGCTCGATCATCTCGATGATATCGTCACGCTGAGTGGTAGCGATCACTCGATAGCTGAAGCCGGCGCCCGAGTGCACATTGGCCCGCTCCGAGAGCACTCGGACCTTGGGACCGGCTTCAATTTGGCGGGCCTCCACGGGCTGTGATGCGACAACTTCGGTGGCGCCGCACAGCACGAGTGGCAGTGTCCACGCCAGCGCGAGCCGTCGACAACGATCGAATCGCTGTACGCAATTTACTCGCCACGCGTTAGCCACGTATGGATTGTCTCCAGTTCTGGCCCGTCGGGCGAAAAATTATCCCCGCCTTCATGGGCCTGGGTATCGCCGCCAGCCGGCTTCGAATAGAGGGGCGAGAGCGCTGCGATGTCGCAATCTGTGATTTGTGATGTCGCTTGCTCGAAGTTGAATTGCCAGTTGAGTGGCCAGGTTGAGAGCGGGTCGCCAGGAAGGGGAGAGAGCTCCCCTTCGACATCTTTGAGCACAAAAAGGCTGCTGGAGGAGGCCTCTGCATGGCACCCGCTTTTTGCGCAGTCGTTCTCCACAAGGTAGTTGGGAAACACATCAGAGACGAAGTAGTCGGAGGAGACGATGCAGCGCCCCGGGACTCCTTGGGCGGGGCCTGGGTCGACGAGCTCGCACCCGGTGTAGAGCGCCAGACCGGCGAGAAGCGAGATCGTCATCCGCTGCACCCCGGCAGTCTACACCATAAGGAGCAGAGTTCATGGGGGCAGGGACGCCCCCATGAACTCTGCTCACTTCCTGAACGACCTGCCTCGCCTCGACTTGGAAGCGCAGCTACGGTAGGCGTTTTATTGCTCTGCCATGATCAATTGCCCTCAGCCGCCGCGATCCGACGTTCCTTTTGACCCAGAGCAGGCCCGCCAGCGACTGGTGGACACGCCCATTCCGGCGCCTGTGCTGGCCGTAGCAGGTAAATTGCATGATGCGGGCCATGCCGCCGTGCTCGTTGGCGGGGCCGTACGTGACGCCCTTCGCGGAAGGCCCCAAGACGACTGGGACCTGGCCAGCAGCGCGACGCCGAAGGAAGTGCAGGCGATTTTTCGACGGACGATTCCGACCGGGGTTCAACATGGGACGGTGACGGTGCTCAGTGGGCACGGAGACGCCCGAGTGCCCGTGGAGGTGACGACATTTCGAGGCGAAGGGGCTTATGTCGACGGACGTCGACCGTCTGAGGTCCACTTCCTGCGCGATTTGGAGAAAGATTTGGCGCGACGCGATTTCACGATCAACGCCATGGCGTGGGACACCAATACCCAGGTATTGACGGATATCTATGGAGGACTCGATGATCTACGTGCGGGTCTTATTCGGGCGGTGGGGACCCCCAGGGCAAGGTTTAGGGAAGACGGGCTCCGAACGATGCGGGCCGTCCGGTTCTCCGCGGTGCTCGGATATGCGCTTCATTCTGAGACTGCCGGCGCCATTCCTGAGGCGTTGGACGTTTTGGCTCGCGTCAGTGGGGAGCGTGTGCGAGTCGAATTGCTCAAGCTCTTGAAGGGCGAGTACGTGTCGTTTGGATTAAACGCGATGGTCGAGACCAAGTTGTGGGATCAGGTCCTGATTCCGGTCGCTGATCAAGCAAGCCGCTCTGCAACGATCGATTTGTGCGCCGCGTTGCCGCGAGATGGAATCCTTCGTTTGGCGCGGGTTTTGTGGCCGCATCGCGGTGATCTAAGGACCGTTCGAGCGAAGGTTGAATCGCTCAAGCCTAGCGGCCAAGAAAAATCTCGACTGCTGCGTCTGCTCGCGGGGGCGGGAGATCGGTTGGCAGCGGCCGATTCGGGCATCGAGATCCGTCGCGCCGCCTCGGCCCTGGGGCGTGCAACCTTGGAGGACTGGATGACGCTCACAGGTTGCGATGAGAGTCGTCGCTCGGCCCTGTCGCTTGCGCTTGACGGCGCGCCGCTTTCCATCAAGGAGTTGGCTTTACAGGGACGCGATCTGATCACGGAAGGCGTGATGCAACCTGGACCGCAAATGGGCGTGCTTCTTGATCGCCTTCTCGAGACGGTGCACGCCGCCCCGCATCGCAATGAACGAGCGTGGCTGCTGGAGACCGCACGCGAGATGATCGCCGCAGAATCATCTTCGATAGACGGGGCCTAGACGCCATCTAGATGCGATCGCTGGACGATTCTGGCATCGAGGGTGACGTAGGCCCGGCCGCCCGAAACCAGGCGAATCGGGCTTAGATCGACGAAAAATAGTCGATCTCCCGTGTCCTCGAAGAGCCGATGGAGAGCCAAAAATAAGCGAGCGAGGGTATGGACGTCAGGGTCTGTGGCGCGCCGAAGTGCCGGGACCGGTAGACGAGAAAGTATCGCGTGGGCGAACAGAAGCGCTTGTTCACCGTCGTTGTCGGCGATAGCAAAGAGCGGGTCGACTGTGGTCGGGAGCCCCACCGGTTGGCCAAAAAATGCGATTTGGCCGTCGTTCATCCGAACTCCGCCACAACGAATCTCTTGACCATGCTCAATCATTTCCGCGACGACGATGCCATCGAGGCGGGCGCCCGGAGCTCTTTTTTCGATATTGTGGAGGATATTTCCGTAGGCTCGTTTGACGGCTGCGGCGTTGGCTAAGGAGAGTACGACACCGCCGATTTCGAACTTGCGTCGCAGATCAGGGCTGACTGCCTTAAGAACGACCGGGTATCCGATACGTTCGGCAAAGTTGGCCGCGCCGCTCGCGGAGGTCGCCACGGCCTGTCGAGTGATCTCGATTCCGTAGCCCCGTAGGACAACCTTACTTTCGTGTTCCGAGAGGACCTCACCGCTTCCCTTGAGAACCTCGAGGGAGCGTGTTCGACCGGCTTCTGGAACGAGGCCCGCGGGGGCCAAGGCCCTGCCCCGATGGGCTTGTGCGCGCTTCATATGGAGAAGGGCGTGCTGCGCCAAAAAGGCGGCCGTCGGCGTCCCGAGATCGAGGCCGTCGAGGGGGTGTTCCATTCCGACGAGTCCGCCAACTCGTGGGAGCGCACGGCTGGCCTGCGACCAGAGGCGCTGGGCATGAATCGTTGTCGGGTGTGTAGGCGTAGAAGATGGGCCCTGATGAATACAAGCGAGCACGCGAGGGGCCGGGTAAACCGGCCCCGTGTAGGTCTCGAGGGCCTGGGTCGCCACCGCATTTTCGAGAAAGGAGACCGGAGAAGAGTCGAGATCGGGGGTTTGGACACCCAGCGGAACGATCACATCGCGTCGATGGCGGCCGCGCGCCCATGTCGCCCAGCTCCGGTTGAGATGCTCCCAAGCGACGTAGCCGACCACGTCGCAGTCGTGTAGCGGGCCGTTTTCACTGAGTGCCGCTGGCAGCCACGCAGGTGTTGGGCTGAGGGCGATTTTTGTGACGCCGAGGACTTCGGACAAGCGTTGAAGCTCTTGCTCCGTTGTTGCACAGAGAATGCGGTGGCAGCCGCTGGGCTGGGCGTGCAAGACCGCGTGGGGCCCGAGGGTGAGCAGTGCATAGCGGTCGGCGAGGGCCCCTACATCTGTTTCATGGGTGGGGCTGGGAGGGCCCGTGACGATCAACAGCGGTGGCGGGAACTCTCGAAGCGCCCCCAGCAAATTTTGGCTCAGTTTGTGGACTACCACGACCTTGATCGCGCCTCGCCACTGCCGCAGCTCCTCAGCGATCTGTGACGCACCTACGGTATGGGCAGCGACACAGGTCCACGAGCTTGGTTCGGCCCGGTCGCTAGCGAGTACGGACGGCGGCGCCGAGGGCTGGGTACCCACGGCTGAGCGCGCGCCAAGAAGTGCGCTGAGCGCAGATCCTAGGCGAGCGCGGTCTTCCACGGTGTGCCCTGCAGATCCCGAACGGCATCCGTCCACGGTCCTTCGATCACCCAGTCCGCGAGCGACCAGCTGTGGTGGGGCTTCGCCTGGGCCGCGGGGCCGGCAAACAATACGACACGGGCCGCAGGGGGGCGTGCTTCAAGGCTGGCAGGCAAGCCGTTCGGTCCAGCGTCGAACCACAGGAGCACCCCTGATTGCTGCGAAGTGGCCTGGTCTGGAGAGATCGCAGTGGCCCCGAGACTCGAGAGCGCCGCAGCCGTCTGGGGATCTAAGTTCGGAGGCGCAACGTAGTAAAGATCTGCGTCGGGGTCGGCCGGTTCGTTGCCGGCGCGCGAGTGTTCGAGCCATTCGGGCAAGGGCATTTCGCTCGCGGTTGCCTCGTAGTCTGCTTCGATCTTCAGCGGGGCCTGCTGCCATGGCAATACGCCAGAAACTACACCGACGACCGCAGGAAGGGCGTCAGGGTCGCCGACCGGATCATTGATCCATGCGGGATGAATTTCCCCGAGTTGACCACGCCGACCGGCCTGGATCCCCAGTGGTGTCCACGGAACAAATATGTGCAGGGGACGCCAGCGGGCGCAGAGATCACGGAGGCCATGGGGCCCGACAAAGATCACTGAATCTGCGCCATAGAGACTCGCCTGCGCGACAATTTTGTCGTCGAAATTTCCGGCGTCGCCTTCGCAGATCGCAGACAGTGTGGCGCCTCTCGTATCGGCGACGTCTCTCGCCACACACAACCCCGTTGCGCTGCCTGGGTGTAGGCCCGACGGGGTGCGCTGCAAGAGGACAACAAGGTGAGCCATTGGCAGACCCCTAGTTGGTGTCTCCGAGGCCGTGTTTGCGGCGAATGCGATCGAGCTGTTGCTGGTACTCAATCTCGAAGCTTGCGGTGCCTTCGTCGAGGTGTTTGAGGTGTTTCTTTACCTCACGATCGAGATCTTGATCGTGCTGCATGTGGCGCTTGAGCACTTCGACGAGTTTGCGGCGGAGGGTCGCGTCATCGGCGTAGACCTCCTCGACGAAGTTGGAGCGCATAAACAGCTGAAGGAGTTGGTTTGTGATCCAAACGACCGACTCATCGCCAATTCCGAAGTCTTGGTCCTCTGCGAGCTGGCGTTTGATTCGAAAGAGGTCAGAATAGGCCAGGCCGCGGAGCTCCACTAGGTCCTTGGCTCGCTCGGTGATGTCTCGATTCGCTCGAAGGTATTCGCGGAGGATCGACTCGACATCCTGCCGGAACTCAGCAGGATCGTTGATCTCGATGTCACCAGAGTCGATCAGCGCGCGTGTTACGGCGTCGACGATTGGCTGAACTTTGCTCGCGTAGAGGCGCATGGGCTGCGGCGAGCATAGGCGCTGCGTTTCCGATCGTCTAGACTAGGTCATGGCAACGGGGATTGCGCAATCTGAAGATAGATGACAAGGACCGCAAGAAGGCGTCATTTGCGGCTGTTCTGGACGTGGAGGGGAGGGGGAACCAGCATCAAGAGATCGCCCGGCACCAGAGCGAGCGCGGGGCCCGTTTGGTCGTTGTTGCCGGGCTCGTCTGGCTTGGGCCTCGGTTGATCGTCCAACGTCGGGCCTGCGACGGTCGTCATGGGGCCGGCCGACTCGAACTTCCGGGTGGGAAGTTGGAGCTCGGGGAGTCTCCCACCGTGGGTCTTCGGCGCGAACTCGGCGAGGAATGGGGGACCGCAGCGGCAGAGCTTCGGATCGGCGCCGTGGTCGACGTGTTGCACCATGTATACCCGGCCCCGGGCCCCGAAATTTTGCTGATTGTGTTGAGTGTGCGCGCGCCTGCTCGCCAAGGGAGGACGTGGGTTCAAAAAATCGTCACAGAGCCAGGGGCGAAGATAGAAACCTACCTTCCTTACGAACTGCCTATCGAACAATTTTTGGCCGCAGATCAGCCCTTTATTCGCGGCGTCATGACGGGGGCGCCCAGTGCCCATTTGGAGGGTGTTCCGTGATGCCGGCCTACGTCCCTCGCCAGGTCCGCTTCCGTCCCAGGTCGACGTGGACAAATTGACTCACTGGGTAGAAACCGACCCCACCTCGATGGTGCTGTAGAAGCCAGCGGTAGAGCGTTTCTGTTGCGACCTCGGGGAGCAGAAAATCGATCGCCTTGGCCCGAGTATGCTGACTTCGGGCGGCGACCTGGCGGCCCTTCTTTCGCAGCATCAGATTGTATTTTGGGTGGCGAAAACCGCTAATGACCTGAATCTCTCTTGTCTCAAAGTGCCGAGCCGCGGCGAGTACAGCGGCGATCAACCCTTGTGGGATGTCGCCCGTCTCTTGTGTAAACCAGCAGCGGAAGAATGAGGCCTGTGGGTCCCCTGGTTGCAGGGCGCCAGGGCCGTCCAGCACCGCGATTTCGTGTGTGCGGAGGTTGTGTGCCCAAATAGGCCTGGCCGCGCGGTGACCCACGGGGGGAGACGCGCCCGTGGGTTCGCGTTCTTTTTGGTGCAGGTAGAGGTCTTTTTTGGAGAATTCGCCGCTCTCGCCCACGAGTTCATGATTCGGGGCTGCCAGCGCGCTCGCGGTGGCGAGAGTGAGTAAAATGAGCAGCATTGTTTTTACCAGTCGCGTCCTGGGTAGTGGGCGATCTCCACAAAACAATCGGTGTTCCGACGGCGTCGATAGAGACGCGCCTCGGGGATTATTGCAGACTGGACGTCGATCACGAGATAGTCGATCTCCCAGCCCGAGTGCAGGGCCGCTCGACGGTCTTCCAGCGAAAAATAGGCACCAACGATCGGATGAGAATGAAAGATGACCGTCGGAGGGCGATCGGAGAGGAATGTGTAGGCGAATTCGAGAAGTGCCGAATCGTCCAATAGGTAGGCATGTTCGGTCGCGCGCGGGGAGGGCCCCGGAGCGTCGTGACGACGATTTTTTCGAACATTGGCCCCGCAGACAACCTGGGCGTCAGCGCCGTCGCCAACCACAAACCCGCAGCATTCGTCTGGAAAACAGGCACGAGCGTGGCGATACATCGAATCGAGTACGGGGCGACGGAAGGACGGAGCACCCGGCAGGAGGTCGGAAGTGGTCATGGTCTTCGGGGCGGGAGGGGAGCGATCGATGCCCCGGGATCACTGGCGAATCGCGTCGCAGGCCGGACAGCCAAGTCGTCTTTCAGGGCGAAGGGTGCGGACCTCGGCGGACAGCATGTCGACGATGTAGAGTTGACCCGCAGCGCGGTCGCCACGCTCGATCAGGTCGAGCGCCAGTTTGGCCATGAGAAAGCCCAGTTGTCCCGTGGTTGCGCCGATGACGCCTGAGGCGTTGCAGTTTTGAGCGAGTGCTACGGGGGGGGGCTCCTCAAAGATGCAGCGGTAACAGGGCTTTCCTGGGGCGATTGCCATGGCTTGACCTCGCCAGGTGATCGCGCCGGCGATCACCGCCGGAATGCCGCGGGCCAGACACTGATCGTTGACGAGAAACTTAGTCTGCGGGCTGTCCGTGCATTCCAAGACCACCCACGGGCGTGAGCCGAGTTCCGCGGTGTGGGCGTCGAGCAGTCGCGTGAGCGATTCTGGGTCGACTCGCTGCTCGACCGAGCGGAGCTTCAGCGTCGGCAACCGGGCTTTTAGGCGGGCTCCTGCCGCCTTGGCCTTTGCGAGCCCGACGTCCGCTGTGCGGTAGAGCACCTGTCGCTGTAGGTTGGTGGCGTCGATGTGGTCGTCATCGACCACCGTGAACGAGCGAACTCCGGCAGCGCTGAGTCCGAGCAGCGCTGGGCAGCCGAGGCCGCCAGCACCAAGCACAATGGCGTGGGTTTCGCTATGAAACATCGATGAGGGCATGGTACGAGCGGCGAATCGTAGCCTGTTCCGCGTCTAAACGGGGCGCTCTTGCCTGCGTGATGGTCGCCCCTCCCCATGGCGATGCGTGAGTGGCGCAAGTTTGGGTTGGCGATCGGGTCCTTGACGTAGCGTCGACAGGTCATGTAGCCAGCAAAGTGCTGCCCATGGACGTCTCCGACCTCAAGAAAAACGCAAAAATTCAGATTGACGGCCAACCTTGGGTCGTCGTCGAGTTTAATTTTGTTAAGCCTGGCAAGGGGCAGGGCCTCTACAAGTGCAAGATCAAGAATATGCTCACGCACTCCGTAGTGGACCGGACCTATCGATCTGGGGAGAAGCTGGAAGAAGCTGACGTCGAGATGCGAGGCTATCAGTTCCTCTTCGCGACGGGCGACGGATACACCTTCATGGACTCTTCGACCTACGAGCAGGTCGAGTTGGCGACATCGGCCGTTGGGGACGACTCTCGGTTCTTGATGGACGAGATCAACGTTGACATCCTCATTTTTGAGGGACGGCCAGTGGGGCTCATTTTGCCGAGCCACGTGGTGATGGAAGTCACCGAGTGCGAGCCGGGGGTCAAGGGCGACACTGCAACGGGGGCGACCAAGACCGCGACCATGCAGACGGGATTCGCGCTTCAGGTGCCGTTGTTCATCAAGCCGGGCGAGCGCCTGAAGATCGACACACGCACGGGCCATTACGTCGAGCGCGTAAATAAATAGGGCCGCTGTGCTCTCGGGCCTGCCTTGGGATATTCGGGTCGCGGTCTGGGACCGAGCGTTTGTGGGGGTTCGATCGTGGTTTCGCCGCGAGGGCCTCAAAGAAGTGTCCACGCCGGTTCGCGTCGGTGCACCCGCGATCGAACCATTTATCGAGCCGTTGGCTGCCCCCCCTGGATTCCTGGCGACAAGCCCTGAACTCAGCATGAAGCGGCTACTGTGCCGAGGAAGCGGCTCGATTTTTCAGGTGGCCCATGTGTTTCGCGGTGCTGAAGTGGGGCGACGGCACGCAGAGGAGTTTCACATGATCGAGTGGTATCGCGTCGCGGCCCAGGGCGATGCCACCGCCGCATTTTCGGCGATTCGCGCGGACGTGGAAGGGCTCGTCGAGAGCGTGCGCGCTGAAATTGAGGGTCTCGACCTTCCGCGGTCTTTGGTGCAGATTCCAGGGCAGATCGCGCGCTGGGAAGAGGTCGACGGCCCTTTGCACCTGGCGGAGACGTTGGGGGTTGAGCCTTCGCGGCTCAATTCTGGGCACGCGATCGCCGAGGCTCTGGTGAGGCTTCGGGCTCAATGTGCGGTGGGCGACGCCGAAGCATGCAGCCCCTTGGCGCCTGTTTCCGACGCGACTGTGCATCTCGCGCAATGGACCGAGCTGTTTAGCTTGTGGAGCGACGGGGTGTTTGATCCTTGGCTGCGCGAGAAAGCCGCGAAAAGTACGCATCCCTCGGCGTTGCACCTGATCGGCTTTCCCGCCGCGTTGGCTGCACTGGCTGAGATTCGCGAGGGGGTGGGTATGCGTTTCGAGAGCTATGTCGGAGATCTTGAGCTGGCCAACGGCTACCTGGAACTGAGAGATCCGGTCGAACAGCATCAGCGTTTTGTTCGTGCGAATGGCCTTCGGGAGATGTATGGGCGAACCCCTTTGCCACTCGATCGGGGGTTTTTGGCCGATCTAGGCCGGGGTGAGGGGTTACCTCCAAGTGCAGGTGCGGCCTTGGGGCTCGAGCGCCTACTCATGCATGTGTGCGGTAGCGAATCGATCGACGACATTACGTTGGCCGTGGGCGGCCCCTAGCGAGGTAAGCCAGCGCTGGACACTGGGTTCGGATCGACGATTCGTGTCGTGTGCGCAGCAGATCTGTCCCGTGGATCGAGTGTGCTTTGTTCACAAGGTGGTAAGGCAGCAATTCCGCCACGTTCGCGTACCCTTGACCAGCTTTACTTCTCAGACCAGGCCGTTACTATGCGGCCGCTCATGAGCCGGATCTACCTCTTCGCCGCCCTCGCCGCAGTGGGTACCACTGCTTGCGCGATTCCCGAGATGATCGAGGCCCGGGACCACATTCGGGAGGGCAACGCCCTGTATTCCGATGGGGCCTATCAAGAGGCTGTCGAGGCCTATGACGCCTCTCTCGCCATCGAGGAGGACGGCGTCACTGTCCTGTGGAACCGAGCATGTGCCGCGGAGAGCGTTGTTCTGCATCACAAAGATGCTGCTGAAGACGAGCCCGAGAAGCTCGCCGCGCGCAAAAAATATGCCCAAATCGCGCTCGACGACTTTAGTGAGTGGCACACACGCCTAGAGGCGGCAACGGCTGAAGATGATAAGGCGCTGAATGACCATCGGTTGGCCGTGTTGTCCGCGGACGCACGCTGCAATGACCTTGTAGACTACTGGACCGAAAAGCATCGAGCGGATCCGAAGGAAGAAGGGCTCTACACGGTGATTGCGCGGACATGGGAAGACACCTGCGCAGATTCCGAGAAATCTGACGAGTGGTACGTCAAACGCACAAAAGATTTTCCCGGAAGCGCCAAGGCATTCTATTCCTTGGCGGTTCGACGCTTTGGTCCGCTCTTTCCAGATCCAGAGTCTGGTCTACCCTACAATCAGGTCATCGACCCGGGTACGCGAATGAAGTTTGCGAACGAGGTCATCGAATTGTTGAAGCGGGCCACGGAGATCGAGCCTAACTATCGAGACCCCTACGTGTGGCGCTCGATGGCCTACAACCAGCGAATGTTTGCTCGTCAGTACGCTGAGCCCGCAGAGATGGCCGAGGACAAGCTCGAGGCCATCGCCGCTCGCGAGGATAGTATGTTCGCATGGAAAGAGACCAAAGCGGTCTGTGACATCGACTCTATCCCAAATTGCGCAATGAGCGTTGGGCCCGGAGACTTTGCGCCCAAGGTCCTCGGGGCCCTCAGCGGCAAAGAGATCAGCCTCCGAGGCACAGTGGTGGAGGGATCGGTGAAGATACTCGACGCCGCCGCGCATCGCTACGAATTCGGGTTTACGGTGCTACCGATGAGCCCGTCGGCCGGTGTGCCGGGCGGAAAAGACGACGACAAAAAAACTCAGACGATCATCAAGGTCGAGTATACCTTCATGATTCCAGAGGTCGAAGAGGGCGAGGATGCCGTCGACCTGACAGAGCACATCGCCGACATCACCGAGAGCTGGAAAAAGGGCAATGAGTTCTTCACGGGGACGCTTGATCCAGTCGGAGATCTGTTGAGGGTAGAGGAAAAGCCGCCTGCGGGCTGCTGTCCGCCGGCGCCGCTCTCCGACGAAGAGATTGCAATCGACAAGGCGCGAGTGATCGAGCTGAAGGCTCAGGTTGCAGCCACCGACGCCGCCGAGGCGCGCAGGAAGAAGCGCGGAAGGAGAGGACGCTAGGGACCTCAGGGTTCCTTGCGTCCGTCCGTTCCGACCGGGGAGCGAAAGGACAAAAACAATGTTCGACCACTACCTCGTCTATCAAAAACCAAACACAAAGCGCATGCGACTCCTCGCCGGCGCAGGTGTAGTTGCGTTTATCGGCACTTGTGCCGCTGTGACCTCCATGTGGATTAGCGGAAAGCTCGCTGTCGCCAGTGTCGATGCTCCGACGATTAGCTTCATTATGGTGCAGATGACGCAAGAGGAGGCACCGCCACC
Source organism: uncultured Nannocystaceae bacterium (assembly GCA_964437075.1). Classification (GTDB taxonomy): domain Bacteria; phylum Myxococcota_A; class Polyangia; order Nannocystales; family Nannocystaceae; genus CAYTFJ01. The sequence continues at coordinate 47,796 of CAYTFJ010000019.1, forward strand.
GCCACCGCCACCGCCACCTCCGGCCGGCGATGATTCCGAACCCGAAGAAGAGGAAGAAGACATCCCCGAGGAGGACGAGCCCATCGAGGAAGACATCGTCCAGCCCAAAGAGGTCAAGGACGAAATTCCCTCGGAGAAAAAGGGCCGCAAGGGGCCCAAAATGCCCGGAGTTCCCGGCGGAGTTCCCGGCGGGGTTCCCGGCGGAGTCCCGGGCGGAGTCCCTGGTGGCGTTATCGGTGGTGGCGGGATCGCCACCAAGTCGACCAGCACCAAGCAGTCGGTCAAAAAACCGATCGCCGCGGTGATGTCCCAGCAACTGTTCACGCCGGATCCTTCCTTGAAGGAGCTGGCAAAGACAAAGTCTGGAACTTTCGACAAGCGACCAGGCTCGAACGTGACCAGTTTTTGCATCGACACCCGGGGTCACGTCGTCAAGGTTAAGACCAAGAAGAAGTTCAGGAACGACCCCGACGTCGACAAGATTTGTCGAAACACGGTCAAAAAGTGGCGATTCAAGCCCTTCATCGTCGGTGGCAAGCCCGCAGAGACCTGCACCGCCGTAACCTTCACCATCAAGTTTAAGTAGCGTTTCAGTTCGAGGCCTCCGCACGCTACCGGGGCACACCAAGCAGGAAAGACGAAATCATGGATACACTTTTACTCATCGCTGAAGGAGGAACGGACTTCTCGATCTCGGGCATGTGGTCGGAGATGGGCCTTTTCGCAAAGGTCATCATCATCATCCTCGGCTTGCAGTTCTTGATCGCATCCGCGCTTGGTATCGAACGTCAGCTGGTCTACATGAAGGCCAAGAAGGAGAGCATCTCCTTCATCATGCAGCTTCGAAATTTCCTCAACGAGCGGAAGCTCGAAGAGGCCGTGGTTGCCGCCCGTCAGCACAGCGCCAGCCCAATAGCGAAGGTTGTGGGCGCAGGTCTTGGCGAGTACGTTCGCGGGTTGGAAGCCCTCCAGGAAGAGGGCCCCGACGATGTGGGGGACTTCGACCTCGTCGATGCCGTCAATCGGCAGATGGAGCGCGCGAAAGAGCGTGAGACGGCCAACTTGAAGCGTGGACTCACGAATATAGCGACCACCGGCTCGACCGCGCCATTTGTTGGTTTGCTCGGAACGGTCGTTGGTATTATTAACTCTTTCCAAGGTCTCGCAGGCGATGGTGGCGGTGGCCTCGGTGCGGTCGCCGGCGGAATTTCAGAGGCATTGTTTGCGACAGCCGTGGGTCTGCTCGTGGCGATTCCCGCTGTGATGATCTACAATGCGTACAATGCTCGTGTTGAGAGCTTTGCAATCGACATGAACGATGTGGCGAGCGAGCTCATTGACTTTGTGCTCAAAGAAGGCCGCTACTAGGCATTTGCCGTTGATAGTGCGAGCGCACCATGGGTAGAAGTCATCACACCGGCCGGCGGACCCGAAAGATCCCATACAAACAGGAGCATGGCGGCGGCGGGCATGGTCCGCAGAGCAACATTAATGTCACGCCCCTTGTGGACGTGTGCCTGGTACTTCTGATCATTTTTATGGTGGTCACGCCCATGATGGGGCGCGGTAAAGACGTGCCCTTACCGAAGTTGGTCAATGCCGACCAACATAAAGAAGGGGACCAGGTTTTTGTTTCTGTCGATGATGATGGTGTCTGGGTGAACCAGGACAGCTACACAAGTCGCGGAGACTTCATCGAGGCGCTGGCCAAGGAATACAAGACTGCCGAGGGCAAGGCCAAGGCCACGAGTTACAGTGGACCCCTGCTTTTCGTCAAAGGTGATAAGTCAACAAACTACGGCCGAGTTCGTGTGGTGATGGAATGGATCAAGGAGACCGACATCCAGAACATCGCCTTGGTCGTCGAGGCGTCAGGCGATTCGTAGGTAAATTCCCCATTTTTGGGGCGACTGCGGTGCCGGAACCGCAGATTTCTCAGGGGCGCTGCGTGCGCATGTTACGCATCTCCATTTTTCTCTACAATCCGGCTATGTAGAGGCGTAAGCTGGCCCGAGCGGCCGATTGCATCGCACAGGAGAGACCCGAACATGGGAATGGACGCAGGCGGCTCCGGAGGCGGGCCATCTTCTGACATCAACGTCACACCGCTCGTCGATGTGTGTCTAGTACTGCTCATTATCTTTATGGTGATGACGCCGAAGAACGTGCCGGAAATCTCCGTGCGTGTTCCTCCTGAGAGCAAGCAGCGACATCAAAAGTCCGATCAGAGCGAGACGCTTGTGATCGGCTTAAGCAAGGGGGGCGCGGTCTCCCTCAACCACAATCCAATGACGAGCCACGAAGAGCTCGGCGACAATATCTCCCGGCTTCTTAAGAACCGTGAGAAGAAGGTCGTGTTCATCGATTTTGACGACGACGCTGAGTATGGCGATGCCGTCGCAGTTCTTGATTTGGCCAAGCGCAACGGCGCTGTGGTCTTGGGAATCATGAAGAAGAAAGACCAAGCAGTTACACCAGAGACCCTACAGGGTATCTGAGCTGTGGAGGGACTCTCACATGCATAGAAACAAGTTGCGCGACTTGATTACGATTCTTGGGGCAAGACGCTCCGCCAGTGCAGGCGTGGCCGCGACGGTTACCGTCGCGGCGCTCTCCGTTTCCACGACCGGCTGTATCGAAGATACAAATTGTGGAATCTGCGATCCCGAGAATCTGGTCCTCGAACACTTTTCCGCCGAGAACTTTGCGGGGCGTAGAATCCATCTGCTGACAGACGGTGTGGAGAGCAGTGAGTACTTCGTCGATGATATCACGAAGTGCACAATGACCGATGCCGCGATCGAAGCGGAGGACGAGGGCCGTGGCGCTGCGGAGTGGTGTAAAATCTCCCCGCTCGTGACAAACGTCGGTTTGGAGATGATCTTCAACAATCTGCTCGATCCCGAGTCTGTCGAGCAAGTTCGCAAACAGCCGGACAATCCAAACCTCTGGGAGGTTTACAATTGGCGGCCGAGGATCTTAGAAATTCAGGGACCGTCGACTCGCTACAATGGCGAATATATTGCCGGTAAGGCAGAACTTCCCGATGTGATGGGCCGGGCCGTCAACCTGACCTGCGCAGAAAACTATCCGGGTGCTTTCAATCACACGACGTTGGGTGGGCCAGAGGACGTCAATCCGTGTGATGCGGTGTACTCGTCGACCGGTGGCGCAAAAATTCCACTGAATATGGACGCCGAGGGGTCATTGCACTCCTACGCGGGGGAGCACGATTGGCGACGTGCCAGCTGTTCGGCTGGTGAGGGTGTCGACAGATGTTGCACCAGTTGCGACTATGAGCTGTCGGTCAATGTCGCAAAATATGGCTCGGTGACGCCATGGGACGGAAAATACGACAGTCGGCCTGAGTTTCGAAACCCGCACGCGACTGGCGCATCGGCGGCGATCGAGTGTAATGCCGAGGCAGACGATCCGATTGTAGCGTGCGCCGAGATGCAGCTCTATGTCGATCGTGAGCACGAAATTCGTGAATACGATTACATGTGGCAAGGCGATCTGCTCACCGCGCAGCGTGTGCCTCTTTTTGACAAAATTCGCGAGACACACCCGAACCAGCGGGAGCCCGGTGTCTTGAACCAGACGGTGGGGATCGGTTGTCAGACTACCGACGATTGTGCTGCCGCGCTTGGAGCGGGGAACGGCATGGTGTGCATCGGCGAACTGGACGGTGCGGCATGCTCGGACAAGACCGTCGGTTGCGTCGACAAGCACTGTGTACCGGAGTGGTTCGGTACCTGTGATAACACTACGACTACGACCGGGGAGACCGGCTACTGCATTGACAAACGCTTCAGAGATAAGGGTGCTGGCGCGTGCTATGTATCAAGCGCCGCCTTTGAGGTCTGTGATCCAGAGTCGCCCGAGGACTGCGAGGCCGTACCTGCAGGGTCAAGGCTCTCATCGTGCGACGGAGGCGAAAGTCCGAACGGAGACTTGACGGCGGTGGAGTGTTGCCAAGCGAGTCTTGGGAGCCCCGGTGCTGATGGAGCGAATTGCGACCCCCTGTTTCAAGAAAATGTGACTCCCATCGATCGTTTCGACAGGGACTCAACGCTACCGGCGATCAACCGAGAATGCTTTTGTGGGCCGCCGAATCTCCAATCAGACATTTGCGCTGGGCAGATTGAGACCTATTGTGAGAACTTCGGTACCGGCGAAGCTGCGGTGATGGCGGATGGCGTTTACATCACTCACTTTGTCACGGCAGCTGGTGGCGTTGTCTATCAGCCGTCGGTGCGCGGCGTCGAGTTTCGAATTGCTGATCAGGGGGGCATCCGGAGGTCGTTGGTGGAGACTTGTGCCGATAACGGTCGCAGCGATGGAATTGACGGACTCAGTGTCCAAGACGGCTGGCGGATGCATGACGACAACCGCGGAGTTGTCGAAAACCGCACCGAGAATTTCGATCGGGGTATGTGCTCAGGATCTGAATACACGGTGTTGTTCTCGACTCCCGACGAATGCGCGGACGCCGAGAGTGGGGGAAAGTGTGAGTTCATTCAAGACAAGGTGGGAAACACCTTGGCGGATAAACGCACATACACCTTTCAGACTCCGGAGTTCCACATTCAGCCGGGCAGTGGGTTCCCGAAGGACAATCTCCGCATTGGAGCTTGTGATGACTTTACACTTGGTTTTTCAAACAAGTACGACCTCGACCGGCGCAACCTTCGAAAAATTCAAATTGTTCAGTTGAGCCGCGCCGCGCCATCGGCCAGCTGTGACGGGCTCGATGGGCTCGCTGCAGACCTAGAGCCGAGCTGCTGGAAAGAAGATTGGATTGTCGCAGGGGGTCACGGATGCACGGATGATCCGAACGAGGTGGATACCGATACACCCCCGTGTCTAACGGTCGATGTGACGAGTCACGGCGAGGGATCGTTGACGGTCGAGATGGATGACACGACATTTGGCGTGCTGCTGCGCCCGGATCCGGGGCAAGGGATGGACCTTTCGAAAAACCTTGATGGATTGTCGCGTGAAGCCACCGGTCGCTATCGTATGAAGGCACCGGGTCTCCGAGGAGGAGTGACGGCATTCGCGGACCTCGATATGAGCGACTCCGAAGATGTGGCAAATTTTGAGCAGGCGTTTAAAGACGTTTGCGGGATGCCGCTGGTCACCGCCGGGGACGATGATTTTTATTACGATTTCAGAATCGACCGACCGAAATGCAAAGAAGATCCCGATGGTGATGGGATCCCACTCTCGTGTGACAATGCGGACGATCACACAAACCCTGGTCAGGCGGATGTCGATGGCGACAGTGTCGGCGATATCGTTGATCTGTGTGTGTTGGTCGCCGGAGATTCGGGAAATACAGGGGACTCCGACAAAGACGGTATCGGCAACGACTGCGACAACTGCAGGGCGACGACCAGCAGTTATTTCAAGGCTCCGACGGCCCGCATGCGGGTGCGGAACATTCCGTTTCAGTTTGATGCCGACCAGGATGGAATTGGCGACGTCTGTGACAATTGCATCGTCGGTGCCAACTGCGAAGACTTTGGTGCCAACAACCCATGGACTCTGGGTACGTCGATCGACGTAGAAAACGACGCGAGGTGTCAGTACGATGCCGATGAGAATGGGATTGGCGAGGCGTGTGAAGGCCTCGTGACCCCCAACTCCGCGGGTGAAGTTGGCTTCGGTGAGGACGAAGATTGGGATCAGGATGGGATCCAGAACATCGACGACGCCTGCCCTCGGCAGCCTCTTTCAGAGCAGATCGTCTGTGCCCAGGGCGTTGATGCTGACTGCAACCCAGGGGTGACCGACGAATCTGACTACACGGTGAGCTGTTCCAGTTCACCCAATGGCGATGGCGTGTTTTACTGCAACCATCGCGACGCGGACGGCGATGGGGTGGGCGACTTTTGTGATACCTGTCCCTACGTACCGAATGCACTTCAGGTGGCAGAGTTGGGCTTTCAGTCCGATGACCCCGACGGGGACTTTGTGGGCACCGATTGCGAGAGCAACTCGCTGTGCGGGAAGCAAAAGGATCCACGGCACTACGGCTTCTACGAAGTCGCGGTGGACGGTTTCTGCTGTGTGACGAGCTATCCGGGGGATGGCGAGTACGTAGACGGGAAATGTGAGGGATTGTGCGACCTCAATGGAATCCCCATCAAGTTGGTCTGCGATGACCAACCGGAGGACGACGTTGCTGCAAGACAGATGGCCGCAGCGGGGATCGGGTGTCGAAAGGTTCCAGCTGCGTTGCAGGCCGCATTCGGAATCACGCAGCTTCCACTGGGATGTGAAGGTGCGCTGGCAGAGGCGGGGTATTGCGATCCTAACTCCCAAGCTGGTTGTGGCGAGGGGGCAGAGCTTCCAAATGTTCTGTTGAGCATGGACAGCGCCGAGTTCCCGACGGGGCGTGATGCACTGTGGGCGAAGATGTGTCAGCTCCCACAGTGGGATCAGGACTATGATGGGCTAGGAGATATCTGCGACCTGTGTCCGTTCTCCTTCGATCCGTACAACAGCCCTTATGTCGACGCTTCGACTGGAAAAGTCTGGGACAAGAATGGAAAATATTGCAACGGTGAATACGCGCCCGATAAAATCTGTGCCGACGAGGCCCAGGACCCGACGGACGGAGAGACCGGTGATGACACTGGAGAGTCGAGCAGCGGCTAGTCGGGTCGTGTGACTCGACAAAAAGGGCCGTCTCCTTGGGAGGCGGCCCTTTTTGTTTGGCGGAACGGAGATGATATTTTGCAGGGATAGGCGTCCGGAAGATCGATTTTCCGAACGCCTGACTAGATTGGTTTGTCTGAGGCCAAGAAGCGTTCGAGTCGCTTTTGCATGACGGATATCGCTTGCTCATTGTTGTCGATCAATGTGACGGAGCGCCCTAGCGCGGCTCCTGCCTCGCCGAGGGTTCCGCTTCCGGCGAAGAAGTCGAGTAGATGATCTCCGGGACTGGAGTGAACCTTCACGATTCGATTGAGTACACCGAGGGGTTTTTGTGTCGGGTAGCCGTTTTTCTCGCGTCCATTCGGGCTTACGATGGTGTGCCACCAAACGTCGGTCGGTGTCTTGCCGCGGGCCGCTTTCTCAGGGCCGACAAGTCCTGGGGCCATGTACGGAATGCGATCCATTTCGTCGAAGTTGAAGACATATCGATTCGGATCTTTGGCGTACCAGAGTATGTTGTCGTGTTTTGCGGACCATTTTTTCTTGGACCGCGCACCGTAGTCATAGGCCCACACGATCTCGTTGATGAAACTCTCCCGACCGAAGATCTCGTCCAGAAGAACCTTTACATAGTGGATCTCGCGATAGTCGAGGTGAAGGAATAGGCTGCCATCGGGGCTCAGAAGTCGGTGAGCCTGCTCCAGGCGCGGGGCAAGAAAGCCAAGGAAGTCCTGAAATGTATCGCCAAAGGCCTTGCTGCTGTGGACGATCGTCCGGTAGCGCTTGCCCTTAAACCCTGTTCTGTCGCCGTTTTTGGGGTCGTGGACGGTCGAGACCCTTGAACGTGTCTGCTTGATGCCGGTGTTGAAAGGCGGATCGATGTAGATCAACCGATAGTGACCCGATTGCATGGTCTCGAGGTGCTGAAGGTTGTCGCCTTCGAGGATTCGAATGGCGCCAGCGGGAGGGACCACAGCGGCGCCGCTTGGCACCGAAGGTGTGCGGGGTTCGGTATCAAAGAGCAGATACTTCAGTCCGCGTCCGGTGCCTTGTGTGTGTACTCGTAGTTTGCCAACAACTTCGTTGTCGGAAACAACCCGACGAAGTTCCGTAAATAGCGCGCCGGTGTGGGCATCGGGCGGATCGGGGATGTTGGGGAGGGTTGAGAATGCATCGATCAACTCGGACTTACGGTAGCCTGATCGAAGGCGGAGTGTTCCTTTCTGGATGAGGTGGTCAAGTGCTGACGCGAGGTCGAAGGGGGCGAGGGGGGCGAGGGGGGCGATCATGGCACGAGACCTGAGCAACGACGGTCCCATAGACTCCAGTGGCCTTCAACACAGCGATGGCAGGGGTCGCACATCCCGAGCCAAAATTGTGATAACCACCGACCCTCACAGAGTCTTCGCCCGGGTGGTGGAATCGGTAGACACGGGGGACTTAAAATCCCCTCCGAAAGGGTGCGGGTTCAAGTCCCGCCCCGGGCACAGCGTGGAACCGGCGGTTACTGCGTTCTCGTCGGTTCACACGGTGGGAGCATGGGGGCTATTCGTATTCGGTGAGGAAGGCGAAGCGAGGCTCCTGCATTTCGCACTTTGGATCTCCATTTTCGTCTCGGCGGAGAGCCACGCCCTCGGGAAAGGCAATGACGAAGGTCGAGCTGACAACTTCAGGTCCGGCGATGTGCGCTCCATCGAGTGCCATTCCAGGTGCCGAGAATGCATCGCCACCATCGTTGTCGGAGTTGCCTGCTGTGGACATGAAAATCTGGACGATGGTCTCATCATCATCGTCGGCGCTGTCGCGGTGAATGTTTTGGATATGTTCGCCCGCGCACGGGCTATCGCCATCGACGTTCCACTTAATGTGGTCGGTCATCGTAATGATTATGCAGGCGTAGTTTCCTGCAGGCGGCGCATCTGCGGTGACCAGCTCGGGACCGTTGGCGAAGTCCATAAAGCGAGGCTGGTCGAGGTCCGCGACGATCACCGGATTTGAGCAGTTCTCCGCGTCCGTAGAAAATTCAATCTTGTGGACCATCAGTGCGAGTGAGGTCGGGGTGTATACGGCCTCGGGCGGCTCTTCTTCGTGTCGGCATTCCGGATCAGTTCGGTTTTCTTCACAGAACTCCCACCATGCGTCTTCGCAATCTTGTTGGGTCGCCTCAGGGTCGAGGCAGACTGGACAGGGGCCAAAGGTCGGATCCGTGTCACAGATCCACTGCTCTTCACCGCCGGGACCTTCACCGCCGGGACCTTCACCGCCGGGACCTTCACCGCC
>CAYTFJ010000019.1:56841-58666 GCA_964437075.1 uncultured Nannocystaceae bacterium
GACCTTCACCGCCGGGACCTTCACCGCCGGGACCTTCACCGCCGGGACCTTCACCGCCGGGACCTTCACCCTGGCAACCAGGATCTTGCGGTTGTTCTTCGCAGTACTTGGCGACGGCCTCCTGGCAAGACTGGGAGTTTAGATCTTCGAGACACGCAATGTCGTCACAGATCCAGGCGCCGTCTTCGAAGGGGCAAATGGAGGTGGTGCGTGTTCCCGTGTGGGTCTGAAAACCACCGCGGGTCTCTAAACGTGTATCAGCACCCGCGCCTTTTCCAAGGGCTCCTCGAACGACATAGGTGTCTCGAGTGCTGTCTCCATCCTTCGATGAAGTTTCGTCGCTCGATTCAGAGGACTCGGAGGCCTCGTGTTGCTCACTTTCAGTGCCGGTTGGATCGCAGCCGACGATCGAAACAAGGGATAGCGCCGAGGTGCAGATGATCGAGGATTTTTTCATGGTGGCCACTTCGAAAGAGGGTATCGACGGGCGGCGGCACACCTTGAGCACCTGGGACTTTAGTAGTAGCGGATACGTAATTTTGGAAATTGAACGGCATGCGGAACAGGGGCCGGTGAACATCGTTCTTCGAATTCCCTGCGCGTGAAGCGACAACTCGACACGTATTGGCACGAGCGTAATTGAGCCGACTCAATGGCCAAAGCAGTAATTGTTGGCAATAGAAGGCGGTCGATTTCGAACGTTTCAATGACGGTTGGCCTGTTTTATAGCTTGTAGAGGGTACTGAGGGCGAATGGAGCCCAGGTTGGCGGTCTTGGTTGGAAAGTACCGATCAGTATCGGACAATGTTAGAGTTGAGGGCGCGACTACGATAGGAATTTTGTTATGGATAGGGAACTCTATGGGCTGATTCGTCGTTATGTGCCGTACCTTGGCGGTGCGGCGCACTGGGAGCTGGTACGCAAGGTTCAACCTCAGCAGGTGATCCTGCGCTCGAAGCTCGTTGAATTGGCGGGATCACGGGACCTACGAGTCCGTACCGTAAAAGAACTCAAGTTCGAGTTGCGACGGCGATTGGAGGTTTCGCATCCGTCAGTGTCGCGGGTCGTCGCGGCGACGTCGCCGGTGGCGATGCCCGTTGTTCCGGATGCTCCCAACATCGACGTCTAGGCGCCGCCGAGCGAGGCCAAAGACAAGTCAGCAGCTTGTCATTGGGATTCCTTAACGCAGAAGGCCAGACCTGCAGCGGTGCAGATCTGGCCTTCTTGCACGGATCCCGTTCGTTTAGTTGGGGAGGGCCGCTTGGATCTCTGCGTCCGAGGGCTGAGCCAGGGTCACAGCCTTAATGCCAGGCTCTAGCAATGCAGTACCCGGAAGACCGTAGGACCACTGGCCTCCGCCCTGGTCTGCCCCGAAGGGATACCAGGTGTTCGCCGATGCAAAACCAGGGTCGGCAACAACGACGCCGTTCTGGCCAAATTCGTTGCGCCATTGGGCGGCTTCAGCCTGGCCCGCCGGGCCGTTATTCGCGTCTTCACCGACGATGACGATCGTGATGAGTCCTTGGTCCTTATATTGTTGGTAGAGCGCCTCAACCTGAGGCGCATGCGCGATGCAGGATGGTCACCAGAATGCGGTGAGCTCGTAGTAAATCGCCTTGTGACAGAAGTCGTAGAGGCGCACGCTGTCGCCGAAGGAGTCGGTAAGATTCCAGTCTGGGAAGACGGACCCTGGTCCGAAACTCCCGGGTGTCGATGCCGTCGCGGACACGCTGTCTTGGCAGTTGCCGATATCCCAGCCGCCTTGGTAGGGAGTTCCGCCGGTGCTGCCGTCGCCGTCGCCGTCGCCGTCGCCGTCGCCGTCGCC
>CAYTFJ010000020.1:0-49549 GCA_964437075.1 uncultured Nannocystaceae bacterium
CACGCCCGTGCACCTACCCCTCGATTTCCATCCAACACCCTAGGAGATCCGAAGGAAGTCATGGCAGCTCCCTGTCGAGCCCGAAGCGTTCAGCAACGGTCCATAGCCGATGTCCAGGGCAGCGATGGAAATCGACATCGCCCAAATGTCAGCGACTATCGATACCAACAGCCTAAACAGTTTTCGCCAACGAATCGCGGGCTCACAGACTCCACTCGACGGTCAAAGTCGAACGAAATTCGAATCTGGACTCGCTGAGACTGGTCGGTCACCGAATTTGTGCTGGTTGGGGCGAAAGGCCACCAAGGAGAACCAAACGACTCACGCTCTCCATCTGAGATTCACCCATTCGCCATACCCCGAAGCCGCTCCCATGACTTGTGACACGGCTCAGTCCGATAGGCCAACTCGATATGGCCACCGTAGACAGTAGGAGATGTGCACAGCCTACCCCCTCAAATGCTGGAACAACATTCGAGAGCCGTCGAGGACATCCTGGCTATGAAAACGAAAAATCACCTCTGCGACTTGGTCCCCTGACCTCGTTCATAGGTGATGAGCCAGCCTGCGATTCGTTCGACGGCGTGGGATGGCTACTCTCCGCAGTTGAAAAGCACCGCCGACGCATTGTCCCATGCTCCATGATAGGTCGACGTCATGTGCTCGTTGGGCGTCTCGACATGTGACGTCACTACGAGGTGTGTCTCGGACTCGACGATGATGGCGACAACATTCGCCCCCTTCGAGACCGCGCCGGACCGCAGTTCCATCTCACCATGAAACGCATCCGCCATGTCCACAAACTGACATTGTTTCTTGAGTGACAACATCTCGGAAGGATGCCCCTCACGAACTACGATCCCAGCTTGCTCGGGGGTCATCGTCAAGGCCGAGGGTCCACCGCGGGCGCAGGCCGTCAGTCCGACGAGTCCGACAAGGCCCACCAGAGCTCGGGCCGTATGCCGAATGAAGTCGAGCATCTCCTACTCCCCCTCGACTTCGGAGTCATTCGGCGGACTCGTTTCATCTCCTTCAGGGACTGCGATCGCTTCGCTGCCCACTGGATCGCTGACGGAATGTTCTCTGGGCGCCGCCTCGCGCATCACGACGTCACCCGCGAGTTTGACTTTCACGCATCCCGGCCAAATCGGTAGAATCGTGAAGGGAATGACATAGTTCATTCCGCAGTTGAAGGCTCGAATCTCCAGATTGGTGACGGCTTCACCCCCCTTGGCAGCAACGGCTTGGTTAATTTCTTCGGAGAAATCGATACTCTTGCGAAAACGAGCCGCTGAATCGACGATGGCCCAGCTGCGCTTGTACTTGGTCTCAAACGAACCGACGGTCTTGAGTTCCTGGTTCGCCAGGATCCGACCGTCACTGCCTCGTACAGTACCCGATAGGGATATTGGCGCCGTCGAATTGACGAAGGTCACGTCGGCCCTTGAACCCGCACAACCGCTGAAGATCGCTAGAACTCCAGACAAGCCGACTCCGCGCATTACATTTTGAGTTCTATTGTGCATCTTCATCTCCATCGTCTGAGAAGGATCCAGTTTCCTCGCTCCTTGTCTCGTCCGTCCCCGCCGGGGACGAAGAAACAACAGGCTCGACCTCGGCGGAGCTTCGGCCTCTAATCGAAACCGTGTGCCCCTCCAGCTCTCCACCTTGCATGATCTTACTGACCACAAGGGCCATCCAAAATTTCGCCTTCACTTGGATCCGGTCGACATGGACGTCGTAGCCATCGTCCATCTTAGTGGCACGAATGATCGAGGTGTCGACCTTCGAGGCCTTGGCTGCATGGGCGACAGTCATTGAATTCGACCGAGTTGCCGACCCGCCTGGCATCGCCCATGTCACTGCGCTCTGATAGACCTCTACCTTGACTGGACCCGTGGGGAGTTCGCCCTCTACAGGCTCAGTCGGGCCAAGATATTTTACGGGCCCGACCATCACGGGCGTGGTCAGACGAGCGGCCGCCAGAGTCGGCGGGGTGCCGCAGGCACTGCTCATGAATGCTAGACTGCCGAGGCCTGCCAAGGCCTGCACAAGCCGTCTTGGAGCGAAAACATTTCGTCGAAACGAGTTCATCCTGCTGCGAGTACCATCGAATCCAATGTGTTTTGGCGAGAACATCACCAAATTTTTATTTCGTCCTTTCGAGTTTGGTGGCCAGAGTTGCAAAACATGCTCTTAATGAGCCCGCTATCCGCGACATGGCGGAGATATAGCGACGATCCGTAGATAAAATGTCGTCGAACGATCGCGCTCGAAATCGGCCTTCCAGATGGAACCGAGGCATGTCTTAGAAGGATGCAATGAGCGTAAATGAGCATACATCAATATGCGGACCGGGCCCGGTTCCGAGCACCATCACGAACCCGTAGTTTTCTGGGGGACTCCGGTCCAAGATTCTCCCCGGGAGGCGATCGACAAACCACGTCCTTTTTGAGTTGAGGTTGTGTCATCAGGGATTGACTCCGAAACATCTATCAGACATGCGAAAGGGCGAGGTTCGCTGAACTGCGATGCATCATAGACCGCACTCTTCGCGGCTCAGCCATGCCATCTCTGAAGATGTCGACCATGGCAGGAGCGAATATTCGCTATGGTTCAGGTCGATGTCGTCCCCCCCCCCATACACCTTTCTCCAACTTGCGCTCGATTCGCTAGCCATTGCGGACGAACCCTTGGATCGGCTTGCCCTATGGGAACTCATCAAGGCAAAGGGCTTGGATAGGAAGCTTAAGACAGAGGGAAAGACTCCCTGGGAAACCTTGGCCGCGCGTCTCTACGTGGATATCCGTGGAAACCCGGAATCCCCTTTTGTCGGGCTCGGACGTCGTCCCGTTCGTTTCTGGCTCAAATCGAGGACCTGCCCCACCGGTTGGTCGCCAGAGCAGGCATCAAGCGAGAGACCGAGTCGTTCGCACCAACCCACCGAACTGGATCTCCGCAATCGGTCGTACCTCGAACGCGACCTTCATCCCCTGCTCGCGTCTTTCGCCTTCGAAAAGATGGATGGAGTGCGTGTAAAGACCATCGGTCATAGCTCGAGCAAGAAAAAGACATATGGAGAGTGGGTTCATCCGGATTTGATCGGGGTGTGGTTTCCGATGAAGGCTCTGGAGGAAGTCACGGTGAACTTCAGCTTCGCTATGCAACCCCCCCGAGTTCGTCTCTATTCCTTCGAGCTAAAACGATCCGTCAGCTTCGGCAATCTGAGGGAGTCATTTTTTCAGGCGGTATCAAATTCATCCTGGGCACACGAAGGCTATTTGGTGGCCGCCGAGTGGCGCGACGATGGAGAATTTAGAGATGAGCTTGCTCGTCTCTCCCAAGCCTTCGGTATAGGCGCCATTCGTCTCGATCTCGCGGACCCCAGCAATGGTGAGGTCCTAATTCCGGCGCGGTCGAGAGACGAGATCGATTGGGCAACCTTGGACAAACTTGTGGCGATGAACCCCGATGTCCGCAATTTTCTCGATACGGTACGTATCGACCTGGGGGCTCGACGAGCACACGAGGCTGAATATGACGAGATCATGGAGGATGCAGCGCAATACGCCCGAGATTTGATGAATCAGCCGAATGAATCCAGAAGGAAGAAGACACGGCCAAAGCCAAAGCCAAAATAGACTTCGTCGGCTCATGTCGAGACTGGCCAGCGAGGGGTCGTCCTACCCGACAACAGCACAAAAAACAGTCGCCAGCGCTACACGCTCGACCCCTTTTCGGGTGTTGGCTCATCCAGTGCTTCAGCGTTCGCACGGAACAACCCGGCGAAGCGTGCGTCATCGAGGACCAGGCTGAAATAGAGACGACGAGGGTGAAACTCAGCGTGGTAGCGAGTCTGGCCCAGAAAGCGCTGCAAACGATTTGCAGAGCGAAGCATCAGCCCCGGCACTCGGCGAGGCTCGATTCCGCGTGCTCGTAGCAGAGCGCTGAGCGGACCGGCGGAAACCCCTGCGACGTTGTAGACCCCCTTGCCACGTAGCATGATGCTGAGCAAGAGATCATGGGCAAGACGTTCCTTCGTCGTGGGGTTGATCATCGGATCAAAACCCACTGGCAAGAGTGGAGGATGACTCTCGCAAAGAAGATTCAGGCCCGACATCACGCCACCTCCGAGCACCCCCGCAGGGCGTAAGACCATCACGTCGCAACGAGGATGATCCATCTTGGCCCGACAAATAAATTCTGCGTCTATAATATCGCGCACAGTGGAGTGCACGTCGGGATCCAAGTTGAGCTCAGCATCCTCGCGAACCTTGTAGTCCACCCGCGCCCCCACTTTGTAGACGGCATCGCTCGACAAGAAGACAACTTTGTCGATCGAATGGCGTAGACTCGCCTCGACGAGATAGCGAGTGGCGTTGACGTTGAAGTTGTGGCGTTGAAAATTGTAACCACGTGGATTTCCCGAGAATGCAAGATGGACGACCGTGTCAAAGGGGGTGTCGATCGACGCATCGAGAAGAAAAAGATTGTCGACTTCCCGACGGCGACTAAGATTGGCAGTTGCGAAGGAAAACCGTGTTGAATCGAGTCCGAGCAGCGGTGGTGGACACGCGCCCTCACTGACTGCGAGCACTCGCTCAACAAGAGAACTCGCCATCAGCAGATTAATCAGCTCGATCGCGACTTTTCGATGAGCTCCGGTCACCACTACGCGCCGCATGCCCGAGCGCAGCGTCCCCGTTTCGCGTGAACCGATTTCGCTTGGAAGCATTTTTGTGTTCGTGCTCCTCACCTTTCGCCCCCTCTCCCGCGTCGTTCCAATCCAATCTTAATCTGCTCGGAAACCGCGGCTTGCACCCGCGCGACGGCCTCTCGGCGCAGCTCAATATTCCTCAGGACATCGGGATCGATCTCGATGGGGGTTCCAAAATTGATAAAATACTGGGACGGCCGTGGCAACAATCCAACGGGTCCGAGTAGGGGAAAGGTGGTCGTGAGCGGAACAAAAGGAAGCTTAAGCGCTCGCGCGAGCGGCTCTAGGTTGGCGATCATCGTCTGCTGTTCTTCTGCGCCGACCACTCCGAACGGAATCACGGGCACGCCATGGCGTGCGGCAAGCTCCACATGCCCGTGGCTAAAGTCCCTTAGCTGATAGCGCTCCTTCGCTGGTTTCCCGAGGGCCCGCGCTCCTTCTGGAAAAATGCCGACAAGATGCCCCTCGTGGATCAAGCCATCGAAATTTCGCCGGGTACCCGATACCTGACCCAGACTGCGAAAATAGGTGCCCAAAAAAGGGATCCGGTAGGCGAAGTAGTCCACCATGTAGCGCAGCAGACGCGGAGGATTCTTGGCGTGAAAAATATCGGCGCTCACCATCACCCCATCGAAAGGGAGCACGCCACTATGGTTGCCAACAATCACCGCCGCGCCTTGGTCCGGAATATTGTCGTGGCCCCCGGAGACCACACGAAAATAGTTTTGGTGGAGCCAGTACCCAAGCGCGTAGGCCGACGCGAGCCCCTCTGGACGTGTCCCAAAGATGTCTGTCCCGTAGCCGCAGTCGTCAAGGAGGTACGCCTCAAGCCGAAGACGCTCCGACGGCGGCAACAAACTGCGCACCAAGTCCGGCCGAATCTTGTCGAGGAAGGAGATCACAGGAGCACCTCAGGCTCAGTTACTATCGCAAGAATCACAGCGCAGATTCAATGCCGGCCACTGGCGACTCCCCTCGAGCCGACCGCAGACCGATGCCTCAGCCGGACCTCTGAGAGCCCAATGAGCGCCGGCGCGCGTGCGCCGGCGCCGCACGCACATCTGACAAACAGAGACGTGTGAATCCCGCATTTTGGAGTTCACCTTCAGCGGTGTTGCACCGGCAAAAAAGCTGCTATGGTCCGCGCCGCCGAGCAAGGGCTCACTGGAGAGGTGTCCGAGCGGCCGAAGGTGCCAGACTCGAAATCTGGTGTGGCGCAAGTCACCGAGGGTTCGAATCCCTCCCTCTCCGCCCAGACGACCGAATTTCGGTCACCCTATCTGATAACTTAATCGACCTGGAGAGGTGTCCGAGTGGCCGAAGGTGCGTGATTGGAAATCACGTGTGGGGCAACCCACCGCGGGTTCGAATCCCGCCCTCTCCGCAGCGTGGTCCGGTTCATTCCGGTCCGCTCCTATGCCCCGCGCGACGGGGTCCTCTTGAACTCCGCCAGGGCCGGAAGGCAGCAACGGTAGAGAGGACTCCGGGTGTGCGGGGCACTTTTTTGGGAAGCACGTCATATTCGTACCGACACGACCCGAAAGAGGAGCCGCACATCGGGGAAGAAGGCTCTACTCCTAGTGGAGGTGAGCCCGGCCCCCCCCGCATTTCTGCTGCTTCTCGCGCTCGCCGCGGGATCTCTCGGCTCCGCGCTCTGCCCATCGCGGGCACTGGCGAACTACGTCGTCGATGGGATCGCGCGCCATCCGGCTCCAGTCGTGGCCGGCAATGCCGCAGCACGGCCTTCGGGCGCGCCGATCGCAAAACGCAAGCTTCGCCAGTCGCTCTACGTTCACAGCGCGATTGTCATCGTCCCAAGTTTTTTTCTTGGGCGTTTTTTTCGCTCATACAGCAATGCCCTATGTCGCAGGCATGTGGGATCAGTCGCCAGGCGCATGGGGACGAATCGAGCGAATGCGTGTAATTTTCGGCTTGGTCTCGGCTACCAACATACGCAAGGCCGTCTTGTGCTCCGTGGAGGGCTCGAACACACGCGCCTGCACATGCCCGACAGCAACTGGCTCGGCAAACGAGAACGAATTTCCGCGGCCGACCTGACGCAGATCCGACTGCACCTCACAGCGCTTCGGGTTGGTGCGCTCTTTGAGTTCCCACTCGCGCGCGGGCTCTCATCACGTAGACGACGACATCTTGATGTGAGTTGGCGCGTGGGTGGCAACGTCGGTCTCGGATTTCTAGGCGGAGGCATCTATCGTACGAAGCTCGGCTCCCAGACTTCACAATGCACGCTTCGTGGACTTGGCGATCTCTCGGTCTGCCGGCCCTATCGCCCACTTGAGTTTAACGAAGCGGGCCGTAGCACACCGTATTTTGCCCACTGCGAGTCCGGCCATTGCAATGAAGCAGATCTCATCCGCGCCGGGAGGACACGCCAGCGAGGGCTCCCGAGCGTGGTTCCCATCGCCAACCTGGTCACGGGACCTCGTTTCGAGATGGGACGACTAGGGCTCGCTCTTGAAATGAGCGTGGGTGTCGGCATCGGGCTTGGCATCGCCCTGGATACCCGCCTCAAAACAACGCACTAATCGGCTATTTTCCGCCGCCACCAAAGAAATACGAGAGTCCGCCACCGAAATAGAATCCGGTGTTCCAACCACCTTGGATGTTGATCCCGAGGGTGTCCTTGATGATGATTCGGCTGGTGACGATCAAATTGATGATCGGGATGACCGGGGGAACATCGGACTGTTTTATACGACTTCCGAAGCTGTTGAGATCGCTCTTGTTGCACTCAGTCTTGCTGCAACGAGCGAAATAGGGACTTCCACCGAGTTCGCTGGGCCAGCCTCCGGGCGGCACTGGACCGTCTGCGTCACTGCCGTCACCATTTTGATCAATATCAGGATCATCCCAGTACTGCGGCGTGCACATGGTCAAATCTGAGAGATTGCGCAAACTCGTGCAAGCGGGACCAGGTCCGCGCTGAACATCGGCATTCCCGGTACGCTGATAGCCAATCGGTGTCTGATGAATGCCTTTACCTACAACGATGCCGAGCCCCAGGCCTCCTCCGCCACCGATTTGAACCTCGATATCCGGAGTGCGTACAATGGTCCCACGGCCGATGAAATCGGCCTCGATAAACACGAAACCCATGTCGATCTCGGTGTAGTCGGCGGCGCCCAAATCACATTTCGCCCCGTTATTGATGGGGAGCACCCCCTCCGGATCGTGCTGTTTGCAGCCGTCGCCCCACTCATCGTTGTCGAGCCACAAACCGTCGGGGAGCTTGGCACGCTGGTAACCAGCCGTGCCTACGATATCGAAAGCCCGTGATTTTCGGTAGGTGTACTCACCAGCGATGTACCAGTTGCAACCGTCGTTGCGCATATTGCCCTTTTCCATACCCACGCTGCCGATGGTGCTTCGGCATTGGGCGTTGGTGTGTGAGGCCAAAAACATCGAAAGAAACGCCGTAGGAACGATCGTAAGTCCCGTGCGAAATCCCAAAGCATGGGCATTGTAGCCACCGGGGCTGAAGGCGTCGGGTTCATCGGACATCGTGGGTGCTTCGGAAGCGAGGCCCCCAGTCGGGTCGTCCCCAGTCTCATCGACCCACGCGTCCTCGTCCTCGGCGAGAGGCCCTTCAGCGACCGGCCCTTCGTCGACCGGCCCTTCGTCGACGTCAGTCAACCCGGGCGCATCCGTATCGACGGCCACGCCATGATCCCATGCCCCGACGTTGGATTCTGTCTGCTGCCCGAACGTCATAGCGACCCCCGCGGATGCAGTAGTAGAGATCAACGACGACGACAGGACGAGCGTAAACGCGGGAACAAGGGGACGCATGGCCAAACTATACGCTTGTCCGAGGAACGATGGCAAAATCAACGATCTCGCGTACGGCGCTCTAAAGACTGATCCTGCGCCAGCTCTTGCCCAAGAACTTGATCCCCATCGCTATACCCAGCAAATTCACGTAGACGACCGCGGCCGTCCAGATGCCCATCATTCCGTAGCCGAGCACGGGCCCGAGAATCCAGGCCATCGGGACCAAGACGAACAGATGTAGGCACAACTCGACAACCATCACATAGACGTTGGCCCCGGCCCCGTAGAGCGCTTGCGACAAGATCAGGCCGACCACCATCATAGGCAGGCATGTCGCTACTAAGCGCATGGGTCCTTCGGCGGCGGCGGAGACCGCGGGATTGTTGGGCGCCCATAGGCTGATGATCTCCTGGGGGAATATCCAAAAAGCGACCCCTGCCGCGATCACCCCAAAGATTCCCAATCGAACAGACTCCCAACCGTATCGCGCGGCAAGGTTCGGTTTGTGGGCGCCGAGACTCTGACTCACCGCGGTGGCCGTGGCCGTCCCAAAAGCCAACAAGGGCATGAAACACAGCGCGCCCGCTTGCATGATCACCCCGGTCGCGGCGGTGTAGACGTTGTCTGCGCCTGCCGCGGCATCGATCTGGCCTGCGAATTGGAGAAACATCAGGAATCCCCCCATCAAGATGACCGTCGCGGATCCAGAGGGTAACGCGAGTCCGATGATCTCGCGTGCGACCTTCCGGCTTCGATTCGTCCAGCTGTAGATCGAGAACCGGAAGCGATAGCGAGGCAGCAGGCTCACTGCAACCATGATGGCCAAACCAACGTAGGTCGCCATCATCGACGCGAGACCCGCTCCATCAAGCCCCATCTCAGCGATCCCGAGGGTCTCGTTGCCGTAGATCAGCAAGTAATTCATGCCGATATTGAAAAAATTCATCACCACGGCGGCAACAAAATGCACATAGGTTCGGCCGATCCCATCAAAGAACGCCTTGTAGCTGAAAGTCACCACCATGCCTGCGATGCTCAGCATCCGTAGCTGGACGTAGGTCAGTCCTAAAGCCTGCTGCTTCTCGCTCGCTTGGGCGAAAAACGAGATGGTCATGGGGCTCGAAAAATATCCAAGTGCGGTGCCCAGCAGTCCCGCGACCACCGCCACAAGCAGGCTGTTGTACAAAACACGCCCGGCAGCTTTCTCGTCGCGTTCGGCGAAGCGGCGCGCCGTAATGGCCTGAGTGCCGTAGCTGATCGCTGCAAAGAAACCGCCGACCGCCCAGTAGAGAGGCATGCCGACGGCCAAGGCTGCTTGCGATGCCGTCGCCTCAGCACTATCGAGCCGTCCGACCATCACGTTGTCGGCCGTGTTCACCAGATACTGGGTGATCATGGCAATCATCACAAAGCTCCCCAGATAGAGAACTTTTCGGATCAACTTGACCTCTGGAAAAAGCCTGGCGAACTTAGGGGGGTCGTCGTGAAGATTGGTAAGCTCGACCAAAGAAGGGCCCTTCCGAAGGATGCCGGCTTACCGTAGCGAACCCGAAGCAGCAAGCGAGACGCGGCGCAATCGCCATGGGACCTAGCTCGCGGCGAGACGCCCGAGCTGTGCGCGAATGTCGGATTCCAGAGATCCCATACAACCTTCTTTATAGCCGTCGTACGCCGCACGGATCACACCTTCGTGGTCGACAACGAAGCTAAACGGAAACGTTCGGATTCCGTAGGCGCCGGCGGCCCCTTCACCCTGATAGGCAATACCCATGGTGAGATCATGATCTTGAACGAACTCATGAACCCCCTCCACTTCTTCGTCGGTCGCCACAGCAACGACCGAGAGTCCGAGATCACCATAGCTCCGCTGGAGACGCTCAAACTCGGGCAATTCTTTTAGGCATGGCTTGCACCACGTGCCCCAGAAGTTCAGCAGTAGAACTCGACCGCGGCTCTGCGCCGGAGACAGCCTGGAGCCGCTTCCGTCGGCCACCGGCAAGTCAAAATCTTGTACCGGTCCGCCTACGCCCTCCGCCCCCCCGCAGCGTTTATCCGCGACCCCATAGAGGGGAGCGAGGAGCCCATCGGAGTTTGCTCCCGGCGAGTGGCCCTTGAGCTCTGCCCCTTCAGGGCCGCTGGCATCTTGCCAGGTGGGTCGCCCCCCGGCACAGCCGCAGGCAAACAGCATCAGAGAGACACACACCCTCGGCCCCATACGACGACGCAAGATCAGAAACATCGGGTCAAGGATAGCTCAACCCTCAGGCATTGCGTGGGCGAGCGCCGCCCAAATTCGGGCCAATTCACCACGGCCTGCAGCATAAGGGAGCAGCAGCCGAACCGTGTGGCCCCCAGGGGTCGTCACGAGCACACCCGACTCTCGCATCTTCGCGCCCACAGACTTCGCCATTCCCTCATCGAGCCCACCGACTTGGATTCCAATCATTGCACCTCGCCCGCGAATCTCGTGGACCGCCGAGATCGGTTGCTCTCTCGACAACTCGCGGAGAATCCCGATCTGCGCCCCGGCGCTGGCGAGTAGGCCCTCTTCTTCAATGATCTTCAAGGTTGCGAGACCGGCTGCGCAGGCCACCGGATTGCCACCGAAGGTAGTCCCGTGAGTCCCCAATCCCATATGTACGGCGTGTTTACGGCGGGCAAGGCAGGCCCCTATTGGGAAACCTCCGCCGAGCCCCTTCGCCAACCAAAGAATATCTGGCTCGGCTTCGCGGCCGACAATCGATGTCCAAGCCGACCATTCTCCCGTCCGTCCTGAACCAGTTTGAATCTCATCCACACCTAAAAGCGCACCGTGCTCGTCGCAACATCGCCGCAACCCGAGCAGGAACTCTCGCGACGCAGGCCAGACCCCACCTTCACCTTGAATTGGCTCGACAAACACCGCGGCGATACTCCCGGAGTTTTCCGTAAAGCAGGCTTCGACGGCCTCGAGGTCACCAAAGGGCAGCCGTAGCACCCGGGCCGTGGCAAAACGCCGTTCGTGTGTCTCTCCTAGACAGGTCACGTAGGGCTCCCGGTAGCGGGAGTTCGCGGTCAAGGCTATCGCGCCCAAAGTACGGCCATGAAAGGCTCGTTCAAAAACGACGATCGTATCTCGTCCCGTAGCCCGAAGCGCGAGTTTTAGTGCTGCCTCGGTGGCTTCTGTACCCGAATTTGCAAAAAACACTTGAGCGTCAGAGATCGGAAAAAGTGCCGCAAGTCGCTTCGCAAGTTGCTGTTGTGGCGCAGTTTGAAACGAATTGGCGACAGAGGCGACACGGCTCAGCTGCGCTCGAATCGCCTCCACCCAGGTCGGATGGCCGTGGCCCAATACCGCGCAGCCGATCCCGGCGATGGCATCGAGATAGACCTTCCCGGCACCGTCTCTGAGTTCAAAGCTGGGACCCTCGCCTTCGGGCATGCAGCTTTGGAGCTCAAGGTCTCGGTTGGGATATGTCGGCCAGCGAAGATCGTCCATGCTGCGGTATGACATAGGCGATTTCAGAAGGCCAGGCGGACTCCGCGGCTACCATCGGAAACGAGCGACCAACGATGCCGGGATTTTTTTTTCGTGTCGCGGTGGCGAACGAGCCCGAGGATCACGGTGGCCAGTCCCACGACCCCAGTCGTCACGAGCATGAAGTTGGTTGCCACGCGGGACTGATCGAACTTTCTTCTGGCACGCATTTTTTGGTCAGAACAATCGGTACAAGGCTCCTCAAACGACCTCTTCGACCGAACCGTCTGAATCGCCAACATGCCTGCGCTTCCCCCCGACAACGCGGTGGCTCCCATCCCGATCAAAAGACTGATGCGGAGCACGCGAGCTCGCGCTTTTTTCTCCCTTGCCACCTTCTCATCTCGCAAGCCCGAGACTTCCGGAACGGCCGAGACTCCAATCGAAACGGGGGGGCTCACCACTCCGGCCCCCGAGAAATCCCCCCCCCCCGCTTGGCTCCGAGCCCCGTCATGGTCAGGCAGACTAAAATCCAGAACGAGGGTCTGGCCCTCTTCGATGTACTGCACGTCCTGAGGGAATCGTGCCCCTCCCTCGTCGACCAGCACGATCACCACTCGTCCAGGCTCGATATGCAACGGAAAATCGTCGAGCGAGTGGCTCTTGCCGCCGACGATGATGCGCGCGGGCAACCCATCAATCCCCCGATTTTTCCGTTGCGGTTGCAACGTACCGACCTTGCGCTGCAACGTTTCCATCGCGCCTTCGACCTTCGTGGCTTGCGGGGCGGTGAGGCCATAGCGATCCAAATAGAGCTCAAAGGCCATGAGGGCCTCCACCGGGCGGTCTGCCTTCTGATAGGCACGGGCGGCGTTCACGAGCGTGGCTCCATCGGGGTGAAGAACATAGGATTTCATCCAGGCTTTGGCGGCCCCTAGAAAATCGCCACTCACCCGCAAATCGGAGGCGCGATGCCACCATGCACTGGCCTCGGCAAGGCCGAGCTCCTCACTTTCATTGGGGCTTGAGAGGGCGGCACCGCTCGAACCTTGACTCGGCAAGGGCGTCCCGGATCCCGGCCCCCATCCCAGTCCTGCTCTGGATCGAAGGGCAGCCTGCGCGGGAATTGCCAGTTGAAATGATAATGCACACAACCCAGCGAGCATGACCCAGCGAAGCGCCGAACCATGCGCCAAACATCGCCTAACGTAGGACGAGGTCAACATGGGGCAAATCGCCAGTCGTGTTTCTTGAACCGACACCGGTCTTCGACTTCGTTCCCCTCAGAGCCTGAGGCAGTGGGAGAAACCCCTCCTCGCCGCGCGGAGACGATACTTTGTCGGGCGCTCCTCGTGGGTCGAGTCTCTCGTCGTTGGAGTTCTTGGCGATCCCGCGTGGGCGCTGGGACGAAACGTAATTACGGACGGCCCCTCGATGCTTGATTCGAACCAGGTCAGTCTTCACATCTTCTAAAATATTGGGCTCAAGAGCGGCCAGCGAGAACACGGCAAATTTGTGATCGGAGCGAGCGGGCAGCAAAACGACGTGGTGTCGGTAACCCGCCCGTTCGAAACGCACCTCGTAGCTGTCAGCCGTTGCCACACGAAACTCGCCGGGAGTCGACCCCGAATGCATTCGACCATCGATGGTCACTGTCGCGCCGGGAGGTTCGGTCCGGAGCCACCAAGTAACCTCTTCGTCCAGAAGTGGCGGACGGTGGAGTTGCGGTTCGACTTCACTCGGAACCCTGGGCTTCGGTGAAGCCGGCAAAGCCCCAGCCTCGCTAAGCGCCGTTGGTTCATCACCATCGTTCATCACCAAAATCGTCATGCCCGCGCCCAAGGCAGGCAGAAGCAACCACATCCCCCACTGCAACAATGGATGCCGGATCCCCGGGAGCGTCGTCGTCACCGTCGATGTTAGCGACTGAAGCGATCGCCGTGCGTCCTCTGGGCTCAACCTCCGATCTTGGACGGCCGTTGCAGATCGTCGTTCCGGCGCTGGCAGGGGCGGCGGTCGGTGAGCGTGGGTCTCTCGCGACGTGGAGCGCAGTGCGGCGCGCACATAGTCAAGGTGGCCAGTGAAGTGCCCTGCCATCAACTCCGCCATAAATCGCCGTGCGTCAACGTCTTCGCCGCGACCTCCCTGCGGCATCGGGCAGCCGCGTGAAACTTCTTTGATGGCGGCGAGCATAGCCCCGGCATCGTTAAATCGCTCCTGCCGATCACTGGCCAGGCTACGATCAAGAATTGATTGCAGCTTACCCACGAGCACGCCGCTGAGGCCTTGAAGATGCGGAGAGTTCAACGATCGCAACGTCGGAACCTTGCACTGCATCACGGCAGAGAGCGTCGCGGCCTCCGAGTCCCGGGCAAAAAGTCTTTGTCCCGTGAGAATCTCCCAAAGGATCACGCCGCTCGCAAAAACATCGGCACGGAGATCCAAAGCGTCCCCGCGAGCCTGCTCTGGAGACATATATGCGATCTTTCCACGCAGTTCTCCTGTACGCGTTGTGCTGTTTTTTCCTGCGGCCTTCATGATGCCGAAGTCCGCGACCTTCACCCATCCCTCCATCGTCACAAGCAGGTTGTGCGGCGACACATCACGATGCACCAGTTTGTAGGGAATACCGTCGGGGTCGCACAGACGATGGGCAGCAGCGAGCCCTTCCAGCGTATCTGCGATCACTTGCAGGGAGACGGCCAGAGGAAAAATACCCTCATGAACGTTATTTAGCGCGGCGAGATTCTCTCCCTCCACAAGCTCCATAACCATGTAGTGATCACCACCGTCTTCCCCAAGATCGAGAATCTCCACGACATTGGGGTGATGAATTCTCGCGGCAATCCGCGCCTCATCCAAAAACATCCCAACAAATTTGGGCTCATCCGCGAGATGTGGATGAATGATCTTCACCGCGACGGCCTTTTCGAAGCCAGCCTCGCCTAGGGCGCGCCCTAGGTACACGGTCGCCATCCCGCCCCGAGCGAGGGGCATGATCAGCTCATAGCGCCCGACACGTCGCTGTCTCGACGTGCTGGCGCTCACGTCGGACGAGGGCCCCCTCGGTGTCAGCACGCTGGTCTCGGCCTCGACAGACATACAAAGATCACCCCGTAGGAAACAAACACGGGCCCACTGTGAGCATACGCGAAAGAGAGGCCTCGATCATCAAGAGTGGCTTTCGGACTTCGGGTCTCGGCTGCGAGCCATCGTCAGACTCGTCCGCGAGTGCCCATTCGCCATTTTTCGAAGGCTCGGTAAGAAAAGATCTCGGAGATCGTGTCACTCCTCGGAAATAACTGTGATCGGTCGGGGCAATTCGTAGTGAATCAGTCTATCGTTTTTCACAGCCATCGATTCTAAATTTCCTTTTATTCTCGACTAGTTGTGGACGTCTATCCACAGGATATGGCAGGGGCGCAACAAGCGCAACGCAAGATGTTGTGGAATGAGGCTTGCGTGTCCGATCGAGCTGTCGTACGAGCTTTGCCAGATCTAGGTCTAGGAGGCGCACATGGCAAAGCGACAAACGCGTAGGAGCATCTCGGTAAAAGGCATCACCTATCAGCGGCTCAAGGACTACTGCGACGGGCAGGGTAAGAGCGTCAGCGGCTACCTCGAAGAGCTCATCGCTACCAAGCTCGATGCCGCCGGAGTACCGATCCCCACGGTGCTGAAGCCGCGTCCGGAGCGTAAGACATCGGTCGATCCCGAAGAGATCGTCTCGCAACACTTCACATTTTAGGTCGCCCGGGAACAAAGGCGGCGGCGCTACCCGCACGTGGTGCCGAGTGGCCATCTGCCGCATCCTATCGGCCACCCGCTGTGAATTCCCGGTGAAGGCCGGTGGATTCGGTCTATCGTCTGCGATCTCATGTCTTATCTCGTCCTTGCGCGCAAATATCGGCCGCAACGCTTTGCCGACATGGTTGGCCAGGAGCATGTGACGCGGACCTTGAGCAACGCGATCCGCTGCGATCGTGTACATCATGCTTACCTTTTTTGTGGGGTCCGAGGGCTGGGGAAGACCACAGCCGCGCGCATCCTCGCCAAATGTCTAGTGTGTGAGAAGGGACCGAGTCCTGAGCCTTGCGACGGCTGTGAGCAATGTCGAGCGGTGAGTCAAGGACGCAGCGTCGATGTGATCGAGATCGACGGAGCGAGCAACAACTCCGTCGATGATATCCGCTCGCTCCGCGAGCAGGTCTACTACCTGCCCCAGAGCGCCCGACGAAAAATCTACATCATCGATGAGGTCCACATGCTCACCCAGCAGGCCTTCAACGCCCTGCTTAAGACCCTCGAGGAACCTCCCGAACACGTTACTTTTTTGTTCGCCACAACGGACCCGCACAAGGTCCTGCCGACCATCCTTTCGCGGGTATCGAGGCTCGACTATCGCCGTGTCTCCGCGGCCGTCCTTGTTCCGTTCCTACGAAAGATTCTTCAGAAAGAAGAGGTTGTGGTCGAAGACGAAGGGCTGCACGTCATCGCGCGATGCGGGGAGGGATCGGTTCGAGATTCGCTGACCCTGCTCGACAAGGTTATCGCTTTTGCCCAAGACCCGGGAGCCATCAAGACCGCGGAGGTTCTGGCCGTACTCGGTGAGGCCAATCGTTTTTCGATCGCCCTTCTGGCCCAGGCGGTTCTTGACAGAGATGCAGGACAAACTCTCGGGCTCTACCGAAAGATCACCGACTCGGGCTGCGACGTGATGCGCTTTTGTGTCGCCTTTCTTCAGCACCTACGGGACCTGTGCGTCATCAAGACCTGCGACTCGCGCGAACTTTTGCTCGACATGAGCGATGATCTTTTTGAACAGATGCGAGCCCAAGCCGCGGGGAGTAACGCCACCGTACTGGCCCAATATTTTGACCGTTTCTCGCGGGTGATCGACAACCTCGATCGCAGCCGCGTCCCCAGCCTCGTGGTCGAAATGGGCCTCTTAGACCTCGTCAGCACAGAGCCGCTCGTTCCGATCGGAGCCTTGATCGCCCAACTCCGTTCGCCGACCCGCGGGTCGAGCGGATCCGACGGCCCCCCCCCCAGCGCCGGCACTCGATCCCAACCTGGACAAAAACGCGGTGAACATGGCAGGGGAGTTCGATCCGCTCTCGACTCCTCGGTGACCGCCCAATCGAGGACCGCCCAAAAGGTCTCCGGAGAACCGAATCGAGACGCCCAATCAACTCGCCCGGAACCGACCCCGGCAGACACAGCCGCTCCCTCGGACACCTCCTCCCCTCGCCACCTCCCGCCACAGCCTGCCCATGATACCGAGCGCTCGGTCACCGAGGCAGTCGAGCCACATATTCCCCCAGTTCGAACAGGTGGAGGCCAAAGCGGCATCGCCGATCAACTCTGGAACATGTTCCACGAGAGCCAAAAGTCGGCCGTTCAGCCTTCCTCTCCGCCGCCACCCTCCTCCAGTCAAAAATCGAGCGTGCCAACGGAAGGCGCCTTCCAACTCTCTGGGAAGGTCGAGGCTCCCTCGGAGCCCGTCGTGATACAAGCCATCGAGTCCGTAGGAGACTGTGCCGGATCTCGATGCGGTCCTCAGCAGATAATTCCATGGAAAAATCTGGCGCCCTTTGTGGCGTGGGAGACCTTGCTTCAGAAAATTGGTGAGGCCCGGGAGGACCTTCTTTTTGCCGTCCTTGCCGACATGGGGCTGTCTGCACTGGGTCCAGACACCATTGTACTTGCAGTGCCATCCGGAAGTTTCGCGGCGGACCAAATCCGCACGGAGCCAGAGCTGCAGGCACGGTTCGCCCATTTCACGACGACATATTTTGGCGAGGCCATGCCGCTGCGCCTCATCGACGCGCCCCCCTGCCTTCCAGATCTACCCAGCCTCGATCTTGTTGAGAAGCAACGCGCACAGCGCCATGCGGCGGCCATGACCCGAGAGGCACAAACAGACCCCAACATTAAACGCCTGCTCGCTACATTTTCGGGCGAACTCGGAAATGTGAAGGTGCTCGCCGCCGAAAGCACAGGGTCGGCGCAAGAACCCTCGGAAACTCCGGCCAGCTCCGCGTAGCTTGCAGGTCCCCGCTCGCACATGCGGCACGCGGTCTTTGCCGGTCTTCCCCTGGGACTATGCGATCCATAAGAGGATGGTATGGTGCGCGGATATGGCCGACCTCGATCTCGGAGCTCTCATGCAACAAGCGCAACAGATGCGCGAAAAGATGGAAACCATGCAGCAGGGACTCGATAGTGAGTCGGTGGAGGGTTCTGCCGGCGCCGGGATGGTGAAAGTCACCGTTACCGGAACCCAGCGCATCACAGCGGTAGCGATCGACGACTCGGTGCTCTCAGAAGATCGCGAGATGCTCCAAGACCTGATCGTGGCCGCGACCAACAACGCA
The DNA here is from genome assembly GCA_964437075.1 of uncultured Nannocystaceae bacterium. GTDB lineage: Bacteria > Myxococcota_A > Polyangia > Nannocystales > Nannocystaceae > CAYTFJ01. The sequence goes on from CAYTFJ010000020.1 coordinate 18,344, forward strand.
CTGGAGAAATCCAAGGCCATCGCGCAACAACGCATGGGCTCGATGATTCCTCCTGGCCTTCTACCCGGCGGTGTTCCTGGCCTGTGAGCGGCGAAGGAGATCCCCTACACCGGCTGGCCAACCTTCTCTCCCGGCTGCCGGGTATTGGCGAAAAATCAGCGCTGCGTCTTGCGCTCGCAGTCGTGCGCAGCGAACAAGGCTACGCAGAGGCCCTGGCTCTGGCGCTCCGCGACGTGCAGCGAGAAATGCGCCTTTGCGATCTTTGCTCGGATCTCGCATCCAGCCCGGTTTGTGAACGCTGCCGGGATGCCCGCAGAGATCGCGCGTTGATCTGTGTGGTCGCGCAACCCCAGGACCGAATGGCGGTCGAGCGTACAGGTGCCTATCGTGGACTCTACCACGTCCTGCACGGCGTCCTCGACCCTTTGGCAGGCATCGGCCCGCACGAGCTCAAAATTGAGGGGCTCCTGCGCAGGCTCGAATCAACTCAGGACCCAAAAGTGACGGAGGTTATCATCGCTACGAGTCCGAATGTAGAAGGGGATGCAACAGCCCTCTATCTAGCGAAGCTAATTTCGCCCCTCGAGGTTCGGGTGAGCCGAATCGCGTCCGGTATCGCGGTCGGTGGTGACCTCGAATACGCAGACCTCACCACCCTCAATCGTGCGCTCGAAGATCGCCGAGTGCTGTAACGGACCCCTTGGGTCCACGAAACCGGCCCCGCGCGAAAAGTGCCAGATGGTTGTTCGCGGGACGCTCCGGACTCTGATCCGTCCCCTCACGGTCCCGATCGAGCCTGCTCCGGGTTCGTTATGGTCGGATGGCCGCCGAGGTGTGATTCCAACTTGGATACGATGGCGAGATTCATGGACTTGGCTTCCGTAACCTGTTAAGTTTTCGCCAACCTTTCAACAGATACGACTGCTTGAATTCGTGTCTGTGGAGTCCCTCCCAGGAGATTTATCTTGAGCATGCTCAACCCGCAGCTCGTCATGTACGAAGAGGAGCTCGCCCAGATCCAAACGATCGCGGACAAGCTTCAGCACGATTCGCGCTCTCGCACGATCCTAATCGTCGACAAGAACGGACAGCTCATCGCCGCGTCCGGTGTCGATGCTGACTTGGACACAACCTCGCTCAGCTCTCTCGTTGCCGGCAACGTCGCCGCGACCGGAGGTATTGCGAAACTGATCGAGGAAGAAGAATTCTCAGGTCAGTTTCACGAGGGGAAGGCTCTCTCGGTTCACATGACGATTGTGGCCCGCCGTATCATCCTTGTCGTGCTCTTTGATCGTGGCACGACTCATGGATTGGTCCGATTGCGGGTTAAGAAGGCCAATCAAGCCCTCGCCACCGTGTTTGAGGCGCTCGCCGAGAAGGCCAAGGACCCTGCACAGAACGACGTCTTCGCGGAAATTACCGACGCCGATATCGACAATCTGTTCAACGATTAAGGCCAGGAACCGATGTCTTTCATCAATTACAGCGCACGAGAGATCAACTGCAAACTCGTTTATTACGGGCCCGGCCTGTGTGGAAAGACCACCAACCTTCAGTTCATCTACAACAAGACAAGGCCCGAAGCGAAAGGTGAGATGATCTCGCTCGCTACGGAGACCGAACGGACTTTGTTCTTTGATTTCCTTCCGTTGAGCCTCGGTGAAATTCGCGGGTTTAAAACTCGCTTCCATCTCTACACCGTACCCGGTCAGGTATTTTACGACGCGAGCCGCAAGCTCATCCTTAAGGGCGTCGACGGCGTCTGCTTTGTCGCGGACTCGCAACTGGAACGCATGGAGGCCAACATCGAAAGCCTCGACAACTTGCGTATCAATCTCGAGGAGCAGGGCTACGACCTCGACACAATTCCGTACGTGGTCCAGTACAACAAGCGGGATCTTCCCAACGCCGTCCCGGTCGCCGAGCTTAGCGAGGTCCTCAATCCTTCCAAAGTTCCCGAATTTGACGGGGTAGCGACAACCGGCGTGGGTGTTTTTGACACCCTCAAAGCCCTCGCTAAACAGGTCTTGACCGAGCTGCGCAAAGGCGGATAAGCCGCACCTGCGCTCCTATTCCCGGGTGACGAGTGGTGGTTAACCACCACTCGTCACCCGCGGGCGTTCTAAGCGCGACATAAATTAATGTTGGGGCGTGCTGCGCTCGCACCGACATTAAAGAGTCGCATCTCATATTATGTGATTTTTCTCATAATATTTAGAATCTCGGACCGCGAACTGCACGAGCTGCTCCGAGTCTCGATCGATCACGCTGGCCGACGAGATCTGCCATCAGGGCCTGATCGTCCCGCTTGCCGGGCGATTTTGGCGACCGTACTTTGATTCGCTTCTGGGCTGAGAGCTAGATCACATCTCAAACCGGTCTCTTCTGGTCCGGAACCCATAAAACGCCGATTTTCGCGCATGGCGGTCTTTTTGTGTACTCGGTGCTACGAATGTCAATACCCAACAGAGAGCGAGGAATAGGGCTTAAATATGCTTTGGAGCGTTTGCAACGCTGTGTATGATGCCCGCGCTCGCTCCTTGGCGACACACTTCGGCAACCTACCCAACTTCTCAGAAGGAGATTATTGACCATGGAGATCGGCTCGCCCGAATGGATCCAAGCGTCCCTCGAAAAGCTCGAACAACTGGAGCAAGAGCGGGACAATCACGAAAACGCCCTCGACACCGCCAATGACGCGGACAGTCTACGTATGCACTCCGTGGCCATCGACCAGCTCGATGATCAGATCAAGTCGCTGTACGCCGATCTTGAATCTGTCGCCGAAGAGGAAGATGACGCAGAAGAAGACGACGACGACGCAAGTCACGGAGGCGCAGCGGTGCAAACGACCGAGTTCACGCGAGAACCGGTCCAAAGCGCGCGCGTAGAGGCAGCCGTGGAAGCTCCGCCTCTACAAGCTTCAATGCAAGCGCCGCAGGTTCAGGCAGCGGTGGAAGCTCCGCCAGTACAGGCACCCGCGATCGCTGGGGACCCGGAAGTGGACGACACTCCCTTTGGTCGCGCGCCAGCGTCATCGCTGTCTCAACCACCACCCCCCTCTACATTTGGCGATGGCTCCACGTCTTTTGATGCGCCAGCCGACGACCATTACGACTACGACCCCCCTAAGACGGGCGGCGCGGGTAAATGGATCGGAATCATCGCCGTGGTGGCAGTCATAGGTGGCGGCGGCTTGTTCTTTGCGAACAAGAGCGCATCGACGGCTGAAATCGCGCCTCTCCCCACAGGACCCGTTCGTGTGATCAAGGCTGGGGCGGTACCCGAAGACACGGAGGAACCCAGCTACGTCAAGGGCGGCAACGCAGACACCACCCCGACGATGGACTTCAGCAAGGCAAAAAAACCTGCGAATCGCAGCTCCGGAAACAAAGGGCGAAAGAGGGCCAACCGGAAATCCAGGGGCCGCAAAAAGGCAAACAAAGAGAGCGGCCACTCGATCAGTATCGCGGGGGGAAACGACCCGATCTAGCGATCTCGCCAGCTCGATCACCGTCGCCGGGCTTGGCCCGGCGGCCTTAGTCTTTCTCGATACGGCCAGGGCTGGGAACGACAAGGCCCTCTAGCGCCTCGCCCCAGTCGTCATCAAATCCTACGGTCCCCGCAGAAGCCGTGCCCATCTCTGGTAGAGGTGGCGCGGTCATCGCCGGGACGATCGGGGCCGTGGGAACGACCCGCGGGGCCGTGGTCCCAGCCGTCTCTGACTTTCTGCGCTGTTGGACAGCCGAAGGGCGGGTTCTCGCTGAAGCCGAGTTCAACGGACTCGCGCCCGCGACGGGGGCGCCGAGACCTGCAAAGAGTTTCCGCGCGGACGGGGGACGCGGAGCCACGAGGGTCCGCTCCATCTCCTTCCGCCGTCGTCGCTCTCGCCGTTTCACGCCCTCCTCCCGTACGAGCTGACGTTCGGCCTTCTGCTCAGACTTCGCGGCGCGTCGAGCGTCTCGCCGCGCCCGTTTTCGAGCATTTTTGCTGCTCTTGGTCTCCCTCTTCACTTCTTTGTCGCCCTTGTTCGTCATGGCTCCGAGGACCGCTGTCGAGGCAGGCGCAGGGGCACGCACGAGTTTATCGACCGATTTTGTACGCACTCGCTTCTCTTTTCCACGCAATTGAGCGCGAAAGACCTTGCGGCCACGTTTGAGAAGCTCGAGCGCCAAGAGGTCTCGAGCGACCTCGCTCCTATCCTCCTCGGTTTGAATCACGGCTCGAGCGGCCCTAAATAACTTGAGCGCCTCGGCCCCCCCTCGCTTGGATTTCTCCATCGCAAGGGCCAAAGCGGCGAGCAAGCGCGGGTGATCACCAAAAGTTTCGCGCGCGCTGGAAAGCCGCTCCTCGGCCTCCCCAGGGTCACCATTCTCCAACACGAGTGCGATCCCTAGGTTCAACTGATCTCGCGCCGCCAAGGTCTCGGTCTTTGCGAGGGTTTGAAGCATCATACGAGCCTCACGTCGGTCACCCGCCATCAGCAGCCCATGCGCCTGCGCCGACAACAACTCCGGCTTCTTGCCCGAGACTCTCGACAATCGAGCGGTGGCGGCGAATGCCTTCGCTGCGGCTCGGCCATCATCGAGACATAGCTGCAACTTGCCCTCCTGCAGCGAGATCCAGGCAACCGGCGCGAAAATCCGCACAGCCCACCGCCCACGCAGAGCCTTAAGAAGATCTGCCGCGTCCTTTTTTGGACATGCCTCTACCCTTCGCTGAATCGGCTTGAGGAGCGCAAATCCAACCAAAGGAAAGATAAAAAATGTCAGAACACCGAGGCCGATGAGCAGCCCCCAGGCTAGCGAAAAACGTGGCTGAAGGAATCCAACGACAACGAGACTAAGCGCAACATAAAGGCGAAGGGCGGTTCCAGACCAGGAACGACCCGATCGCATCCAAACGTCCGGGGGGATATCAACGGCCAAGCCTTCCTTAAAGTTCACGAATTCGGACACGAGCCTGAGGAAATTGCCTGACTGTGTCGACCGTGACAAGGGCAGCCTCACTTCAAAGCTGCTGCCCAGGGGTCACCTCCGTCAGTCCGCTCTCTTTACGCTGCAACAATGTCTGAAAAATCAGCCAAACGGTGCCGCCGACAGCTATGCGCTTGTAGCGACAAGCACAAAAATTGTCGCTGCAAGTGAAGAAATTGATTGCGGTCAACTCTCCAGAGATCGTTGCTACACTCTGCGGGTGACCAACTCAGGCGATGAACCGCTGGATCCCGGACCCGATTCGGGGCCAGATCTAGCACCCGGTGCCGGCGATGCTAAGAATCTCGCGCACTTCGTCCGGTTCCGCCAACTCAACGTCTATGAGCAGGGTATGGCCCGGCTATCCTATGCGTATGGGGTCGATGTTCGTCGCTCCCACTGGCTGACGAGCTCAAGTGTTGGCAATGCCCTGGTCCGCGCGGTCGACCGCGCGTGGCCTGACATGTCCGCAACCCTCATGCGCGAAACGCTCGATGGCACGGATGCCCTTCCCGCGGGGCTGTTGCGACGAATCTCCCGAGCGATGTCACTGCTGCGAGCGCCCTTGCCGGCGCTGCGCAGACTGCGCGACGACAAGCGCCGGGGCCCGCTCCAATGGCCCCGTATTACCCCGCTCGGAGCCACCCACGGGAGCGCAAATTGGCTGGTCCTCGACGTCCGGCCCCTCTGTGCGCTCACGCCTGAACAACAAGATTTTGTCATCGGGGCTGGCTTAGGGCACCTGCAATGTGAGCACGCCATCTTTTTTGCGGCCCATCTCCTCGCAGCCGGACGTGGAGCAGGAATTTCGGCGCGACTCATTCGTCGAACACTCACGCCGTGGAGCCGTGTCATGGCATTCTCGGCAGATCGTGCGGGGATGCTGAGCTGCGGATCGCTCGAACATGCCATTTCCGCGCTTCACGCGACTCACCATGAGCATGAACACGACCCTCGACAACATTGGCTCCCATCCTCGCCTAAATTTGAGATGCGAAAGCGTGCGCTCGAAGAGTTTGCCCGAGCTGAGGTCTTCCAGCGCCTCACTGCGCTTCGTAGGACAGACGAACATGGCGCCTCACTCTTGGGAAGCCTGAGGGGCAGCGCTCCCCCTCAGCACGGAAACAATCTAGATTCCTGGTCCCTGGCAAAAGTCGATCGCCGTCTCACCGGTCGGCTGAACCTGCTTTGAATCGCTGAGATGATGCATCGACCCGACCGCAACAACGAAAGCCTACAACTGCGATGAGCGAGTCTCGACCCACAACTCAACTGAACACGGCGGCGACGGAGCTCGCCTCCATCGCCCGTGCCCTGGGTCTACCCAGCCTCGCCTCATCGATTTGTGACGACACCCGACGAAGACTCGAAAACGGGCGGCTGCGCGTTCTCTGCCTCGGAGAAGTCAACCACGGCAAAAGCTCCCTGATCAACGCACTGCTCGGACAATCGATCTTACCTGTGGGTGTGACTCCAACCACCAGCGCCGTGGTCTCCCTGCGCACTGGGGATGATCCTCGATACTTTTCTACGGATGAGGACGGCGGTGTCCATACCATGGACAAGACGCTCTTCGATGCCTTTGCGCGCGGAAAGCTGCCAATCAAGGGTCGTGTCGAGGGTATTTGTGAGCCGACCCTTCTACCGGAGGCAATCGAGTTCATCGACACACCGGGATTTAATGACATCGATCACCTGCGCTCGAAAATCGGCCGTAGCGAGCTTCCACGCGCAGATGTTTTGATCTTAGTGCTCGACGCTAGCCAGGTTCTCACACGCTCGGAGCTCAACCTTCTGCGCGAGGCGATCTCGGCTGTCGGTGGTCTCCCCGATTCAGGCGCTACCCTTGAGCTCGTGATCAATCGCATTGACTTGATCGCAGAAGAAGATCGTCCGGCCCTCGTCGCCCACGTCCGTACTCAGTTGGCGGAACTCCTGGGTGAGCGACCCAAGCCCTACCTCACCGACGCGCGCCGAGCGTTGCAACATCCCGATGAAGACACCGCCCCTGCCGCCGACCTTCGGCGGTTACGAGCCCGTCTGCGCGAACTCGCCGATGTCCGCGCCCAGATTCTGCCCGCACGCGCCCGTACATCGCTGCTCCGCCATGGGCAGCTCCTAAGCTACAACGCCGCCATACAGGCTCGAGCCCTCACTCTCAAGAAAGCGGACCTTGCGAAAGAAATTGCTGCGGTCGAGCACTCCCTCGCCGACCAAGCCCTCGACACAAACACGCTCCGACAGGGGATTCATGCGGGCCGCAAACGGGTCCTTGAAGCGAGCGCACGCCGGATTGCCACGGCTCACGACGACCTCGTGCGACGCGCAACCGAGCAGATCAAGGGGTCTGATCTGCGAAAGCTGACCGATGTGGTTCCCGGAGCCCTGCAGGACGCATTTTTGGAAATTCTTCGTTTGGAAGCGGACTCGCTTCGTCGTGATCTCGAGGACCTGACGGATGAACTCATGCGAACCCACGGAGAACTCGCGCAGCGGCGACTCGCCGACGCAACCCTCCAGCTTGGGTTTCGGGGCCCTAGCATCTACGTCGAGCTCCCGTCTTTAAAGGTCGAAGCGGGAATGATGGCCCTCGGCATTGTCGGCACGGCAGTCATGTATTTGGGGAACACAAGTATGGGTCTCGTCATGACGATCGCCTCTCCACTCACCACGATGTTGCTCCGAGAAAAGAGCCTTCGTGACGGTCGCCGACAGGCCGTCGAGGCGATGCCTGCGGCCATCGCCTCGACGTTTCGAGCCCTGCGGTCTACCGTCGACGAGGTGGTCGGCGACTACCTCGACGGCCTTGAACTCCATTTGGAGCTGGCCAATGAGGCCCTTGGCGAACAGTTGCTCTCTAGCCTGCATCGCGCGCAAGAACAGACCGCCACTCCAGAGTCCACGACCGAGAACTCGCCGACCCCACAGGACTTCCCGCGCTCTCAGGCGCTGGCGCGGGGAGAGCTAGAGACCCTTGAACACCGACTCGAAGCCCTGCGGAACACCCTGCTTCGCCTCGATTTGGGGAGCATCTTTAGAGACCCGGAAGGCGTCCCCCACGTAATTCATTGAGTGGTGTGAACCCGAGACATCCCGCTTGAAAGGTATATTTTTGATGAGCGACGACACCAGCAAATCATTTCAGTCCCTGACCGACGTTTGGGGTGATCTGGTCCGCCGGGTCAGCACGGCGGTTTCTGAGGTCTCAGAGAAGGTCTCGATTTCGGAGTCCGATCGCCACGCGATTGACGAGGCGAGACGACTTCGTTTCCTGGGATCCTATGCGGGTGCGCGCGACATCTTGACGGCGCAAATTGGTGATGGCTCGGGTCACGAATATCTTCAATGCGCGCTCGACTTCGTCGCTGTTCACGAAATTCTCTTCGGGGACCCACAGCCCTCGTCGACGAAGAAGATCCACTCGAACGCCGGAGAAGCTCCGAGTCGGCTTCTCCTCGATGCCGCCCGCACCCTCGACAATGGCACGGTGCCGGGTGATATGAAACGTCGGAGCTATACGACTCACGATGCTTTGCGCCGCGCTCGCCGAAGCCAAGATCAACTGGCGACCTTCGATCGCAACGAATTTGTGCTGCTTGAATCCAGCGTCGCAATACAGGCTCATCGAGCCGCAGGGGAGCGGGAACGGGCCATTCGGGAGCTCCTCAAAATGCGTCCGCGGCTACCGAGCCACGTCGGCCCACCGATGGCTTCGTCGATGCTCGCAGGCGGCGTCGAACTCATGCTCGCTGAGGGCCGAAGCGACGAGGCCGAACGTTGGCTGAGATCGTTGCATCGACTACGAACCAGCCCTGCGGAGAATCCCGAACTCGATGCACTCGAGCGGGCTTGTCTGGCACGCATCGCTGCGGTGCAGGGCGACGAACGAGGCGCCCTGGCTCTGCTCGAAGGGTTGCCCGTCAACGAGACCTGCTGGGATCCCGATCGCATCCGCGTCGCACTCCTTCTTGGACATCACAAGGTCGCCCGTGTACGTGCTCTTCGTTACCTCCAGGCTCGCCCTGACGACCCAGCGCGTCTCCGTTTGTGGGCCTTGGCTGAACACCAATCGTGGCGGCATCCCGCCGAACACGCGTCGATTCAATCCAACGCAAATGCTGTTCTCGATGCGCTAATGAGAGCGCTAGAGTTCGCGCCGCCGCCCAACCGTCCACAACATCTTCAAGAGCTCGCGCATGTTGTGTTGAACTCCGACCGGCTGGCGAGTGACGCCGCGACCGTGGTTGTTGAGAGTCTAAGCACGACGGGGCACACACAAAGTATCGAAGCTCGGCTGGTCCGTGCCCACCGTCGACTGCAAGAGAAAAACGGCCCTCCTCACGCGACCTCCCTCGAGACCATCGACGAGGATTTCTTACCCGGTCCCCCGCTTCATTTCCGTCCAGAACCTGAACTGCACAGCGGTGAGCTGGGCCCGGATGAGCTCAGCCCGCTACGGATCACCAAAGATCGAGAAAGAGTCATCGCCGCGCACCAACACCTAGCGGTCGCACGCAGGGCTCTCGCACAAGACGACTCCCCCTTGGCCCGCAGCGCAGCGGTCAGCGCTTTGGTCCAAACTTTGGTCGAAGCTCCAGATCTTAAGGCCGCCCGCGATCTGATGCTCAGAGTCGCGCAACCGGAACCCACACCGAACCTTGAAGCCCTGCTCAGTGCTGCAACCCGCCTCCTCGCAGAACAACCTGGACAAGTGCTCGGGCTTAGCCTCGACGGTGTCGCTCGTGCTCTCGCACTCGTCGTCGCCGAACGCGAACGAATGGCACGACCCCTCACAATCGCTATCATGGGGGAGTTTTCCTCCGGAAAAAGCACCTTCGTCAATGCCTTGCTCGGCCAGGCCATCGCCCCGATGGGCGTGTTGCCGACGACGAGCACCATCAATGTCTTTCGCCGAGGATCGGGTCAGGGAGCTCGCGTCCACTACCGTGACGGAAACCTGGCAACCGTTTCTGCCGGCGAACTCGAACGCTACCTTCTCGATCTCGACGATACCGAGGCCAATCGGATTCGCTATGTGGAGATCGAACGAAACGGTGGACGTATGGGGAGCACCGCCGTAGTCGACACCCCGGGATTGAATGCGCTCGATCCCTATCACGAACAGGTCGCCCGCGAGTTTCTCGATCAAGCGGATGCAGTGGTCTGGATTTTTAGCGCGACCCGAGGTGGCACAGCCACCGAAACAGCCATTCTCGAGCAACTACGTCGCGGAGGTCGTCAGGTGTTGGGAGTTCTTAACAAAGTCGACATCCTAGAAGGTAGCGAACAACACGAGCTCAATAATTACCTTCGTAAACAGCTGGGAGATGTGCTCGTCGATGTTGTTCCGCTGTGCGCGAGCGAGGCGCTCAAGTACCGCTGTCGCTCTAGATCCGAGGATGGCTCATACGATACCGAGGACCCCTTTGCAGCCGTGGATAGAGCCCTCGATTTTCACTTTCTGGGCAAAGCGAGGGAAATAAAATTAGCGTTGACCCGCCGTAGACTTCGAGAGGCACTCCAAGAAGCTCGCTCCTCCGTCGAGGATGCGGCAGCTGTACTTGAACGACGCAGCCAACTCGCGGATGCCGAGGCCGATCTCAAAGGGGCACGGGAAGCTCTTGAGCATTTTTCGGACGAACTTGAGATGAGGTTGCTGAACATCGACGATCCGTTGGCGCGCGAGTGTTTGGCCTTGGGCCTGGCCCGAAGCGGTAAAAATGGCCTCTCCCTACAAGCCCAATCCCCTGAAGACTTCGTCTACCTTGATGCTCTGATCGAAGATCTGAGTCTCGAGGCGCTACAAACAACAATGCGCTCCCTTGGTGGTGGACAGGAGACTCTCCTTCGACTCGTGGAGAGCCAACTCCTCCCCTGGACCCGTGGATATCTTTGTGCGCAGGTGTCGCAAGGTCTCGCCCGATCCCTGATCGCGGTGTGCGGAGATCACTCGCGGCAGGGCGAATCCGACCTGCGCGCAGGCCTACGCGCAGGTCTCGAAACCATGGTCCGCGAAATCTGTACGGAAGCGCGCAAGTTGGCGCGCAAACTGGAGGCTGGGGTGTCCCGGAGACAGAGGCAGTTGCAGGGCCTCCCAGCGGCAGAAGCGACACGCCTACGCGCATCGGTACTTGGAAGTATAGATGCGCTTTTGGAGAAATGTGGAAACGACGGAGATCTCGTGTCCAGGAACCCCAATGCTCACCCCAAAATATCCGCGAGGGGCGTGGCATCGACCGGGATGGACGGCCCCGACGCGTCATGAGAATGGCGATAATCCCGCCGTATTCAGGGTCTTCCTGACTTCGTCAAAATGTTGGCATCTGATCGGCTTTGGGCCGCCAGAGATCGCCGTCGCCCCACCGGGTAAGCGCCAAAAGGAAAGCTAAGATCATTGAGTTCTTGGTCAAGCGATCGTTCGGGACGTCCTGGCACAAGCTGTGCATTTAGATAGGGCAACGTGACCCCAATCGGGGACCCTGCAATCACAAAAGGACCTTCCTTCCCGGGTCGTATCGGAGTTCCCCACTTCGCTACACCTTCTCCCGGGGGCCCCCCAAGGCTACAGGAAGGTCCTTACCCTTTTTTGAGCTCGGAATTGCGTACCCAAGAACGACCTCCGCGCCGACGACCGCTACGCTTGGTGGCCATCGGATGTTCAACAGGCGGCCCCGAGGCCCTCGTTGAACTCCTTCAGGCCCTACCGCTCGATTTTCCTGCGCCGATCCTTCTTGCCCAACATCTACCCCGGGCCTTCGAAGGCAATCTCGCGGCCTCACTTCAAGCCCGTTCAGGCTACCCCGTCGAAAACGCGGGAACCACGACCCTGCTGAAACCTGGGTGTGTTTTTCTCGCCCCAACGGACCACGATCTCGTTGTCGACTTCGCGGGCGGCCTGCTCGGTCTCGTGCTGAGGCCCGCCGCGGAGACGACGATGCCCCATCCCAATGTCGATCTTCTCTTTTGTTCCCTGGCCGGGACGGTACCCACCGTGACTACGGCGGTCGTCCTCAGCGGCATGGGCCGTGACGGAGTCGAAGGCTGTATCAATCTTGCAGGTGCCGGGGGACGCATCCTCGTTCAAGACGAAAAAAGTAGCGTAGTTTGGGGTATGGCAGGCTCCGTACATGCGCTTGGCCTCGCCGATGCTTGCCTCTGCCCGAAGGAAATAGCGATGCAGTTGGTCCACGAAGCAAACGTCTCGACAACAACGTCGCATAGCCTTCTCGGTTAGAGCACACGTCTGGACCGCGACATTTTTTGACATAGTTTGCATCGCGCTCCGCTGCGCCCGGCGCTAACGAAGGCGACCAAGGCTGTCGAACAGCACGGACACGGCTGCTGAGCCCGTCCATAGACACGTAGGTCCTCTTGGTTACGGCCAACTTCACCGTCGACCTTTCTAAAATCCTTGAGGGTCGTCCCTCCATTTTTGATCGAGCGTCGCAGCACTCGCTGCAAGGCGTCAGCCAAACGCTGCCATGCACTTTGCGCAAGCCGATCGCAGGCCAAAAGAGGATGGAGCTTCGCCTCAAAGAGGGCTTCGACCGCATAAATGTTGCCAATGCCGGCGACGGCTCGCTGGTCCAAGAGTGCATCCCGAAGTCCCCGCGTGCTTCTCCCAAGCGAGCCCATCAACACCGAGCCATCAAAACCACTTGCGAGCGGCTCTGGCCCGAGGCGCGAGAGCGGCCCATCCTCGTAGAGCCCTGGAAGACTCCCCGCTCGCAACCCACCAAATCGACGAGGGTCGACAAAACGAAGTTCCCTACCGTCAGCAAAGCACACCCGCAAGTGGGTGTGCTTTGCTGACGGTGCGGAGGCTTGCACAATGCCGCATCGTCCACTCATGCCCAAGTGAATCACCAGACCCATCTCTTTTTCTGCGCGGGAGAAATGCCAGATCAGATACTTTCCGCGCCGACGTACCGGGCCAGGCATCGCCCCCATCAAACGCTCTAACGACTCCCGCTCCCTTCGCCAATACTCACCAGTACGTAGATTGAGTTCACTGCGCCACAACTCGGTAATGGGGCCCGTAATTCTCGCCCGCGCAAGTCCTTGGCGAACCGACTCGACCTCAGGAAGCTCAGGCATCGTGCCTGGCTTTGGCCTCATCGGACTGTTCTCGTGCGCGCTGGATCGCCGCAAATTCCTCGGGAGCCAACTGTTCGGGACGGCGCTGAGGATCGATGCCTGCCGCGGAAATCCATGCCGCAACTTCCTCTTTCGATCCGATCCCAGCCAGGCTGTTTTTCAGCGTCTTTCGACGGCGCTGAAAAGAGGCTCGAACCAGGGCCAGAAATCCCTTCTCGTCGGCGACCGTCCCAAGGGGTTCGGGCCGGGGATCAAACCGAATCACCGCAGAGTCAACACGCGGTGGTGGCAGAAAACATCCACGTGAGACTGCGCAGACCCGTGAGATCTTCCGGCATCTCGACAGTGAAATCGTCGCGCCACCGTAGGTCTTGGACCCAGGCCCCGCACATAGGCGGTCGGCGACTTCACGCTGAACCATCACCGTCCAGGGACCGGTCTCAGCGTCGTAGTCCAAGAGTTTAAACAGCAACATGCCCGTGAGCTGATAAGGGAGATTTCCGACGATCAGCGCTCGCCCTTTATCCCCGCCCATCCCCGGACGAAATGCACGTTTGTAATCAAATTTTACGGCATCGGCCTCGTGCAGCACGAAGCGCGACTCCGACGCGAGTTCCTTACGCAACACCGCACAGAGATCTCGGTCACGTTCGATCGCCCATACCTCTGCCCCGGTTGCGAGAAGATGCATCGTAAGCGTTCCGAGTCCCGCACCGATTTCCAGAACCCTACGACCCGGTTCGGCCCCAGAGGCTCGGCAGATCTGCTGGTGAATCTCCACTGCATGCAAAAAATTCTGTCCCCAGCTCTTGCGGGGCGCCAAGCCATAGCGACGCAGGAGCGTACCTGGGGAAGGTATCGGCTGTGAGTTCATCGATCGCCAGCCTCTCGACCCAAAGGATCCAGTCGGAGTCGTTCATCATCCAAGGCGAGCGTCGAGCGAACGTCGACGCTCGGGTCTTGACCTCTATATTGAGAGCCCTTTGTGAGTCGGACAAATCGAGCGCATCCGGCAGCAGCGATCATCGCGGCGTTGTCCCCACAATACCGAAGCGGCGGAATCACTAGGGTGAACCCGTCGACCGCGGCGGCTCGCTCCAAGGCCATAGCGAGACCACGATTTGCGGCGACACCGCCGACCACATGGACCCGTTGGCAGCCCGTCTCTTTGCGGGCGGCCAATGTCTTGGTCACAAGTACATCCACAACGGCCGCTTGAAATGAGGCGCAAAGATCTGTCAGCGCGGCACGATCTGTTGGTTGGCCATGCCTTTCTACGTGCAGCATCACTGCGGTTTTCAGACCCGAAAAGGAGAAGTCGAAACCGGGGTGCCGAAGCATGCTCCGAGGAAATGCGATCCGATCTCCACAGCCCTCGGCTGCGAGTCGATCGATCACCGGCCCGCCCGGATAGCCAAGTCCGAGCATCTTCGACACCTTGTCATAGGCCTCACCTACGGCATCGTCTCGTGTCGCCCCCAAGATGGTGTAGTCGCCCAGACCCTTCACATGCACAAGCTCGGTGTGCCCCCCCGAGACGAGCAAGGCCAGATGGGGGGCGAAAGATTCTGCATGAATATCGGCATCGTTAAGACTGGCTGAAAAGAGATGCCCCTCCATGTGGTGGATACCCAGAATAGGTAGGCCGGTCGCCGCAGCGAGCCCCCTCGCCATCTGAGTACCGACCAGCAGTGCTCCGACCAGACCCGGTGCTTCGGTGACCGCGATCGCGTCGATTCCGGTCGGTTGCGGACCGAGTCTCATGGGTCGACCGGAGGTCTCGATGGCCACACGTAGTGCTTCCTGCACAACTAGCACCACAGCATCGAGATGGCTGCGGCTAGCGAGTTCGGGAACCACCCCACCGAAAGGCGCATGGATCTCGATCTGGGACGAGACGACGCTCGCCAACACGTCTCTCCCCCGCACGACCGCGCAGGCGGTCTCGTCGCACGAAGACTCGATCGCCAGCACCGTCGGTGGGGAACCAACAAGGTCTTGCGCCATACGCGTCGATTGATTCGTCATCGTCCCGGCGAGTGTGTCCAACTGTGGGGTTGGCGACAAGCCCGATGCTAGGGCTCGGCGAGTTTCGCTTCGAGGCGAGTCACCTCGTTACGAATACCCGGCGCGTAGCGACCCTTCGGGGCCAGACGCAAGTAGGCTTGGTAGGCACTGAGGGCCGCGGTCAAGTCGCCAAGCTCCTGGCGAATCACGCCAAGATGCAGCTGCGCATCCGCCATGTTGGGATCGAGCATGGCGGCCCGGGTCGCCGGAATCAGCGATTCTCGAATTTTGTCGTCGTCGATCAGAATCGTAGCGCGGATAAGGTGGGCAACAACATTGCTGCTGTCGATTTTTAGGATCTCGTCACACAAACGTTGTGCCTCGGAGATCCTTCGATCTTGATACGCCTTACGTGCTGCATTCAACAATGCCGGCAGTGTTGTGTCGGACGTCGACGTATCTCCAGCGGACAGTGGGTTCGTAGGTTCGTGCGCTCCGGCCAATGGAAGCTCAGGCGCTTCCATTGGCTCTTCGCTGCTCGTCGAGGAAGACGTCTCGTGTCCCGGGGCTGGATCGAGTGTGTCGAGCGTTCGGCCGGCCACAGCGATGTCCATTTCAGATCCTGTGGGTCGAGGACGCTCGGCGGTCGTGGCCGAAATTTCGAGTCCGTCCCGGACCCCTTTGCCGTCCTCATCCGCTTTGGGTCGCCGTAAGGGGAGACCATCGGCGGCGACCATCGGCGGCTCAAGTTCGGCCTCTGTCGTCGCTTGTTGGGTCGCTATGAAGACGGCCCCCACGAGAATGATCGCTGCTGCGGCCCACACCCACGCGCTCATAGGCGCGGCAGACTCCTCAAAGATCTCTTCTTCCGGGTGGGGCGCCAGTGGAGCCGCCCCACCCGCGGCGCCTTCGTTCGGCTCGCTCGATGACGTTGTTTCTTGGCGAGGCGCGAAAGGGCCTGGCTCAGAAAATGGCTGGGCGGTGTTTGCTTCGTGGTCGCTAGCGTCCGACTGCTCTCGCTTTTCTGGAGTCGGCGAGGCCTTGAGGTTCGCTGAATCTAGAAGAGAATCGTGGGTCATGGACTCGGTCGCGGGCAAGCTTTGCTTTACGGCGACAGGAGCAAACTCTTCGAGATCCGCGTTCGCCATTCCCGCAGTATTTTGTTCATCTTCAAATGCTTGAACCACATCGGTGAGCCGTGCAAGGTCCTCTCGCGCTGTCGACTGCCAGCGGGCACGCACTCGCTCCCGGTCGTCGGAGTCGGTGGCAATGTTTCCGCCCGGCACAGCGAGAGATTCAGATTCGTGAGCGGGAAGATTCGTCGTGCTCCTTGACTCAATATGCCCGCTCGCTGCGGCCCGTGGGGTCCCCATTGGTGGCGCGATCGCTCCGTCAACGAGATCGATCTGCGCCGTCGTTCGCGACCATCCAGCCTCTTCATTGCACGCCTGAGTCTCATCGGTTTTGTTGTCTTGTGGACCTGCTAGAGGTGTGCTCTCGGAGTCCTCTAGGGCATCGAGCAACACGGGCGCCAAGGAAGAGGAGAAGGCCAATCCTGTGGCCAGTTCAGAGGGGCCGTCATCCAGCATATCGGTGGGCCCCCCATCCGGGGGTCCCGAGAGCGGCACATCCTGTGCTCTCTCGAGCGCCTCGACCAAGGCATCACGGGAACCGGTCGCCTTGATGATCTCATCAGGCGTTGAACAGGTCGGCCGATCAGCACCGGTCGGCGACTCGTCTACGGTTTCGGTTTCGGGAGTCTGTCCCGAAAGTGGTGCACCGAGTTCGATCAATGTCAGCTCGACTCCGGGGTCACCGACGCCTGGCCCGTCGAGGCTTTCTCGGGCGCGAGCTTTGTCGCGCGGAGAGAGGTCGGAGAAGTCCTCGGTATCGGTGGCTGCAATCGACGAGGGATTACTTTCTCGAGAGTGAACGATCGCATCGGTGGAACGCACCAGCGCATCGAGTTCGTTTGTGCGCTCATTTTTTGCGACAACTTCCTTGGGTCTCAACTCATCGGAGAAAGGCTTCGGCTCGGTATCGATCGCGGGTAGAGATCTTGCTCTATGAATGTCGGCGGCGCCGGGGTCGAAGTGTGCTGCAACCTGTGTGGGGTTCTTCGCGTAGCGGGCCTTAGGTCCCGAGTCCTCGGCCGGCAACCCGGCCACGAGCGCGTCATGTCCGTTATTCCCGTCGTCTTTCGCTTCTGGAAAAGTCGGAACAGGGGGTAGGTCCGCGGGTGCCTTGGTAGCGATATCCTGGTCCTGATCCGTCGCGGGGACCTCGAACACGAGCGCCTTTGGTGGCGCATCCCAGGCTTCGAGGGGCAGTGCGGCGTCTGGACTGGCTTCGCCTTCTTCGTAGGGGCGCGGGCTTGGCAGTGTAAGCAACCCCTCAAAATAGAGTGCGCATATGGTCCCAAGGGCATCAAGATCATCTTGGCCACTGTCGTCAACAACCTCGATGATCGTCCTGCGTCCGTCAAAATGGCGAAGCATACGGGTGAGCAGGCTAGGTAGGGGCTCGCTGCGTTCGTGCAGCGCGTGGGGATCGCTGGCCAAGATCACATCGAGCGAAGGAAGCTGTTCCAGCAGTCGTCCCCATTCGTCGACCCGGCGCATGCCCTCCATCAGGAGTCCCTGAGTCGTCTCGGAGATCACAACGTTTCGGACGACATTTTTGAAGTCGACGATGAAACTTCCTTCGGTGAGACCAAGCAAACGATAGACGGCGGCCTCTGCTTGAAGTCGACCCATGTTGGCGTCGATGATCGCTCCATCCCTGAACCAAGTGGTCGCGGCGCCGAGTTCGGTCTCGAAGTGGATCACGCCACTTTTCCGGCTGATCTCAATGGTTTGCATTAGGTCGACCACCGCCATGTCGGCGAGTTGGCCCGTGAACTTTGTGCGAGTTCCGTCCTTGCGTTCGAGCCGTTCACGCTGCTTGCGTTGCAGCAACATCCGCAGCCTAGTTGTGACCTCCTTGATGTAAATCGGCTTGACCAAGTAGTCCTCAACGCCGAGTTCAAGTCCTCTAATTTTGTCCTCGATAGCCTTCGCGCTCGTGAGGAAGACGAAAGGTATGGGCGACCAACGGGGGTTGGCCTTTACGGCTGTACAGAAATCAAAGCCGTCACGGCCCGGAAGTCGGGTATCTGCAATGATAAGATCTGGCTCTCCGTGTTCCAGAACAAGAAGTGCGTGTTCGGCGTTTTCTGCGGTCGTAACGCTGAAGCCAGCCTTGCGCAGGCTGACTTCGAGCACGCGCCGGCTGCTGAGGTCCGCGTCGACGAGCAATAAATTTTGGCGTGCCATGATCCCTTAACGAGTTCTGCTGAGATGACCCGAAGGCTTCGTGGCTTTGAGCGACGAGTGGCGGTGGCGATCGGATGCGGGCGATTGGCCTACCTTTGGCTGCGGCACTCACGAAGCATAGCAATTGCCGGCTTCTACGCGCAAGCTTGGGGGAATGAACGATGAGTCCATCCGCAACGGGGCGGTCTCCTTGGAACCGCTGAGGCTCAGTGAGAGACGGAGAGTTCGAATGTCCGCGGCGGCCCTTTTGTCGATTCTGTGTGCGGTACACTTTTTTGGCATGTGGGTGCTGTTTGTCTCTCGGGCAAACAATCCCCTGCGGGCCGCGGTAACGAGTCTTTGGAAAATCGATGCTCCCGAGTTGTTTGAGTATGTGGGAGCCCTCGTGGCGACGCGGATCTGGATCGATCATCATTGGTGGCGAGCGGTGACCGTCGCATTTGTTCACGGCTCCTGGTTGCACGCGGTGCTGAACCTGATGGCTCTCTTTGTCCTGGGAAGGGCGGCGGAGTTGGCACTTGGCCGTGTCCGGATGTTGATCGTGTTTTTTGCGAGCAGCGTCGTTGGCTGCTTGGCATCGGTAGCCGTCGTGGAGGCACCGATCTTGGTGGGTGCCTCCGCGGGTATTTTTGGGCTCGGGGGCTGTGTTGCGGTCCTCCGGCGGTTCGCTTCGCTGTCGGTGCAAAGATCGATCTCGTGGGTGCGGGCGCGGCGCCTTGCAGTGGGGCTTGTGGGGTGGATAGCCATCGGCTTTATCTTTCCATTGCTCGACTGGATGCCGTTGCTCGCTCAGGCCGGTCACATAGGCGGATTGGTGATCGGGACCGTGCTGGGGGCGTTTTATGCGCAGGGGCACGTGCAAAGGGCGCGGCGGTATACGCTGCTCTTGATTGTAGTGATGGTCGGTGTTTGCACCGCGGCGGCTGCCGTCCGGCCGAGCTGGTCGCCCCGATACCACCTTTATATGGGCTACGGCTGGCTCGACCGAGCCCGTCCGGCCCATGCGCTGCGGAGCTTTGAGGCGGCACTGGCTCTGGATCCCGGTGATTCGGCGCTCAAGAATACGGTGGCCTATCAACGGGTGACGAACGGCCATGGGCTCGATCGCGCGGAGTTGCTGGCGCGGGAGATCGTCAGTTTGTCGCCGAAGGACCCGAACTTTCTCGATACGCTTGGGTGGATTCGTTGCAAGCAGGGCTATCCAAAAGAGGGAGAGATTTTTTTGCGACGGGCGGCCGCCACGGTCGGGGCCGCCGAAATTCGGGAGATCGCAGAACACCAGCGAAAGTGCCGGCTTGCGAACTAGAGTTTCTGTCTGCTTGTCGCAGCTCTCATCGAGCGGCTTATTAGAAGATGGCGGGATCGCTATGGGGGCCTGGAAGTCGCGAGTTCCCCGAAGTTTGTGAGGTTCGCTCGCTGACCATAGCTGGCGTCGCCTTGGTTGGAGTGGTCATGGTCAGTGGTATTTCGGTGGTGGTGGTGGGGTCGAGTACCGACATTCGGGTGTTCGGGCCGGAGCAAGTCGATCGATAGTCTGGGCTTACAGACAAAATGGCCCCCATCGGTATCGATGGGGAGGTGTGGATTCCTCAACAGCGCGGTTGTCTCATCGGACTCTAGGGCCGGAATCCCAGTTTGTTGTGGGGACGCCCGAGGACCTCGTTTGTTCGAGTTTGTTGCCGGTTCCGTTCAGTGTTGATCAGATCATCGGCAAAACGGCTTGGAAGTTTGTTTCGGGCGCTCGGCGACGGGTTGTCAGTCCGGTTTCGTTTGCCCGGCATATATGCAGCTGCGGTGCGCGGAATTCTCGGGGTCGCATTCACGGAATGCCTTGGATTGCTTCGAAGTCGGTCGGGCCTCCATGGAGGGGTCTTTGATCGCGGACTCGTCCTGATGAAGGCGCGATGCACTGGGATTCGAGTGTTTCACGTGGAACAATTTCGAAAGGTTCCATGGTCGGTATGGAGCTGAGTTCCAATCCCCTTCAAATGGACCTGGGGCCCTGATCTAGACTGCCCCAGACGGTGATAGAAGTGGGGCCGGTGTGTGCACCGTGAGTTCACAATAGATCAGGCCCTATACGCTCGCGCTCAAGGTAGGCTGTGCCCACGCTGTGGGACCGTACAACGGCTATTCGTCGTGTCGATGGGACTTGTGCTCGGACGAATCACGCTGATCACACTACGATTCAATGGGCCTTTCAAAGCTCCGCCGGAGAACCGCCACAAGCCACCCTCCGCGTCTGCCAAGTCCCGAATGTTCCACGTGGAACATGGGTTCAAAGCTCCGTATCCAGACGGGTAGAAAGTGAACACGCAATGAAGGGAAGCACGAACCACGAATTTCCGGTTGGTCGTAGATTTACTGAAATCGACCTTCTCACACGAACCGGCATCAGTGCGTTACACATCCACGTCCAGGCCACCGTAGAAGTCCTATTCGTCTCACCCTATCGGATACTGACGCCTACCTGAATGGCGCTCGCACAAGCCCGAGATGGTTTGGAAAACCGTCCGCACACGCCCAAACTACCAAGTCAGATCGCGTATGACCCAAGGCCACGGCAGACCGCAGGGACCACCGACTTGCACGTCTTGTGGTGTGATTGGTTCCAGAGTTCGGAACTGTTCACATAGGCGGGCTTGAGAGGCCCGCACCGCGTTGCGTTCGAGTCATTGTCGACCGTGCAACAACAACGATGGAGTTGCAACAGGCACGCGACATCCTGACGAGCGCCATTCAGGTCAGTCGCCAAACGGCATGCCCTTCCTCTCCCGCGTAGTTTTTTGTTCCACGTGGAACAAAAAACCGACAGTCGTGTTTCCCCAACAACTGCATCAGAATGCAAATGAGAGCCGCTAGGCACAGTCACTCGATTCTTCAAATCAGTAGTCCAGAATCCGTCTGGTGGACGAACGGGGCGAATCCACTTACCGGGCACTATCCCGACGATGCCCCAAGCCCTCACCGGACTCGACCTAGGAGCACACGCCATTCAGCGCGTCGGCAGATGCATGTCTCGATTCCCCTGCCCCGGCAACCTTGTCGCGGACCGCCCTGCTAGCCCCCTTTTCTTCTACCGCCACCCCGCGCTCACGGGCCTCGCGGCCCGAATCCTCAACCAGCCAGTCAAACTGTTCCACGTGGAACATCAACATCCATATTCCCAAACACCTCCCCGACGCTTTCTCGACAAATCAGGTCCTGACCCGCCCTAACCCACTCGAAACGCTCGAACCGACCACCGACCCACATCCTTCCTCTCCATTTCATTCAAACCATCGACTTTCGGGCTCTCATCCACAGACTTCAGATGAGCGAATACCCACCGCTCTGACAGGCCTCTACCGATCGAAAGCCAACGCGGCCCCGCGAAGACTGCACGGGAATCCACCACCTCAAATCCACCCTCAATCGGCTTGCCACCATCAAGTACATCCCAGCCCTTTTCAGTAACCCTTGCTCTCCGCACCGAACAATCGGTGCGCCCTATACGTGCGAGGGCCATCTCAAGAAACGACGCCCGTTTTGCGCGTGGCTCCACCAACACCATAGGGTAGGTCGAGCACGCGGCAACCACAAGTCCCGGCAATCCCCCCCCACTTCCGACGTCCAGCCAACGCCCACTGACGCCTAGAGTCCGCGCGAGTTGTACTCCGGCAAGGGCCTCCACAACATGCTCGTGCAAACCCTCACCTGAACTATTGCCCAGTATATTCATCGACGCCCCGTAACTCCCCCATAGGGCCACCAAACGGACAATACGTCCAATCGCCTCATCGCCCAGATCTAGACCGAGCGCCACACTGCTCTCGCAGACATTTTTTCTCAGGGTCACGCGGCCATCTTGCCATGACTCCTACGAAGGCGTCTTATCTAAACTTGAGGACTGCCCACGACCGAAAACTGAAACTCCGGCTTGCCGCTGACCAGCGCGATGGCGTGCACCGCACTCTACTTTCTATCGAAGGACGCCGTGGCCAACGCTACCGCATCAACGGACGCGAATGCCTCAGCTTCTGCACCAACGACTACCTCGGCTTCGCCTCGCAACTCTGCCAAGCCCCCCGAACCCTAAATGGATCCGGCGGCTCCCGACTCGTGTCCGGAAACAGTTCCGAACACCACCGCGCCGAACAAGCGTTCGCCTGCCTTGTCGACACCGAAGATGCAGTCCTGTTTCCAAGCGGCTTCCAACTCAACGTCGGAGCGCTCCCCGCTCTCATCGATGCCGACGATCACGTGCACAGCGATGCCCTCAATCACGCAAGCCTCATCGATGGCATCCGACTGACCTCCGCGACCCGCCACATCCTGCCTCACCTCACCTCACCAACATTCATCACCACAGCTCCTCACAAAAACGACCTCCAACCCCATGATTGGTGGGTCACAGAGTCCGTGTTCTCGATGGACGGCGATGGACCCACACTCCACGCAATGGATCAACACCTCGCTCGCGGAGGCGCTCTCTACCTCGACGACTCCCACTCCATTGGCCTCCACAATGGAGGTACTGGCCGATCTTCAAATCTAAAGCGACCTCCCACCGCACTCGTGTGCCCACTAGGGAAAGCCTTCGGAAGCGCCGGAGCCTTCATCGCCGGCAGCGCACTCATGTGCGAGTGGATACGTGGGCACGCGCGCTCTTTCGTCTTCACAACCGGAGTCTCCCCCTCGTTTGTCCACCAGGTACGTACCGCAATCGAACGGATCACAAGTCCCGACGCCGAACGCCGACGCACCAAACTGTGGGCAAATATCGCCCATCTCCACCAGGAACTGAAAACTGCACCGGCCCCCGAACCGCCTTCACCCATCTTTCCTATCCACGTCGGACACAACACCACCGCCCTTGCCATCTCCACAGAACTACTCAAACGCGGGTGGCACGTTCGAGCCATACGACCGCCCACCGTGCCCCACGGAAGCGCCCGACTGCGACTCTGCCTAAGCGCTGACCACGAAATGGACGAAATCTCGGAATTCGTTACCGACCTAAAACAGATATTCGACGCGTCCACCCTGCCCCCTCCCGGAACCCTCCGACACGAGACCGCCCCATGAGCCGCCGTATCTTTCTGATCGGTACCGACACCAATGTCGGCAAGACCATCACCACCTGCTGTCTCCTACGTGAAGCCACACGTATCGGAGTGCGAGCGATTCCCTTCAAACCCGCCGCCAGCGGGCCCCACGGCCCCGCCTCCGACACTGCACGTCTTATCGACTCGAGCAAGATCCCGCTGAACCTCCACGAAGTCACCCCCCTCCACTACGAAAACAATATCGCACCGGGCATGGCTGATGACCCCCACTACTTTCTCCAACCACAACAAAACCAAAGCCTCGCCAAACTCCAAGCCCTGAACATCCCCGCCCACCTCGACCAACTCGAAACGATCCACGCGCCGCGCATCACCTTCATCGAAGGCGCCGGCGGCCTTTTTGTCCCCATGCCCAACCAAAGTTGGCAACAAGACTGGATCCAAGAGCTGCTCGCAAGCGTCATTATCGTCGCCCATCAAGGACTCGGCACCATCAACCACACACTGCTCACCATCGAAGCGTTACGCAGCCGCGCCATCGAACCACTTGGCGTGATCTACACCAACGTCGCCAACCATCAAGACGCCTCCGCGGTCGACAACGCCACCGTCATCCAAGCCAGATCGGGCCTTTCCCCCCTGGCTCACCTTCCCTATCTCGGCAACCCGATCCTATGGCCCGACTCCAACGAATGGCTGCACCCGAATTTCTGGCAACACCTCGGCATCCAACATCGTTGACCTGTCACTTCCCAATGCAGAAACTCGAGAAGATCGCATCAAGGACGTCTTGCCCCACAGGGCCAAAACCACTCCGTCCGCCAATCTCACCCAGTCGCCGTTCAGCAATCTGCAACTCAAGCGCAACAATTTCCAATCGCTCGTCCCCCGCCCGCGATGCCTCCAGCAACTCAAGCGTACGCTCTAGTGCTTGCCCCCCTTCTTCCGCCCGACGCCGATGACGGGCCAGACCCACCCACGAATCCTCGCTCACCCCAAACCACGCCCCCAAGTCCGACCACAGCTCCGCGATGCCGCTACCATCCTCGCAGCTCACGCCCAACCACGGTCTCCGCGCTCCCCCAAGATCACGCTTGTTCTCCACGTCCAACCAAGATCCGCCGCGTGCCTCCGTTTCGCTCCGCAAGCGCTCCCGCGCTGCCACCACCATCGCCGGTGAATCGCCCACCGCCTCCACCCACAAAACCAAATCTGCGCCAGAAATCTGTTCTTCACTAAACGCGACTCCAGCCAGCTCGACGGCGTTGCTTGCGGCCCTCAGCCCCGCAGTGTCCACGAGAACCAGACGCCGCCCGCCCAGATCGATCTCCGCTTCCACATAGTCACGCGTCGTGCCCGCCTGTGGCGAAACCAACGCACGTTCACGCCCCAAGAGGCAATTAAATAGTGCGCTCTTCCCCGCATTGGGTGGACCCGCAAGCACCGCGCGACCGCCTTCCCGGGCCCGACGTCCAAGCTCAAAACGACGAAGCCAGCCGGCCAAACGATCGCGTTCCTCCGCCGCCACCACAATCCAGCGCGACCAATCCGCCTTCCCCACGTCCTCTGGAAAATCGAGATGTGCCTCTACTTCTATACGCAGCAACGACAACCGCGCGCATACCGATTCCACTTCTCGTCCTAGCTCGCCTGCCACCAACCGCCGAGCCTGTCCCAACGCAGCGCGGCTCCGCGCACCTATCAAGGCCGCGATGCCCTCCAACTGATCGAGACTACGGCGCCCATTGGCGAAGGCCCTTCTCGAAAAATCACCTGGCCCAGCCACGGCCGCCCCTCCAGACAGCAGTGTTTCAACCACCGCACGGACGTTCTGTTCGCCGCCGTGCACGTGAAACTCCACCACGTCCTCACCGGTGAACGATCGAGGACCCTCCATGAAAACCACCATGCACTCCTCCTTCGCGCCTTCGTTCAAGGCAAACGAACGAAGCACGAGCCGACGCGGTGTCATACGACCGCCTATGCGGGCCTCCGCGATCGCAAACGCTTCTACGCCACTCAAACGAACGATCGCAACACCGCCGTCCGCCGTACCGGTCGCTACCCCTACAAGGGTCTCGCCGCGTCCAAGTTCCAACGAACCTGACCCGCCCCCCGCGTTAGCCATCCTCGTCGACCGCAAAGACAACGACGTGGCGACGGCGCCCCTCCCCCTCCGATTCGGTCCGCAGCCCCTCGTGTTCAACAATGGCCATGTGCACGACCCTTCGTTCCATCGCGCTCATGGGATCGAAATGATAGGCCCGTCCCGTTTCGCGGACCTTCACCGCCACCCCTGCCGCAAGATCACACAACGTCTTTTCGCGTCTGTCTCGGTAGCCTCCCACATCAAGCGTGATCCGCATCCGCCCAAGCCCTTCAGCCTGCAAGGTGCGCAAGGTGAGGTACTGGAGCGCGTCCAAAGTCGCCCCATGTCGACCGATCAACAACCCCCCCTCCTCTTCGCTGGTGTTTAGATCGCAATGGAGACCGTCAGTCTCCACGTCGATGTCCACCTCAACATCGGCACCCAGGAGACCGAGCACGGTCTCCAAAAATGAACGGACGACCGGCACCGCGGAGGAAATCCGGGTTTGAAGATCGCTGTCGTTCGGGTCGTTCGGGTCGTTCGGGTCGTTCAGGTTCTTCGAGTCAGACATAATTGGCTCATTCATTGCGAAGGAAGGTTCAATCTCGGCGACAAGCCGGGCTGGCCGTCTTAGTTGCCCGCCGCCTCTTGCTTCTTCTTCTTCCATTCCTTGTCGGGACGGATCTGGATGAAGCTTTGGATCAGCGAGAGCACGAGGTTAGCAAAAATGTAGACGCCTAAGCCTGATGGCATAAACCACATCATCGCAGGGAACACGAGCGGCATAATCCACTGCATCATCCGCTGCTGCTGGCTATCCCCAGCTTGCGGCTGTATCCGCATTTGAAGGAACATCAGGCCGCCCATTCCGATCGGCAGAATGAACCAAGAATCGGGCATCGTGAGGTCCGTCAACCAAAGGAATGGCTCGTGATACAGACCTACAGCGGTGCCTAACATTGCGTAGAGCGCAATCCACACTGGAAACTGCATGAACACCGGTAGACATCCCGACAGTGGACTCGCTCCTGAGCGTTTCCATAGCGCCTGCATCTCGGCGTATTCCTTCTGCTTGTCGTCTCCGTACTTTTTGCGCAACGCCTCCATCTCGGGCTGAATCTCGCGCATTTTACGCATCGAACGATATTGCTTCAGCGTGAGGGGCAAGAGCACCAGCTTCACGCAGATCGTCAACATGATAATCGCAACACCCCAGATACCGGTGAGATCATGAAACCACTGGAGCAACGCCAGCATTTTCTTACCGAGAAACTCGGACACAACGCCAAAATAACCCCAGTCCACAGCCTCCTCTAGAGTCTCCGTTTGCACAGCAGCGAAGCTCCGCAGACGTTCGGGCTCCTTGGCACCTAAGTAAAGCCCGAAGCGATAGCTCTTGCTCTCACCAGGTTTGAGCGAAGCCTTGCGGCCGATGCCAGTGTTCACCAATGTCGGCCGGCCACCGCTGCCCATATCGGCACTCACTTCACAAGCCGTGAAGGGTTCGCCATCGGGCACCAAGGCGGCCAAGAAATAATTGCTGTCGAGCCCTATCCAATCCACGCCCGCAAAACCGTCACCGCCCATGATCCGTTCCGGGGCCTCCTCGACATCGTCGCGGTCGAAGTCCTCCATGTCCTCAACGGTTCGACACAGTCCACGATGCACGTTGTAACGACTGGTGTCGGTGGGCTCACCAAGACGATTGCGTACGCGAATCCGATGAAATTGTTCGCCCTCACTCGTATTCTTGACGGTGACTTCATAAACCGCCTCATAGCCCTCAAGAATTCGAAATTTCTGAGTGACTTCGACCTCACCCGTCGATTCACGCAGCGTCAGCGAGCTGTCATCCTTGGCCACAACTTCACGTGGCCGACGCGCCCACGCAAAATCCGTGTCGTTCGCCACGAAACCAAATTCTAGCGTGTGCTCGTCGTCGAGCAGCAAGAAATCGACCCCACGGCCTTCCTTGTCCGCGAACTTATCAAGCGTGGGCTCGACGTTACGGATCATCCCAAATCCAGCGTTGCTGAGATCAACGGCCATCAAATCGTTAGCGACCCGATGCTCGATCCGCGCAACCTTCTCGGGGCTCAACCCAACGGCAGCACGACCTCCCGGAGCAAGCTCCGATGGTATCCCGGCGAGCAAAATTTGCTCTTCCGGCACCTTGTCTGCCTCTCTCTTCGCAGACAAATCGGCCTCAGCCGGCGGAAGAGATGGCGGAAAAAATACGCTCTGGACCAACATTAGGGCCAGACAGATAAATGCGGCCAGAAACAACCGCTTTTGCATGCTCATGTTCTCCACGGAATGACCACCCTCTCTCTCTTATAAGACTTCATTTAAGACTTCATTGACACCGACGGTGGAGGATCATATCCGCCCGGGTTGAAAGGATGGCATCGAGCCAACCGTCTCAGGGTCAGCCAACCACCTCGCACGACACCGTGATCGCGCAAACAAGCCACAGCGAAGCATGAACAGCTCGGCTGAAATCGACACCTCGGACCCAACCACGGGCTCAGCACCAGCTGATACAACCGCAACAGAGTCATCAGCGCGTACCGAGGAAAGCGCACAACCCTCCGTAAACTGAGAGCTCCCCGCCACGGTCCTCTAATGTCGGCCAATGCGCGCACCCTCATGCTGAACAAGACCCCGTGTCCCCGTCCCCGTCGACTCGAGACAGACCCCTACGACCCAAAAGCCGTTCCATATCGAGAACAACCTCTTCGTAGGCCACCTCGGCCGCCTGCCGCTTCGCCACCCAAACCATATCTAAGCCCGGTGCGACCCGCGATCGGTGCCGTCGAAACACCTCGCGAACCAAACGCTTGATACGGTTACGAGCGACGGCGTGACCGATCTTCCGTGTCACAGTAATTCCAAGCCGCGACTCAGGAAGAGCCTTAGACGACGTTACATCCGAGGACACAGTGGCACAACGGATCGGCGCGACAAACACAAGGAAATGTCCCACATGATGCTTTTGGCCACGACGTTGAACGTAGAGAAATTCCCGTCGATGCTTGATACGCAGCCGAGCCGGGAATCTCTCACAGGTCACTTGAGCCCGATCGATACGCTCAGACGTTTGCGTCCCTTGCGGCGGCGCGCAGCAAGGATTTTGCGCCCATTACGAGTCGCCGAACGGGCACGGAAACCATGAGTTCGTTTTCGGCTCAGGGAGTGGGGCTGATAAGTACGCTTTGACACGAGTATGCCTCTCTTATAGGGGCGTTGCGGAGTGGTCCTCCACAACGGGGGCGGATCGATAGCAGCGGGCCCAAGACCTGTCAACGCACCTGATAAACTTCAGCCCCGATCCGGTTGCTCACGCGGCAATACCACACCTGAAATTCTGAGCAGCACTTCGTAAAAATGCTTGGCACGCCGAAAGGTTCGGCTCGACCATCGCTTCCACTGGTCGCCGCAAACTCGCTGTATAAGCGAACTTGCGACGCTGTAAAAGCGCAAGTCGGCTGCTCTCGCGGGCGGCCCCAGTGTCAGCTTCCCGAACCCCCGATGCAACGAAAACTAACGCCAGATCCGGACAGAACGCGCACATCACACTTTCAATATTTGCCGTGCGATCCGAGGCACATTGTTATTTAGTTCTATATTTCTCGACACTTACAAAAAATGATCGCACGACGCTTGCGCGCCAAAATCCGCATGGCTACAACGCCACCCATCGCCGAACGGCCCGCTCACCGCGGGTTGAGCGGCCCATTCCCCCACACCCGCGGCAGACCCTTACCTCCGGGTAAAAGACGCCGCCCCACGGAGTCCTTCGGTGCTCCCGCGTATTATCAAGCGGTGCACAGGTGTGGATAAACTTCGATTTTCGGCAATTTTTTTGAGCCGTTTCAATAACTTATGAGATCTCCACAGGATCTCTAACACTGTGGATGGAGACACCTTGACCGATCTTTGGAGCGAAGCGTTACGAGGGATTCAACCGCGCTTAGAAGCCCAGACCTTCGACATGTGGTTGCGGCCGATTCAGCTGCGCAGCATCGAAGACGACCTCCTGCGCCTGCAAGCGCCGAATCGATTCATGAAGGAGTGGTTTGAGACCCACTACCTCGACACTGTCTTAGACGAGCTGCAGGCACAGACAGAGCGCCGATTCCGCGCTGAAATTGAGGTCCACGGCCCAAGCCCCACGGCCCAAGCTCAGCGACATGAGCCAGAGCCAGAGCCAGTTTGCGATCCGAGCATCAGCCAGAGTCAAAAACGCGTGCTTGGCGAGATCCCCCCCCCCCAGCACCCCGCGCAAACCACCGCTCCAAACGCACAAGCGCACCCTGCACGCGTGCAGGACAGATCTTATGCGCCTCGCTCTAGCGAGGACCAAAACCATCTCAGTCTCTACCAACGCTACCGCTTCGACTCCTTCATCAAGGGGGACGGAAACGAGCTAGCCGCCTCCGCCGCGATGGCGGTTGCCGATGCTCCAGGCACTCGCTTCAACCCGCTCTTTATCTACGGTGGCGTAGGTCTAGGAAAGACCCACCTCCTGCATGCGGTCGGGCACGCGATTCATCAAGGGAACCCCGAGCTTCGCATCGTCTATTTGAGTGCAGAGCAATTCATGAATGAATTTGTCACCGCGGTTCGCCAAAACAAATTCGATCGTTTTCGTGCGCGATACCGCAAAGAATGCGACTGCCTACTCATTGACGACATTCAGTTTATCGCCGGCCGCGAACGAACCATGGATGAGTTCTTCCACGTCTTCAACTCTCTCTATGAGGCTGGAAAACAGATCGTCGTAACCTCCGATCGTGTGCCACGCGATATGAGCGGTATGGAAGACCGACTCACGTCGCGACTCAACTGGGGCCTTGTCGCCGACGTCCAGGCACCTGATCTTGAGACTCGCATGGCCATATTGCAGCAAAAAGCCCTCGGGGATTCTGTCACCCTCCCCCACGACGCCTTGCTCGTGCTCGCCGAGATGGTCCGCTCCAACGTCCGCGAGTTGGAGGGGGCGCTCTTGCGAGTCTCTGCATTCGCCTCCTTACGAAATGTTCCGATTACCGCCGACTTCGTTCGTAAGGTTCTCGGCCACGCCCCTTCCAACGAGCAGCCCACGCTCACGGTAGAAGCCATCCAGAAGGTAGTCGCTAGTTACTACAGCGTTCGCATCGCCGATCTCAAAGGCCGACGACGACACCGCAACATATCGCGACCACGTATGGTTGCCATGTATCTGAGTCGGCAAATGACGCAGGCAAGCTTTCCTGAAATCGGGATGCGATTCGGTGGCAAAGATCACTCCACCGTCATAAACGCCTGTAAACGCATCGAAGATATACAAAAAGGCGATGCAGAGCTTCAAGCTGCCGTCGCCTCACTTCGCACCCAACTGGGTCACTAGAGAGCTCCCGAGGAGCCATTCGAGTCTTCACAAGAGACTCGTCACAATTTTACTGGGCGCAACGCGCCAGCCATGACGTCGCCGTGCTTCGCTAACCCAGCCCAGCACGGCGGCCTCATAGTTGGCGCGTTGTCGTTGGACGACGCCACCGCGCGTGGATAGCCGACCCACCGCTCTAGCCGTGGGCGGGCGGGTCGGCTATCCACGCGCTATCCCCGAATTCACAGCCGTGGATAGAAACCTGTGCAGAGCTCTTTCCGCCGGCTCCCTGTGGTTAACCTCC
>CAYTFJ010000020.1:49649-57336 GCA_964437075.1 uncultured Nannocystaceae bacterium
CGTGGATAGAAACCTGTGCAGAGCTCTTTCCGCCGGCTCCCTGTGGTTAACCTCCCTCGTTACTCCCCGTCTGTCCACAGCGCTAACATCCACATTATCTACATAATTTCATAGAGATAGCGACCCCATCCCCATTTCCACAGGACCTATTGAGATCAAGAACATTAAAAAATAAAAAATTAGCAATTTAACAAGTTTACGTAGACCCATGCTTCCGACACCTCCTCAAAGTTTTCTCGCAGATTCGTAGATCCGCTGTAGATTCCTTTCGCAAACAAATTCATCATCCGTGTAGGGGTCGTTCGTTGATCCCAAGGCATCCATGGATTTTGAGATCGATCAAGCACGCTTTCTCTCGGCGCTCAACCTCGCACAAACCGTCGCCGACCGTCGAAGTACGATGCCCATCTTGGCCAACGTCCTGCTACGTGTTTCTAGCGATCACGGCCTCACTTGCAGTGCGACGGACATGATGATTTCGCTGACTGAAAAGCTCGACGTTCATGTTACCACCGAAGGCTCGCTCACCTTGGGCGTCCGTCATCTCTGTAACGTCCTCAAGACCTTGCCATCGGGATCTGTAACCATGACAGCCCTCGACAACCACTGGGCGAAAATCACCGCCGGACGCTCTGAGTTCAAACTCATGGGAATGCCGAACAGCGAGTTTCCAGAGCTCCCACAAGTGGACAACACTGCGCTCACCATGGTTCCTGGTCCCCAACTCGCCACACTGATCCAAAAAACAATTTTTTCTGTTTCGACCGACGAAGCTCGGGTCAACCTAAATGGCGCCTTTTTCGAATGCGACGGTACGACCGCAACGATGGTCTCCACAGATGGCCACCGTCTCACAAAGCTTTCGCTTCCTTTCGAAGGTCCCGTACTTCAAGAGGGAATCATCATTCCCCGCAAAGGCATGATCGAAATTCGAAAGGTCCTCGATCGCGTTGATGGAGAAGTCGGATTTGCAGTGGTTGATCAGTTCCTCCACCTTCAAAGCGAAAATCTAACTCTCGCGGTCAAACTCAATTCAGTCACCTTCCCCGCCTACGGACAGGTTATTCCCAAAAGCCACACTCGTAGGGCGACCATCGACCGCCACGAGCTCTCTGGAGCCTTACGACAAGCCGAGGTTATGGCCCCAGAGAAAACCGCGACAGTTCGGGTTGAACTCGAGGAAGGAACCCTGAGACTGACGGCGGACAATCCTGAACTCGGAGTCTCAAATCTCGAAATCACTGCCGGTTACGACGGTGACAAACTCGTCGCTGGCTTTAACGCACGATATCTAATTGACGCTCTCGAATCGATCGATACCGATCAGGTGCACCTCGACTTTCAAGGTGAGTTAGACCCCTGCGTATTGCGGCCCGTGGAAGGCCCAGATTTTCTTGCCGTCGTCATGCCGATGCGCATCTAGATTTGGACAACAAGACCTATGATGACTCTCGAGAGCTTGACGGTCGCAGACTTCAGAAATTTCCCGAGCGACAACACGAGTTTGGGCCCCACCAAACTCGAGCTGGGCCCGAGATTTACGATCCTGCACGGTCATAACGGTGCTGGAAAAACGAATCTTCTGGAGGCCCTCTATTTCGTAAGCACTCTCCGCTCTTTTCGTGGTGCAGATCTCAAAACGATGCTTCGTCACGGTTGTGAGCACGCCCGAATCGAGGTTGTGGGGCTCGACCACCAACTCAACCTACCCAACCGTCTCGAAGTCCGTATCGACACCGGACCACGGAGCACTCGTCGAACGGCCAGTCTCAACGGGAAGATCGTACGTTCAGCTGCCGAGTTCTATGGGAGCATCAGCGCAATACTATTTACCCCCGAAGATCTCGCCGTACTGCGAGGTTCTCCCGGCGGTCGCCGGCGCTTTATCGACCGTGTCGTATTTGCGCGGGAGAAATCCCATATTACCGATGTCCAGGATTACGAAAAAGTCCTGCGATCGAGAAATCGTGTCCTAAAAAACGAATCTGGACTGGGTGTTGTCGATCGAACGCGAATGATCGAAGCCTACGATCAAGGACTCGCCAAAACAGGCGCACGCATTTGGGGGCGCCGAGTACGCAATATCGAAGCTCTACAGCGGCCTTTTTTTCAAGCGTTCGAACAGATTCACGGAACGGGGCTTCGCGTCGAACTCCAATACAAGACCAAGCTGGAGAACAGCGCAGGATCAACATCAAGCCAACCGTTAAGCCCTGCCAGTTCAATTTCGCCACCACTATCCACTGCGACGTCCCAAGACTTCACCCGCGAGCAAACTCTCTTGCGCGCTCTCCGAGAACACCGGCTGCGTGACGAGGCGAGGCGGTCGACCAGCATAGGACCCCATCTCGACGACCTTCAGGTGATGCTCGATGGCGCCCCTGCTGGCGACTTTGCGTCCCAGGGGCAGGCACGAGCTTTGATTCTTGCCTTTAAAATCGCCGAACTTCGTACCGCTCATGAGGCGACTGGCGTTCCGCCACTGCTCCTATTGGATGATGTCTCCAGTGAGCTCGATCCCCGCAGAAACATCCAACTCTTCGAAACGCTCTCCGCCGAAGTCGGCCAATGTGTGCTTACGACCACGGCTCCTCATTTCATCAAGTTGCCCGCGGCGATCGACCGCCGTGAAGTCGAGGTGCGCGAAGGTCAGCTACTGGTTCAGGACAAAATTTCTCTTGATTGAGCCGTGAACCACGCTTGTCCCTACGACAACTGTGTGACACGCGCACATCCCTCTAGCCACATTTCGACCGAAATGGTAACCTCGCTGTTGATCGACGAGGCACAATGCAGGTTACCCTGGGATTCTTTAGACGCCCAGCACCACACAGCGCCGGTTCGCCCGGAAGCAATTAATACCTCCGTCGATTGGTGGACCCATGGACTCGACCGACCACGAAAACCAAGAAGAATACGGTAAGGATTCCATCTCAGTACTCGAGGGCCTCGAGGCAGTACGCAAGCGCCCTGGAATGTATATTGGCGATACAAGCGATGGATCCGGTCTTCACAAGATGGTTTTTGAGATCATCGACAACTCGATCGACGAAGCACTTGCGGGGCATTGTGACCAGATCGGCGTGATTCTTCACCCTGATAACTCGGTTTCAATTGTCGACAACGGGCGTGGAATTCCGACCGGTCCGATGCAACACCAGGGGAAGACCATGGATACGGCTGTCGTGATCATGACGGTTCTCCATGCTGGCGGAAAATTCGACAATGCAGCCTACAAAGTCTCAGGAGGTCTGCATGGCGTGGGTGTTTCGGTTGTCAATGCACTGAGTGATTGGTTGGAGCTGGAAATCTGGCGAGAAGGAAAAATTCATACTGCGCGATTCGAGCGAGGGGACCTCACGCGGGACATCCGTCTCATAGGCGAGACAGATCGGCGCGGAACCAAGATTACGTATCATCCAGATCCGTTAATCTACAATGACTCCGTTTTGGATTTCGAGTATCTAGCGACTCGGTTTCGTGAACTAAGCTACCTAAACGAAGGCGCGACGATCGTCTTAACCGATGAACGAGAGGAACCGCGTGAACGAACCTTTGATGGTGCCGGTGGAGTCGCTAGTTTTGTCAATCTTCTGACCGAGAACAAGAAAAAAATCGGCAGTCTTATCGACATAGAAGAGACTGTACATTTTGAGTTTGAGGGCAGCCCCGCAGAGCTGGGTGTGCGAGTCGCGTTGCAGTGGACTGACGCCTATCAAGAGAATATCCGCTGCTACACAAACAACATCGCCAACCGGGACGGTGGAACACACCTCACGGGTCTGAGGACCGCGCTTACCAAGGTTATTAATGCCTATGCGAGCGACAACAAGTTGCTGCGACAACACAAAACTTCACTCACAGGCGAAGATATCCGTGAGGGTCTCGTGGCGATTCTGTCAATCGCCCATCCGGATCCTAAATTTTCTTCGCAAATCAAAGATAAGCTCGTATCCGGTGAAGTCACAAGCTTGGTCCAGGGTGCCGTTAACGAAGGTCTGAATCGCTATCTCGAGGAAAAACCAAAGGAAGCGAAGATGATCATCGAGAAAACCATCTTGGCTGCTCGAGCCCGAGCCGCAGCGCGAAAGGCTAGAGAAACGATCACACGCAAGGGAGTTTTTGACGGGCTTTCGTTGCCGGGAAAACTCGCCGATTGTCAGGCCAAGGACCCTAGTCTCGCTGAACTCTATATTGTCGAGGGTGATTCCGCGGGGGGGAGCGCGAAGCAAGGTCGAGATCGCGGAACGCAGGCGATTCTTCCGCTCCGTGGAAAGATCTTGAATGTAGAGAAGGCGCGTGTCGACAAGATGCTCTCAAGCCAGGAGATCGTGACATTGATCACGGCGCTTGGAACGGGCATTGGTCAAGATAATTACGACATCGATAAGCTTCGCTATCATCGGATCGTCATCATGACGGACGCCGACGTCGATGGATCCCACATCCGGACCTTACTGCTGACCTTTTTCTACCGACATTTTCCCGAGATAATTGAACGCGGATATCTCTTCATCGCACAACCACCCCTATACAAGGTAAAATCGGGGAAGAAAGAGCTCTATCTCAAGAACGATACTGGGCTCGACAACTACGTAATCTCAAACGCGATTGACGATCTTCGTTTGGAAGTCGCAGGCAACGTGGTTAGTCAGGAGGTGCTGAGTGAGATTGCACGGCGGGGTCTTCGTTACCGGCGGCTTCTCAACCACCTTTCGCGCCAGCATAGGGTCCAGGTGGTCGAGAGTTTGCTCGATCAGATCGAGGCGAAGGGACGTGATGTTGTAATTCAGGACTTCAATGACACCCAGTCCCTGCACGACTTGGGTCAATTTCTCGTGGATCAAGTCAGTGCACAGGTCGAGGAGCTCCGGATATCTTTTGAGGTCTGTCCAACGGTTTCCGAGAAGGAACCAACGCTCACAGAAGAGCAGGATGACGCTGATAGCTCTGAAATCGAGGATTCCAAAGAAACGGAAAGTCCCGCTCAAGAGGGCCAACCCGCGGAACCGGGCGAGAGTGAAAACGAAAATTCAGAGGAAGAAACGGTTGCGGTTGCAGGGAATTTTTTTCTTCGGTTGATCGTCATCTCCGATGGCGTCACTCGTTACGATGATCTCTGTGCGGAGTTTCTCAGTTCCGTCGATGTTGGAAAACTTATTCAAGTTCGAAAATATGTGCAGTCCTTGGGCGGCGGACCGTTTAGGCTCTTTAAAGATGAAGTGATGATCGCGGAGCCAAGACGGCTGGTGGACTTGGTGGCCCATATCGGCGAGGCAGGCCGTAAGGGGCTGCAGATCCAACGGTACAAGGGTCTTGGCGAGATGAATCCCGAGCAGCTCTGGGAAACAACGATGGATCC
This sequence comes from uncultured Nannocystaceae bacterium, assembly GCA_964437075.1. Classification (GTDB taxonomy): domain Bacteria; phylum Myxococcota_A; class Polyangia; order Nannocystales; family Nannocystaceae; genus CAYTFJ01. The sequence continues at coordinate 55,012 of CAYTFJ010000020.1, forward strand.
TGAGCGTCGTGCGTTTCTTCAGGTGAAAATCGGTGACCCCGTTGCCGCCGGAAATGTATTCTCAGTGCTGATGGGCGATGAAGTGGAACCTCGACGTAAATTTATTACGGAGAATGCCCTCAATATCCGTAATCTGGATGTATAGCGGCATCTTCCGACAAATAGGTGGACCTACTCGATGCATGGGGGCTCAAACGGGCCTGAGAGCCTAAGACGACCCATGCATCGGAACAGACATAGGGATCGGGACGAGCCATACGGCAAGGAACAGGGAGAGCGCCAAAACGCGCCCTCAGTTCCTTGTAGGACCGGCCGAATGGAAGCCAATGATGCGATACATCCGCATGTACATGGGCAGTGAAGATGGTGCTCCTGGCCTGACTCTCTACGAGATCGATGCCACGGGCTGGGTCCATCGGCAGGTTCAAATTCACGCTGATGGATCTCGATTCTCCCCCGAAGATATTTTGATGCGTCGTCCTGTGAACACAGACTACATGGCGATACACGCGGCCTCAGAAGAGATCGACAAACGAGAGTTTGAGATGCTCTGGGCGGAAGTCAATGATGGGCGAGCGTTTTGCGAGCGGATTCCAGATCCGGGTCAGGCGTGGGAGGGGTGGATGGAGCATCGCGAAGCGCCGAAGGAACTTCGGTGGATTCCGACAGGACACGCGATTCCCGGAGCCGGCTGGATGAAGGTACCTGGTTTTGTGCGACTCTATTTGCGGGCGGACGACGACGACCAACCGTGGGCGGCCCAACGTGATGTCTTTCTAGAGCGTTCGATCCACTGGCGGGCGCTCGAGCATTCACATGCCGCCTAGGTGATGCTTTATCTTGATGTCGACGGCCAAGCTGAAGTTCGTGTTCACTCAACCGCGATAGGAGCGCAGATAGTCTCACCAGGGTCACTTTGGTGAACATAGTCTCAGGTGCGCGCGACTACCGACAAGCGCCTCCATGCGCTGTGTCAAATTGACGAAGGTCTTGCGAGTGACTGTGCTTTGCCTATCATCTCCTGGATGTCCTCGCCCCTGTTCAGGTTCTCTGGGATCGCTATCGTTGGGCTCGTCATACTCAACGCATGTGCTCGATCTCCCGAGCGCCTGCCAAAGTTGGATCGGCAATTTTACTACAATCTCGACAACGAGAAGGACCAAGCTGCATTCTTGCACCTCAAGGAACGCGAGCGGCAGCCCTATCTCGAGAAAATGGGGATGTGGACGAAATGGTCGGAGCTGACGACTGAAGAACGAGAGGCCGTACAAACACGGACGATCAAGGTCGGAAGCCGAGTGTTCGCAGCCCACATGGCTTGGGGACCACCTGCGGACGTTCAGATCACCCGTGTTCGAAACCGGCAGGTCACCCACGAGATCTATATTCGTTGTACGAGCGGGCCCCGGGCGGGCCGCTATGTCCGCAACAATCTCGACTGCCAGGGGACCTCGAGCGAAATACAGTTGGCGATCGAGAACGAAATCGTGACCGAGTTAAAATATCTCGACTGATGGATGACTGCGCGGCCGAGCGAGCGGCGCATCGGACTAAGGGATGCTTGGACTCTCGGGTCACTAAAACACCGTGTGGATGGGCGAGTGTTCCGGAATCTATGATTCGCAGGAGCATCGCCGATTTTTCCGCTTGGCCCGTGGTGTGCCTCCATTTCCCCGCGAGATTTCATCAAAAATCCACAAAAATAGAGTGCGTGGTCGTTCTCAAATGTGAGTTTTCACACGCTTTTTGGCCCACGGTCGACAGCGAGCGGTCCTAGAAAACCGCCCATTTTGTTCGCTCGAGATGGAGGGGCACACGCATTGTTGTGCGCTCTCTACGTATCCTTCGCCGCCTTTTCGGAGGGAACCATTGGGGGACAGCTTCGCGCCGCACCGACTTACCGTAACAATTTCGTAGGTTTGTAGAACATGACCGACGAAGGGGCTGACTCTTCGATCGCCCGATGAGTCGAATCGGCGCAAGTCCGACGGTCCGATGAATCTGCTAGACCTTCGGTTGCTGAACATAGTATCAGTTATGCGAAGGTATACTTCGTTCACCTAAAGGATCGCTCAACATCGCCTAATCTACATTCACCTTCCTATAATTGAGTGCCAAAGTTGTTAATTTAGAGTTGACACTCTGGATCCGCCTCAGTACGTTTCGTACACTGCTGCCCTTAAGGAGGGTCCAAACGATGACGAACGAAGACGCGAAGAAAGCGCCGGCCAAGAAGAAGGCCACCAAGAAGAAGGCTGGCAAGAAGGCCGCGAAGAAGGCGCCCAAGAAAGCTGGCAAGAAGGCCGCGAAGAAGGCGCCCAAGAA
>CAYTFJ010000021.1:0-54303 GCA_964437075.1 uncultured Nannocystaceae bacterium
GACGGCGACGGCTCCGAAAACTGCGCGGGTTGGTGGTCGCTCAACGCGTGCTGGTACACCGCCGAGGCCACGGGAATGACCTGCAATCAGGTCTGTACAAATCACGGTGGTTTTGATGCTGCGGGATCTGCTCACACCGGAACCGACGTAGGGGACCATTTTTACCCAGATGCCATCTACGCTGGCGATTGGATGGCGGTCGAGTGCACCCTGTCGAACAAGGGCATGAACTGGGCTGCGGTCGGAGGAGTACCCAGCGGCGAGCTCTCGGAACCCTCCTGCTACTTCCACTGCGCCTGCAATGAATAGCCTACCAGGTCTCGGTATGTGGGCCGATCGAGAGTGGCGCGGAGTGCTCTTCGTCTAGGGACTGCCCGGAAGCACAACGATGCCAGATGGTTGGGACAGGCCTGGCTTGTTCCGCGTACTCTCAAACCACATCGGAAAATCAGGATCAAGCCCTTCTGCCTCAAGACGTACTTTCCCAGCCTTCATCTCCTCGACGAGAAGGTTTTCGGAGTCCAGCACCACAAAGAGCGGGTATTTGTTGATGGTAGGGCTCCAACGCGACCGCAGGCGATTGAACTCGGCCATCCGTGTTGCTTCTTTCCATTCCTCTTGTTTGAGTTCGAGAATACGCACGTCACCGATCATACTGCTGGGGTGAGTGTTTCCGAGCTCAGTGTCGATACGTCTGCATGAAGAGCACCAATCAGCCGAGAACAACACGGCGACACGCTTCCCTTCGCCACGTGCTTGCTCAGCCTTACTTCTGAACATTTCGGCGAGCGGCTGATCTCGTGGACGCAATCGCCGAAGATCGTAGCCAACAAACTCATCGCTGCCCGCTTGATCGACAGCCGACTCGACGCGCGACTTCACAGCTTCCTCGCTCGGGGGCCGGCAAGCGACTACCGCAAGCAAGCCCACAATCCCCAGGGCCAAGAACGTCGTGCCCAAGCGGCCTGAAAATCTTGTTGATCTGAAAACAAACATCATGAAACCACACGCGGTACGCTCATCTCGCCCGCGACGTCCCGCTCCATCATGGCGCGAACACGCTTCGCTGCAAAGCCCCGTGCGAAACCACAATAGAGCTTGGTTAGGGCGGCCTCTGGGGTCATGTCGTGTCCGCTAAGAACCCCGACGTGGGCCAGTCGGGCCCCGGTGCTATAGAGTTCTTGACGAACAGCACCGCCGTGACACTGTGAACAGTTGACTACAATAATGCCCCGCTGAGCGATGGCCCGTTCGATCACCTTCAACACTCCCCCCGTACCCGACCCCGTCGGTGCATTGCCTGCGCCATAGGTCTCCAAGACCACGGCATCGAGTTCATCGTCTAAGAACCGCTCCAATGTGCCGCCATCCAAGCCGGGGTAGAGGCGAATCGACACCACCTTCGGATGACGCTTTAGCTCCACCGCAGCGCCGAGCCCAGCGCCCGGTAAGCGCAGAAGGTGTTCATTCACCGAGATTTCCGTGCCGATGTGCGCGAGGGGTTCTATGTTTCCGCTACCAAACGCTTCAAAGGCGTGGTTGTTGATCTTCTGGGCGCAATTGCCTCGGAGCAGCTTTGAGGCAAAATAGACGCTTACCTCCGGGATCTGGAGGGTGCCAGCGATCAATATGCTGGTCACGATATGTTCGCGTCCGTCGGACCGGGGGTCCTCCAAAGACAGCTGAGAACCAGTCATCACCACGGGTTTGTCCAACCCTTCCAGCAAGAAGCTCAAGGCCGAGGCCGTATAGGCCATCGTGTCAGTGCCATGAATCAGTACAAATCCGTCAAAGGACTCATCACGCCTGTGAATCTCGGCAGCGATCCGAAACCAGTCGTCCGGGACGAGTTCGGCCGAGTCCCGGAGCGGATCCAAACGATGCAGCTCATAGGCTGGCATGCCCTGGATATACAACTCAACCATATTGGCGAAGTAGGTCTCCAAGAATCCAACCTGTGGCGCAAAGTTGCCCGCTTTTGAGCGAACCATACCGATGGTTCCGCCCACGTGCAGGACACAGACTCGTGGCGGCACTCGGGTCATTGCGGCAATCTACCCAACTTCCACCGCCAACCCAACGACAAACCGTTATCCTCTGGCCCATGCCCGCGCGAGAAGCCTCCCCACTGGTCAAGGACGTCGCGCGAACAATACTTGGCTACCTGCGCACCCACCCATGGGGAGCCACAAAACAGACCCTTTGCCGCGAAACGAAGGTGTCTCCGCCATCGATTCAACGCGCGCTCACCTGGCTGCGTGAGGTCTGCGATTCTCCCCTGGAATTCGACAGAGCCGAGGGGCGCTGGATTCTCCGCGACATTCACTTCACACTCCCGTTAAGCGACCCCGAACCCGAAGATCTCAATGCAGTGCTCTTTGCGGAAGCGCTGCTCGGGTCGATCGCCGATGAGGAGATCACTGCCCGGCTGCGACGGCTCTCGGAGCAAATGGATTCTGAGATCAGAGAGGCCGGCCGAAAGATCGAGCCCACTCGACCGGGCGCAGTGGTCGCCACCGTCACGACCGGTACTCGCTCGGACCCGAAGGTACTGTCGACGCTTCTAGCGAGCGTCTGCAGGTCGGCAGTTCGAGTCCGCTACCGCAGCCCCTGGAGTGCGGATGGCGGCTCAAAAATCCATGAACTCGAACCATGGCAGCTACGTGTCCACGACGGAGGTATCTATATGCGCGCCTGGTCTCGCGACCACAAAGAAGCCCGTAGCTATCGAGTTGTCGAAATCGAGCGGGCTGAAGTGTTGGACACGGGTGCAATCGAGGAATGCCACCCCGTCCCGCCCCACGACCGGATGTGGGGCGAGGGGGATCCCGCCTTCGGCATCGACCACGATCGCCCCGGAACCGCGATTGTCGTCATTCGTGTCCCGACGGCCCGGTGGGTGCAATCGAACATCTGGCACCCAAGCCAGGTTGACCGCTGGATCGAAGACGGTCGGCTGCTTGAACGCAGGCTCTGCTATCGCTCCTGCCGAGAGCTGGCCCGCCGGCTGCTAGCCCTCGGCGAAGACCTCGTCTCCGTGGAGCCCCCATCGCTACGTGACGAAATGCACCGTCATTGCCGGGGGATCCTCAACGCCCTCGCTAGCCCTGGCGATTCACAAACTAGCGGTCGCCAAACACGAGCGGCGGTGGGGGTGGGGGTGGCTCCGAAGTCGCCACATCGAGCACCCGAGCCCTCGGCGGCGGATTAAAGATGAGTGACTCGCTAAGGTCGCATCCGCTCGAGAATACGGAAACAGGCAGGGCAAGTAGAACAGCGATGGTGGTTCGTCTCATGAAAGCTCCTTGAAAGTCCTTGTTTTGATCACTTTGTCTCGTCTCACCCCAAACACGTACGACTGCCGGCGATGCGTTCGACGACGGTCCGTGAAGGCTTCACCGACACCAGACAAAGATGTTTCGTAGACTGGACACGTCGTATCGGCACGGCCTCACCAGCACTAAGCGCAATTGTGGGACGGTCCGGGGACCCACACACACGGGCTCAGCGATAGGCCTGTATCCAATACGATGGACGCCATCCGCGGACGTCCCGCGGATGATTCAAGAATCCGATCGCGGACTCAGACTGACGTCGCCGCCTGCTTTTCCATCCGCTTACGCAGGTTATGGTCGAGATGACGCTTCCGAAGACGCAAATGGTTTGGCGTGATCTCGATCAGCTCATCGTCCTCAATGAACGAGAGTGCCTCCTCCAAGCTGAACAGACGAGGCGGGGTCAAAAAGACCTTCTCGTCTGCGCCGGACGAACGAACATTTGTGAACTTCTTGTTCACGTTCGGGTTCACGATCATGTCGTTGTCCCGTGAATGAAGGCCCACCAACATCCCTCCGTACGTCGGTGTTTGCGGGCCGACAAACAGCTCGCCACGCTCCTGCAAGCGGTTCAACGAATAGGTCATACTCTCGCCAGCGTCGGTGCAGATCAACACACCGCGGGCACGAGTCTTTCGCACACCACGATGCGGTCCATAACCCGCAAACACTGAGGACATGATTCCCGATCCACGGGTGTCCGTCATGAACTCCGAGCGATAGCCGATCAGGCCGCGGGTCGCCATTCGGAACTCCATCTTCGTCCGACCGCCTCCGACATCCTCCATACTCGACATTTCTCCGCCACGCCGGCCAAGCTTGTCGATCACCGCCCCGCTGTGCTCTGAATCACACTGGACGCTGAGGTCTTCGTAGGGCTCCTCAAGTTTGCCAGCTTCATTGCGTCGAAAAATGACTTTCGGACGCGAGACACAAAATTCATAGCCTTCGCGGCGCATGGTCTCCATGAGCACGCTGAGGTGAAGCTCGCCTCGGCCCGCGACCTCAAACTCGTCGGCGCTATCGGTCGGTGAGACGTTCAAAGCGACATTGGACTTGAGCTCGCGATCAAGGCGCTCAGCGATCTTGCGGGAGGTCACCCACTTGCCGTCTTGGCCAGCAAAGGGCCCATCATTAATACGAAAGTGAACAACCAGTGTCGGCGGATCAACGTGCAGAGTCGGGAACGCTATCCGGTCTGAGACATCGGCGGAGGTGATCGTATCTCCGACTTGAAGCGTGCTCATGCCCGCAATCGCGACGATGTCTCCGGCGTACGCCTCATCGACATCGTAGCGACGTAAGCCCTGAAAATGCAGAAGCTTGCTGATACGAAACTGCTCGACGCAGTCGGTTTCTACGTTCGGGTCTCGGCCAGGTGTGGGACGGATCAAGGACACCCGTTGTCCCGCAACCAATTTCCCGCTAGCGATCCGGCCAACCGCCAAGAATCCAAGATAGCTATCGTAATCGAGCGTTGAAATCCAAACGGCAAGCGGCCGTTCCTCGTCGACGTTCGGCACGGGAGCGTGCTCCATCATCATGTCGAGGACCTTGGATATCGATCCGGGCTCATCGTCGGGATCGTCCATGGCGTAACGTTCTCGCGCCGACCCAAACATTACGGGGAAATCCATCTGCTCATCGCTCGCCTCCAGGTGCGTGAGCAAGTCAAAGACCCCATCCACGGCGGCGTGGGGCTCGCAGCCGTCACGGTCGATCTTGTTGACCATCAGGAGGATCTTCAGGCCCATTTTTACCGCCTTCTCGGTCACGAAACGCGTCTGGGGCATCGGGCCTTCAAACGCATCCACCACCAACAATACGGCATCGACCATGTTGAGCACGCGCTCGACCTCTCCGCCGAAGTCCGCATGTCCCGGCGTGTCGACCAAATTGACGCGAGTCCCCTTGTAGGTCAGCGCAGTCGGCTTTGAAGTGATCGTGATCCCGCGCTCACGCTCGATATCGCCGCTGTCCATCGCGCGCTCGCGACCTTCTTCGCTGCGTTCAAACGCTCCAGCCACATCGAGTAAACAGTCGACCAGCGTGGTCTTGCCATGATCGACATGTGCGATGATAGCGATATTGCGGATGTCTTGACGTTGTTCCATGTCCATGTGCCCCGCCAGATCTGCGGTGGCCCGTTCGAGGCGCGGACTGTGCCCCTTGTCGGGCCACTGTGCAAGGGTGCCGTCGCTGCGCGTGAGCCTCCATCCCCTGTCCTCACGCTCCCGAGGCTACACCCCCGACAATCTCATTCATTCCCCTCGCCCGATCCCCTGCCCCAGCGATCCAGAACGGCTTGGATCTCTAAAGGGGATTTCATCATCAGGCGCGTATCAACCGCCCTCCAGTGCGCCGCACTGCGCGCTTCGGCGAGGATGCCACGGGAACCCCTCTTGCTCCGCATCGCCGACCGGGACGAACGACGATGCAGGCTTGCGCAATGCGCGCCAAGTGAGCCTTGAACTCGGGCTTTGGCCATGGGGGCCGCGGCGTTAGCATCCGGAATATGCGCCGCACTCCTGGACATCTCGCGCCGATTCTCTTGTCGTTGCTCTGCGCGTGCGCTTCGTCGCATGACAGCGCTGAATTGCCGGTCACCGCGGGTGCGGCCGCACCACCCGACGCCCACCCTCGCGGCAAAAAACGAAGCCCCGAAGACACGTCGGAGGACCGACGCTGGGTCCCAGGCCAACGACCCGCCCTCGCCCCGACCGAAAATCATCCATTCACAGTCCTCGATATGTTGGCCATGGCGCGGCTGTCGACCCCTCTTCCATCGCCCGATGGGACTCTCGTCGCATTCATCCGACGCGACACCGACATGGAGGAAAACCGTGGACGCACGACTCTCTGGGTTGTGCCCATCGATGGCTCGACCGCGGCGGTCCAACGAAGCGACTTTGCTGAAGGTGCGAGCTCCCCACAGTGGTCCAACGACGGCCGATACCTCTATTTCCTCTCGGCTCGCAGCGGAAGCGTTCAGGTTTGGCGGGTGGGCGTGTCCGCGGGGGCTCCCATGCCGGTCAGCGAGCTCCCAGTCTCGGTGGGCAACTTACGGCTCTCGCCCGACGGTCGCACCCTCGCCTTTAGCGCCTCCATTGAACCAGGATGCGCTGACCTCGCGTGCACGGTCAGCGCCCGGGCCAAACGGGCCGAACTGAAACAGACCGGTGCGCTCTACCCACGGATGTTCGTTCGCCATTGGGACGCCTGGAACGACGGTACACGCTCTCAGCTGCTGACTTTTCGTCTCGACGACCAGGGCCTCGCGGTCGATCCTCACGAGGCGACCCTCGTCAGCGCCGGGCTCGACGGGGATGTGCCATCGAGCCCTTTCGGTGGACGTGAGGAGATCACGTTCACACCCGACAGCCAAGGCCTGGTGTTTAGCGCCCGGGACAGCGGCGGCGGTGGCGGCGAACCGTGGTCGACCAATTTCGATCTTTTCCACGTTTCGATCGAGGGTGGCCCGCTTACGAAGCTGACCACAAACACCGCTTGGGACACCCAGCCCGTTTTCTCTCCCGACGGCAAGACCCTCGCATATCTCGCTATGGAGCGTCCTGGCTTCGAGGCCGATCGTCTCAGAGTCGTGCTCGCCTCGTGGTCCACGGAAGGAGACAACACAGCCGCCCGGCCTGGGCTCGATAGCGACGCCCACGTGCTGACCCAAACATGGGACCGTTCGGTGAGTGAGATGCATTTTTCAAAGGACGGATCGGCTCTGTTTGTCACCGCACAAGACCTTGGGCAAAAGCCGATCTTCCACGTAGAACTTAGAGATAGCCCGAAGGCGCCGGCGGGCACAGTCACCGCCCTCCTCCCCGACGGTACACACTCTGGGCTGGGTCTCACCCACGATCGTCTGCTCTTCATGCGCAACGACCTCGGTCACCCCAACGAGTTGTGGACCTCGGATCTCTCAGGAGCCGATCCAACCCAGCTCACCCATCTCAATGACAAACAAGTCGCCGCCGCGAGAAGCGGCGACGCTCATCCGTTCGAATTTAGGGGAGCAAAGGGAGACACGGTCCATGGCTGGATCGTCGAGCCTGTCGATTTTGATCCAACAAAAAAATACCCGGTCGCCTTCTTGATCCATGGTGGACCGCAGGGCTCCTTTGGCAACCGTTTTCACTTTCGCTGGAACCCACAAACCTACGCAGGTGCTGGCTATGCCGTGGTCATGATCGATTTTCATGGTTCGACCGGCTACGGGCAGGACTTCACAGATGCCATTCGCAACGACTGGGGAGGAAAACCGCTCACCGACCTCAAGAAGGGCCTCGCCTATGCGATCAAGCAGTACCCATGGCTCGATGGACAGCGAGTCGGCGCGCTGGGGGCATCGTACGGTGGCTACATGGTCAACTGGATCGCCGGAAACTGGGCAGATCGTTTTCGCTGCCTCGTCAATCACGACGGCATCTTCGATCAACGAATGATGTACTACGCCACAGAGGAGCTGTGGTTTCCTGAGTGGGAACATCGAGGCCCCTATTTCGACCAGACCCGTAACTACGAGCGTTACAATCCTGCGAATCACGTAAAAAATTGGAAGACGCCAATGCTCGTGGTCCATGGGAGCCTCGACTATCGTGTCCCCCTGGAACAGGGCCTCGCCACCTTCACCGCGCTACAGCGCCAGGGCGTAGAGAGCCGCTTTTTGCATTTCCCTGACGAAAATCATTGGGTGATGGCGCCCGCCAATTCCATACAGTGGCATGAGCAGGTCACCGCCTGGCTCGACGCCCATCTTAAGCCCTAGCGGGGCACAACTTGGCGGCACACCCCGTTAGAGCTTCACCGCGCGTACGACAAAATCAATCCGTCGATTTGCGGCGCGGCCTTGTTCGCTCCGATTGCTATCGATCGGCATCTGGTCACCGAAACCTCGCACGGTGAGGCGATCGTCAGAGATCCCCTCAGCAACAAGGTAGTCACGCACTTGCGTCGCCCGGACCTCGCTCACGGCCACGGCATCTCCCACACCCCGATTGTCCACGTGGCCTTGAATCTCCACCTTCCGAATCCCCTCGCTCGCGGCCAGGAGCCGAACCAAGGCATCGAGACTCGCTCGGCTCGCCGTCGAAAGATGATTGTTGTCGTCAAATTCAATCCGTCCGCGAAAGAACAGCTCCTTCCCGTCAAACTCAAACAAACCATCGCTATAGGCGGCATTTGAGTTTTCGGAAGCGGGCGCTCTTCCCCCTGAGCCGGAGGCGATACCGGTAGGTCCGGGAGGAACTGGAGCTGGGGCCAACCCCACACCAACCCCACATGTCTCCCCATCACCACAACCCTCGACCAAGTTTAATCCTCGCTGATGCTCGTGCCCATTTGCGCCGGGGGGGGGCTGATCCGGGATCCGCTCGGAGAGCATCTCCAACACCGAGGGATGCGAACAGGCGCTCAGAGCCATCACGAGCGGGCCGAGGACCCGCCGTGCCCACGGCGAATGGGACAAATCACGCGGTGGAACGCAAAGGATCCAGCGAATCAATGAAAATTTGCGTTGTTTCCGCACAGGCATCGCAATTCTAGCAAGACCTGCGCGTCTCCCAAGCACCGGTTACACGATGGTTGACCTTCGAAGGGAAAATTCGCCGCCTAAAGCGGTCTACCAAGCGATCAGCCCGATATGCGCCACCGGCGGTGTACAGTTCCGCGCGCAGACCCGCGCGACTGCGCATATCGCAATACAAACGCCGTCCGTTCATTGTGCCGATTCGGATACAACTCGAACCATTGGAGAGCATCTTGCGTCCCCCTCAACACCGGCCGGTCGAAGGCGGCCGAGATAACCGCAACCCATTGGAGGGAATTGGAACGAACTCCCACTTGCCCAGGACGTGCTTGGCTTTCTAAACTCTCTTGGTGAGCGCACCTCGTCACACATTTCTTGGTCTAACTCTCGCTACAGGCTGCTTCGGCCTCACCGCATGCGCTGGACTCACGCTCACGCCGGTCCAAAATACGGCGGAACGCCCGAGCAACGTCGCTATCTATTTTCAAGTGGAAACAAATTCCGGAGAGCCCGTCGCCGGCATGACGGCAGATCAGTTCGAGATCTACGAAGACGATCAGCTGGTCTCGGTCTACGAGAGCCAACAAACAATTCTAAACCCCGAGGTCACCGCCTCCCACTACACCTTGTTGCTGGTCGACATGAGCGGGAGTGTGTCGGAGTCGGAAGACAAGGCCCAAGTCGTGGAGGCCGCCCGACTCTTCACAGAGAAAGTTGAAACCAACAATCGCGTTGGAATCTTCGCTTTCGACGGCGAAGAAAAGTTGCACACCATCGTTGGTTTCACAAAACTACCTCGTCATGCCGACGCCCATGCGAGCTCTCTTGCGTCGTTTAAAAGCAGAGACAACAGCACCAATCTCAATGGGGCAGTGATCGCTGGATTGAAGGAACTCGACACCGCGCTTGCGGCCGCCGACACACCGCTCCGGGTCGGCACCTTGGTCGTATTTACCGACGGTACGGACAGAGCCTCCCGGGTCGACGCTCAAACCATGCTATCGGCCGTCCAAGACTCACCCCACAGTGTATTTGCCATCGGCCTAGGCGCAGAGATCAGCGAAGATGATCTCACCCAGATCGGCAAGGACGGGACCACCTTGGCCACGGACCGCAATACCATCGCCGAGGCCTTCGAAGCCATCGGCACCCGCATTGAGGCCCTTACTCGCAGCTACTATCTACTCAGCTACTGTTCGCCTGCACGCGCGATGGAGCATGAAGTTCGTATCGAGGCGAACTTCAGCGACAACAACGGCAACACACAGACTGCTGAAGAATTCACGGGGAGCCTCTCGACAACTTTCTCCGCCGATGGATTCAAGGCTGGGTGCAATCCGAATCGGGCGCCAAAATTCGATGTATCCCTCGGAGACCGCGCGGGAAGCGACGAGGACAAAACTGCGATGAGAAACGAGAGGAGATCTTCAAAAAAACGAAAACTGTCCGGAAAAGCCAAGGCTTCAGTCGGCACGCCGAAGTAGCGGTTGGTGAGGGGGGCCACTTCGCCTGCCCCCCTCACTCGTTCCACAGGGCCCCCCGGAGACCCGACTGCCGCCGAACGCGTCTCTTCAACGCACGCTCAAGCACTGTCCGATCTCCGAAAACTGTCACTCGCTTCGCTCCGCGAGTGATACCGGTATAGATCAACTCTCGAGTCATGATCTGCGATGCCCGCTCGGGTAACGCAACCACCGCATGGTCAAACTGGGACCCCTGACTCTTGTGGATCGACATGCAAAAGACCGGTCTTGCGTGGGGGATGCGGGCGACGCTGATTAAACGTGGACCATCGAGGCTCGGAAAAACTGCCATCCGCGGTCGAGAGTCCGCCATCACCACGCCTACGTCGCCGTTAAAAAGACCGAGATTTCGGTCATTTTGAGTGATCATCACAGGTTGTCCTGGTGCCCATAGGCCCTCTCCAGGATCAAATCCAGGAACAACCTCAGCCAGCCACAAAGCAATTTTTTCGTTCAGAACATCAACCCCCATAGGCCCAAGTCGATGAGGGCTCAACACTCGAAGGCGATCGAGTTGGGCCAAAATCTCCTCTGGCGAGTTCGATTGCAACGCCGCCCGGACCAAGGGGGCATAGCCCTCGATCACAGTCTCACGCAGATGATCTCTCGCGGCGAAGTCATCCTGATGTTGCCACTGTAGATCCGAAAATTTTCCCTCAAGACATACGAACACCGAGTCGGTCGTCTTGTCCATATTCTGAATGGCCCGTGCGACCTCTCCGATCCCGCTGCGGGCGTCGAAACGATAAAATCGAGTCAGCTCGACCATGCAATCCCAAATGCCGGCGGTCTCGACCACCTTCGCCTGCGCAGACAAATCGGTGCCGCCAACCCCTTGAACTTTTTCGACGAAACTCCGCGAAAACTGTAGCCCTGGACGCGGGCTACAGAGGTCTCCGAACACCGCCCCCGCATCCACCGAAGCCAGCTGATTACGATCTCCGAGAAGAATCAAGCGCGCGTCCTTGGGAACCGCATCGACCAGCTTTGCCATGTGGGCAAAGGACACCATCGAGGCTTCGTCGACGACGATCACATCGTAGGGAAGAGGATTGTTGGCATGATGACGAAAACGCGAACGACTGTCGCCGCGCACACCCAAGAGCCTGTGCAAGGTGAACGTGGGGATCTTCCCAAGGGCGCAACAGATCTCTTCGTTCACGGGGAGCTCTTCGAGGCCATCACGCAGCGACTCTTGTAGACGTGCGGCGGCCTTGCCGGTCGGTGCAGCCAGCGCAATTCGCAGTGACGCCCCATGCTGCATCAGCAGCAACGCCAATATTTTCTTCACAGTGGTCGTTTTCCCTGTACCCGGGCCACCCGATATCACGGTGAACCGCCGCAGGACCGCCATGCAGGCGGCGAGTCGCTGCCGGTCCAACCCCTCAGGGTGGTTGCCATCATCGACAAAGAGCATATCGAGGGATTCTCGCAACCTCGGCCCCCCGAGGTCCGTGCCAGAATCCTTCGCACGCTCCTGTAGGTCGGCAATCAACCGAGCCTGATAGCGGGCATAGCGATCGAGATAGACCCGTGAGCCCTCAAGCACCAGGGGGGTTCCCGAGTCGGCCGTGATCTCAACCTCCTCACGCACCATCGGGCTCGCACGCAGGGTCTCCACCCAGGATTTCGGCTCCGGCCAGGGCAAGAGGGGAACATCCGCCTCCAGCGGCAACGGACGACCGGCCCCGAGCGGGCGCCTCTGCCTGGGGTACTGTCGAAGTTCTTTAGCGACGGTCGCTAGGTCTACGCAAATATGCCCGTGCGAGGGCGCCCGCACACACAAGGCGACCGCGAGGGCCAAATGAGGATCTTCCGAGCCACCAAGCCGCAACAAGGTCGTCGCAACTTGCAGGTCCACCGGCTCCAGTATGCCGCGGGTCAAAAAGTGAAGTAGGAATTTTGAGACAGGGCTATTGTTCATGCTGGCCTCCCGATTTCTCTCTCGAGCCTCGACCTATCCCCCATCGGACCGCCTTGTGATCCATCACTAAAAACGGCGCTCAGGGCCTCGATCACGGCACGTGGTGGGCGATCGAAAAAGACACCGTAGGGCTGTCCTCGCAGATCACGCCGACCGTTCATTCCGCGCACAAACAAATAATAGACACCACCGATGTGGCGGTCGTAATCGTAACTCGGTCCGAGCCTCCAGCGCAGATACCTATGCAACGCCACCGTGTAGAGGTGGTACTGAAGATAATAGTGATGCTGACGCATGGCCCCTTGCATCGCCTCACGAGTGTAGTGCTCGGCCACGCACCGCTCGACCGGCTCTCCGTCGACGATCCTTCGCTCTCCCAGCCAATTCGACTTGTAGTCGACGACCGAATACCGAGCATCGGCACCCGATGCACTGTCGCGAAAAATCAAATCGATCGCCCCGGTCAGAAAACCGCGGGCCGGGGGCCAGAAGTTCCAGCTCTTCAGTTCTTTGAGATACTCAGGATCCGTCCGCGAAAGGCCCTGAGGATCGCTCGCCAGGGCCGCGACGATAGCCTTCGCCGTAACGCCACTGTCCCCTCCACAATTGTAGTGCCCTCCAGCCATGGGAAAATCAAAGGTCATCTCATCGATCCTGTCTCGCCTTGAGATGTCGCTCAACGAGCAAGTGGCACGCCCCCCGGAGCCCTCAAAAGAGGTCGCTAGCGCTTGACCGATGCCCTTGATCAAGGGCTCATTCCAGATTTCAGGGATCCCGTGTCGACCCATCTCATCATCGAGAATTCTCGGAAGATCGTTTGGGGCCTGCTGAAAATCGAGAAGCTCCAATACACGATGCAAGAAGGTTCCAGCATCGGCGCCTCGTGGAAATTTTGCCAGGGGTAAAAGCTCCTCGACAGCGGCTTCAGATGCACCCGCCCCGGGAGCATCTGAAGCCCTCCGAATCTCCTTGTCAGCGTGATCTCGACCTTCAGACTCGGGACTGCCGTCGTAACGACGATCATGCGGGGCGCTGTCCGTGAGGCTCGAGAAGCTGGTTCGACGCCACCAGCGATCGAGTCCCTCCCGTAAAAACGTTCGGGGCTGCGGTGTCATTCTGGGCCCCCGAGATACTCGGTAGCGGCACGCGGGGACTTCCTCCTGTGATTGGACAAATATATTCCCGGAAGAACGGGCCTCCAACGCCTTAAGATCAATCAACATCTCCGAGTCATTGAGGCCCTCAAAGAGCTCGGCAGCACATTCGAAGCGGTCACCGACCTCGCCGTCCCCCAGGCCGCTGTGCAAGACACTGGCGAGGGGAGAGCGCCCCCCGCCCTTAATCGCCGCCCAGTAGACTACGCAGCGGTGTTTTGCCCGGGTCAGAGCCACGTAGAACAACCGCATCTTCTCGGCCTGCTGAGCCGTTTGCGCGATTTGAATATTTTCGCGCTTGGGTGACTCGGATGCATTCAACTGAATGTCGATCATTGGCGTGGACTGCCATTTTTCGTCTCGACTCTGGGTCACCTGGTTAAACAAGAGATGACGGGAGTTGCGAGATGAGACACCAAGCCCTTCCCAGAGATAGGGGCACCACACGAGAGGATATTCAAGGCCCTTGCTCCGATGGATTGTGGTCACTGTCACCGCGTCAGCATCCGTCTCAAGCCGAAGCTGGCTATCATCCTCGACAGAGTCCAACTCATTTCGTCTCGTTCGCAGCCATTCTCCGAGCGCCTCGGATGCCAAGCGGTCACGGGTCTCGACACCGTGTAGAAGCTCGGCGAGATGCAGAAGGTTGGTCATCGCTCGTTCCCCCCCCCTTTGCCCAAGTAGACGACGCGGGAGATGAACCTCCGCAAAGACCTTCCGCAACGCTGCCATGCACCCATACCTTCGCCAAGTCTCGCCCCACTCAAGAAACCTCTCCAGCCACCGCTCCCAATCTCGGTCATCGAGAGCCAGAAGTTCGTTTGCATCGACCGAAAAAATCATGCTCACGAGGGCAGTCTTCACAGCCGACTCGACCCGAGGTCGCACAAGCACTTCGAGCAAAGCCTGCAGTGCGGAGGCTTCAGGGCCCGCAAAGACCGAGCCGGCCCCCGAGATCACCGAAGGGACATGGGCTGCACGCAATGCGTTTTGAATGGCGCTCGCCTGCGCATGCGTCCGGACGATCACCGCGAGATCTCGTGGCCCCACAACACGAGTCTCTTTTCCACCTGAGTCCTCGATGTTCAAACGGGCGCCAGACATGAGTAACTTCACAATATCGGTCGCTACCCAGCCAGGGAGCCTATCTTTCAACAATCCGGCGGCCATCGGCTTGCTCTCTTCATGGGTCACGAGCGCTCGGGGAACAAAACGAAGCTGAAAAGGCGCATCATGTCCTTCAGCGCCGGGCGTTGGCCACTGCAGGTCGCTCGCCCCTCGTCCGGGAGCGGCGTTAACCCTCACATAGTCAATGCCCGGTTGACCAAAAACACCTCGCTGGTCCAAGAGAGTATTCAGCGCCGCGATGTATCCCTCGTCCGAGCGCCAGTTTGTGCTCATCGTGAATCGCCGATCGTTCGCGGCCCTTTGTGCCCGCAAATAGGTCTCGATGTCGGCGCCACGAAAACTGTAGATCGCCTGTTTCGGGTCGCCAATGAGATACAAGAAGGCATCATCCGCGAACACCGTGGAGAAGATTTTCCATTGCACGGCATCGGTGTCTTGAAACTCGTCGATCAAGGCCGCTTGATGACGGCCCCGCATCGATGCCTTCAGGCGCTCACCGGACCCGGCCTCACCGAGCTGATGGGCCAAGACGCGCAACAGGTCGTCGAAAGAGAGCAGCGAGTCCCGACGCTTGCGATCTTCAAATTCGCGGATAAAAAACGCCACAAAACGTCGTTTGTAGGCCAAGCCACGCTCGTCGGAGATCAGATCCGCGACCGCCTGCGCCAAATCGAACACCTTCCCATGGGGTACTTCCCCACCACCCGCGAGCTTTGAAGTGATCGTCGAAGCTGCGAAGTAGGTAATTGTAGCCGCGCTCGCCATCGTTTCGTGCGCGGGATCCCCCGCGCGCAAATCGTCTAGGGCCTTCGCACGACTGTTCGATTGTCGAGCATTTCCGAGGCTCGCCGTCCGGACAAAGGCTTTGGCTTTGATCGCCCGTGCAAAATATTTTTTCGCCTGCTCGCGTCCTCCCGCCTCCCACTCGAGATAAAATACGGTGATCGATTGCGTCAATCTCGCATCAAAGCTCTCGCCAAGAGGTCGAATCGGGTCGTCGTGATTGTCGTGGTCATCGCCGCCCAGAGGCGACACTGGGATCACCTCCCGCTCGGGATTCGATTCGAGAGTCGCCGCCAGCGCGACGAGATCGCTGCGTGTGATCTTCGCATGCTCGGTGAGATAACGACACCAAAGTTCACCGGCTCCACGAAGCTCGATGGCCTGGAAGTCATCGACGATTTGATCTCTCAGACCAGAAAGATCTTTAACAAGCTCGGCGCCAAAATCTAAGCCGCTCTCGAATGCTGCATGGCGAAGAGTGCGCTCGCAGAACCCATGAATGGTGGAGATCGCGGCCTCATCAAATGATTCTCGGGCGCGCATGAGCAGCGCGATTCTACGTTGGAGCTCTCTACGGGTGGTTTCTTCCCCCCTCAAGCCGGAGTCTCCGACGAGCTTCGCTAAAACAGGCTCGCGGTCTTCGTCGGGCATCCGGACCCCATGAAACGCGTCGTTGAGGGCCTCGATTGCCTCCGAAATGCGCTGTCGAGTTCGTTCTCGCAGCTCGGCGGTCGCGGCCTTCGAGAAGGTAACAATTAGAATCTCTGAAATTTCCAGAGCCTCCTCCACCACCAGACGTAAAACGATATTCGTGATGTTGTAGGTTTTTCCCGTACCCGCGCTCGCCTCGAGAAGTGTTGTGCCCCGTACCAACGGCTGAGTGGGCTGAAATTCGCTAATTTTTCCTGAGCGATCTTCCTGGTTTTGTCCGAGTCTCTTCATGCGAAATTCCCCTCATAGCGGACTGCTGCCGCGAGAATCGGCTGCCAGATTTCTCTTGCGAGAGCGGAAAATTCACTGTCACGCTGGACGTCCTCGAGCTCCGCACCGGCACCGTGCACAAGCGCGATATATGGGTCTTCGCGTTCACCTTGGCTGAGGACCATCGCCCCTATCGCCTTGGGGAGCCAGACCCTATTTGCCGCGACAAGCGCATTTTCGTGCAACACACTGGGATCGCAGTCCGGCCGTTTCGACGACTCACTTAGGTATCTTCGACCGTAGGCGACCGAGCTTTTCGGATAGTAGGCAAGCGGAAATCTGCCCCCGCGCTCGGCCCAAGCCACGAACTTCAGCAGTTGGTTCCGACACATGCCCGCACGTTCATGGGCCTCTTCTGGGAGCGCGAGACCCGTGGTTTTCTTTTCCTCGGTGGCCAGCCGCATCGCCACGAAGGATTCATCGGGGACCGCCAGGCTGACCGCCAGGAGCTGGATCCAGAGTGTAAGGAGATCCTGGTCTCGTGCCTTGCCCACACGCATGTGCAACAGCGTCTGCCCATGTAAATCCGTGCCAAGCGAGCCGTACAGGTGAACGTTCTCGAGATGAAGATCCAAGTTCACGGTTCTCGATTTTTTCGAGAGGACTTCGCTGGCCCGTTCAAGAAGTCGATCGACCGCCCGTAATCGGTCCGCCAACACGATGCGCCCAGGTGTGCCAAGCGGCAACCCGCCACCCGCCACGAGGGATGCGCCAATTTCCCGAGAGTCCTGGCCGTGCATTCGCGCGTGGAGGATTTTCGACTTGAGCTTCCAGTCCTGCAACGAATCAAGTTCGACGGGCTCACGGTCATCAAGCGCATCATAATACTCCCCAAGTCGAATCCCTAGACGGTCCCTCACGAGCCCACGCGCTGGATTTTCGAAAAAACGTTGGAGTTCCTCCATCTCAAACGAGCGGTCGGTCTCCGGCATGTCCCTAGGGATTTCGGTACTCATAAAGGCCCCTGAACGAGCGGTTTGATCGCCGTTGACCAAGTGTGCTGCACCCGCGGCTAGACTACGATCGAAACTTTTCGGTTCAGACTCGGCCTCGGCCTCGGCCGACGATCGCCGTGAGCCTTCATCCCTGGCTACACCGAAGTTGGCGGGGCTGAATCCTTGAAGAGGATGCTGGGTCAGGAGCTGGTCACGCAGAAGCACATCGCTCGCTTCGGCCTCAAAGCTCGCATCCAACAGATCAAGAATCTCGCCGATGGCGACCGCTGGGGGCTGCGCCTCATTGGTACGTGGATCTCGACCGCTGTAGGTCACGATCCAGTGTTGGCGAGCTGCCAGAAGCGACTCGAGTAGAATATATCGGTCCTCATCGCGTGGATTTCTGTCACCGATCTGAGGATGCGATGCGAGAAGGTCGAAGCTCTCCGCCTGCGCTGTCCGCGGAAACGCGGCGTCGTCCAAACCAAGCAGGCAAACCACGCGATGTGGAATGGAACGCATCGGCAGCATCGCGCAAAAGGTCATCGCTCCGGTTTGATGGCCCATCGCCCCCCCCGCCCCCATCCGCTCGAAATGTTGGCCGAGAAGCTCGATCACTGCCTCCAGATTTAGCTCGCGTGTGCACCCCGGCTTCATCAGCTCTTCGATGGCGAAGCGTACCTGTTGGTGCATCCAATTTTGTTCGCGAGTGCACTGACACAGATGCTCCAGCATGGAATCGACGGCATTTCTCCAGGCCTCCAAGGGCCGTGCCCCCCTCAAGGATTCGAGCTGCTCAAAGAGAGCCTCGCAAAATCCAACAAATCGTCCGAGCCGCCGGACGCCATCCCCTTCCATATCGTCGAAGGGCAACGCCCCGGCATAGAGCCCGCCTTCCTCGGCCATGCAGACCCCCAACAGTAGGCGTTCGATACCAAATTGCCAGGTGTTTGCGCTGTCAGCCGGCTGGTCATGCTCAAGACGATGATCCGCGTTCGCTCCCCACCGTATCTGACTTTCGAGGACCCAACGCCGTAATTCGGGGCGATCTTCCGCGTTGATCCCGAAGCGGCGTCGTACCCAATCGGATTCGAGCAGATCAAGAACCTCCGGACCGCCGAGCCGCCCTCGCGCGAGTTCGAGGACCTCCATCACGAGCTTTGCCACGGGGTTGCTGTCGCGCAAACTTTGATCTGCGATGCTATATCGGAGCGCCGGGGCCCCCGAACTCCCCCACTCGCCCTGAGCATCGCGATCGAGCCGGCCCTGTGAAAACACCGCCGAGATCAGCGGTCCGTAGCCCGCCAAATCTGGGGTCATTACCAAGATGTCTCTGGCTTCGAGCGTAGGGTCCTCATCAAGCAAGCGAAGAAGTTCTTGATGAAGAACCTCAACCTGGCGCATAGGTCCGTGGCAAGCATGGATCTGAATTGAGCGATCCGCCCTCGCCACGGTCAAGCGCGCCGCCGCATCCGAAAGGGTAGGCCCAGCATCGCACCGACGATTCTCGAGGGCCAAGATATCGTTCTGAACTTGGGTCAGTAGGTTCGCACCGCTGTCGAGGCGCGGGTCTACAAAGGCCCGCTCGTCGCTATCTCTGTAGTCCATTCCATCGGCCGCCTCGAGCATCACCTGAAAGTCTCGGCCCAATCGTCCGAAGGAGGACAGCAACGGGTTGCCTTCGGCGGCACTCAGGGCTGCCCCCAACCCATTCGCATCCATGGCATCGCCCAGGGCCCGCAACTGCTCACGTCGGCTACGGATGTCTGCCCAGTAGGCCTGCGACGGACAAAGCAAAAATAGGTGCACATCGATGTGGCGTGAAAGCGCGAGCAAGATGGCGAGAAAGGACGGTGGAAGAGTCGCTAGACCAAAAATCGAAATCCTTCGGCCCAAGCTTCTTCGTAGATGATCCAGATTTTGGCCCGACTCTAGGATTTTTCGAGCTTGTTCAACACGCGTGGCGAGCGAGGGCGTTCCTATTTTCGACTGAAGCGCCCTCCAAAGAATCGCTTGCCACGTTTCTTGGGGCGCCAACATCGTCCCCAACTTCGGGCCCACGTCGGCCCCCCAAGCAGGTATGTGGCCCACGTGACCGCCCATGGACCCGGCGCGGACATCCGTCCAGCTTGTATCGCTCCATGCCAGCTCGACCTGTCCCCTCGGGCGCTCGGGGCCCTCGATCCAAGATCGGACCATGCGCGGCCGATAGACCGCATAGCGGTCAAAGGCGGCTGCAATCCGCTCCGCGAGCTGTAAATCTCGGCGCCCTATCTCCGCACCCGTCGTCGTCCTCGGTGTTGCACCCCCGCGCGGCGCCAAATACCGACGCAACGCAGAAAATGGTTCTTCCTCCACCAAGCCTGGAAGAAGCTCCAGAATGTGAAAACGCAGGCTCTCTGGACCCCAAGAATCTGTCATCGTCGCATCGTTTAGCGTGTCACCCACCAAACGACGGACCAATGCACCCGGAAAAGGGTGCTCCATATTTGCGCAAATTCCCTCGGCGGGGCCACCTTCAGAGCCCAACCGGTAGGACAGATGCTGAGCGAGCCAGCGCGTCATGCTCGGGCTCTGCACAGAAACAAGCTCCTTGGAGATCGGATCCGGATTCGGCCTCAAAATCAACTCCTGCGCCAGCTCTTCGACCAAGACCTCGACCCGGTTGCTGCGATGCAAGAAAAGCATAGTCAGCCCAGTATGCACGAGTGGCGTGATCCCGCCTGGGGCATGGGGCTCACACCTTCATCGTCACCCCATGGCTCGCCGGATGAATCATGCGAGCGAGGGTGATCGCCGCCTCATTTAGCCACGTGAGACGCTCGACGACGAATATCGGATCCCCGCTCTCGACGTGCAAATGCCCCGCTTCACCAGAGGTGGCCGCAGCGACCGAAAAATGCAGTGTCCCCTGGGTGAAGGGGCAATTTTTCACGAGCCACTCGTTCGGGCTCGTCTCCGTAAAAGACTGAGACAGAGCGTCAGGAGCTACCTGAACATCAATCCATCGGTCTTCGAGCTGGTAGGGCCTACGGTCTCCACTATGCAGACTACGCACACGCAGAATCTCCCTCGACGCGGGAACCGCCAAGCGCGCCGCGACGCGTTCAGGGGGGAGGCAGACTTCGAGGCTCAACAGCTCGTAACTGTAACTACGCCCCATATTCTCGATCTCCCTACGCACCAACGGAATCTCCAAGCGCGCGGCGTGCACCGGCTCCGTCGCTACCTGGGTGCCAGCACGTCGGCGTCGCAACACCACCCCGCTACGCGCAAGCTCCTGAAGTGCGCGATTCACTGTGCTTCTTGAACAGCCGTAGGATCGCGCCAGCAGCGCCTCGCTCGGAATCGTTCCACCAGGCTGCCATTCGCCCTGGGCGATCCTCTGAGACATGTCTCGCTTGATCTCTCGAAATGAAATTCGGCCGGACATCATGATGTGCGTGCAACGCGTGCCCTTGTAGCACGCGTTCTTCATTATGTGTAGACATATATGCGCAAACAACGTATGCGGAATGCGATGACACGCGTGGTGCTGCATGGAGGTCGACTCGCGACCATGGAGACTCAAAAGGGTCGATACGGTCTGCTCGAAGATGGGGCGTTGTGCATCGAAGACGGCACGATCGCGTGGATCGGTGCCAACGCCGATCTTCCTGACCTCTGGCGCGATGCAGAGCGAAAGGATCTCGGGGGACAATTGGTTACACCCGCGCTCGTCGACTGCCACACGCATCTGGTCTACGGCGGCCAACGGGCCGTGGAGTTTGAGCAGCGGCTCACCGGAGTCAGTTACGAGGAGATATCGCGCCGTGGAGGTGGAATTTTATCGACCGTTCGTGCCACGCGTGCCCTCGATGTGCACGCCCTGGTCGAAGCCGCCCTGCCGCGACTCGATGCTTTGCTCGCCGAGGGCGTCGGCACCCTTGAGATCAAGTCGGGATACGGCCTCACCGTAGAATCGGAGCTCGATATTCTTCGCGCAGCACGAGAGCTTGGGCATCGACGGCCCGTGCGGATCAAGACCACCTACCTCGCAGCTCATGCGCTTCCACCCGAATATTGCAACCAAGCGGATCTGTATATCCAAGAGGTTGTGCTTCCCGGTATGCGCCAGGCTAGAGACGAAGGCTTGGCCGACGCCGTCGACGTATTTTGCGAAGGCATCGGGTTTTCATTGGCCCAAACGGAACGAGTGTTCGATGCCGCAGATGCACTGACTCTTCCCGTCAAGATCCATGCCGAACAACTTAGCAACCTCGGGGGTACAGAGGCCGCCGCCGCCCGCGGGGCGCTCTCTTGCGATCATCTCGAATATCTCGACGAGGCCGGCGTTGAGGCCATGGCCCGCGCGAACTCGATCGCGGTGCTGTTGCCCGGGGCTTTTTATACCCTCCGCGAGTCCCGACTTCCCCCGGTCAACCTCCTGCGCAAACACGGCGTTGCCATCGCCTTGGCCACCGACTGCAACCCTGGGTCGTCGCCCATGACCTCGCTTCTCCTGGCGCTAAATATGGGTTGTACCCTCTTTAGGATAACCCCAGAAGAAGCCCTCGCCGGGGTCACCCGTGAGGCTGCAAGGGCGTTGGGCCTCGACCACGAAATTGGCACACTCGAAGTCGGCAAGCGTGCCGAGCTGGCGATCTGGGATGTCGAGCACCCCGCCGAGCTCGCGTACAGAATAGGCGCCAATCCTCTTTCCCAGCGGTTTATCGCCCCCTTCGAGACCCCACAATGATCATTGAATTGCACCCCGGCCAGGTTTCCCTCCAGACCCTTGAGCAGGTCTATCGCGAACAGGTCTCCCCACAGCTCGCCCCCTCCTGCGACCCGAAAATCGAAGCTGCGGCCGCACGGATCGGAGAGATCGCCAGGGCTGAAGCTCCGGTCTACGGCGTAAATACCGGCTTTGGCAAGCTAGCGAGCGTACGCATCGCCGCCCGCGATGTTGCCACCTTGCAGCGAAATTTGATCCTCTCGCACAGCTGTGGCTTGGGCGACCCCCTTCCGGACGCCATCGTTCGATTGGTCATGACGCTCAAATTGATCTCGCTAGGGCGCGGAGCCTCGGGCATTCGTCTCAGCACCGTCCGTATGATCGAGGCCATGCTCGCCCGCGGCATCTACCCAATTATTCCGCGCCAGGGCTCGGTCGGCGCCTCGGGAGATCTCGCACCTCTCGCTCACATGACCTCGGCCATGCTGGGCGCGGGAGAAGCCAACTTCGAAGCCGAGCGACTGCCGGCAAAGGTCGCGCTGCAGCGAGCTGGGCTCCACCCAATCACCTTGGCCGCCAAGGAGGGCCTGGCTCTGATCAACGGCACCCAGGTCTCCACGGCGCTCGCTCTGGTCGGGTTGTTCCGTGCCCATCGCGCCGCACAGACCGGAGTGATCACCGGAGCGCTCTCCACCGAAGCGGCCATGGGGACCGGTGCCCCCTTTGATGCCGAAATTCAGGCTCTTCGTGGTCAACCCGGCCAAATTGACGTCGCTAGCTCACTCCGGGCGCTGCTGGCCGATTCCCCGCTCGCCGCCAGCCACCTTGAAAACGATGAACGTGTTCAAGACCCCTATTGTATCCGTTGCCAACCCCAGGTGCACGGTGCCTGTCTCGACCTCCTACGAATGTCGGCGTGCACCCTCGAGATCGAGGCCAATGCCGCCACCGACAACCCACTTGTCTTGTCCAATGGCAACGTCACCTCAGGGGGAAACTTTCACGCAGAACCTGTGGCCTTCGCCGCCGACCAAATTGCACTCGCGGTCGCCGAGATGGGCTCCATCGCTCAGCGCCGCATCGCGCTCTTGGTCGACCCTTCCATGAATTTTGGTCTCCCCGCGTTCTTGACTCCCACTCCAGGACTGAATTCCGGTTTGATGATCGCCGAGGTCACATCGGCGGCCCTCATGTCGGAGAATCGGCAGCGGGCCGCGCCAGCATCGATCGACTCGACACCCACCTCCGCGAATCAAGAGGACCACGTCTCGATGGCCTGCCACGGTGCCTACCGACTGCTGGCCATGACCCAAAATCTCTTTGGCATTCTCGGGATCGAGGCGCTTACGGCCGCGCAAGGGCTAGACTTGAGGGCCCCGCTAAAATCCAGTCCCATCCTTGAAAAAGTTCGCCGGGGCATTCGCGCAAAAATCCGGGTCCTCGAAGAGGACCGCTACCTCGCGCCAGACTTGGCCACCGCACAGGCCATGGTCTGCGACGGCACACTCGAAAATCTTGTCGATGCAGCGCTTCTTCCTGCTCTGCTCAAGACCACCCCCTCTCTCCCCTGACCCCCATACAGAGACCCGCCATGAACAATCCTCGATACAGCGACCGCATCGTCAAGGCGCCCACTGGCACCACCCTCAGCGCAAAGTCTTGGCTCACCGAGGCCCCCATGCGCATGTTGATGAACAACCTCGATCCGAGCGTCGCGGAGTCACCCAAGGAATTGGTGGTCTACGGAGGAATCGGCCGAGCCGCACGCACCTGGAAAGATTTTGACCTCATCATCAAGAGCCTCCAAGAGCTCGAAGCCGATGAGACACTCCTCGTGCAATCGGGAAAACCAGTGGGTGTATTTAAGACCCACGCCGATGCGCCCCGAGTGCTCATCGCCAACTCCAACATCGTGCCGCACTGGGCCCACTGGGACCACTTCAACGAGCTCGACCAAGCCGGTCTCATGATGTTCGGCCAGATGACCGCCGGATCGTGGATCTACATCGGCACACAGGGGATCGTACAGGGGACCTACGAGACCTTTGTCGAAGCGGGTCGACAGCATTTTGGTGGTGATCTTCGTGGACAGTGGGTCCTCACCGCTGGCCTCGGCGGCATGGGTGGAGCACAGCCGCTGGCAGCTGCCATGGCCGGCGCCTGCTGTTTGGCCATTGAATGCGATCCAGAACGCATCGATTCTCGCCTACGCACACGCTACCTCGACGAAAAGACCGAGAGTCTCGACGAAGCTCTTGCGATGATCGAGCGCTGGACCGCGGTGGGCGAGGCGAAGTCTGTAGGGTTGCTCGGGAACGCAGCGGAACTGCTCCCGGAACTGCTCAGGCGCGGCGTCCGACCGAGCATGGTCACCGATCAAACCTCCGCGCACGACCCCCTGCACGGCTATCTGCCAAAGGGGTGGACCCTCAACCAATGGCGTAACCGCCAGCGAGACAACCCCAAGGCTGTCTCCGCGGCGGCATGTGCCTCGATGCGCGATCATGTCGAGGCTATGGTGGGTTTCGCCCGCCTCGGTATTCCGACCTTCGACTACGGCAACAATATTCGTCAAGTCGCCCAAGATGAAGGCCTTGAAGATGCCTTTTCCTTCCCTGGATTCGTGCCGGCCTACATTCGTCCACTCTTTTGCAAGGGCGTGGGCCCCTTTCGTTGGGTCGCCCTCTCGGGAAACCCAGAGGACATCGATAAGACCGATGCCAAGGTCAAGGAACTCACTCCGGGAAACACCCACCTGCACCACTGGCTCGACATGGCCCGCGAACGCATCGCCTTCCAGGGCCTTCCGTCACGCATCTGTTGGGTTGGCCTCGGGGATCGAGATCGCCTCGGTCTCGCCTTCAATGAGATGGTCAAGAGTGGCGAGCTCGAAGCCCCTGTGGTGATCGGTCGCGACCATCTGGACTCCGGCTCCGTCGCATCTCCAAACCGAGAGACTGAAGGCATGAAAGACGGGTCCGATGCAGTCTCCGACTGGCCGCTTCTCAATGCCCTTCTGAGCACAGCGTCAGGGGCGACCTGGGTGTCTCTGCATCATGGCGGGGGAGTCGGCATGGGATTCTCGCAGCACTCGGGTCTGGTGATCTGCTGCGATGGATCCGACGACGCCGCCCGCCGGATCAAACGCGTGCTGTGGAACGACCCGGCGACCGGCGTCATGCGCCACGCGGATGCCGGCTACGAGAGCGCGCTTGAGTGCGCACGTGAGCGCGGCTTGAATCTCCCGGGGATTCTCTAGAACAAGCAAGTCTGCGATTCGGCAGGACGACCCAGCCACTATTCGGTGGACTCTTCAAACTCGAGATCGCAAGCGAGCGTCACCTTGTGTTCATGCGTCGTTGAGCTCTTGCTCTTGACGATCACCGAACCGAGGCTCAGCAGGTCAACGCGGTCCTCGTGCGTCAACACGATCGAGTGAGTGTGCTCGGCGGTACCACCGAACTCGAGCACAAGGTCGCCGTCCGTCTCCAGGTCCTCGTGCGAGAGCGCGAGGCTGTGATCGTGATTGGTGGCAATCTCAACAGTCGGGTCTGCGTGGCACTCACCAAGTTCAACCCCTGTCTCCTTTAGATGCTCGCCGTGTGTGAGTTCCTCGCTGTCGTCACAGCCCACACCCACCAACAAGGTCGCTGCAGAGGATCGCAAAACGAGAGAGCGCGAGAACAGGTGAGCCATTCTCGGTGTGTGGCATCGGGGACGGCCGAAGAAAGTCTGAGTAGGGGACGGTGCAATCGCATTCAACCCCATAGGCCCAAATCGGAACGAATGTGGGCCTAACACGAGGCCACAGCCGCGCAGGGTCGCACCACGACGTTGGCGTGCAAATCCCCCGACTCCACGGCCGCATGTGCCAACGCAATTTTTTCTAGCGTGTAGCTCTCGGCCATCACAGGACGTAGGAGTCCTTGGGTAGCAAGTTCTCCCAGGGCCCGCATCTGTTCTTGGCCTGGAACCGCCACCGAGAACAGTGCCCGCGGCCCACCGCGAAGACCCGTCCAGGCCATCTGAGCGAGCACACGAACGCTGACATAGAGCGTGAGATAGCGCCCACTTTGAGTCAGAGAACTACGACTATGAGCAAAGCTCGAAGCGTCGGCAATATCGAGGATCACGTCGTAACGTTGACCATTGCGAGTGAAGTCTTCGCAGCGATGATCGATCAGGTGGTCGGCTCCCAATTCACGCACCATCGAAAATCCAGCTCGGCCGCAAACTGCGGTCACTTCGGCACCCAGGTGCTTTGCGATTTGAACGGCGAAGCGACCAACTCCCCCTGATGCCCCCAGTACTAAGACTTTTTCTCCGGGCAGGAGTTCCGCGATCTCCTTGAGAAAATGAAGCGCCGTCCCCGCCCCATAGGGGATCGCGGCCGCTTCGTCTCCGCTTAGACGGCCGGGAGTCTTGGCCACAGCACCATCTGCAGAGATCTGGAGATACTGGGCGTAGGCCCCTCCGTCGACCGAGCCAAAGACATCGTCTCCGACTGCGAACTTTGTAACCTGGGCCCCTACCTGGACCACTCGACCTGCGAAGGTCGTTCCCTGGATGGGCCGACGGGGGCCAAAAATCCCAAACATGAGGCGACCGATCACCGCGGAGACCCCGGGAAAATCCGCAGTCCGCAGCCGGATATCACCTGCGGTTACCCCGCCCGCATGCACCTCGACCAAAATCTCCCACGCGGCAATGCTTGGGGTCGGAAAATCACGGGTCACCAGAACATGGGGGGAGCCGT
Organism: uncultured Nannocystaceae bacterium; assembly: GCA_964437075.1. Taxonomy (GTDB): domain Bacteria; phylum Myxococcota_A; class Polyangia; order Nannocystales; family Nannocystaceae; genus CAYTFJ01. The sequence continues at coordinate 26,773 of CAYTFJ010000021.1, forward strand.
AGGCGCGGGTCATGACAGCCTGCATTGTGGTTGGTGTTTGTCCCATGCCCTTACTTTACACATACGAAAATCATCGACCATTCTGAATATTTGCATTCATGCTATTCATTTTTGCATGGATTGGCGTGCTGTTCGCTTCGATTGGAATCATGCGCGGGCCTTTATGGTCGCGGCACAGGAGGGTTCATTTTCAGCCGCAGCACGTGCGCTCGGCACCACGCAACCTACCGTGGGCCGACAGGTCGGGGCCCTGGAGAAGCAACTCGGTGTCGTGCTTCTCGAACGTACAACCAACCGACTCGAGCTGACCTCCAGTGGGCTCGAGCTCGTCGATCACGTCAAGCGCATGGGCGAAGCCGCCACCCAGGTATCGTTGGCCGCGACGGGACACGCGACGAGTATCGAGGGCGAGGTCTGTATCACCGCCAGCGAGGCGATCTCCACCTTCTTATTGCCGCAGATCCTTACTCAGCTCCGTATCGACCACCCAAAAATCGAGATTGAGATCATCGCGGCCAACGATACCCGTGATCTTCGGCGCCGCGAAGCCGACATCGCAATTCGAAACTTTCGTCCCGAACAGCCCGATCTAATCTCTCGGAAGGTCGCTGACATGGAGGCCTATCTGTTTGCCTCGCCAGCATACCTTGAACGAGTTGGCCCCCTTGACACTCTCGAAGGAATGTCGAAAGCAGAATTCTTCGCTTTTGATCGAACTCCCGTCATTATCGATGGCATGCGGGCCCTGGGTCTCAATCTGTCCAAGACACAATTCCCAATCGTCAGCAGCAACCACATTGTCCAATGGGAGCTCTGTAAACAGGGTGCCGGAATATGTTTCATGATGGCGGATATCGGGGCCCAGGAGCCCGCGGTTCAGCGAGTCTGTCCTGACATCGTGTTCCCGGTGCCTATCTGGCTCGTCTGCCATCGTGAGTTGAAGACAAGCCGACGAATCCGTCTGGTCTTTGATCGACTGGCTGCGGGACTGCGTGCCAGTTGACCGTCGCGGCTCTGTGTCAGATCGTTCTACCCCTTTGCAAGCACCTTGACCGACCCCGTACGGCGGCATGCCCAACATCATGACCACCATGAAGGAACTGCCAGGCCGCGGACAACCATCCGAATCTAAGAAACGCTGATCACCGTCGCACACCCCTCCCAGGGGTATCGCATCTCATCCAAGCGAGGCCGAAAGCACCCTCTTGCGCACGTCATCGGTCCATGCCGCCTGGTTTCGATTCGATACAATCCCACCGCCCAGACCCTTCACCGAATGTAGGAGGTTCAGGGCGATGTGCCTGACGACGACGAGATTTTCAACAGCGTTGGCCGCATAGACACGACATTTGTCTTCGCGGAATGCGACGTCAACTATCCAGTGGAGTTTATTCTCAATGCTCCAATGCGCACGGGTCATGGCGAGGTCATCCTCCGCTTTCATTCCCTCGATCGGTCTGATGAAGATCCGTGAGTGGACTTCAGCTTCCGCTTTGACTCCTCGTCTCTCGGTCGTTACACGGATCAATGTTCTGACGTGGGACCACTTATTCGCATGGGTCACCGACGCTCTCGCATCGAGAGTCTTGTAGTGTCTGGATTTCTCACGAACGCGAGCAACTTCCTCAGTCCCGGTCTGAGGGGCAAAGACTGCTTCTCCCGCGATATCGACGTCATGAAAGGCTATGTGGACGTCGGCGTATAGCGTAGGTTGATTGTTCTTCACCGCAAGTACGAACTGCCCGCCGCGTTCGACGATCTTGTTAACGATGGCCTCCTGACGGCCAGCAGCGTCCACAGTGACGATGGCGCCCTTGATGTGCAGAAGGTCCAGCAGACACGGTATTACGGCAATTTCGTTCGACTTGTTCTCGACCCTAACCTGTCCAAGAACCATGAAATTCGCACTCGAGAACGCACTGACCATGTGCACGAATGAATGATTGTTTGTCGCCGCGTGCTATCGCGTGTCGGACCGCCTTGCCATCGAGTGCCACGACTCCCTCGACCTCTTTCGCAGTTACCGTCATCCACGACACAAACATCCTTTCGAGTTCATCGGAGTCGAGCATTCCCAGGACTCGCCCGATCGTATCGTGACTCGGAATCCCGCTGGAGTACGGTAAGATGAGGCGAAGCCATTCGGTCTTCGCCTGACCGAACCTCTCGACTTCGGTCAGGACGTTCACACCGCTGACGACAGCGCTAAGCACCAAAAACAGAATCTCTGCGAACAAGTCGTCACGCGTCCGCTCGACCCGGGGAGCGTTTAGACCCTCAAACAGTGAGATGAGCGACCCCATCGACTGCGCCGCGCCCATCGTCGACTTCGCCTTCGGTTTTTTCCGTGCCATCGACCGCAGCGGATCACACACGACGTTCAACTTCAAATGTTGGGCTACCTGATCGTATAGGCCCTCACAAAGCTCGAAAACAACACGGGCCGAAGCTGAATGGAAACGTTGACCGCCAACGATATGATGCAAGGTCGAGTGCGTTTAGGTCCCAATCAAGTAGCGAGCATGCGAGCGCCACGTGCGACAATATTTTTTTTTTCGCAACCACCTTCCGTGCGCGTGCGGTGAATATCACGGAACTTGGGGGACCCTTCTACGACACCTCATTCATCTGCCAGGGCGAATTGCGAACTCGTGCATGCTCATTCAATCCATCGGTACTCACCCGATGGTTCGCCAGTTTGTGAGGGCTCACAAGATAGAGCATCTCCCGATTTTTAAGACGACCAACCTGGCCTACCTTTTCGCCCTTGGGGTTGTGAATGCCGATACGAGCGCCGACGTATCGCGGGTATGCGACCTCGAAGACGTAGACATGCCCGTGCTCCTTCAACATCGACTCGAGCTCAGGTCGACTCAGATAGCCCTCGTCGCTGAACGAAAGCAAAATGTACCTCGCCCGAAGAGATGCGAGCAGCTGAATCACTGAGCTCTTAAACATCGGCTTCGAGTTAAATGCGCTCCGGCGAATTTTGCAATCGTCACGCTTACGAGCGATGCCATAGGCTTCTGGTGCATCCCAACGAACCAAGGTCTCCCAGATATGATAGTTGCCTAGGTATTTGTGCTGATTGTACGGAGGGTCAAGATAGGCAACGTCGACCTCGAAGGTCTGCGCGGCCTCGAATGCATCGAGTTCGTGGGCAAAGCCCTTCCCTGCGGATGCGCGCGGTAACAACTTCGGGGGACGTAGGCAGAGATCATTGTGGGCCCGCGCGGCCCACTTCTTTAGATACGCCATCTGCACACCGGTCGTGGAGTCCACACGATCCGCCGCCTCCATCAGAGAGGTTAGCATCACGGCTTTAAGCTCCGGCGCCAGCGATTTTTCTTCGATCTCCCGTCGAATCCGATCGACTCGCCTCCCGTTCTTGGGCTGAAAGAACCGACTGTCCTGGCAGAAGGTCCGGGTGAAATAGCCGTCCTCGCCAGCTAGCGCGTTCATTTCACCAACAAGCTTCTCAGCAACGCTCAACCACCTGTCACTGTCAGCCTGTACGTAGCACTTGGCCAGGGTCGCCGCGTATGCGTTGTGATCGTTGGCCACAACCCTATGCCCTATTTTTTTCAAAGCGTGACCGACGCGTGAGGTGCCCGAAAAAAGATCGAGGACAGAACTTGCGCGGGGCAACGACCGGATAAGCTCCACGATCGCGGGAACAAGCACTCGCTTCGAACCAAGGTATTTGATCATCGTCGGGCTTTCTCAGGTCGACATAAAAGAGGGGCGCACACTTTATGAACGCCCCTTCTCTTATCCTCTTGGATCGATGGCCTCAACCAATTGGCGGCGGGGGAGGTGGCGGATCTCCACGACAAATACCGATCTCGAGAATGATGTAGAACAATACAAGTTCCTGCGGGCTTAAGCCCGCATGCGCCCCATCGTTGGTGTGATAGGTGCTGAACATCATTCGACCACAGCCGTAACCCGCGCTGAGTGTCATCGGCCGAACCTGCTGTGGCGCAGTGGTACATGCAGAACAAGGGCCCTCAACCCAGGCATAGTGACCGACATCTACGTCGTTGCCCTCTTCGTCTTGGACGATGATTTCGGCGAGAGATTCCAGACCGGACCAATTGTCGTGAAGATCGACCGAAGGAAGGTTGCCAAGGGTCGGGAAGCCATTTCCGATGTCTTTTAGGCCGGGTGGAAGAGCCGAAAGCCAGGCCAAAAGCCCCTCATCGAGCACCGTGCCGGTGGCGCTGTATTCACCGATGTCGATCGCTCCCGTGCTCTCGTGAAACTCTTGGTAGGTTGGAAATGGATCCACGAGATACTCATTGGCCCAATCCGTAACGTACCATTTTCCGCCCTCTTCGACCCATGTGCGGATATTTTCGATACGTTGTGGCGACAAGGTCTGGCCCAGCCCAGACTGCGACATGCACGGGATAAAGATGATGTGGTAGGCCCGCATCGCGTCGAGGTCGTCGAGCAATGCTCCTCCGCCATTCTCGGGTTCGTAGACGTCGTAGACGTCGAAGCCGGCCGACTGCTGGTCCCACTCTCCAGACGTATCGGTGTTTCCCATGCCTATTTTGGCAAGTACGTTGAAAATTGTGTCGTTGTAGCTGGACATCACCGCCATACGCGGAATGTACTGACCATTTTGCGGGTCCCACCGACCAGGAAGATTGCTCTTCTCTGCGGGCACCTGAACATCGCCCACGGCGACTTCGACAGGCGTGATGTGCAAATACTGACCCTTTTGAACCACCAGCTTCTGATTGGGTCCAGCCACGGCCGGCAAGTTGAATGAACCATCCGGCTCGCTGAGCACAAAATGCACGTCGCAAGGAAGCTCGACGCACTCCGCACAGTAGACTTCATCAGGAACAGGCTCCGGATCACCGGTGGTCAGATAGACAAGCGCGCCACTAATGGGGAGCTCGAGGTTTGGCGCAAACACGGTGCCACGAACCTGCGCCGTCGGTGTGGGAAGATCCGACTCATCACAGTCCTCGTCATCACCATCAGGATCACCATTGCCTTCCCCTCCTGTGCCATTTCCACCGGCATCGAAACGGATTCCACCGTCATCGTTCCCACCACCGCTCGCTCCGTCTTCGCCACCAGTCCCCGATGCGCCGGGATTCTGAATCCCTCCAGCCGGGCCCTCGGCCGGGTCACTCCCGCCACAGGCTGGCAAGAGCGCAGTGCAAAGCGGTAGCGCGACTAGGGATAAAGTGGACAAGAATTTTTTCATCGGTTTCCTTGTTTGAGAGGCGGAAAGATCCACCGCGCTTGACGCAATAGCCGATCGTGTTCCAATCGAGTCGGAGGAACTCGCTGTTACGCCCAACGTCTAGCTCTAGCGGATAGGCGAGCTAAGCGACGTTTTATCGGTGAAGTTTCGGCCGTTTGCAAATATACGAGTATTACGGCGGTTTACCAGGGATAATCCTGACTCCAAGTCAGTAGATATGCGACATGTCGGACAATGGAGTCCACCGCGACATCCACCGCTCGCCACCGGGGTCATCCTAAAGACACTCCCCCTCTTTCACTCCACGACGCCGGGCTCTCCAAGAGCAACGTTCTCCTCTGTCCGGCGATGGTGCGTCTGGCAAGACTCGAACTTGCGACCCCCAGGTTCGAAGCCTGGTGCTCTATCCATCTGAGCTACAAACGCGTGGGTGCTATTTATACGCTCACGGACCGCTTTGCAAGAACTGTGGGGGGGATGCGCAAGTTGGTTCGATGGAAGTCGTCGCAACGAGTCCGACCGATCGACGACGAGGACCAGACCGATAATCGCGCACTGATTGACCGCCCTAGGGCGCACCCCGTTGAGAGCACGGATCTGAAAGCGCTCTCCAACAGGCCCAATCGGGGCCAGAAGACTAGGGGCTCACGCCGTCAAATGCCTCAGATCACGCATAAACAGCGAGTCTACCAGCCCTCGATGTTTCGGCCGTGCGTGTTGGCTCCGCGCGGCCTATGCTTGTGGCCTGCGCTGGCCCTGGCCCTGCGCGGAGCACAGCTATGGTTGCCTCCAACGATCCTCCTGCACCGAAACGCTCTTTGAATCGCCGCACCCTGGTTGCCGGCACGACCTTGTTGAGCCTTTCCGGCTTCATCGCCTCCCAACATCAAGGCACCGATCGCGGGCTCGGCGAACAGGACTTCGCTAGCGCGACTGTACTCGACGCGATTCAAGCAGGGCAGGAGGGCGACGTGCTGCTGCTCGATATGGTTGAGCCCGAGGATGGCGAGGGGGGTTCGCAGGCGGAGATCGAGGCGTTGATTGCCGGACTTGACCTCCAAGCAGAGGCGGCCGGTTTCTACTCGGAAGGCGAACATCTTTACCGCGTACACGGTACGCCCGAACAACTCGGAGCCCTACGCGATCGATTGCAAGGAAACGCCCTCGTTGAGGGCATCGAAGCCGACCTCCTCTACAATCTCCCAGACCACACTTTCTCTGCGAGCGAGGATCCTGGAGTTCTGCCGGGCGAAGAGTCTCCGAACGCTTCAAAGAAGAAAAAGAGGAGACCGCTTCCGCGATTCCAGCCCAACGACCCGATGTATCCATTGCAATGGCATCTCGATGCCATTCATGTCCCAGAGGCATGGACTCTCACCCGCGGCGAAGGGGCGGTGGTCGCGGTCATCGACACCGGTGTGGCCTGGAAGGACCTCCAGTGGGGTAAGTTTGACGCCAAAAAGGTTCCGGACCTTGAGGGCGTTCAATTCGTCGATGCCGCGACGTTTCTCGACAACGCCATGCCCGAGGGGCTCGACGACCACGCACACGGTACACACGTCGCGGGCACGATCGCCCAGGCCACCGACAATGGTTTAGGAGTCGCAGGAGTCGCGTACAAAGCGAAAATCATGCCGCTCAAAGTGCTCTCAGGCGACGGGCGCGGGTCCGTGGCAGGTATTGCCAATGCAATTCGCTACGCTGCGGATCACGACGCGGACGTGATCAACATGAGCCTTGGCGGACCACTGCCTTCGCGAATCATGGCCAAAGCGGTCGCCTACGCCCATGACAAAGGAACCACGGTGATCTGCGCGGCAGGCAATGAAAAACGCTCTCGGGTGTCCTATCCGGCCGCCTACGAGGGCTCGGTTTCGGTCGCCGCCACCAACTGGCAGGGCAGCCGCTCGTTCTATTCCAACTGGGGTAAGAAGCTCGACATCTCCGCCCCCGGCGGCGACATGCGCGACGACAAGAACGGTGATGGACACCCCGATGGCGTGCTTCAAAATACCATCAAGATTCAGGATCCTGAACACCATGACTTCTTGTGGTTTCAAGGCACCTCCATGGCCGCGCCCCATGCTGCGGGTGTTGCCGCATTGGTTGTGTCGCAGGGCATTACAAACCCCGCCGAGGTCGAGCGCATCTTAAAGGAGACCGCAGTGCACCCGGACGGCGTCCGCTGGGACAAGAACTACGGAGCGGGCATCATCGACGCACACAAGGCCGTCATCGCCAGCCGCAAAGACTACGAGCCCGAACGACTCGGATTTCTGGCCGTGCTCGGATTCATGGGTCTTGGGGGACGCAGATGCGTCACGTCCTCGACCGCAATCGCGGCATCTGCGACGAGACTGCGCCACAAACTGGGACCCGCGGCCGGATGGCTCGCGGGCGCGGCTCTTGGCGCGGGTGGAGTTGGCACCCCTTTGGCCTACAACCTCGGACTCGGCAGTGGACTGCTTGGATCTGGCCTACTTCTGTCGGCGTTCTTTCCACTCGTGGCGACCTTGCTGCTCATGCAGTACAAGAAAATTCGCGTGGTTCTCGCTGGCCTCAACCTCGGTTGGGCAGCACTGCTCGCTCACGGAGCTGTGGTCCTGCCGACCTTGCTCACCGGCATCCCTGGAGGCACCGGATGGGATCGCGCTTTTCTCGCCTTGAACGCCGGCCTGTGCCTCTTCGTGGCCACCCGCTTAGGACGAACACCGGAAAAATTTCGTCACCCGGGACAAATCTAGTCCTCGCCGGCGCGGTCCAGACCGCGCCGGGACTCGGTCTACATGCGTTCGGCGAGATACGCCTGCTCGCCTAGCATCGCCAACAAATGCTCTTGGGTTTCAAGCCAATCCAGGTGTAGCTCGTGACCGACCAACAGGCCTTCGAGAAGCTCACGGCTGCCGTTGTCGGCTTGGGTAACACAGATCGCGATCGCCGAGTTTAGATGCACTTGGATCTTTCGTTCCCGTGAAAGGTCGCTGGCAATCTGTTCTGGCGCTTTCTCACCGATATTCAAGGCGTCATACCGCTGAAGATTAGGCGTGCCATTCAGCAGCAAGATGCGCTCGATCAATGCGTCCGCGTTTTTCATCTCACGGATCGAGACACCTCGATGATGGTCCGCCAGGGCGCTAAGACCCCAGTTCCCGCACATTTTCGCATGCACGTAGTGCTGGTTTATAGACGTGAGCTCGGCGGTGAGAGCTTCATTGAGCAAACGCAATACATCTTGGTTTCCCTTCATTGCGTCGGTTCTATACCACCTACGGACACCCAGGTCTGCCCAGCCGACGAGCGCTAACGATCGCCGTCGCTGCGGGCCGCCTGAGCCTGCACGCGAATCAAGCGACGAATGTTGTGAACACACCCCCCACAATCGGTCCCTGCCCGACAACCATCTTGGATCTGCCGCAGGGACCGAGCTCCCTTGCGGACCTCTTCGCTAATCTTTCGGTCCGTGATGCCTTTGCAGCTACAAATGAGCATGGTGGGAACTTCGAGTGTGCAGTCTCCGAGTCTCGCTACGCCAGAATATGCCTTTGAAAATCATTTTCAAAGAGCGTGAGGAAGTTATAGAGCGAGAAATTGCCTCGTGCAAAGACAAATTTGGTTCAACCCGTGTGATTGACACAATTTTCACGCGGGAAGGACCGAGACACCTTCGGGCACCCAGTCCTTCGCCGAAGATCCGTGAATGCCGCTACCCGTCCGTGTTCGCCGGCTGCTTCGTGGGATCTGCGGCCACCACCTCGCGGCCCCCGGGCTGCCCAAAATCGACGCCCTCAAAAGTCCCATTGACCTCGATCTTCGTGACCTTCTGGACAATTTCCATCAACCCTCCCACCCGCAACGTCGTCTTGTGGGGGAACATGACGCCCTCAACAGCGCGATAATCCTCGGAAAGAGCGAGCACTTCCGTTTCCCCCGTGGGGCCGACCTGCGTAAATTTCGTCGAAAACAAAATATTGGAACTGACGTCGAAACCCAGAATGACCTTTTGGCCCATCGGGCTCTCGAGTCGAACCTCGATGAGCTTGTGTCCGTCGATTTCGGTTTCACCCAGGGTCTCCGCCCGCACAAAATGTTGTTTCCATTCGTGGCAAAGAGACAAGCTTCCGCTGCGTAGATACAGCTCACGTTCCTTGCCATCGAGCATGCGCATGCCCAAAATCGGATCCGACGCCCAAACTACTTTTCCATCGAAACCGGCCTTGCTGGTGCCAATCCCGAGCAACTCCTGCTCACCGTAGAACTTTCCGTCTCGCCACCATTGCCGGGCCGTGCCCTTTATATTTTGACGCAACACCTCGAGCGACCCCTCGAGATACACCCGTTCAAAAGCAGCAATCGCCTTCGTACCTCCCGATGCCTGTACGTGCGCATTGAGAATGACCTCTGCGTTAAGAAGTTCAGGTGCTTGGGATTTTCCACCGACCTCATCCACAACCGCCGAAGTTTGTACCTCCGGCTGCACATTGTCGCGGACCTGCGCCATGCTCGCCGGCGGATCTTCTGAGTTGCATCCCAGGGGCCCAATGGCTGCGGTCGCTAACATGCACCCAGCCACCCAGCCGGACAAACGAGGGCGAAGGTGCAAGGAGGTATTCGTCAAAGTGATCTTCATTTTGGTTCCATCGAGAGCCGGTGTTTCAGCACATCAAACGCCTCATCGAGCACGGGATCCTTGCCGGATGCTATGGCTTCGCGTGTTTCGTCGACCCTTCGATCGACGACCACTCCGGCACCCTCTGCTCGGGAGCCTTTGGGGCTGCGATATTCTCCGACGACATACTGCAACCTCCCGGAATCGGGAAGAATCTCGATCAAGGACGGCAGTGCCATACCTGCCGACGGGCCGCCCGCGAAGATCGACACCCGGCCAAGATCTCGCATTCCCGTAGCGAAAATCTCGGTGGTACTGGCGCTGCCTTCGTCAACCAAGATAGCGACCGGCCCAGCAAACGCCTGTCCCCCGGGTTCAACAAGGACCGTGAGCTCCTGCTTCATATTTCGCATGTGCAAGGTCCCGAGCGATCCTCCCTCTGGAAGCAACAATCGGCCCACCGGAATGGCCATCGCAGCAACACCCCCCGGATTGCCACGAAGATCGAGCACAAGGGCCCGCATTCCCTGTTCGCGCAGCGTGGCCAGGCCCTCACGCACACGAGCGAGCATCGGGACCATCCAAAAGTTAAAAGTGAGATAGCCGACCTTTTCTTCTGCATCGCCAAGCATGCTCCAACGAACGCGCGTCACAATGTCGTGGAGGTTCCCTAGGCTCACCCGATCGCCGCGTGGTTTCCGACAGGGTACGACTGCAGACCGTTTTTCACCGCCAAGGGGTCGATAAACGACTTCGATCTTCTCTCCGGGCATGCAAGTGAGATGGGTGCCAGCCCCCTGCGCAAGAGCCCGCGCGGTACTCGACGGCGATCCTTGGACACCACCATGCGCCTTGCGCACACGTTTGATCATGCTCCGCATCGAGTTTTTGCGCACCCGGATCAACTCGGCGCCCCTTGGAATTTCGGAGTGAAGGCCGTCTTGCGTATCTTCGACGACGATCAACCTATCTTCGATCCAACGTACCCGCAGCGGCAAAAGACCACCGCCGCGGCCCCGCTCAAGGACCTGCTCCCCCCCTGCCAAACCCACGGGCGGAAGCGCGATCAAATGGCTCTGACCTAAGAGCATGAGCATCGCATTGATCTGGCGATATGCGTCTTCGACGGTATCGGCCTCAGCGATGGCTCGACCATAGTCCTCGCGGACTCGGGGCCAGTCGAGACAATCCAGAGTTGGATCGAAGTGTTTTTTAAGCAGCGTCCTCCAAACCGTCGAGAAGCTCTCTCGATAGGGTGAAGCTGGGAGGGCCGGTAACAACCTCGGGTCCAAATTCGCCCAGGAGGGACAGTCGGCCACGAGGTATGGCCGCCCGCGTGACCCAGTCCCTAGCGAAGGCTGTCGGTCATCCTCCTCGACGACGGGGCCCGTGCCTGCGACCTTGCGCTCGGTCCCGTGGGTCTCTTCGGCCTGGAGATTTGAAGAGGAAGTGCAACCCACCAACATAGCGAAAGCCGCCGACCAAAGTGAGGCGCTCAAGGGCAGTTGCCGAGCCATGGTCTACTCGTAGGTTACGGCTTCAAGGGCCCCGAGATCGAGCACAACGATCTCTTGGCGACTCAGCTTGAGGACCCCGTCGCGTTGCATCCGATTGAGCGCGCGCGAAATTTCTTCACGCACCGTGCCCAGGCGAGCCGCAACCGTGTTCATGTCGAGCTGCCGTGGGATGACGTGAGGCTTGTCGCCTTCAGCTCCGCTGCGAACCGCGAGCGAAAGCAAAAAACTCGCCAATCGGCGCTGAACAGAGCGCAACGAGAGATCGAGCACAAGGTCGATCAAACGATTGCTTCGAAAGGCCATGTGCCGCATCAGGGCAAAGGCCATGGCTTCGGAGCGAGCTGTCAGGCGGATCAAGGTGTCGGTATCAAAGCGCCAAACCTCGGAATCAACCATCGCAAAACCAGATGCTGCGCATTGAACCTCTTGAGGAATAAATCCCTCACCGATGAGTTTTCCAGTGCCGGCCAAGTAGAGGATTTGCTCTCGCCCCTCCGCAGAAATTAGGCTGAGCTTGAACTCGCCAGAGCGAACCAAAAACAACCCTTGCCCCGGCTCCCCTCGGCGAAAAATTGATCGCTTGCGCTTGACGTCGACCCGCGTGGCATCGTCGGTCAACGACTTCATGAGTTCGTCCGGGACTAAATCCCAGCCCGTGTGGCGACGCAGATGCGAGCGGATCTCTTCAGCTTCGTCGGGGTCCACAGCCATCGCGGTATTGTAACCGTTTTTTCGCAACTTTCCCCTCCGGGGCGGCCTCACACTCCAAAAGCCCGCAACACCCCATCGATCCGACGATGGATCTCGATGGGGACCCACAGACAGCCGCCCGGACCTCCGGCGAAGGCAAGGGCGCAGCCACGCAGGATCTGTGCCGGCGTGGGCACCTCGATTCCGAGATCTGCGCCATGGGCGCGATCGCTAACCCTCGCTCGTGGCCATGGCTCCTGCCCCGCGAACTCTCGAAGGGCGGCTTGATCCAAAGTGCCCCGAACGATGGCTGCCAAAAGCCGATGAGCCTCGCCCGGCAACGTCGCTATTAGGATCGCAAGTAGATGGCCGTCGAGCAAGGTCCGCAAGACCGCCTGCTCCGACGAGAGCCGCGCGACGTCGAAGGAGTCGATCGAGGCAACGCTCTCGTCGAGCTCGAGCAACTCGGGACCCACACGGATACCCAGTCGCCGACAAATATGACCAAGCTCGTCATCCGCGAGCTTGGACAGGCCAAAACGCATCGAGCGTCCTTCTGCGCTGGGCACGATCGAGACCCTGTCGCTGCCCTCAACATCATCTCCGGTCCAGTCGGTGCGCAAAACAGGCTGGGTCAGCTCCGCCTCCTCGATCTTCACACTGATCGCCTGCGCGCGAAGGGCCGCCATGTCAGCGACCGGCAAGCGCTCAAGAATCCAGCGCTCGACGCTGCGCATCGAATTTGCTGCAGAGCGCACATCATCGTCGTGCAGAACGCCATCAATAAGATACCGCGCCGTAACCGCGTCCACGTGAGCAAGACGAGTGATAATCGGATCCGGCAATGTGCTCGGCCCACGACCGGTCGCCTGGAGCGCTCTTAAGAGACGCGCCATGTCGCGCCGGACCGCGCGCACAAAAAGATGAAGATCATCAACAGCCGGGACACCTCCGGAAACAACCGTGAGAATCGATCCGGTCTTCGCTGCGTTCGTCGACGCCACGACCTTGCCATCGGTTGTGACCGAACCCTCCTAAAGTCTCAATGCGGCGTGCGGGCCGGAATGCAGCCTAGAATTCCCAGGCCCGCCCAAGACGCAGCCAAAGGTGAGGCCGTCCCCCAGCCGCCCGCCGACCTCGGCCTTTATCCTCGGGACTAGGCGAGAATTCGGGCGGCGGCCTCTGCACCCGAGACGACCCCGCGCTGCCGTAGGCACGCTTGACCGCCAAGCCCCGCAACATGGAGGGTCTCGCCGAGGACCTGAACGGTCCGAACCGAAAAATCACGCGAGATCCCTAGGTGCTTTACCTTGGCGATCGCCTCCCCGCGGGCGACGATAGGCGTGACTGCCGCAAGCATTTCGAGATCGAAGTTGGTGTCATTGGAGGACACAAGCATCCCGAAATCGTCAACAACCAATACCGCATCCAAATCTGCGCGATTAGCGGCTCCGTTCAAAGCATGGGTAAGAGCTTGGCCGGCATGGTCGGTGCGCAATTTTCTCCGCTCCTCGGACGGTCGACCGGGTCGCGGCAAGCGTGGAAGGCGTAGAGGTTTATGTTCCCCGCTGAGGCGGGGAACATCGAGCGGATCGCTTATTTTGAGATTCATCGTATTCTCCAGGTAGGCATTTGTGCTCGCATATCCTACATGTAGGTGACACTCGTCATCAAGTTCTCGTACGATTTACGTGAGTCAGACAAGCTAAAAACCACCGCGACGCCAGCGCAGTTCGCGCGTGACGATGGACAGAACAGTGGCGGATATAGGTTCCGTTCAACGCAGTCCCGTCGCCAGCGCGAGATCGGCGGCAACGGGGATCGGATCGAAAGAATCGTCGATTGCGACGTCGGGGCTCACGCCGTTTCCATCGATCAACCGATCTTTCGGGGAAAAATAGCGAGCGATCGTCAAGGTCAGTAGGGAACCATCATCGAGACCCGTCACCTGCTGGACAGTCCCTTTTCCATAGCTCCGCTCACCAAGAATCATGGCGCGCCCATGTTCTTGGAGCGCCACCGCCAACAACTCTGAGGCGCTCGCCGATCGACGATCCTGAACAACAACGAGTGGGATTTCGGTGTTGGTCCCAGCCCTGTGCGCTCGTTCTTCGCGAAGAATTCGGCCACCTCTACCCCGCGTTCGAGTCAAAATTCCTTCGGCAATAAAGTAGTCGGCGACGATGAGAGCTTCGGCGACTTCGCCACCCGGATTCCCGCGCAGGTCGAGAATCACGGCCTCGACGGGACCTGTGCCCCTCTGATTAAGAAGCGCCTCAAGAGTCCGCACAAACCATCGCCCTGTTCCGCTGCGAAAGCTACGGATCTTCATATGTGCGACCCTCCGATCTTGGCGCTCGATCACGACACCGGCAACGAGGTCGGAGTTTCGGGCTTTGTGGACCGTCAACGAGACCTCTTCCGATGCCATTGCATGGCCACGCTGTACCAGCAGCTCAACCCGATCGCCTTCGCGCCCGCTCAGGAGCAGCTCCGCCTCCATCTGGCTAAGAAAAAATTCGCTGCGACGACCGTCGAGTTCTAAAATACGGTCACCCGGTCGCAATCCTTCTCGCTCCGCGGCCGAGCCTGGCAACACTGCGGCGACCTCAAGATCTGCACCGTGGCCCGCCCGCGCGGGATGAAGTCGAACAAGCAAACCTGTCGTGGTCCCGTGCTGCCCCTGGAGGCTCGCTCGACCACGCTCCGCCGCGGTGAGATAGTAGCTATGAGGGTCCAGGCCGCTCACCATATGCTTCAAACCTCGACCCATCATCGCGTTGGCATCGACGGGCTCAACATATTGATCGAGCACAATATCGATCGCAGCATGAAAACTTTCACGCTTGAGACCCACCCGAGCCTTGGCTCCCGTCGTTCCCCACTGCGCGACGAGCGTCCCGAGAATCCCAAGCACGAGCCCAATCCCAATCCCTGTCCTAGCCACCCGAACTCCCGGAGCCCACTGGCCTAGGCAACGCTTCAGGGACATCGCTGCACGTCACACAGACCCCAAGCGCAGTCTAGCGTCACCAAGCGTTTGTGAAACCGTGCTCACGGCTCTCAGCCTACCGCATGCGGCCCTTGAGAGCCACTCTGCGAGGGACCTATGCTATCGAGTCGGCCAATGAACCGCGACGCTCTCGACTATCCCGCGACCCACCGCAATCAAGAGCCGATCACAAACCTTCTTCGTGATCTTCTCCCTGCAGACGGCAGCGTCCTCGAGATCGCCAGCGGCAGCGGCCAACATTGCGCGCACCTTGCCAGGCTGTTCCCTGACCTCCGCTGGCAGCCGAGTGATCGCGACAAACACAGCCTCTCCAGCATTTCCGCCTGGACGGAGTCCATCACCAATGTCCTCCCACCCGTATCTCTAGACGCCTGTGAGAGCGACTGGCATCAATTCGAGCATGCGGCGATTCTGTGCATCAACATGATCCACATCGCCCCTTGGGCGGCGTGCGAGGGGCTCATGCGCGGAGCCAAGCAGGTCCTGCCCATGGGCGGCTTCCTTTACATGTATGGCCCCTACATGCGCGCCGGGCGACACACGTCCAAGAGCAACGCTCGCTTCTCCGAGGACCTTCAAAAACGCGATGAGCGCTGGGGGGTCCGTGAGCTCAACCGCGTCGAATCCTTCGCTTCAGACCAGGGCCTGCATCTCGACAAAATCGTGCAGATGCCCGCCAACAATCTCTCGCTGGTCTTTCGCCGAACCTCCGGCTTACACGAGCTCTAGCCATCACCTCGATCTAAACATAGAGATCACGCGCTCGTGATCGACAAACCACTGGCGATCCTCGCCGCGGATCTCAAACAATTTGGCGGCCGATCCGCCGATCGAGAGCAGGCGCCAATAAATCCTATGCACTCAGAACGCGCGCTGAGCGGACATCGCGAAATCGAACCTTCGAGATCATTGAACTCTTCGATTCCTAGGCGAAAATCCTCCCATTCCGGACCGGCTGGCACGAGCGGTGCTTGTAGAACAGCGACTCACATAAACTCGACCCCCCAGGCAATGCCATCTCCTTGCAACGAAATGAAACGGCGGCCGAACGGTGGAGTGAAAATAGGACGCTCGCACATCATGTTGACCCACACACAGCCACTATCGTTCATCGCCGCTTTTGTTGAAGCCACCACTGTCAGACCCTTCATGAGCGACCTGCTCCGCCTCAAGAACAATCCGCAACTCTTTCGCCCGATCCCACAGATCCAAGATGGAGCCGCGGAATATGGCGAAGAACAACCCCACGCTATCCGGTGCGCCGCCTAGGCATCCACCCAGTAGGTTCACCTGATCGCTGCGGATTTCGCCCACGTTAACGACGCCCGGGTAACTTGGCTCGATCACCCGTCGATGCGCCAGCATCCTCGACCGAAGAGGTCACCGCGGGCTCCTGTTTCGAGCGAGCCCGGACCGCGTCTGCCTCCGTACCCACCGCGGGTAAGAAGGTGGGCGCCTCCACGTACTCGCCAAGCACGCGTTCTTTCGCCTCATCGAGCACGGGATTGACCGTGATTCGTGTGCCCTCCATCAGCTCCTTAGCCTCCCGAGTGTCGCTGATCGAGTCTATATGCTCGGCAAAGGTCTTTGAACCTAGCTTCACGGTAAATGCGGCCCACATGAGGCAGCCAAAGAGAGCGATGGAGGCAAAACTGCGCAAGAGACGAAACACGGTGAGGTAGCTTCGCTGGCGGGGCTCAGAATCCAAAATTTCTTCCCAATTCAACGGGCTAGCGGGAACCCTTGCCTCGAATCCGACAACGAGCGACACATGTGACTTTCGCGCGGCGGACAACACGAGATTGTATCGGCCCAAATCCTCACGACTCGGCCCAACCCTATCGCCAAGCCGACTGTCCACTGCATCCGAAGCGGAGCAAAAGCGTGAGACGATGGGTGCTTCGCGGTTCATCTTTATGGCATGCTCCGGCGGCCCATGCCGCCAAGCGCTCCACAGGTACGATTCCGTCGCGCTCTCCTTCCACCTCGCGCTTTTGTCGTTTTCTCCGCCATGGTCTTCAGCGGGCTGATCTTGAGTTGCCAAGCCAAGATCGGCGACCCCTGCAAGAGAGCATACGACTGCGGCGTGACCGTGCTCCGCCAATGCGACATGGCAGGCGCCAAGCCCAGAGCGTGCAATATCAAGGCGAACAACGACGACTCAAGTTGCGGAGAATGCACCCTTGAAAATTGCAGCTTGGGCATGTGTCCAGAAGAGGCGATCTGCATCAAGGTCTACACCTCAGAATTCTTGTCGACCGCGTGTAATCCCGATGCCGAAGACATCGAGGCAGGGGCCCCAAATCCTGACAAGCCCTGTGATCCCGACCGCGAGGACATCGACCTCGACGATTGCGACATGAACGAACTTTGTGGCGACGATCGGCAATGTGCGCCTCTCGTCAACGACTGCGCCCCTCACGAGGTCTGCCTTGCCGAGGGGCTTTGCGCCGACGAAATTTCTGCCCGCACAAGCTGCCGCCTTGAGTGCAGCAACGACGGCGACTGCCGACTTGGGTACATGTGTAAAGAAACCAACACCGACGGCGTCTATGTTGCACCCAATCCTGAAAACCTAGCCGAGCAAATCGTCTCGAAAATCTGCGTCCGCGATTCTTCATACTAGCCACTTCACCGGAGTTTTCTTGGCTCTTGGCCGGCGTGACCTACCTTTCGGCCACAGCCGAAAGCAGTCTCCTGCCAAGTCCCTGAATTTTATGGACGGCCCCATGGCCCGCTTCCTGCTCTTGATAGAAATGTCCGCGTCGCAATCGGCAACGTGAGAGTTCGGAGTCATCCATGAAAAAGACCATCAGCAAATTCATCTTCACCCTCCTTGTTTCGACCCTCGGGGTCACAGCCCAAAGCGGTACGGCCATGGCCTCACTGGGAGCAAGTCCCATTCTCGCCAAGTTGGCTGCCACCCCTCTTGGCGGACAGATCAATATCAATAGCGCCAGTCAAAAACAGTGGGAGATGCTACCCGGAATTGGCCCCGCGACCGCGAAGAAGCTCGTCGCGTATTCAACAAAAAAACCATTTGGAGACGTGACCCACGTAATGCGAATTAAGGGGATCGGTCGAAAGACATTTTCCACGATCAAGCCATACCTATCGCTCAAAGGCGAAACAACGCTTCAGCGCCACAAATAGGCCACGGGTTCCCTCGACCGTCCCGGCCCCTCGTCGTCGGGCGGTTGATCCTCAAAGCTCTTGGTCTCCCACACCTCCCACACCTCCCCAGCGATGCCTCGATCTGCGCTCTGTACAGTTTTTGGGGCCCCTTGTGTGCGCCCACAACCCGATGATCCTGCTAGGATAGAGTCGTGCGCAGTTTCAAGCCCGGGCGTCATGCAGGTATCGTGGCCTCTCCTCAACAGGCCCGCCCTCGTACCCCTGGATCTCTCGCGCTGCTGATGGCGCTACTATCGTCGACCACACTCATGGGCATGAGCGGCTGTCGACCCCGTCCTATGCGGGCCCCCTATGCTCTGGCTCCGACTCCGACGGTGCTTTTAGCTGCGACCCGCGCTCAACTCTCGACGATCCAGGTCCCGAGAGCCAAGATTCACCAGGCCCTGCGACCGGGCGCGAGCCTCGAAATGGTCGCCCAGGCGCCCGCAAATTTCGCGGGAAAAATCCATCTCGGCGGCCACGAAATCCTACAGATTGCGGTCGATCCAGATGCCTACTCGCTCCGGGTGGTCGAGAGTCGGGACGGCGCACTCAAGCCCGGTTTTTACACTGGTCCTCCGTCGCGTTGCGCCGTCAAGACCCTTGTAGGCGTCTCGCTTTCTCCTCAGCAACTCAGCGTGCTTCTTCTCGGTGGTGGACCGATGATCGACGCCCCCCAGGAGATTTTCGATCAACGCTGGGACACAGCCACAGGTCGGGAAATTATCTCCCTCAAGAACACAAGGCACGAGCAGCAACTCGAATTCGTGTGGCGACAACGACGCTGGTGGTTCGCGGGTGCAACCGTCTGGAAACTTTCCAACGATCGTCACCACCCTCGTCGGTGGTTGTGGACAATTCGTCATGAAAAATTTCACACGGTCGGCGCCTATGTCCTTCCAAAACGCACCGTCATCCTCCAACCGTCGTCCACAGTAGAGACACGACGACGACGACGACGACGACGACGGTCTCGAGGACACGTTCTTGAGCTGATCATCGCCTATCAGGAGCAGATCCCAAATCCCAGCCTAGGGCCCCCACAACAGGAGAACGACGACTGGGACGACGACTGGGATGACGAAACGATCGCTCATCCGAGGCGCGACGAGCTCGACGCATCCACATCCCCCGACCGAGACGGAAGCAAGTCCACAACCGTGCTCCCGACCCCCTTTCGCCTGGATGCCACGGGCCTCTCGATACAAGGTGATCTTTGCGGGAAGTGACACAACGCGCGCCATCCATGGCCATGTGCGTCCGTGAGTTAAGCGCGGCCACCCGGGTGAGCGGGCGAGGCTCAACTCAGCAGCCCTCACGAGTCTTGCTCGACAAAGTAAGCTTTGAAATCCATGCCGGAGAACGGGTCGGACTCATGGGAATCTCGGGTGCCGGAAAGAGCACTCTTTTGCGTGCGTTGCTTGGACTGTGCCCACCGACCCTCTTGGTCGAGGGCTCTTTAGAGACCTCGGACGCGGTGTTTAATCTTTCGTGCCCCCAAACGATCGGTCCATGGCGTGGCCATGGGGCAACTATCTTGTACCAAGATGCTTGCGCGAGTCTCGATCCTATTCGCCGCATCGGTACCCAGATCTCTGAAATCATCGCGCTCGACCCGCACAGGGCCCCGTGCTCCCCGGCCGAGTCTCTGGCCGAAGTCGGGCTCGATCCGGTCGTCGCTCAACTCTATCCGGGTGCACTCAGCGGTGGAATGGCCCAACGGGTTGCACTGGCCTTAGCCCTCGCCTGTCGACCCCAGGTCCTGCTGGCGGACGAGCCTTGTTCGGCACTGGATGGCCCCGCTCAAGCCCGCTTTCTTGCCCTACTTCAGCGACGCTGTGAAGACACAGATCTGGCCCTGCTCTTTGTCAGTCACGATCTCGCCAGCCTTGCGCGGCTATGCACACGAATCTTGGTCCTCGACAGCGGACGCATTGTCGAGGACCAAAGCCTTGTCGCTCTCCTCCACAACCCACAACATCCATGCACCCAGACCCTCATCGCCGCGGCTCGAAGAGATCGCTAAATTCAGTTCCCGTGCACAATAAGAACACAGCACTCCTCCAGACTCGGGGCTTTGGGGTGCAAATTTCCGGTTCTGGGAGAGGTCCAAAATTCTGCCTTGGACCCGTCGATCTCACGCTCATGCCCCGATGTAAAATCGGCCTCGTGGGAGTATCTGGCTGCGGAAAGTCCACTCTCGCAAAGGCCCTGCTAGGCGTCGCTCCTGGCAGATCCTTCGGCTCGCTTCACTGGCGGGACAGCATGCTTCTCGACAGCGACCTAGGTACGAGCAAACACTCCTGTAGTTCTTGGGCACGCTATCGACGCGAGGTTCAGATTCTCTGGCAAGATGCACGGGCAGCCCTCGACCCCCAAGCTCAGGTAAAAGAGATGATCGCCGAAAGCCGCGCCCTTGCGGGATTGGCTCAGTGGAGCCGTGGTCAGATCGAACATCAACTGGCGAACCTAAATCTCAGGGCTGAGGTCATGCACCTGCGTCCTCGCGCCCTCAGTGGGGGCGAGTGCCAGCGCGTTGCACTCGCCCGAGCGCTCGCAGCAGAACCATCGCTGCTCATCGCCGACGAGATCACATCTGCGCTCGACCGCGGCATGGCCTGGAAAATCATCGACCTCTTGCGCGAGACAACCCACCGTCAAATGGGGGTATTGATGATCAGCCACGATCTTGCCCTGCTACGGGGGTGGGTCGATGAGGTGCTAGTACTCGACCGCGGAAAAATCGTCGAGCGGGGCCCCTGGCAGCGACTCTACGACCAACCCCACCATCCAGCGACTCGAGCCCTGGTCGAAGCGATTCCTCGCCTACCAGATTCGCCAGCCGCCGGAGGGCCGGCGCTCAAACAACCCAAAACGTAGGTCCAATACCGCTTCTACGACAATGTCTGGGTCTTCGATGCCCACCAAGGCAGCCTCGAAACCCAGGCCAATCCGCCGTGTTCCCACCCGAGCATGCAGACCACCGGCGACCTCCACCCTGGGAACATAGACATTGGCGGACAGGGACGGATCGTCGCTTGGTCGGACTCGACGACTGGCGACACCGGCGTCAAATCCACTCGACAGCAGCCCCCGACCGACTGTAAGCGCACCCATGAGCCAATGGGTTCGTGGCTCAAAGGAGCTCTCAGCCCCGGGTTTGTTGGCCCGAGGATGCAAGGTTTGTCGGTAGGTCATACCAAATTCAGCGGCACGACCTCGGACAAAGGCGATCGACGCCTGCGGCGCGAAGCGGGGACGCTTTTCTGAAAGCAACCAATGAAAAGTCGCACCAAGACTCAGGTGATCGAACAAACCGAGATCGATCTCGAATCGATTTCGTGCGGGGGTACCGACGGCCACAGCAACCTGCAAGATTCCGTGGTCGAGATGGCGTGCACTCCACGGCAAGTCGCCTACAAAGCGCCGATCGCTTCGTGGCCTCGATGACGGCCGCGGCTCACCTCTGTTTTTCTCGACCATGACCGCCGCCCTCGAATCCACGGGATTGTGCGGCATCCACACATCGCTCTGAACCGCGGATGCATGCGATGACCCCTCATCGCTCGCTCGCGCGCTTGTGGACCAGAGACCGAATTTCGCCAGGACAATCGCCCCAAGCAGCATCTTGGGTACGAAGCGTTGGCGGACACATGGCATCGTTCGCGTCATGAAGCTGTGAGTTTTCGCCGCATCCTGGCTCCGCGAGCGGAGCGAAAAGCCGCACGCTCGTCCGCGACATGGTGCCATGATACGGACGCGGTCAGGAGAGGTTCATGGCAAAAAATAGGTCTCATTCTACATTCATTTCGACGCCTCAAAAATCGAAAGAATTCATGGCTCAGGAAGGCGGCCCCGACCCCTTGATCTACGATTGGAACGCACGCAGTCGTCGTGGACCCCTCAGCCCCCTCGTAGATCGCCCCGTGAGTTTTTTTGACGAAACTCTACGCGATGGGATTCAGTCGCCCTCAGTCCGCGACCCCTCTTTGGAGGAAAAACAAGAGATCCTACGACTAACGGCGGCGTTGGGTATCGACGCGGTCGATCTGGGACTTCCTGGTGCCGGTCCTCGGGCGGTCGCTCACGTGACCGCTCTCATCGAGTTCGCTGAACGCGAAAAGCTCGGGATCGAATATGCCTGCGCCGCCAGAACCCACAAAAATGACATCGATGCTGTCGCCGCCATTGCGGACAAGGTCGGACGGCCCATCACTGTCTATGCTTTTTTGGGCTCAAGTCCGATCCGCCTCTACACAGAGGACTGGAGCCTCGAAACGCTACTCAAACGAACCCGCGAGTCTGCGAATCTTTGCCGAGAACGCGGTCTGCCAATGTGTTTTGTCACCGAGGACACCACGCGTTCAACTCCTGCGGTGCTTGATCAGCTCTTTCGTTGCGCGATCGATCACGGCGTATCGAGACTGTGTTTGTGTGACACCGCCGGCCATGCCACGCCTGACGGAGTCCGCGACCTCGTCGGTTTCACACGACTGCTCCGAGAGTCGGTCGGCGCACAACATGTAGGCATAGACTGGCACGGGCACAACGACCGCGGCCTCGGGGTCACCAACAACATCATCGCGCTTGAGGCCGGAGCCGACCGAATTCATGGTACGGCGCTGGGCATTGGCGAACGGGTGGGAAATGCATCGCTCGACCTCACCTTGATGAATCTCAAGCTGCTCGGCGATCTTCCCAATCAAGATCTCAGTCAGCTCGTCCCTTGGTGCCAAGCGGTGAGCAAGGCCTGCGGTGTTCCGATTCACCGACAATACCCCCTGGTGGGAGAGGATGCCTTTCGAACCGCGACCGGGGTTCATGCGGCAGCCATTATCAAAGCGATACGTAAGGGCGACCAAGGCCTCGCGGATCGAGTGTATAGCGGTGTCCCCGCAGAACTTTTCGGGAAGAAACAATCGATCGAGATCGGTTTCATGTCCGGTGAATCGAACGTGGTCTTCTGGCTGAACGAACGTGACATCGAAGCGGAGAGCGGCTTGGTCAAACATGTTCTCGGCGTCGCCAAAAGCCGGGACCACATCCTCAGCGAAGACGACGTCCACGAGGCGATCTCCACCTATCGCAGCCATCCATCTGAGCAATGACCGCTCACCACCCTCAGGCGTGTACAGTCAGCTGAATCGCCGCAAGCAGCAGCAACAGCAGCACAAGAAGGCTCGGGATTCTATCTTCTAGCGTCAATGGCGCTCGCAAGCGGCTCCAGGGGACGGTCGGTAGCGGACCCGTCCGAATTTTATGTGGCACGCGCCCAGAGATTCCAACGGACCGCCAGCTTCCCTTCTCCTTCGAGCCTCCTCCGGATTCATGGCCGATCTTAACCATCCCAATTGCATTGCAACCCCTCAGCCTCCGGTGCAACTCAAATGTTCGACTACGGCCGGCTCTAGGCCGGGGACCTCGGGCTCGCGCAAATGGGATCGTTTCATGGCGAAGCAGAGCTGATCGCGCGCACCAGGTCCCGTGTGCGCGTCTCGACCTCCACAACCGTTTGGCCCTGTACACAAGAGATCACGGCAACCGCGGCAGCGCCCGCCGCGATGCAAGCCGGCGCGCGCTGGTGGTCGATACCCCCGATTGCCACAACCGGCGGACAAGAGTGGCCACCAGCACGCAACGATACACAGGCGGAGCGGAGCCCCTCAAGGCCCGTTTTTGGATCCGCATCGTGCTTGGAGCGGGTGCTGTAGACAGGTCCAAAGCCTAGATAGTCTGGCCTCCAGACCGCCGATTCGTGGACTTGCCGGGTGTCATGGGTCGAAAGCCCAAAGAGCAGCCCTCTGCGAGCAAGGTCCTCTCGCGCAGGCAAAGAAAAACATGTGAGGTCTCCTTGACCCAAATGCAGACCCGCGACGGCCAAGCCCGCATCCTGGGCGCGAATCAGGGTCGTAAGGTCGTCGTTGACGATCAGTGGAACCCCGGCCTTCCCGCACAGTCCGGCGATTCGTAAAATTGCATCGAAGCGCTGCTCGCCAGAATAGTTCTTCGCGCGCACCTGCAACATAGAAACTCCCCCAACCAAGAGCGCTCCAGCAAGATCTTCGATGGAAAGACTCGCCGTTGGCAGATCAAGCAGGACATAGACCCCCGCCATCCCTCGGCCGAAGGTCAAGGGAGCCGACTTTGGGGACCACGAGGCGGACATAATGCTGATCTACACCGAGGATCGAGGCTCGATCAAGGATCGAACCGACGCTCCCAATGAAACGACCCTTTTGCGGATGATCGTGTTGAAAACCGGGATAGGCTGCCGGCGATGAGTGAAGACAAGTGGTCGGACAGCTACGAGTGGGACCTCGATTCGGCCGTGAAACCAACGGTGCGGGCCGACCAACCATTTTGTCTCAAGAGCCAATATGAGCCCGCGGGTAGCCAGCCCGAGGCGATCGCTTCTCTAGTCAAGAGCGTCGAACAGGGCATCGAGGATCAGGTGCTGCTGGGCGTAACCGGAAGTGGAAAGACATTCACTATCGCCAACGTCATTCAACAAACGCAGCGTCCAACCTTGATCCTCTGCCACAACAAGACCCTCGCCGCACAACTCTACGGTGAGTTCAAAATGCTGTTTCCCGACAACGCAGTCGAATATTTTGTCAGCTACTACGACTACTACCAGCCCGAGGCGTACGTCTCATCGACCGATACCTATATCGAAAAAGATTCGAACATCAACGAACAAATCGATCGAATGCGCCACGCAGCCACCTACGCGCTGCTCAGTCGTCGCGATGTGATCATCGTCGCCAGCGTATCGTGCATCTTTGGCATCGGCACCGCTGAGGCCTACTACACCATGGTCGCGCCGATCGTTCAGGGCGAGTCTCTCGACCGTGACGATCTTCTGCGTCGACTGGTCGCCATGCAGTACGAGCGCAACGACATCGACTTCCACCGCGGGAGCTTTCGAGTGCGCGGTGACGTCGTAGAAATTTTTCCGGCCTACGAAGACGAAACTGCAATTCGTGTGGAGTTTTTTGGAGACGAGGTTGAGGCTATCCACGAGATGGATGCCCTGCGCGGGATATCACGGCGATCGATGGACCGCGTCACAATTTTTCCCGCCAGCCACTACGTCACACCTCGCAGTCAGCTTCGCAAGGCGATCGAAGGCATTCGTACCGAGCTCGGTGAACGGCTGGCCGAGCTCAAACGTGAGAATAAGCTTCTTGAGGCCCAACGGCTTGAGCAACGAGGAATGTTCGACCTCGAGATGCTTGAAGAAATGGGCCGCTGCTCGGGTATCGAAAACTACTCACGCCATCTCAGCAATCGCAAAGCAGGCGAGCCCCCTCCCACACTCATGGACTATTTTCCGGAGGGTTTCCTGACCGTGATCGATGAGTCCCATGCCACGGTTCCCCAGGTACGTGCGATGTATCAGGGTGACCGAAGCCGTAAACAAAATCTCGTCGACCACGGATTCAGGCTCCCCTCCGCCCTCGACAATCGCCCCCTTCGCTTCGAAGAATGGCAAGAACGTACCGGGCAAGCTCTGTTTGTCAGCGCGACACCCGGAGACTACGAGCTTGAGCGCAGCCAGGGCCTCGTGGTCGAACAGATCATCCGCCCCACAGGTCTGCTCGATCCGCCTATCGAAATCCGACCCATCGATGGTCAGGTCGACGATCTTCTCGATGAGATTCAAACGCGCTGCGCGAGCGGCGAACGCGTGCTCGTCACCACGCTCACGAAACGAATGGCGGAGGATCTCACCGAACACTATGCGGACCTAGGGGTTCGTGTTCGCTACCTACACTCCGACGTCGACACTCTCGACCGCGTCGAAATCCTACGAGATCTCCGTCTCGGCGAGTTTGATGTACTTGTGGGTATCAACCTCCTCCGCGAGGGTCTCGATCTTCCCGAGGTGAGCCTGGTCGCCATCCTCGACGCAGACAAAGAAGGATTTTTGCGCTCCGAACGAAGCCTCATTCAAACTTGTGGACGCGCCGCCCGTAACCTCAATGGCCGCGTATTCATGTACGCCGACCGAGTCACAAAGAGCATGAAAGTATGCCTGGACGAGACGGAACGCCGTCGTGAGGTCCAAGACAGACACAACAAGACCCACGGCATCATCCCGACCTCCGTAACCGCGCCCCTCACTCCCTTGCAGGTGGAAAAACAAGAGCGAGCCCCTCGTTCGGGTCGCGGTGGGTCCAAAAACACAGAACTTCCACTGGGGCTCACCGAAATTCCTGATTCCGACCTTAGCGTCGAAGAAAATCGCGTTCGGGTGGCGAACCTGCGCCAGCGGATGGCGAAGCATGCCGAATCTCTCCGCTTTGAGGACGCTGCAAAACTACGGGACCGAATCCGTGTTCTCGAGGCCCAGGCTCTGGGGGGCACCCGCCGATGAATATAGGCCCAGATTCTCGCAATCCACGGGAGCGACGCTTCATGACGGAGCTGGGACGCCGAGTCCGAAGGGCCCGGGAGCAGCGAGGCATGACCCAACGACAGGCTGCCGAAGCCGCAAAAATCGCCACCGATATGATCTCACGCATCGAAAACGGCCGCTACACCAGCCCCGGACTGCGGACCCTCCTGCGCATTGCGGACGGGCTAGGCACGAGCGTCGCGGCCTTGCTGCCGGGCAGTGATACCGTGGGGCCAGACGTCAGCGACAGTCCACAGCAGGCACGTATCGGCGCCATCTTGCAACGCTGCCGAGCGAACGACCTCGATCTGATTGCCGACATCGCCCAAACAATTGTCACACGACGGCGCTAGGCTCTTAAAATCGACCGCTCACGGCGAAACCGCCGCCACCCTTGAGCAATGTCGGGGCGACCATCGCCTGATCAGGCGTCCAATTTTTCCAACGCTTGTACTGACTTCGCAAGCCCAGGCCGACCCCGAGCAACAGCAAGCCCGTGCCCGTTGCCGTGATCGCTGTTGGGATCAGCAAATCACGCTGCTGTTCAAATCGACATTTGAGAGCACTATCGTAGTCGCAACCGGTGATCGCAAATGCGATGCCAATAAACGCCGCACCAAGGACGGTGGCCGAGCTACCGACGACGATCATGCCCGTGCCTTTCATGGACTTTTGATTTGCTTTTCCCCAACGGGGCTCATCCGGACGAATTGGCCCTTCAGCCGCGGCTAAATCTTCAGATTCTTCGCCGTCCGTCGCGTCTTCGTCGTCCGTCGCGTCTTCGTCGTCCGTCGCGTCTTCGTCGTCCGTCGCGTCTTCGTCGTCCGTCGCGTCTTCGGTCGCGTCTTCGTCTTCGGTCGCGTCTTCGTCTTCGGTCGCGTCTTCGTCTTCGGTCGCGTCTTC
>CAYTFJ010000022.1:0-49936 GCA_964437075.1 uncultured Nannocystaceae bacterium
GAAGTGCTGCTACAGCGATGCGGCCAGGGAGGCCGTGCTTGCCGGTACGAGCGTAAAGCATGCGATTGCCCTGATACCCGCCTAGTACTTGCGATCAATTTTTTTCTCGATCTGCATCCGTTTAACCGTGCGAAGCATACTCTCTAGGCGCTTGATCTTGTCCTCGGTCCCTTCGATCATCAATGTAATCTCTCGACCTTCCAAACCTCGTTCTTGGGCTTTCCGGAACTCAACCAAAGCTCGCTTGTTCGCATTGACGCAAGCGCTGATCTTTGCGCTGTTGATAACGTGAGTCGCAGCCCCCTGGTCGTACACGAGTTTGCAATCGCTGCGGTCCGCATCGCCCGCGATCTTCAGCCCCTCAATGTAGGCGTCATGGCGACTCTCCATGCACCCCACAAGCCCACACACACACAGCAGTCCACACACGATGATTGCCTTGTTGATTAACGCCACCCGACTCTCTTTTACCCTATCTTGCTCCCAGTTCGCTAACATGCAGACTGGCCTCCTCAATACACTCGGGGTCGGCCATCTTCGAGCAGATCTCTCTCAGCCGAATCCACCCGCGCACAAGGTCCGGGCGCGTCTCGACGGCCCTTTGCGCCAAACTGCGCGCCTCCGCCATTTTTTGGGGATCGCGAGCCAGATACAGGGCTAGATTCGTCAGAGCGATGGGGCGATCAGCTTCGATTTCCAGCGCCCGCCGGGTGAGGTCTTCGGCATGGCGGGGGTCACCCATCCTGTCTAGCAGAGCCGCCAGGGCCACCAACGACGCGACGTGGCGAGGCTCAACATCCTCCAAAGTTCTTCGATAGGTGCGCGCCGTCTGAAGTATCCCTGTCGCAGATCCCTTCGCACGCGCGACCTGCCAGCGCGCATGTCGACCCAGCGCACTCGCCACCGTTCGTCGATCCACGGCTGTTCTCGAGAACTTCTGCCAGCGCTCGATAAACTCGCTGACAAGCACGTCATCACTTTCGAGCGACGCAAGGTTCTCCGCTCCCGAAGAGTCAGCCTCCCTTACAAAAACCGGTATCTGTCCCACTGTTGGAGCCCAATTAAGATTCGAAAATACCGACACGCCCGGGGACTCTAACGCCGTCGGCCCTCTCCACGCGGCCAACGCGGACTCTACACGCGCGGCCTCGCTCACCTCCCCCTCCGCAGCCGACCAGACTTCGGCTGCGGGTTGGACATGGGTCAAGCCGCGGTCGTCCTCTCGAGCGTCCGGGGCGCGATGATATAGGTGCTGGCCGGGGATTGACACCACGTCTGGCCGCGCCCCCTCGATCACCTGCGACGCCAGTATCCCGGCCGAAAGGCTGTCGCTCTGTGTAAGCAACATCGTGCCCGGAGGAAGCCCTTTCAGAACTTCTCGTGTCCACTGCGCGGGCATCCAAGAGGCCGTGACCTCTAGATCTCGTGCGCTGACCCATGCGCTCGGTAGAATCAACATTACGGCGCACAAAGGCAAAAATAGCAGGCTGGCCCGGGGCTGCCTCGTTGTCCAAGCGCCGAGCGACACGCCAACGCAAAGCCCCGCGAGAAGAGCCAGGGGCAGGCCCGTTTGCCGGTCGTCACCGCCCATCGGGTTTACGCCAACCACGTACACGAGCTCAACAACCACCAGCACAAAGACCAGGATCGATGCCCTGCGGTCTCGAGATTCACGCAACCAAACCAAGAGCCCACCGGCAGCGATCGCAGGCCCAAAGGGTCCCAGATCTTCGGCAAGACGCCCTCCCGCATGCCCCAGTTCGTGCCACCAGGGTCCGAGAGTCACAGGCAGCACACGGGCTTCGTACGCGTCTCGGATCGAGCGAGCTTGAAGATGATCCCAAAGCCGTCCGAGGGTATCCGGGTCTCCCCAATCCGTGACCGGAGCCCGTGCCGAACAAAGTGGGAGGCCGAAAACAACCAGAGTCGCCAGGACCACCACGAGCGGAGCCCATCGGGCCCAGGGCTCCCGTTTCCAAAGTGCGACCGACCACAACACGACAATCGGCAGTCCCAGCCCGAGACGAAGGTCACCGAAACCCAGGCAGGCCCAACTTCCAGCCATACAGGCGATCAGTCGATAGGCGGTTCTCTTCGTCGCTGGAATGCGAGAGTCGAGTCCCCAAATCACCACCATCATCAACCACGCCCCAAAGGTATAAATTTCCACCACTCTGGCATTGCGTACAAAGGTCAGCCCGACACACACCCAGACCGCGACGCCAACACAGATCGCCCGATGCACACGGCGCCGCCGCAGCAACACCACCAAAATTCCGATCGACCAAGCCCCGAACACCGCAGAGACCAGCGCCATACGCAAGCCCAAGGTCCCGATAGGCAAGGCGGTTGCCCAGTGCAACGCCGGCACAAACCCGGGAACCCCCGTCGGATGCATAACCCCGAGCTCGACCCCTGCGGCCCCGAGCTCCCCCGAATCCAACCAATAGTGACTCGGCGAAGCGCCAAGCGCAAAAAACGCAAAGGCGAAACAAGCCGCCCATTGGTGATCGCGCACACGATCATCGTACCCCCGTCGCCGCAGCAGCCCAAGCGACGGCCCAAACCGCGAGTCTTCCGAGTCTTTCGAATCAAAAAGAGCGCAAAGGTCCTCGATGGCGGGCTCGACCAAGGCTTCAAAACTGCTACCTTGCCCCCCGCGCCCATGGAGATTGTCCGCCCCCCCAATCGCCTCACCGCTGGCACCGCGGCGTGCATCGGCGTCTTTGACGGGATGCACCGTGGGCATCGTGCCCTCTTGGAGCGCGCCCTCCAAGCTGCACCACGAGTCGCGGTCGTGACCTTCGACCCGCGACCCTCTGAATTTTTTGCCGCACACAGCGCGCCACCACGGCTTCAGTCCAACGCCCAACGCGAGCGAATCTGCGCGACGATGGGCTGCAACACCTTGGTCTGCCTGCACTTCGACAATGCGATGGCTCGGCTCTCCCCCGCATTTTTTGTGAAAGATCTCCTAGTTAAAGGACTCGCCCCGGCGGCTGTGATCGTAGGGGAAGATTTTCGCTTTGGACATAGGCGGGCGGCTGGGGTCGATGAATTGTCCAGTCTCTTGGCTCCATCCTCCATCCCGCTCCATGTTGTCTCCGAGGTCCGGCGAGGATCCGAAGGCGCCTCCAAAATCGGCTCGACCGCCATTCGCGATGCACTGTCGGCCGGGCGCGTAGAGCAGGCCACCGCGCTGCTCGGTCGCGCTTACAGCGTCGAAGGCGTCGTCGTTCGTGGAGACGGCCGTGGTCGAAAACTGGGATTCCCGACCGCAAACCTTGGTGAACCCAAGAGCATGATTCCGGCGCCGGGCGTCTACGCGGTTCGGCTACGGCCAAACCCCAAACGTTCGGATTCCCCCGATTGGCCTGCAGTCGCCAACATCGGCAACCGACCCACCTTCGACGAGACGACGCGCTCCGACGCCCCTACCCTTGAAGTCCACGTTCTCGATCGAGCCATCAACACCGACCTCTACGATGTGGAGGTTGAGATCTCTTTTGTTGCTCGATTGCGCGATGAGGCCCGATTCGCATCCCAAGCGTTGCTTGTGGCAGCGATCACCCGAGACGTGCTTACCGCGCGCGATATCCTCAACACCGACGCCACGCACGGACATAGCGTTGAAACCGAGACACAGGATCGATTCAATGACTGAATCCACAGATCCGCTCGCCAGCCCCACTCTGGCCCAGCTGTATGTCGCCCAAGGCCACTTCGGCAAAGCCCGTCGGGTGCTGGCGAGCCTGCTCGCAAGCGACCCCTTCAATGGGCCGGCCCTCGCCCTCCAACAGCGACTCACACTGCACTTTCACGCGATGCTCACGGTTCAGACGCTTGGCCAAACGCCGGTGGCTGACGAGCAAGAAATCGCGAATTCCGCGGTCCCGGAACCTCTCCACGGTCCCTCGTCGCAGGCAAACCCGTCGCTGTCGGGCGAATTCAAGGAACGCCGCCAGCATCCGCCCATGTTGCTCGTACGCTGGAAGTTTGGCGGAGGATCGCTCCCAGAAAATCTTTCAGCGTCCGCCGACGGCGCTGTCTCTGTCCTCATCGTCACCCACTCCCGCCGCTCCCCGAAACGGGATTTCTGGCCGAACACAACCCCGTTTCGTAGCGATCATGAGCGACAACGCAGCCGCCAGTCCGTCGTAGAATCGCGCGTCACATCCTTTCGCTGCCGGTCAGAGTCGGGGGAGTGGCGGATCCGCCAACTCGAAGGCACTGGCGCGGCATGTGTTGCCCTCGCCAGGCTACGTGGGGGGGCCTTGGAGATTCTGGCCCACTGCGAGCCTATTGCCTATGGAGACCCGCGCGAAGCCGGCACAAATTCACCGATGATTGTCGGCTCCGGACACTAGCTCGTGACCCGCGACCTTGGTACGCTGGCCGCGCCATGACCTCGTTTCGCGGCGCCTACACGGCTCTCATCACCCCCTTTCGCGATGGGCGAGTCGACAAAGAAGCGCTAACAGGCCTCGTCGAGGCACAGATCGATGCTGGCATCGATGGGCTTGTTCCCTGTGGAACAACTGGAGAATCCTCGACCCTCTCCTATTCTGAGCACGTGCAAGTGATCGACGAAGTGATGCGCAGCGCTCGGGGCCGCGTCCCTGTGCTCGCGGGGGCCGGGTCCAATTGCACACGCGAGGCGATCGAGCTCGCTCGCGCCTGCAAGGAGCTGGGCGTCGCCGGTACCCTGCAGATCACGCCCTACTACAACAAACCTCCACAGCGCGGGCTTGTGCAGCACTTTCGCGCCATCGCCGACGCCGTCGCCCTTCCGATGATCGTCTACAACGTCCCGAGCCGGACAGGAGTCGATCTTCTTCCTGCAACGCTGGCGGAGATCGCCTCCCACCCCATGGTTCAGGGCATCAAAGACGCCACGGGCGACATGGACCGCCTCGCTCAAGTCCGCGACCTTGTCGATGCTGATTTCGATCTCCTGAGCGGAGATGATTTTAGTGTCCTGCCTTTTCTTGCAGCAGGCGGCCACGGCGTCATCAGCGTGGCCTCCAATGCGGCACCTGCGCTGATCGCAGATTTGTGTCGTGCCATGCGAGCCGGAGACCTCGATGAAGCCCGGGCTCTCAATCGCCGCCAACTCCCCCTCACACGCGCGCTCTTCATGGAAGCCAACCCCATCCCTATCAAAATGGCGATGGCGATCTTAGGGTTCTGCCAAACGGAGCTGCGCTCTCCTCTCTGCCCTCTCGAATCAAACAGCCCAATTATCGCCGCCCTAACCGCGGCGCTCGAAACCATCGGAGCAAGTAAGTGACAGACACAATGTTCTCCATCAACGTTGTCGGCGCCCGCGGGCGTATGGGTATCGCCCTTATTCAGGCGATCATGGCCAGCGAAGACCTGACCCTCGGTAGCGCCGTCGATCGCTCAGGCGGGCCCGGCATCGGTCAGGATGCCGGCCGAATCGCCGGCATCCCCGACCTTGGTATTCGCGTGACCGATGATCTCGCCCCGCAACGCGGCAGCATCGTCGTCGACTTCTCATTGCCTGAAGCGACAGCGAACAACATCCGGATCTGCCATGAACAGGGGATCCCTCTCGTTTTAGGCACCACGGGGCTATCCCAAGAGACTGAAGCCCTTCTGGTCGAAGCATCGCGCACCATCCCCGTGGTCTTTGCCGCAAACTTCAGCGTTGGGGTCACCGTCCTCAGTCGATTGGCCGGTGTCGCCGCCAAGGCTCTTGGTCCGAAGTGGGATGCGGAGATGTTCGAGTTGCATCACCGACACAAACGCGACGCCCCCTCCGGCACCGCCTTGAGAATCGGCCATGCCGTGGCCACGGCGACCGAGCGCAATTTCGAAGACGTGGTCGTAACCACCCGATCCGGCTCAAAACAGCAACGCCAAGACAAACAAATTGGTGTCATCGGCCTTCGCGGCGGCGACTCGGTCGGAGAACATACGCTGATGTTTCTTGCTGATGGTGAACGAATTGAGCTGATCCATCGCGCAGGCGACCGCGGTATTTTTGCTCGGGGGGCGCTGCGTGCGGCGCGATGGGCGAGCGGAGCTAAACCGGGGCTCTACGACATGGTCGACGTCCTCGGTCTCACGCACCTGTAGATCCGAGCGCTGCACTGGACGCTTCGCAGGCGGCGCTGCCCGCGAAGCCCGAGCGCTGCCGGTGATTACAGTGAATAACACCGACCCTTAGGGACCCGCGGGGTTTGAGAAGGTATTTCCCTTTTTCGCCTGTGGCGGGCGAAATGGCCCGTCACAGGCGGTCAGCTGGCAAATTGGCCGATCTAAATGCCCGAGTCCCACGGCGCCCATGCGGGAATTGTTGAGACCCTCGATCGCAGAGCCTTGCGTAGCCGGGCCTCGGTTGTCCGCGTGTTCCGCCACACTTACTGTCGCGCACACGGGGGCGTTCGATGTACGAGACGAGTCATTCCATACCGCGAGTGGGGCCCGGAGCTGGCCCCCGCGTCCTCCGAATTCGAGGCGACGTGGCGCTGCTACGAATGATTCGACCGGCAACCAGCGATAGCGCTGGCGCTACCTTCGAGGTTCCTTCGCGAGCATCGGTGCAACCCGGTGATCCTATCAACGTCGAGGTTAGCTTCGGACCGCTCGCGGATGAGGTGATGCTCCGAGGCGTCGTCCATCGCATCGTATCCCGTGAACCCGGCCAAGCACCCATCCTCGTGATCCCGGTCGTCCGCGTGCACGCCCATCGGATCGATTACATCCAGAAGGTTGTCAATGGACTGCGAATAGCGACCGCCCGAGGTCATCGCCGTGTCGCTACCGAGATCAAGGCTCGATGGTGGTGGGGCATGACGCCTCACGCGGTCAACATCACGGAACTCAGTCGCGGCGGAACCTTTATTACGACCCCACAGCTCCCGAATACCGGATTTATCTTCGATCTTGAGATGCGTCTCGACAGTCGAACAACCCCCTTGCGGCTGCCTTCTCGGGTCGTCTGGACCCAATCGACCCACGACAATGCAGGCTTCGGAGTTAACTTTCGTATCACAGATATTTTGGTCGCCAACAGACTCGCCTCGCTGATCCGAAATCAGGAGCAGCAAGCTCTTTCGGGTCGCCCTGCCTAGGCGAGAAGGACGGGACCGCGTTCATTGAATGCGTAGAGGATGTCTTTTATTCGTTCTCCCCGTTCACGGGAAGCTGAGACAGCGTCGCCGTCGCCCGTCGATAGCCGGGAACAAACGAATGACGGGCGCAACTGTGCCGACTAAAAAAATCTACGATGTCCTCCCACTGCAATTCACCCGATCGAATCCGGGAGTTCAGCTGCGCTGCGGGCAGCTGCGTGCATGGCTGAACTCCGCTGCCACCTGTATGCGCTCGTGAAACAAAGGCGGGATAGCCCACGATCTCGGGAGGCAGCTGGCTCACATAGACGTGGCCGATCGGGGTCAACTCCAGAACCCGAAGCTCGGACACGTGAAACTGCCGACGACCGGGGCACGCCAACACTTCGGCCGATTCTCCCGGCCGAAGCGCCATTGCGTTATGTCGGCGAGACCCATCACAAGCGTCATCCCCGGTCGCCTTGACGTCCAAAAAATATGCGATCGGAACATCGCCGACGTTGCGAGCCACCACCAACGAATGAAGGCGGTTGACGGAGATACCTTGGCTCTGTGCCGAGATTTTTTTCTCCACCACCTCGATACGAACATGGTCTCCGCGAAGCTCTCCACCGATCGTCAATGACCTTCGCTTGGTGATTGGAAGGCTGAAGCGGTTTGGCTCTGCCAGAATATCGATGGACATCGGCGCCAGCGAAAAAGCCTCCAGATCTGCCTGAAGTTCGGCATCGAAGTAGCTCCTGGAGCCGGCCGAGTTATGGTTGCGTGCCATCGCCCGGGCGCGCGCGTCCTCAGCTGGAACCTCGCGAGCGAGCAAGGTGCGAGTTTTTTGGGCCGAGGTGTCAGTCTTCGCTGCAACCCAAAAAACTCCGGCCGCCACCACCGAGAGAAGGCCTGCCGCAGCCGTGATTCGATGTACCCAGCTCATACGGCATCCAGGGTAGCAAGCTCCTGTCCGAGAACCATGCCGACTTCGCGCGCCAGTTCCGCCTGCGAAAGTGGCTCGCGTCTCGGCGCCTAAGTCGGAGTGTGATCACTATTTTGAACATTGCCTGACGTACAAATCAAATGTCAGCACACAGTATTTGTTCAACTTCCTGGCATCTCCGAGGATCAAGCGACGATCCCTGCGCGATGATATAGTTTGAAGACCATCGATCTCCGGAATTTTTTCTACAACGGTTGTCGAAGTTCAAGACGCAGCCCGCACGCATCTGTACACCATGGAGCAAGTCCAAAATCCCCGAGCCTCCGACATCGAGGCCACCGCTCAGCCGACCTCTACAGCCTATCTAACGGCTGCCCAGACGCAGACTCTCCGCCGCGCCCGGGAGGGCGATCAACGCGCGCTTCGATCCATCTACGAAACTCATCAGGCTCAAGTTCGCGGTCACCTCTACCGGCTGCTCGGAGCCGATGCAGATGTAGACGATCTCGTTCAGAGCGTATTTGCTCGCGCGTTCCAATCACTCGACGGGTTCAAGGGCAACTCCGCGATCAGCACTTGGCTCTACCGGATCACCGCCAACACCACGCACAACCTACTGCGACAGAGATATCGCAGAAATCGTGTCAAACGCGCGTTTCATTGGTTTGCCCTCAGCCGCGGTACGGACCTCTCAAGCGGAAAGGTCGAGGCACGCGACGAAGCGATGCGGCTGTTGGCGCAGCTGCCCCCCGAGCTCCGCGAAATTTTCGTGCTCTATCACTATCAAGGCCTCACTCTCGTGGAGATCGCGCAAATCGTCGAGCGCCCTATCTCCACCGTGGGAGACCGCCTAAGCCGCGCGCGAAAACAACTGCGCCAGCTCGTGTAATACGCACATTCGGCCGATCATGACTCCCCCTCCCATGCAAACGCCCCGCTACGGCTGCCAAGAATTTCGGGAAGATAGCGAACGCGTCATTGGCGAACGTGCAGAGACGTCCATCGCAGATCGATATCACCATCATATGCGCGGCTGCGCGGGCTGTCGACGAGCCGACCGACTGCTCAGAGCGGCCTATCTCGGCCCGATCTTACCCGAACTCGGCGACCGCCAGCGCACCCGCGAGTTCTCGGCAATTATGCGCCGACACAAACGTCGGCCCGCGAATTTCATCCGGACCGGAGCACTCTCCGCCGGCATTGCAGCGCTATTCGCAACGGCTGCTGTGCTCACGCTCTCGCTCGTCGCCCCGAACTTCATGACGGATCTACGCTCGATCGACGAAGAATCCTCCGGCGTCGAAATCGCAAGACCCACGTGGGCGGACAAAAACCGGTCAACGATACCGATGCTCCGCAAAGGCGGCATCAATCGAGTGCGCACCTTCGGGCGAATTGTCGCCGGCGACGCTCGCCTGTCGACAGATTCGGGGCTGCGCATCAGCCACGAGAACCTCTCGGAGGGCACACACTTCGAGATCGACCACACCGACCCGATGCAAATGGCACTGGTCGGGAAGATACTTGCCAGTCTCGAGCCGGGAAGCCGCGGCGACTGGAGCAAGGCGTCATCATCCCTGATCGAATTAAATCTTGATCAAGGCATGTTGGCGGTCCGCTACGACCGGATCGCCGAAGATCCAATCCTTCAGGTCCGCACTCCGACATCCATTGTTCGGGTGGTTGGAACCGTTTTCACAGTCGCGGTCGACCCCGCCGGCGACACCGTGGTCTCGGTCCTTCGAGGAAAGGTCGAGGTGCTTGACCCCGACAAAGGGCACCGCATTGCCGAGGTGAGCGCGGGCTCGCGCTACGACGTCGCAAATTCAGCCTACGGTGACCTCGGTCGAATCGAAGTCGCGGCGGCACTTCCACTCTCAAACCAAACTCGCGAAGAAATGTTGGGAATGGCCGAAGAGGTTCCACGCCTCGCCGATGGTGAAATCCCGGCGAATTGGGTGGTGCCGGGCCTGAGCGACGACCCCTCGAAGCGAACCCTTGCGTTCGTTATGGATCCGCGAATCGCACCGGCGAATGGCCACGCTCTCCCGCCCCGCCGGGCATCGACAAAACAACAGCCGCTGCCGAACCAGAGCGAAGATCTAATTGCCGAGCTGCTTAACGACATGGCGCTCTCCAGGCGACAAGAGATCAACCGCAGCTTGGACGTGTGCCGAGATTTGATCGCCTCCCCGGAGAACCGGTTCCGAGCTGCAAATTGTCTGACCGGGTTCATGGACAAATACGGCGAACTCCCCGAATCGGTGGAAGGACTCCTCCTGATCGGGATGCTTCGCATGGACTTCGCTCACGATTATCAGTCCGCAACGATTTATTTTGAACGATTTTTGCGCCGAGCGCCCGAGCATCAACATGCTCAACTCGCCATGTACAAGCTAGTACTGGCGTCCATTGAATCAGGCAGGGTCTCAGAAGGACACGCTCGTGGGCGCATCTATCTCGAGCGATTCCCGGACGGCCGGTACGTTGGGTTGATCCTCCAACGCCTCCCCGCACTAAAATCAGCGCTCTAAAAGACGTTTTCCCTTTGCCGCTCGCTCTCTCCGAAGCCGAACAAATACGGTCAGCCCCTCGACGGCCATCCAGACCATCAAGCTTAGCAGCACCAAGGTGATCGCCATCAGCGTCCAGTTCTCCACTTGCATGAAGATCTTGGCGTTCATGGCGAGAGAAGCAAAGGCGATCCCCATCACGAGGACCATCGGAATCACCAAGGGCAACACCGGACGGTCCCGTTTCCAAAAATACAACGCCAATACCAGCAAGGTTAGTGCTGCGATCATTTGGTTGCTGGCTCCGAATATCGGCCACAAGAGCCATCCCGCCTGACGACCATCTACCGTCCACGTCGCCAAGAAAATCCCGGGCACCACCGCGATACAGGTCGCTACCCACGGTCGTTGAAGCACTTTCACCTTGGCCGCCTCCCCCACTTCACTGACGATGAATCGTTCGATCCGGGTGGCGGTATCGAGAGTCGTGGATGCAAACGAAATAACCATCACCGCCATCATGGTCTGAGCAATCTCCGCAGACAGCCCCAACTGCTGCAAAAATGCCCCGCCGCCCAAGACAAAAGCCGTCGCCTTGTTGGCGCCCGCGTGCGCCCAGCTGTCGTAGTAAACCGCCCAACTCAGGTCGTCGACGGCACCTTGGGCCACAAGTTCCGTCCCACCGACCAGACCAATTCCTGCCACAGCCGCCATCGTCGCGGCCAGGGCAAGGGCGCCCTCCCCCAGCATACTCCCGTAACCGATCGCCCTCGCATCCCGCATGTGGTTGAGCTGTTTCGAGGTCGTTCCAGACGACACGAGGCCATGAAACCCTGATATCGCCCCACAAGCGATGGTCACGAACAGAACCGGAAAAAGTGGTGGCGCGCCCTCACTTTCGGCACGGATCGCGGGCGCATCGAAATCTGGATGCGCGATAAATAGACCGACAAAAAGCAGACTCAGCCCGACCAGGAGTTGGTGACTGTTTACAAAATCTCGTGGCTGAAGAAGCAGCCAAACGGGCAGCAGACTCGCTATCGCCGAATAGCCAAAGAGCAGCAGTATCCAAGTGAAGACCGCCTCGTCGGCGCTCAGGCCAAGTCCCCCATGAGCACGCGATGCCGTGAGATCAATGGGAATTTCGGTACCGATCCACACAAAAGCGTAGAGGATCACAAGCGCGACGAGCGAAGGCACGAGTGGACGCACTCCCTTCACGTGAATCAGCCAACCGACCGCCAAGGCGACGAGAATCGCCACATTTACAGGAAGTACAGAACTCGGCACCGCCGCGAACATGCCCGCGATCGCCATGGCGAAAACGGCCAACACCAACCAGCTCAACACCATCACAAAACAAAGAAACATCATTCGGACGCGTGCACTGATCACTCCCCCCGTGATGTCTGCGATCGATCTTCCTCCCTCGCGAACACTCACCACCAGCGCACCGAAATCGTGCACCGCGCCCATAAATATCGTTCCTAGCACAACCCAAACCAACGCCGGCAACCACCCCCAATAGGCGGCAACACACGGTCCAATGATCGGCGCGGCGCCAGCGATCGACGTAAAATGATGCCCGAAGAGCACGAATTTTCTGGTGGGAACAAAGTCCCGACCGTCGGCGTGCACATGCGCCGGGGTGGACAGATTTTCGTCGTCCTCGAAGATGCTTCGACCCACAAACGCAGCGTAGAAACGAAATCCGAGCGCAAACGCGAGCAGGACAATTAGGGCGACAACTGCGGCCATCGCTGAGAGTCTTCCCGATATCGGGACGATGTGGAAACCCTCCGGCCCACCTTGTCAGAGACCCGCGCTTCCGCCGAGCAAGCTTTAGCGAATCACGCAAAGAGCGACATCGCGTCTAGTACGCTCATTTTCTGGCAAGATCTTGCCCCGTACGCGAAAGCCCAATCGACAATGCTCTGTGGCTTGTACCTGCCCTGTGGGCGATGCCACAGCAACGCTCCGCCGCATCCCAGCATCCTCGGTGGCTCACGTCCCGCGCCAAAGAACAAGGAAAATGGTGTCCACGGCCGGCATTGGGACTAGAGACCCACGATCTCCACTGCTATATCGTCATCCGGCTCACCCCGCTCGGGCGACATGCAAACGACTCCTTCGAATCCTTCCTCCTCCCTCGAGAAACGTACCCGCCACGGAGTCCGTGCCCGAGTCTTCGCGGGGCTAACAGCATGTTGTGCTGTTAACTTTTACAATCCTGACACACTCGCCGGCCCTTCAGTGCCAACGAGCGTCCCGGCTCCTGCGGATCCGAAGACAACCTCGCCACCACCGGATAACCCCAGTATCGCAGTCGGAGCCAACAACGCCGTCCAGCCGAAACCATCCGGCAAGGAGTTGGCATTTCAAGCCTTCCAACGTGGCCGTGAGGCCTACTCCGCCGGGCGCTATCAGGTGGCACTAGAACATTTTCAGGACGCACAGGGCCTACACCCCTCGCCCGATTTTCACTACAACATCGGACAATGTTATGAAGGGCTTGAAAAGATCGAGCAGGCGGTCACCTCGTATCGCGCCTATTTGCGGTCCAATCCCTCGGATCATGCGAATATTCAAAATAAGATTGACCGCCTTTCCAAACAACGGGATGACCAAGACACAACCCCCCGCCCCACGGCTCCCCACCAGGACCTAGAGCGAGCGCCAAAGAGCGACACGAAGAGACTTCTCATTTCGGGGACCCTCCTGACCGGGCTCGGAGCTGCGGTCGGGGTCGGGCTCGGAATCCCCTTCGGGCTTCAGGCAAAGGATAGCAGCGATCAGCTCGACGCAGTCTACGCCGGAAACCCTGACGAACTCTCGCTCGCACAGGCCAGCACACTCAACGACGATGGCAAGCGCGCCGAGCTTGTGCAGATGCTGGGTATCGGTATCGGCAGCGCCGTTGCGCTCACGGGTCTCGCCCTCCTCGTCGTCGGCGCCATGGCAAAGAAGAAGACGAGCTCAAGCTCCGATTCTGTCAGCCGTCTCACACCAACCTTCGGACCCACAGGCCCCGGACTCTCGTTGACGGGGAGGTTCTAGAAACCATGTCCACAACACATTTTTCTTCGAAACGGCTCTTCGCCACTTCCCTGCGCCCCAGTCTGTTCTCCGCGATGGCCTTCTCCTCCGCGGTGCTCGCGGGTTGTTTTACCGGCGACTTCGATGAGAATGCCGAGGGAGCCTACAGCTGTGACAGTGACACAGACTGTTCAAATCAGTTCGTCTGTAGCCTCTTTCGATGCGTGAGCGACCTTGGGCCTTCTCTCGAAATCCTGTCTCCAGAGCCCGACTCCATCACCGCGGTCACACAGGGCGAGGGCATGACCATTACGGTCCGTATCAATGATCTCGAGCTCAGCAAGAGCGCGGGTCACACCGATGGAGATGGCTTCGTCGAGCTGAGAATCGACGACGATGTCCTCGAGTCACGGATCGACGCCGGCAACGCTGCAGACGGTATCACCATCCCCATCTCCGCAGAGACCCTCGCTAACTACAGCGCCGG
Source organism: uncultured Nannocystaceae bacterium (assembly GCA_964437075.1). Lineage (GTDB taxonomy): Bacteria > Myxococcota_A > Polyangia > Nannocystales > Nannocystaceae > CAYTFJ01. Next base: position 14,065 of record CAYTFJ010000022.1, read on the forward strand.
CGCGCACCATATCCGTGTCCAAGTAAAGTTCGGTGACGGCTTCCGCTATCCAAACCCCTCGGCTTCGGGCCACCGTGCCTTCTTCATCGATGATGGCGCTCCGCACGTAGGAATCATGGAGCCGGGACCCGGAAGCCTTCACCTGGCAGGTCGAGAATTGGCCGTAAAAATTGGCGCGATCAACTTCGATATGGTGATCGAGGGGGATACCTGTACCCAGGAGGACTTTGAAAGTACCGAGGGATGCGAAGGTGATCCCGCCAACTTCGACGAGTACGGACACGCCCACATGTATTTGCTCGACGACTTTCCTAGCTGCCTCAACGGCGGCGTCGGCGGAGAGTGCTCTTCAAAGTATGTAACCTCTGTGCGGCCCAAGACCCAAGACGAGGTCGACGACCCTTCCGGCGTCCATGGCTCGATCCCGGGCGGGTCCTTTCCCAGACCTGGGATCACCAAGCTCTCGACAGGGCTCCAGTACAACAACCACAAGCCCTACGTTAGCCCCTCGGCTCCGGTCTTTGACCAATTTGAGATCGAGATTATCAAGCGCTAGCGATCGTCAACGCGGGCCCGGTCGCAATATGGCGAACGGGCCGACAGCCCCTAGCGCGAACTAGGCGGCGACTTTGTCGAGCAAGCCACTCGTGGACCGTCCGGGAGGGCGTCCCGCACTGGGCGTACCCGCGGTCTGAGGCTTCACGGCGCTCCCGCCCAAAGAATCTAACGAGAGGCTCCGTTCAAGCGCTTTGAGTTCATCGGGGTTGGTACGTAGCCAACTGATCACGTTGACACGCCCCTGACCGAGCCGACGATCGCCCTGCGAAAACCAACTCCCGGCCTTGCTGATCAACCCCTGTTCCATCGCTAGATCAAGCACCTCCGCAACCCGATCGATGCCCGATCCGAAGACGATCTCAAACTCAGCGGTCGTATAGGGCGGCGCGACCTTGTTCTTCGCAACCTTGACGCGGCATCGATTGGCACGCGCTTCGTCACCCTCTTTTATTGTGGCAATTCTACGAATGTCGAGCCGAACGGACGCATAGTACTTGAGCGCATTCCCTCCCGTCGTCACCTCTGGACTGCCAAACGTAACCCCGATTTTGTGGCGTAGCTGATTGATAAAAATGACTGTTGTCCCTGTCTTTTGGGCGATGCTTGAGAGCTTTCGCATCGCTTGACTCATAAGCCGAGCTTGAAGGCCAAGATGTCGATCTCCCATCTCGCCCTCCAGTTCGCTGCGAGGGACAAGCGCCGCGACCGAGTCGATCACGATCAGGCCCATCGCCCCAGATCGAGTCAACGCATCGACGATATCCAGGGCCTGCTCCCCGTGGTCCGGTTGACTGACGAGAAGCTCATCGAGATTCACTCCGAGCTTCGCCGCGTAGCGGCTATCGAGGGCGTGTTCAGCGTCAATAAAGGCACAAATTTTCCCGGATTTCTGGGCCTCCGCGATCACGTGCAGCGTGAGCGTCGTCTTCCCTGAACTCTCTGGACCATAGATCTCAATGATTCTCCCTTGCGGCAACCCACCGATGCCCAGGGCTCGATCGAGGCCAAATGAACCAGTCCGGATGATCGCATGGTGACGCGTATGACCAGGGTCTCCACCAAGCGCCATGATCGCCTCTTTGCCGTGGCGGGCGCAGACGTCGCTGATGGTCTTGCCGATGATTTGCAATCGCCCCGTGGTTTCATCGGCGCGACTCTTCGTTTTTTTGGTTGCCATGGTCACGTACCATGCGTCCATGGGGCCATCCGGCATCTGTGCGATCTCCTTAGGTTGATACGCCGCGAGCCACAATCGCGTCCCATCGACGGACCAGGGTGGCCCAGTCGCAACTCCCTGAAGGATCCCGAACCGAGTTGCGCGCGGGCACCCTCGACCCGTAAGAATGGAGGGGCCCCCCCCCCCCGGCGCCCAAACGTGCCCTACGGGCCGTTGTCACCTCGCTCCTCCTAGAGATCGAGATATTCAGGCCATCGTGGCACACTTGTTATTGTCACACTGTCGCGCTGCGCCGTAGGCCCGCCCCGGTGCCAGCGTAGTCCATGGCCATCCATGATTCGCCGACTGCTTCCAACACTGATCGCCCTGGTCATCGGCCTCATGGCGACATTGACTGGCCTCACCGCTCTGCAAGGGGTGTTTATGGACGAGCGAGACGATGCCCTCACGGCCCTCGCTGAACGTCGCCGTGCGCTGCAACAATATGCGGCCGTCGCACTCCTGACCCAGCTCGACGGTGAACTCGAAAAGGCTCGTGCGCGCATCGAAAATGCCGAACACGACCCACGAATTTCCACGGATACAGTCTACCTTCGTGTCGCTGGGGAGCAAATGTTTCCCCGCCGAATCCCGACAGCGCTGGGCGGAGGATCTCCTGCAAAGATCCTCTATCACCAACTCGTCGACATGGATGCCTCCATCCCGGAGATCAATATTTTCTCACATTGGACAATCCGCCTGCGACTCCGAGCTCACTTCATCGCCGCCTTGCGGACCGAAGATCCCGGCGCGATCGATCGCAGTTTCAGTGACATCTTGCACCACCGCAGCCAGTACCCGCTCTCCGGTGCCGTCGACCTCCCGTACATGATGGCCGTACTTCGGCTCTACATCCAAAATGGGAAACCAAGCCCGATGCTGTTTCGCTTGCTCGACCACGGTCTTGATATGGGGGACGGCCTCATGATTCCGGCCTTGCAGTCACGACTCCTACGAGCGCGCGGCTCACTGAGGATCGACGATTTTGAGTTTCTCGGCGAGACCTTGGTACGGATGTGTGCAGACGCGAGCGTCGACTCCACCGACTTTGAGATGCGCTTTCGGGAAAGTGCCCGCGCACCGCTTCCGGTCCCGAAACGCGTCTCAGGCCCGTCCTTAGCCATGCATGGGACCTGGTACATGGCGCCCCTTCCCGACGGGCAGGTCGTGGGCACCGCGATCGACCTGGCATCTTTGGTTGAATCCGTCGGAGCGGACATGGTCCGCCGCGCGTTGCTCGATCTTCAAGACAATCTCGTTGTCGCTGAAACCGTCGCTGAATTTCAAGCTGCCGAGGGCGTCAACCTCGAGATCGACTCCCTTCGTTGGGCCACGACCACCGGGGCGATCATCGAGCGCTACCATCTAAAGAGTGGACTTGTCGTGCTCGTCGCTCTGCTCGCTCTTGCCATTGCCGCCCTGGCGCTGCTCACCCAGAAACGAAAACAGCAATTTATTGAACTCAAGTCGGATTTCGTGGCGACGGTCAGCCACGAATTACGGACTCCCCTGGCCTCGATGCGCCTGCTCGCGGAGACCCTCGAACGACGATTTTCAGGAGACACAAGAGCCCGTGATTATCCTTCGAGAATCGTTCGAGACATCGATGGCCTGAGCTTTCTTGTCGAAAACATCTTGTCCTTCAATCGTCTTGAAAAGGGACGGCTCGAACCCCGGCTCGAAGATGCAGTGTCTATCGAAGAACTCGTTGCGGGAATCGATGCCGACCGATACCTCTGGACACGAAAGTCCGCCGTCGTAACACTGCGGGGACTCGAGGGTGCGGAGATCGAGGCTGATCCAGATCTCCTACGCTTGATGTTCTTGAACTTGATCCGCAACGCGGCTCAGTACAATGAATGCGACCCGGTTCGTATCGAAGTGAGCGCTCATCGAGAATCTGCCGCCGCGCCCACAAAAACCTGGCGGCGTCAGCACAGGACCCCCTCACAGCAGGCCCTCTACATCCGCGTAAAGGACAACGGAGTGGGAATTCCCGAGGCGGAAATCGCTACAATCTTTGATGAGTTTCAACGTGGACGTGATCTTGGATCCGCCCATAGCCGTGGCAGCGGACTCGGCCTGGCCATTTGTCGACGAATTATGCAGATTCACGGCGGAGACATCACCGTCCTCGAATCCTCCCCGTGCGGCACCACCTTCGAGCTTCGCTTTTGACAAGAGCAATGCAATGTCCAGTGTTCAAACAACAATTTTGATCGTCGAAGATGACGAAAATCTCGGTCTCGCGCTGCGCGACAACTTGGAAGACGAGGGTTTCACCGTTGAACTGTGCACAACCGCTCAGACCGGGCTCCTGGCCTATCAGCGCTCGCCCCACCATGCGCTCGCCATACTCGACCTGATGCTGCCAGATATGGACGGCTACACCCTATGTCGCAAGCTACGAGCCCAGGGACCGGCGTTGATGATCATGATGCTCACCGCGCGTACTCTCGAAGATGACCTTGAGCGTGGATTTGAGGCAGGGGCGGACGACTATCTCACGAAGCCCTATCGACTCCGAGAACTGCTCCTACGTGTCAAGGCGCTCCTTCGTCGAGGTGGCACCCCCGAGAGCGCAGCGCTCGATGCGGGGCTCAACTTTGGTTGCTACACCCTTGACGTCTCCGCGCGCAAACTCGCCACTCCCGGGGGCCGCCCCGTCGAGCTGACACGCACCGAGTTCGATCTATTGGTCTACCTCTTGCGACACCGCGATCGCGCATTGACCCGCGCGGAGCTCCTCGATGAAGTCTGGGGCAAGGAAGTCGTCGTCGACGAACGCACCGTCGACAATTTCGTCTCCTCAATCAAGCGAAAGCTCGACTGGAAGGAACATGGCGGCTTTCAGATCAGAACGATCCGTGGCGTTGGCTATCGAATGGAGGTCGAGGGCGAAATTGGCAGCCGAAGCGACGAGATTCCCTCGACATACCCGCCAACCTAACTTACGAGCAACCCCCATTCCTCCATCGTGGCCCTCCCTGCTATGCTCGCGCGATGCAGCTCCCGCTCGACGGAACGGTTCTCATCACTGGCGCATCGGCGGGTATCGGTCGTGCCCTCGCTACGTGTTTTGCGTCCCGAGCCAGCACCATCATTCTTGTCGCCCGTCGCGAAAACCTGCTCAACGAGCTTCGTGCCCAACTGATCGGCGCACACCCGTCGCTCCGAGTCCTCGTGCTCTGTTGCGATCTCAGCGATGGGGAGGCGCGAGAACGGCTCCTTTCTCGTCTACAGTCCGAGGCCGACCCCATCGATATCCTCGTCAACAATGCTGGATTTGGTGATCAATCGTTCTTCGAAGGTTCCAGTTGGACAAAACTGGAACGGATGCTCCACCTGAATGTCATCGCCCTCACCCATCTTACCCGCCGTCTCCTACCTTCGATGATCAGCCGTCGCCGTGGCGGGATTCTCAACATCAGCTCGGTCTTTGGTGTCTCCTACCTTCCGGGACTCGCCACCTACATTGGATCCAAGCACTACGTCACCGGGTTCACAGATACCCTTCGTGCAGAACTATCCGGAACCGGTGTTGGCATCACGCAGATCTGCCCCGGACCCGTCGCAACGGAGTTTCCAGAGGTCGCCGCCAATACGACCGGAATGCCGACACCGGAGTTCATGGTAATCTCCGCAGAGCAATGTGCGATGGAGAGCTACCGGGGATTCTCCCGGGGCCGCGCCATTGTCTTTCCTGGCTTTGTAAACCGCCGCCTCGCGCAGTTTTCATCCTTGTCACCGCGCTGGGCAAACCGACTGATCCAACAATTCATCGCTCGCAAGATGCGTGTGGCCATAGAGCGCTCGTCTTCAGCCAACTCCAACATCGGGTAGACGACGCAGATGAGCGGCTTCTGCGACAAATCTCGCCTCAACCCGTGAGTTCACGTCACCGACCTCGCGCAGGTCCTTGAGAGTGAGTGCTACACGCCGAAGCCGATGCTGCGCCCTGGGGCTCAGAGCACGACTTCGCGTGAGTGATTCGAGCATTTTCGCAGCCTTTTCAGTCAGCGGGCACAACCGCTGCATCGCCTCGTTTCCAGCTGAGATCTCAGCGTTGGTGCGCCAGGGAGTACCCACAAGACGCCTCTCCTGCCGATCCCGCGCTCGGACGATACGCGCACGTATCACCGCTGAGCTCTCGCCCTGTTGCTGGCCCCCGAGCGTCTTTGGGTCCACCGGCGTGACCGGCACCACAAGATCCATTCTGTCCATGAAGGGCCCTGAAACCTTCTTCTGATAACGCTGTATAGAGGACAGCGAACAGATGCAGGCCCGCTCTGGATGACCCAAGTACCCACAAGGACAGGGGTTCATGGCCGCCATCAGCTGAAACCGAGCAGGAAACCGGCATGCATAGCCCGCCCGGACGATCGAGACCTCTCCATCTTCGAGGGGCTCTCGAAGGCCTTCGATGCATGCCCTGGGGAACTCAGGAAGCTCGTCCAAGAACAAAAGCCCTCGATGCGCAAGACTCACCTCTCCCGGGCGTGGCGGAGATCCGCCCCCTAGCAATCCAGCCGCGCTCACGGTGTGGTGGGGCGATCTCAGCGGGGCATTCTGAAGCAGCCGCCCGCACATTCTCCGCCGCGCAACATCGTGAATTTTTGTGATTTCGAGCGCCGCCTCTCGATCGAGTGTCGGAAACAATCCACAGGCACGGCGCGCAAGCATCGTTTTACCGACGCCCGGGGGCCCGTGAAAAAGAAGATTGTGACCACCAGCGACCATCACCTCAAGCGCGAGACGGGCGACCGAGAGACCTCGAACATCTGCCATATCTGAATGCACGCCCGTTTCGGGGACAAGCTCAACAGACGGGGAGACGCCCCTCTTAATCGGCCGTTCCCCACGCAAATGGCTCACAAGCTCCGGCAACCCCGAGACGGCGAGGACATCGAGCCCAGGGATAAGATTCGCCTCTCCTGAATTTTCTTTCGCTACAACAATCGTCGTACATCCAGCCTTGCGGGCGCAATCAGCGACCGCGAGTGTGCCCGCAACAGGACGTAGCGTGCCATCCAGACCAAGTTCCGCCCACAACAGCGTGTCATCGAGACTCCCCTCAGGAACAATGCCATGACACAACAACAATGCGCACGAAACCGCGAGGTCCATCCCAGACCCCCCTTTTCGGCGATCCGCCGGGGCGAGATTCACCACTTGCCGACGTGGAGGGATCGCATGACCGCAATGGCTCAACGCGTTGCGGACCCGGTCGCGGGCCTCATTCAGCGCCCCGGATGTTTGGCCAACGATCGTCAAGCATGGGAGACCCTTGCCCACGTCGGCTTCGACGGTGACGATGAATCCCTCAACACCTTCAATGCACGCACAATAAGTTTGACTCAGCATCATCCCCGACGATGCACGATCTGTTCTCCGTGAATGACTCCGTTTGCGCCGTGATTTTTCCCTGGCTGTCCCGCCCTCTGGACGCGACGACCCGGTCGGCGGCCATTCACCGATGGCTTCAAACTCCGGTAAGAAACGGGCAGAGCAACTCCGCCTCGCTCTGGGCGCCCCTACCGAGCGTCGCGCCTCTTGGACCCTGGGCCCCTGGGCCGGCGACCGGGACGGTCCGCCCGGGTCTTTGTGTTCTCGCGTGGCGCGGGCCCGTCCTCGTTCTCGCGGTCCGGTGGCACTGATGTGGAGTATTTTTTTCCGGTCTCGGCCGTACTCGCCAGGCGCAGCGACTCGAATCCAAATCGGTCACGAACGCTATCGACGGCGCGATGAAACTCGGTGGTATCCGAAAACAGATCGATCTGCCGGTTTGCGTCGAACTTGGAAATCCCAACCCCCACCAACCGAAGAGGTCGTGTTCGTGTCCAAGAATCGGCGAGCAGCGACCGGACAACATCGAGCACCACAGACTCCGAATCGGTCGGCTCCAACGTCCGGGACCGCGAGCAGGTCTGAAAATCGCCATAGCGAAATTTGAGACTGATCGTCCGCGCCTTGAGCCCGCGCGCACGAGCTCGCCAACACACCCGTTCCGCCAGCGAACACAACATCGCGTCGATCGATTGCGGGTCGTCGACGTCCTCCCGAAACGTCCGTTCGTTTGAGATGCTTCCGACCCCGGTGACCTCCACATCGCGCTCACGGAAAGCCGGCGCGGCGGCATCGATTTTCCCTTCGGATTCGCCTCGGATTCCCCGCTGGATCGACGCGACCCTCGATCCAAAAATCATTTTGAGCTTCGCCTCGGATGCCGTAAGAATCTGTCCCAAGGTCACGATTCCCGCGGCGGCCAGCCGCTCCTCGGCTGCCGGACCGATTCCGGGATATTTTCTCACCGGCAGGGGCGAGAGCAACTGGGCCTCATTGCCTTCAGGAACAAAAAGAACTCCGGCAGGTTTTGCGAGGCCGCTGGCGATTTTCGCTACGATCTTGCTGCGAGCGATCCCCACACTCGCTGGCAACCCCAGCTCCGACTGAATGGTCGCGGTCAGCTCTCGAACGACCCGTTCGATCGTTCGATCGTCGTCGACGTCTTCGGACCGCCGATAGAGTCGCTCGCATCCTCTGAAATCCATATACAGCTCATCGATGCTCGCAACCTGAATCGTTGGGCAATATTTTTCGACGATCTTCCATACCTTCTGTGAATAGCCCCCATAGGTATCATGACGTGTCGGCAAAAAGATCGCATGTGGTGCCAAGGCGACCGCCCGACTTAGAGGCATCCCCGACCTCACGCCACGCTCGCGGACCTCGTAGCTCGCTGCCGTCACGACCCCACGAGATCCCGGCCGCCCTCCCACCACCACAGGCTTTCCTACAAGACTCGGATCCAATATTCGCTCGACGGAAACAAAAAAAGTGTCGAGGTCCAAGCAGCAGAGTCGAGCGAGCATGGGTGTCCCGCACGACCATGCCTGAACATCTGTCCAGATTCAACACAGATCCGCCACAGACTCTCCTCGCCGCGAATCTTGGACGCGAACCCCTGAGATGATAAATTCGGCGGTCTAGATGAGATCTGCGCCCAACGCCGCGTCCGCAGACCTTCGATCGACGAGCACGACCATGAAAGCTGCGTTCACGCGGGGAAAGGCCACCGTCTACCACTCGGACTGCCTTCTGTGGCTAGGCCGTCGACGCACAAACACGCTGCATGCCGTCGTCACCGATCCCCCCTACGGACTGGTGGAATACACACCGATTCAGCAACAAAAACTCCGTAGTGGCTCGGGGGGAGTCTGGCGAAAACCGCCTGTGATCGGGGGGACAACACGCGCCCCCGTTCCCCGCTTCACCACGCTCTCGCCAGCGGACTTGAAAAACATGAGTGATTTTTTTCTGCTGTGGGGACGTGAGATCAACCGTGTGCTCGTACCCGGTGGCCACGTCATGCTTGCGACGAACCCACTCGTCGCCCATCGCGTCGCTCGTTCGCTCGAAGCGGCTGGACTCGAAATTCGTGGAACCATCACCAGGCTGGTCATGACCATGCGCGGCGGCGATCGGCCCAAGAACGCCCACACGGAATTTTCGGATGTCACAGTCATGCCACGTTCGATGGCGGAGCCGTGGCTCCTCTTTCGAGTCCCCTTGGATGGACGTGTGCAAGACAATCTTCGGAAATGGGGCACGGGGGGTCTACGGCGAATCTCAGGTCAACGACCCTTCGGTGATGTAATTCGCTCCGCGCCCACCCACAAACGCGAGCGCCTGCTCGCTCCGCACCCCAGCCTCAAGCCGCAGGCATTCATGAGACAGCTGGTGCGGGCGAGTCTTCCCCTCGGACGAGGCATCGTCCTCGACCCCTTCGCGGGCTCAGGCTCGACACTCGCTGCGGCCCAGGCTGTTGGCTACCGCAGCATCGGCATCGAACAAGATCCCAAATACCTCGCTCTTGCGAAGTCAGCGATCCACAGGCTCTCACGGATCGATTGTCCGGACCCTATGGGGTCGTAATGCAAACATCGTATGCGAGACCGACGGGTTCGAGTTGCTGATAGCTCACGTTCCCCCCCAAACTAAAAGAGAACGAGTCCAGACGCCCCGGCTCCGCGCCATCGTTCGAGTGCTCCTCGACGATCTCCACGCGAAGTCGATATTCGCCGTCCGGAACCTTTTTTCCCGAGCTATCTGTCCCATCCCAACGAACGACATCGGTTCGCGGCATGGTTCGGGTCGCCCCTGTCTCCGCGTCCGCGCATTCGTCTCCACTCGCTATTCTCCAGTGGATCAAATGCTCTTGTTGCTTGTCGGCATACACCGCAAGTGTTTTCACAAATTTACCGTCTGCACGGTCGATCCAGTAGGCCACAGCCTGATTGGGCGAATATTTTCCATTGTAATTCAGTGTCGAAACCGTCGCCTCCCACCGGGCGGCCGGCTCGTCCGCATCGACGAGACTGAGCTCCAGATCAAAGACCCAGTCATCGTCGTCTTGTCCTTTGGGATGAACCTCCACCGCGATCGTGCTTTCACCATCACCAAAGGCGGTGGCATCGGCGACCGCCGACACATAGATATTGGACTCTCGCTCCATGACCTCGTGGCGAGGACAGGTTTTTTCGACGCTGCAGACCTCAGATACATTCGAGCTCACGAGATGCGTACCGTCGACGTAGACAACGGCAGCGTCATCACGCCGCATTCTAAGCAGCGCGATCGACCCCGGCTTCGCAACATAGTCGGCGCCACGGGTACGCAGATAAATCACCTGTCCGCCCTGCCTGGGCACCACCGTGTTGATCCCTCTCGCGTTAACGCCAAGCGGTGCATTGCCGGTCTCCCATCCAGAATCGTCAAAATCACGCTGTGTCCATCCCGCGGGCGCCGAATCAGCGACGAGAAACCGCCACTGTCCTCCAGCCGCCACCACGCGCTCCCCCAACTCGTGTTGGGAGCTACCCGTCGCGCTCGGTGGACTCCCAATGGAGTCGGTGTCGCTACCCGACTCCATTGAATGCTTCCCCTCACCCGACCCCTCGGAAACAATTTCCAGTCCTCCGCTCCCCGTGTCGCACGCTCCGAGCAAAAATGCCGCCAGCCACGTGGCTTCAATTTTCAGCCGCATCCACACCCTCCCCCACCGGCGCCGCGACCTCCTACGGCACCCTCTCTGTACTCAAGCGCGTGTTCTGGACCTGCCATCAGCCGACTCGCACCTCCCACACGCATGTCCGGCTGAGCAAGGCGCCCTCGCGTCGCCGGTGGTATCGGTGCGCACGCGCTCACGCACAAGCCCACGACGATAGCCACACACAAAGTTGTGAAAAACCGAGGTGACTGCCCAACGGAGCCCTCCTTCGGCACTGCCCGCCTCCACGGAGACCTTCTCCGTCGAAAGAGCGACATCCCGAGCAGTCCAAGTCCAAGTCCAAATCCGTTGATCGTCTTCGAATTATTCGTCATCGAGCACCCTTTTTGGCCCAGGTCAGGCCGACTGAGTTCCACGGAGAGAAAAGCTGGCTGATCCCCAAACGGACCCGCATCACGGTTGGTCGCTATCCCTGCGACCTGAAACCGATACGCAGGGGGCTCTCCCACTTCGGGTGCGGTCCATAGAAATCGAGCCCGCATGGCTCCGCAATCATCCGTTTGTACGATCGTTCGACCCTCCGCAGTGTCGGCCAGCATCGTCGCACGGGTCCCCATCACGCACAGATCAGCGCTATCGACCGCCTCCGAGTCGATCACGCCGAACACCCCCGCCCTGTGCCCACGCACATCGAAGACCTCGGCATTCAGGGAGAATCCCTTCAAATCTGTCTTCCAGCTGATCTCTACCTCATATTCGGATCCAGCTTCGATTGGGTCTGAGAGCCCACGTACCGAAATCGCGGCCTCGTTGCCGGCGGCCACGTGACAGACCGAACAGTCATAGGCATCGTTCGGCGCTCCTGTGAAATAGCGACCGCCGCCTCCCCCGACCGTGGCCTCAAGCGCGAAAGAACGTGGACTCGAATACCCTAGCGCAGTGGAAGGTAGCATCCCGAGGGCCGGCAACAGAACGATCGGCACGAGTGCCACCACAGGCCGCCAGCCCCACGAACACCTCTTCTTCATTGGCCTCACTCTTCTTCTCCGCCGGTTTCATCGAAAACATCCGTCTCATCATCACCCGCGGCCCAATTTCGCAACATAACGTACCCCGGGTCACTATCCGCATAGACGTTATTTCCCCATCGATCACGACCTCCATGCTCAAAACCATTCAAAGGTTTTGATAAGAGCAATGGCAGTGCGTAATCGCCCCTTTCTATCAACAGTGCTCGAGCACGTTGATAGCTGCGATGTACCTCCTCATCCGTTGCAGGATCTCCCAGCCCTGTCGAGTCTGGGTCGAGGCGGGTCCGCCCGGGACCAAAAACCACCAACGAGCGGTCCCCGTTCCCGTGGCAGGCCGGAAATCCACAGTCCCGAAGCAGCACGGGATACACTCTATCCGTGAACTCCAGGGCATCTGGAGCGGGAATTCGCTCGATTTGCGGATCACAGCCGAAACAGTGAAAAGCCGCCGCCCATCGGATCGTAGAACAAGCTGGAAACGATCGAAACCATCTCGGCTCCCACGTACGTCGTCGTCGTCCTAATCGCCCTACCCCGAGTTCCATATCGATACGCTAGTCACTTCAAGTTTCTCTTGCAACGCGTATTGAGTGATGAGGGCAATAAATATTGTGGATGAGATGGAAATATTATCTTGGAAAACCCTCTCTCTCTCTACACAGCGGACAGTGGAGCGTTATCGCTCCACTGTCCGCTGTGTAATCACCTGAAACTTTTAGCGTCTTAATCAGAGCTCCGAGAGCTCTACATTTTGAGATGGCGAAACATGACCTTGTGACGCACCCATTCGCATTGCAACTTCGATAGAAATTGGTATCCCACCACTGTGCCAACTCGACGATCCACTCGGTCGAGGCCCAAGCCGGCGTTCCACCAACGCCCGTGGAACCGAGTGCTCCTCGTTGCCCACATTGCCGCTCTGGTTTGGCCACAGGCCATCGGCTTCGCCGCCGCAGATTCCTACGGAGGACCACAAGAGAGCGCTCATTCTAGCTCTGACGGCGCCCCAGCCGAGTCGAACTCATCCAAAGTTCCTACCGAAATCGACGGCGAGATGGGGGCGGCGATTTATGTACGCACGGACACCGACACCACCACCGTAGTGTCTCCCCAGGTTCGGTACCGCATGGACATCGGTCCGGACGCCGCGACCATCGAGTTGGGTGCTACCATCGACGCGTGGTCCAGCGCATCCGTGGACATTCGAACCGCTGCGACCCCCCGGGTCCGCGAAAATCGGGTCGAGCTCACGGCAAGTGGGTCCTTCGCCCTGCCGAAGCGGCGAAGATTTGGTGTCGGATACCGATATTCGCAAGAACCAGACTATCTCTCGAACGCCGTGAACCTATTTGTGAGTGGCGAAAGCAACAACCGGCGCGCAACGATCACTGCGCGAGTCTTCGCAGCCTTCGATGCCATCGGTCGTTCTGGCGACAAAGACTTTTTTTCCCGAGCGCAATCCGTGGGTGGATTTTTTGGATGGACCCATGTGTTGAGCGGAAAATCCTGGCTAACTCTCGGCAACGAAACACGAGCCACTTTTGGATTTCAATCCAGTCCCTACCGACTCGTGGCACTTGGCGGCCCTGGCCCCGGATGTGCAGGGTCGGTCTTATGCATCCCCGAAATCGTCCCCAGACGGCGTGTCCGCAACGCCACAGAGGCAAGAGTCCGCTTCGCTCTACGGCCACGAGTCTCGCTCGGTGCCACCTATCGATTCTACGCGGACAGCTGGTCACTGCTCTCGCACACCGGGGCCATCGACCTCGGGTTAAACCTCCCCCAGTCCTTTGTCCTCGCATTCGAGAGCCGGATCTACAAGCAAGGCCCAACCAACTTCTATAGGGCCACCTACCCGGAAACAGGCAATCGCTGGGCGACTCGCGACCGCGAGCTTTCGCCACTGCTTAGCTTTCGAAATCTGGTGAGCGTCTCGTGCGAACGAAAGAAGAAAAAACTCGGCTATGCCGTCGGAGTGCTGGCCGGTGGAACCTACTACCGATATTTCGATTTCCTGGGGCTCGAGCGGGTCTTCGCGCTTGAGCTCGGCCTAAACACAAGCCTCCTCTACTAGCCATGAAAGCTACGATGCATCCCAAAACCCAGTCGTTTCGATATCTCCTGATGACCCCACTTGTCGCCGCCCTTGCTTCAGGATGTGCCCCGCAGGGCTCGATGCCGGCCTCCCCCCCAGAGGCCAGCGAAAAACTTCCGCAGCCAGCCCCTCCGCTACACGGAACTCTTATCGACGGAGGCTCCTTTGACCTCGCTGCACGCGACGGCCAGGTCACGGTGATCGATTTTTGGGCAGTCTGGTGCGAACCTTGTCGGCGAACCTTGCCTTTTGTCGCCAAGCTTCATGCGCAGAATCTGGAAGGCGTCAATGTAATCGCTGTAAGCGTCGATGATAGTGCCCAAGTCATCGCGCCCTTTTTGTCGGACCTTGGCCTGTCACTTCCCGTGCTTCATGACCACGGAGGAGCCATCGCGCAGGCATGGGCCCCCCCCGCGATGCCAACGGCCTACGTCGTTGGCCCGCACGGAAAAATTCAGTTCGAACTTCTCGGTGAAGAAACGAACCACGAGTCGCTCTTGAATGCCAAGGTCAAGCAGGCCCTCCAAGGTTCGTGACTTCGTTCCGACCTGCTTGTGGGTCTCGCCTCACGGACAGCCTCATCGGCCCTCCGTGAGGTCTCGATTCACGCTCTATCCATTGTCGGCCGGCAAAAACGAGTACTTTTCGGAGTACGCCATCATTTGGTCTTCGAAACTTGTGGGGTACTCGATCTTCACGTCGATGATCGCGTCGCCCTCCATGACAGGGACCAATTTGGGCTGAATAAACCCGCCATAAGGCGCGATGCCCAGCTTGGCGTAGCGCTCCAGAACCTGTGCATGAAGCTTGGCATCGACCTTCACCCCATAGCCCTCGATCAAGGCTTTTCCGGCCTCGAAATCCCCCTCAGACTTAATCCTCTGGAGCTCGCGAAGAAGCTCTCCGAACAACGTGCGAAGTTTTTCGTAGTTACGAACTACGAAAAAACTCTTGCCGTCTTTTTCGATCCGCTCGATGACTTGGTCGGCCTTGCCCTTCTCAAGAGCCCAGCCGGCGACGAGCTGCCGGTTTCGCATGTGGGACTCCTCAATCTGCTCTCCCAACGGAAGACGAGCGAGCTGGGCAATCAAGCCGTTACGAATGTAGGCGTCGTACGCCGCTTTTCCCACCTCCAGGCTCGGCATCAGTCCCATCTCGACCAATTTCGGATCCATAATGAAATAGAGCCCGACGAGATCTGCACGGCCCTCCTCCAGCGCCGAGGCGTAGCTCTTTAACGTCTCCTTGGGTGTACCGACCCCCTCGTTGATCGTTCCTGAGGCATGGCCGATGACCTCGTGCATGTCGACATGCAGCACATGCGCGAGTTGGCCGTATTCTTTCGCCCGCGTCACCTCGCCGGGCGAAGCGGCAAATTCCTCGAGCGCGCCTCCCTTTGACGATCCTCGATCGTAGGCATGCACAATATTTCCAAGGGCGACCGATTTTGATCCGTGCTTTGAACGGATCCAGTTCGCGTTGGGAAGATTGATCCCGATCGGTGTGGTCGGAGCCGCGTCCCCGCCCTCGACCACGACCGTAATGACCTTGGCGGAAATACCGACGACGTTCTTCTTTTTGTGGTCTGCCTGAATGGTGGAGTGATCCTCAAACCATTGGGCAGCACCGCCGATCGCTGCGATCCGTTTGCTGGCCTCCAAATCTCGGATCGAGACCACAGACTCCCAACTCCCGCGGTATCCCAAGGCATCGCCGTAGACCTCGATAAAGCCATTGACGACGTCGATCCGGGAGTCTGTGTCCGCGACCCAAGCGATGTTGTATTCGTCGAATTTCCGGAGATTTCCGGTCTTGTAAAACTCGACCAGGAGATCGAGGGCCGCCGCCTGCTTGGGATTTTCGGCCACCGTGCTGGCTTTCTCAAGCCAATAGACAATCTGCTTGATCGCCGCATCGTACATGCCTCCGATCTTCCATACTTTTTCGACGATCTTTCCGTCTTCTTTCACCATTTTGGAGTTGAGCCCGTAGGAGATCGGACGGGGCTCCTTCTTGTCGATCTTCGCCGCATAAAACGCTTCGACCTCTTCCTGGTTGACCCCTTCGTAGAAATTGTTTGCGGAGTCGACGACCGGGTCGGCGCTTTGGTCTCGATTCACGCCCTTTGCGTCGACGTCGGCGTTGAACAAGACCGCACTGATACGAGCGATCAGTCCGTCGACCTTCTCGCCCTCGCGCAAGGGCAGGCCCTCTGCATCCGCACCCTTTACAAGCCGGGCGAAGGTCGCTTGGCTAAATCCTGGCTTGAACTTGCGGCTCGAATAGTCATGATGAATACCGCGCGCAAACCAAACCTGCTTGAGGTAGGTCAAAAAGGCGGCAAACTCGGGGTCCGCTCGGTCGCCCTTGTAGGCCCTAACCGCAGCCTCGAGGGTGCGACGAATCGTCAAATTGTGCCGATATTTTTGATCGTAGCCGATGTCGCGGCCCGACAGCGCGGCTTCGTAGAGGTAGTAGACGAGCTCTTTTTGTTTCGGCTTGAGACTCGCGAATCCGGGCACCCGGTAGCGGAGGATCTTCGTGTCCGCGAACTTCTCACTAAAATAACGAAATTCGTCGTCGGTGGCCGATGGACTGGGGTCATCCCCGCTCGAGGCTTTTTTCTGATTCGCAGAACGATTCGCGTCCGACTCGCCATGAGCGGGCTTATCTTGCTCAAGCTTCGGCCCTTTGCCCGCAGGTGAACAAGCCGCAAGAAGTCCGGACAAGGACAGCAGAACTAAAATCGATCGAGATACACGCGGGGCCATACGCGCAGGGTAGCGCTGCCAAGATTCTCGGATCAAGCCAGACCGGGCCACGACCTCATCCCTTGGGCTGCACGGTGGTTTTCTCGCCGTTTCGGCCGATGGATGGCCATGGGGGCGGCATCGGCCATCGTCCTCGGCGCGTGATTTGCGGATAGACGTTCACAGCGGCCCCACGCGCACTCCCCATACAACAAGCCCTGCGGCCAGGAGCCTCGCTTGGAGGTGATCCACAGCGCCCGGCCCTGAGGGGTCCCACCCCGGGCTTGATCTGGCGCCCGGCTACCCTCTAGCCTCGCTCCCAGAGGCATGGATCCAGAGCAACTCCAGCGACACCGTCGCTCTCTTGAGACAAGACGCGGCCAACTCCGTGAAGAGGGCGATCTTGCCGTCGAGCCGGTGCGGGTCGACGCGGTCACCGCTGCCGATCTCGACACCCAACCGCTCGCGGAGATGAGTCAGTCGATCGCCTCACGCCGCAACCAGACCCGAACCGGAGAGATGGCGGATATCGAACATGCGCTGGCAAAGATCCAGGCCGAACCGAGCGACTACGGTCTGTGCGAAGACTGCGAAGAAGCGATCGCCCCGCGTCGGCTGCAGGCGATGCCATCGGCCCGCCTGTGCATTCGCTGCAAAGGACGCCGCGAAAGCGATACACCCGGTGGGCGCCGCACACATCTCACCGATTACCAATGAGCGGCTGCCTACGCGCCGCCGACCCCCGCAGGAAGCCACCGACACTCTCGCAGTTTGACACGGCCGTCCTCGCTCACCGCGATGCCCTCGCCCTCGAGTCGCTCACGCTGTGCCTCAAGCCCCCGCGAGGCCCCGAGCGCGATGCGCCCCGCGGCGTTCACTACCCGATACCACGGCACGTCGCTCCCGACGGGCAACATGGCAAGCGCACGCCCGACCTCACGCGCCCTGCCAGGTAGATCTGCCAGCGCCGCGACCTGGCCGTAACTGACCACCCGGCCCGAGGGCGTCGCTCGAACCACCGCGTAGTAGCGTTCGTAGCGTAGCCACATCTCTCGATTCTTGACGTGCATCGACAGTCCGCAAGGATCATAGCCCACGGCCGTTCATCGACCCGAGAAGCGACCACCAAGCTTGCAGCGCAAAACGCGAGATCGTACATACCCAGGTCCCTCGTGCCGCAGATCGATCTCCACGCCCTCAATCCCTCCCAACGAGCCGCGGTCGAATGCACGGAGGGCCCGCTCTTGGTCCTGGCAGGTGCGGGCTCCGGCAAGACACGTGTCATCACCACACGCATCGCCCACCTGCTGAGCAAGGGTGTGGAGCCCGGTGCGATCGTGGCTCTTAGCTTCACCAACAAGGCCGCCGAAGAGATGCGGACACGGATTGCGAAAATGGTCGGCACACGCACGGCCAAGGCGCTGGTGCTCGGTACCTTCCACAACCTCGGGGTCCGAATGATGCGTCAGGACCCACGTGGCTTCGATGTCCCCAAACGCTTTACGATTCTCGATCAAGGTGACGTCTACGGGATCGTACGCTCCCTTCTGAGGGAACTCGGCTTTCACGGCCCGGGCGCCGACCGACGCTACGATGTGGGGGCGATCGTCCAGCGCATCAGTCTGTGGAAAAACGAGTTTCTCGACGAAGAGGGGGTTCGTGACCGGGTCTACAAGGCCCCTCCCAACGACTACGACGAAATCGCATCTCAGCTCTACCAAGCCTACGATGACCGACTTCGGAGTCTGGGAGCGTGTGATTTTGACGACCTTGTCTGCAGAATCGCCCAACACCTCAACGCCGACGAGGAGCTGCGGGCGAAATGGGTCCTACGTTTTCGTTACTTGATGGTCGACGAATACCAAGACACCAACACCGCGCAGTTTCAAATGATTCGCGCGCTGCTCGGCCCCGAGGAGAACCTCTGCGTGGTCGGCGACGACGATCAGGCCATCTACGGATGGCGCGGGGCGAAGGTAGCGAACATCCTCGGCTTCGACATGTATTTTCGCAACGCGACGGTGATCAAGCTCGAAGAGAACTACCGCTCGTGTCCACAGATCACCAGCGCCGCCAACTCTGTAATTCGCAACAATCAGGCACGGCACGACAAACAGCTTGTCCCGACCCGGCCCTCCGGCGAGGACGTTATGGTCGTCACCTGCGAGAGCAGCGACCGAGAATGCACGTGGGTCTGCGATCGCATCCGTAAACTCATCGTCGAAGAGCGGGTACCCGCGCGCAAGATCGCGGTCCTGTATCGGTCCGGAAGGCTGGCCCGTCCCATCGAAGGGCTCCTCAAGGAACATGGCCTCGACTATCGCGTGCTTGGGGGGCAGGCCTTCTACGACAAGAAGGAAACCAAGGATGTGCTCGCCTATCTCAAGGTTCTCGTCACGCCAAAGGACGATCTTGCGGTTCGCCGTGCCCTCGATACGCCCCCACGAGGCATCGGCCGCAAGACGATGGAGTCCCTCAGCAACCACGCTGAAAACAACCATTGCCGCCTCATCGATGCCGTTCACAACTGTGCCGAGGTCGAGGGACTCACGACCCGAGCAAGACACTCGCTCGAGTCATTCTCTACAATGATCAAGCAGGCCAGCCGAGAACGTCACGCGGGAAACTCTGTGATCGCTCCGCTTCACGGCATGTTGGATGCCGTCAAGCTCCGAGAGAATATCCTCAAAGAAACAGGCTCCTCCGAAAATACAAAGCAGCGTTGGTCCGGCGTGGAGTGGCTCTTCGCCAGTCTCGAACGATTCGAAGAACGTGCTCGAGGGGACGCCAAGGTGACTTGGTACGACTATCTCGGCAGCATGGCGCTCACCAAGGATGAAAAAGACGCCAAGGACGACAATCTGATCACCCTTGCCACAATGCACTCGGCCAAGGGCCTCGAGTGGTCCCAGGTCTTCATCATTGGCTGCGAGGATGGGATCATGCCCCACAAGCGGGTGATCGAAATCCGGGTCAATGATGCCATCGAGGGCGATCTCGAAGAAGAACGTCGCCTGTTTTACGTCGGAGTCACCCGTGCACGAGACCGACTCTGGCTCACACGCGGTGCCGTGCGCATCGATCGTGGACGCGAACTGGAAGTGAAACCGAGCCGTTTTTTGGCAGAGCTTCCCGACGATGGCGTGCAAAGATATGACGTGAGCAAGGAAGAAGTCCTCGCAGCCGACGACATGGAGGCCATGGCCAACGCCTTTATGGCCCAGCTCACACCGCCAGAGACGGCGGACAGCTAGGCTCGACTTTGGCGGAACTCCAGACCTCTCAGGCGTACCCTACGGCGTCGAGCAAAGGCTCCAGATCTTTTTGATCGAAATCGAGGCGGTCAACACCCGTCCGACCATTCATCCAGAGGGTCCAGGACTCGCGGCGCAGGGTGGCCAGCATGTCCGAACGCGGACAGGGAGGTTCCGGGGCCGTTTGGCTCAGTCTGCGTACCCAAGGATGACGAGGGAGTAGGTCCACATCAGAGATAGAGTTCAAGGGTCTCCCAGGGAGTGTGGCGGTTCTTGGGGTGGCGAGTTTCTTTTCTTTGACCCGAGGTCGTCCCATTCCGTACGGAGTCCATGATTCCACGACCGAGGACTGCAACCTTCTCCGTGACGGATGGTTTCTGACTCGAACACAACTTTTTGGGTCTCGAACTTCGAGAGTAGGCCTCGCATGACAAGGGAGTCGATGAACGGGAGGCTGCGGCTGGAGATGCTGCCCTGAGGGCTGTCTTCATCCCGAGGTTTCAGCAGTTCTCAAATACGTCTGTAACAATCGACCTGTCGATATTGTCGCGCTGCAGGTCCATCGAACCGACGAGGTCGATACCGCCGACCGTGATGCTGCCCAGAAGGTCGATATTGGGTAAGGCGAGGATACCATCGAGGTCTTCAACGGCCGTGACGGTTTCGATGTTGATTGCGAGTTCGATCGCCCTCGGGAATAAAAGACATGATTGCATTGATATATTTTTAGACTGCAGACGCACTCTCTACCCTTGGCGCGACGATTCCGGTGACGTCGACCTCTAGAGCATGCTGGATGCCCGTGTCGGGAGGGGCCTGGACGTGATGTTCTTTCTCAAATTTGGGTGGACGGCTCAATCGACCTGACACTACACGGGCATCGGTGCGCTCGCCCCAACACTCGACGCTTGCGCTCGAGTCTGCACTTGCTGCCGCTCTAGGGCTCGAGTCTTCCGAAAGTCCTCGGCCCTGGCAACTTGAGTGAATTCGACGCTTGCACCTTCAGCCTGCACAGCCTGTTCAACCTCGGCCAGCGACACACGAAAAAATTCTTTGCGTGTGTTGATCTTGTTGAGGCGACGGTGATGAAAACGCTTGTGGAGCGAATTTTCGAGTGCGGGTGCATTGTCCGATCTGATCATCGCATGCACGTCGAATGTAAACGGTACGGACGCATCCCCAAGCTCCTTAACACGGTCCATAGGATCGAGACGTCGAGTCATGCCGATCTTGTACACATTGTCGCCGAACGAACCGAGATTGGAGATCACGTAGACCACACCTCGCTTTGTCTGCTGCGCCATCGAAAGTGCGCGAGTGTTCTGGTTGGCAGCGGCGAGT
The DNA here is from genome assembly GCA_964437075.1 of uncultured Nannocystaceae bacterium. Classification (GTDB taxonomy): domain Bacteria; phylum Myxococcota_A; class Polyangia; order Nannocystales; family Nannocystaceae; genus CAYTFJ01. Next base: position 35,320 of record CAYTFJ010000022.1, read on the forward strand.
TTCTGCTCCAGCGCTTCCATCTTGGCCAACGTCTTCGCTCGCTCGGCTCCTGTGAGCAACGCGACCTCAGCTTCAGCTTTCTTCAGGGCAGCAGCATATCGATCTTCTTCGGCTTCGGCGGTCCGCTGGGCCCTCTCAAGCTCCTTTTCGACTCTCTTTTGCTCCGTGATTTCTTCACGCAGCGCCTTTTGCTCTTCTTTCTCTCGCTGTTTTTTCTCCTGGTGTTCGTGCGCGAGCGTCAGCTCAAGAAACTTGAGGTCGCAGTATGCTGGAGTGATGTAGCATTTGTTTGTCTCCCCGAGCTTGTTGATTCGCTCAAACATCCGCTGGATCTTGCTCTTGCTGGCATCGAAGTTGCTGTACGTCACCTTCGCTATGATCGCATCGCACGCACCGTTGAAGGCGTTGAGCATGAGTTGCAGATTTTTTTTGGTCATCTGCTTCCCTTTGGTTTTGCTCCCTTCGACTTGCCATTCGATCGCACATAGGGCCGCTGTGCCGTTCTTGAGTATCTGTTTCTGTCCGTCACGGATGGAGGTCAAGTGCGCCTTGTACTTTTCCGACGTGTCATAGTCGAACTGCGGCTCGTAGTGACCGAACTCGAGCATCTGGGCTTGTTCGTCGAGGCGGCCGATGATTGTCCGAAGTCGATTCAACTCCTGCTTGTACCCGTCCCTCGTTGCCTGGAATGTATTGGTCTCGGCCGCAATCTGTTCCTTCAATTCGCGGTGCTGACCCTCGAGTACTCGAATTGCCCCCTCCACATCGATAACCCCCCGATAGCGATTGGCAACGTCCTGGATGCCCCGCAGGTCAGTCTCGGTCTTCTGCAGGTTGGTTTGCGCCTGCGCATGCTCACGCCGGCTCTTGCGAAGCATAAGCCCCAGCACCACACCCGCGATGGCTGTGCAGAAGAACACAAATAGGAATAGAAATAGAAATATTGAATTTTCATACATCATTGGAAGACTCTCCATTTTTGCGCGATGGAAACCAGACAGGCACTTTTCCGCGCCTATCTGCACTACAAGCATAGAGTGGCCAGCAGCGTTCGACAATGTCCCTCAGTTAAACCAGGAGATTCAATACGGAGTTGATGGTCACGACTTCATAACCGGTGCACGAGGGACCTCCTGGGTCGATGTTGTGGAACTTCGAAGACGCGATCAACGAGAAAATGGCCCCGGCGGTCTCGGCATATTTGTCGCGTCCAGAGAAGAGGCTCGAATTCGAACCACTTTACGCAGCTCGCCTTCACTAAGGTTGTTGTCGAGGCGCAAACGGCCATCCTCAAGGACCCGTTGCAGCGCTTGGCTTTGCCGAACCGCATCGCCAAGCGATACGTCGATATTCCGGTTCCACAAACGTGAAAAACTCGTCCAGCAATGGCTTGAGATGAGTGTTTGACGGCGACGAATCTCCGCGGGAGGCGGTTTGTTCTTCCGGAAGACCTGCGCATCCACTTCGAAGATTTTGCTCAGACGCAGCAAGATTTCTCGGGCCAGTGGCGCCTTGGCAAAGGCCGCCTCCCCAAACTTTCGGCGGCAGTGACTCCAACAACCAACCTCGCTGCGTGTGCAACCGTCATCCTCGGGGTCGCCGGGCTTGGCGGGTCGAAACAACGCATTGTAGACACTGCAAGCGTCCGCTTGAATGTAGCCCGAGAATCCCGGACATCGTGCCCCTGTCGATACAGAGCCTCCGTATGTGCGATTGTGCTCTTGGCGATACAGCGGCATTCCATTGCGTGATGTCGATGCACTCTGCGTTCGCTACAAAAAGCCGTTTTTTGAGCAAGAGCAACTCTTGCTTGATCTCCATATAGCGCGCCCTCAACACCTCGTAGGCCTTGCTTTTGTCGCTCAGTTGGGCCGCGAGCGCAGCCACCTGAGCCTCACGCTCGACGAGCGCAGCACGGGCGGCGGCCAGTACGTTGGCAATCTCCTCATCGGAGCTGAAACCATCCTCCATGGACTCGAGCCTCACCACAACAAAGACAGGGGTAGTCGCTCAGATCTCCATTGTCCAGCCCCTTTCGAAGAAATGGATCCGGACCGTCGGGAACGTTTCGTTAAGCCCAGGCGTGGGTCGTAGGCGGTCGAGTCGAGCAACGTCGAGTCCATCGAGCAGGTCGCTCTAAAATGCCTTCACAAGGGTCCTGCGGCGGTTGAAAAACACGAACAAAGCGGCGCTACGTGGGTCCCTGTGCATCACTTCCTCCACCAACCCTGCGATGCCCGCCGGTATCATGAGGGTGTCCCTTCGGAGGCATTTTCGGGCGTAAGAAGTCCCAAAAGACATGACAAGGTGGGCGCATCAAAACCGGGGGCAATGTCGACCCGGACGGTACCCAGGTGCACGCGCAAAAGAGGAGGGTCGTCGCCGTCGGTTTGTCCCCGAAGCTCTGTCCGCACTTGCGCAATCCTCCTCGGTCGAGGCCCGGATTTCGGACCAGGGTATGCCTTGACCTCCGTACGCCTCGTTTGCGGCTCCAGTCGCGTCGAGCCCCGACCTTGAGTCCATGTCGCACGCTGTATTCCGTGGCCGACTCTCCACTCTTGCGCCATGCCCGAACATGCTTTGCCCATTCTTCCTTTGTGATTTTCATCCCGAATCTTTGGACAAGATTTTTGCGCTTCGCTAGAGGTCCCTCGTGTACCGGTTACTCGCTCGACGGCGGGAGACTTGAGTTCTTCGAGTTGTCATTGAGTTTTTCTTCGGGTTCATCAATACGTGCAACAGGCACTGCGAGCGGATCTTCAGCGGCAGCAAGGCGATCGCCTTGAGATTGTGCTGTCTCTTGTACGTCGCCGCCCACGTCGAGAGTTGATCACGATCTGGACCGCCCGTCGATCTCCCACAACGTGTGGTTTCGTGCATGATTGCTCTCGGCGGCTGAACAACTACCCGCCGGTCGGGGCCCGACGCGTCGGGCATCGCAGGACGGATCAGCCGCGGTGAAAGAACACCCGCCGGGCGTGCGTGGCCGCGGGGTTGGAGAGCAGGCGCAGAGCGGGGGGAGGACAGTTTCCGACCGCCACCCTTTTCGCCGTCTCGAATGCATCGTGGATGGAGTCTCCCTTCGCTAGCAATGCAAAGAAGCGTGCGCTGAACGTCTCGGCGTTGCGGATATCCAGTCTGTTCTCCGACACCACAACGTGATCGGCCGCATGGATAAGCCGCTCGCCCAAGAAGTTCGAATCGCAGACCAGCAAGACGATGAGAACCGGGCGGACTGTGCTGCGGCGAAATGCATCGACAAGTTCGTCTGCCCCCGCTGGCCGCGCGTCCTCGGTGGGACCGATCAGGCCCAGCGTGCCGTCCCCATTGCCGTGAGCGAGGACCAGAACGACGTGCGGCTTGAAGCGAACGAGCCGATCGTGCATCGTATCGAGACGAACGTTCCCGTCCCATTGCACCACGTCTTCTCCCGAAAACCCTCCTTCTTTGAGGGCCTGTGCGCTGGCAGTGAGTGTGGCGCCCATGCGTGCTCTCGTCTCCATCACCGGCTCCGCACCCAGAAGAAGAAACCTGGGCCGACGAAACCAAACCGGTTCTCGGACTCCCGACAGAGTCAGCGCAGGAAGATACTTGTTCCGCGACTTCGAAAAATGCGGGACCTCGACGTCGCCGTGAACCTCGGGGCGAAGCACGCGTCCAAGCTCGAATGCGCCCCATGTGGGACCGAGGTAAGCGACCACGCCGCGGCTGTGTTCGTGTTTCCCCCCGAGCCGCACCAACTCGGTCGCGACTTTGTACAGGAGCTCCTCAATGTCTCGCCACCCGACGAAGACCACTCCCGGCGAATCCTGAGCACCGGGACGTACTCGCGGCACGAGCTGGGACAGTCCAGCCACCCCCTTTGCAAGTGCTGGCTCTCGCTTCCCCTTGAGGGACTCAAACTGCTCGACGTTACACAAGTCTCCCTTGCTCCCCGAGAGTCTCCCCGCGGAAGCAAAGACGGCATGGCGAGGAATGAGGGGTTGGAGCGAATCGTCGGAGGCGAGCTCCAACTCGTAGTCCACACGGCGTCGATCCTTCACGGGGCTCAAGAAGCGATCCCACGATGTCTTGTCCCCCGACTCGTTGACGAACAGGACCGGACAAGCCATTTGCTGCGAAAGGTGGCCCGCATACGCAAAAACGGAGATCGGAGCGTGCCCCGCCACGACGAGGACGACGTTACGCCCCAACGCCATCGTCCGTTCCTGCAACTGCTCGACAGCGCTTCGTACCTTCTCCCCGACCTCCTCCCACCACCGCGGGTCCGCAACCTTCTCGTCGTCTCCGTCCATCGTCACGGCGATCACATCCTCCTCTGCGAGTTCCACCTCGCCATGAACCCGGACGAGGCCCGCATCGAGGTGGGCTCGATTCCCTTTCACCCTGACGTTCAACAGAAGCAAGATGTGCCGCGGCTGTGCGTTTGTGATCGACGGGCTTGGCGTTGCAGCAGGTCGGAGCTTCCGAAGAACGTCGGGAAGCTCGTAACACTCGTCGAAGACCACCGGGGTCATTCGCTCGTCTCGGAGGTCGGTCGCAGACACGAGCCCCTGGTCTCGGCGGCGGACCAGCCAGTCGTGGGTCCGCGGGGATTCACGGAGTGCATCGCGGGCCCACGCTCGAAGACGATCGAAGCTCGGGTCGGTCAGCCCCGCCCCCATCCCCACGAACACCATGGTTCCAAGCGTTCGAACGGCCTGCATCAAGCGTTCGGTTTGCGGATCTGCAAGGAGCCGTTTGTAGTCGTCGTTTCCAAGAATGACGCTCTCCGGGGACCTCCAATGTCCATGGAGATGGACGACCGCCTCGCGAGACACCGCGAGTACATCTTCGACGGCGGGACCGTCCCGCCAGGACACGGACTCGATCCCCAAGAATTTCTCGAGCACACCGTCGTAGTTGGTGGTAGCGATCCGAACCCCGAGCCTGTGCAACTCTGCGATCTGCTCGAGCACGGCGGTCTGCTTTGCACAGCGGTCGAACTCCTCGAACACCCCCTTCAGCCACGCTCGATAGGCGCCGCCGTCCCGCCCACCCAAGGCCTCGACGAGCTTGTTTCCAACATCCACGTTTCGGTCACCTGAAGAGAGCGCGGTCGACAATGCTTGGTACTGGGCTCCGACGATGAGGTTGAGGCCCTTGGCATGAGCAAGACCGTGTCCGAGCAGTCCGCGCCACGTCGCATGATCGACGCATTCGTGAGTCCCGAGCGCGTCGATCGTGACGCCTGCGCCGACGACAAGGACCACATGGCCTGGACTGCAAGCCACGCGATCACGAAGTTGTTGAAGTTGTGGAAGCTGGAGGTCTTTTGACATCTTTAATTCTCCAGATTCTCCTCACGAAGGACGAACGCACAGCCTCCGCGAGCACCCGCGCCCGCTGCTTGGGGTTCTTCAGTCGACCCAACTCCTGGTCGGGCCAGGCTTCAAGGATCCCCGGGTCGTCCGTGGCCACCACGACGCGCAAGCTATCGTGCTTGAGCAAGGAGAGCAGCGGTGGGTCTTTGAGCCCGGCGACGACGCAATTGGACGAGGGGCACGACTCGATCACAATGCCGCGGCGGACGACGAAGTCTTCCACTTTCGCCCGAAGGATCTCGAAGCGCTGCTCCCACACCGAGTTCACAACAACTCGCGTCATCACACAGGAACGCGGCGCATCCGGATTGACAAACGACACGCCAAACAACGGCACACCGACGGGGGGCACTGGTAACGCGAGCGCCGGGCGGACGGCGGCAAACAGCGGCAGGCCACGCACCGCGTCCACAACGGCGCGCGAGAGTTCCAGCTCGGACTCTCGCGCCGAGATGCCGCAACCGTATGCCCACGCCATGTCGAGCGCATGAACCCCGGCTGGCTTGTGAAGCTCCAGTTCTGCCGAGCCAGACTGCCGTGATCGTCGAATCCAGACCTTGAGTTCCTCTGGGCGCAGAGCCAACACGAGACCGTGCCCGATGCGATCGCCACACTCGAGCTTCAGGTGCTGCACGGCCTCCCAGACCTCGCGCAGGCCTGTGAGTGGGTCGACGAAGTCCTCCCCCGCATGGACGGTAAATCCAAGCCGCACCCGGCTGCCGAATTTCGACGTGGGTGACTCTCGATTGAGCGACTCCCATACGGCGTCGGGCGATTCTTTCCCCACCCTGCGCTTGAGTTCCGTGACATCGAGGTCGCGCCCGCGCCTCATTCCGAGGTTGTATCGGCGGTTGTAGTCCCCAATGACCTCGTAGGGTGCGGCCAAGAAACGGCAGGGGGAGCCACACTCGCGACCAGCAGCGTCAACCCCGACCACGAAGGTGCGGATCGCGGGCACATCGCCAAGGATTGCAACCAACGCTTCGGCCTGCCGGGTCCAGATTCTTTGCTGGCCATCCAGGCCCTCGACCATCCCGGCATCGTCGCGTTTGCCCAGGTTCACGCCTTTGTCGGGCAGGCCCTCCTGCTTGAAGAACGAGCACACCAAGCCCATCGCCAAGGGCTTCTTGGAATCCTTGACATAGTCGAGATAGCCCAGGACGAGCGAGCGGAGGGCTGCCTGCGTCTCTCGCCGGGTTGCCTTGAGGGTCGGGCGCAGCTCGAGGCTCACGCAACCATGGTCTTCGAACTTACGGCACACGTCCCGGATACGCGCCCGCGTATCACCCCGCTGCCAGCGTCGCTTCGACGCCTTGCTCACCCGGTCGAACGCGGTCGTGAAGAAAGCGAGTCCAGTGTGACGCCGTCTCACGAGGAACGCACGCCGCGTGTTGATGAGCAGGAGCAGGTAGCGGACGGCTTCAGGACACGCCCTGCCCGATCTTAGGTCATCAAGGATCTGAAGAATCTGTTTGCGCAGCGTCTGTTCGTTGAAGCCAGGATTGGCCTTCTCGAGTTTTCGCTGAGCGAGCGCCGCGTCCTCAAGCCTCCGCGCCCTCGTGCCCCCGCACGGGAGGATCTCACAGCGCCACATCGCCCGCGACCGGGCATTGATCATCCAGTCGCGCCAAAGATCGTCGAATGGAATCGACCCGCGAAAGTGCGCGTGAAGCTCATGAATCTCATGAAGCTCATGAAGCTCGTCGCCGGAGCCCTCGACCCGCTGTGGGTTGAGCTCGAGTTCGGGCAAGCCCTCGAACCGCAAGACCTCATCATCGGATTCAGCGCATTTCGAGAGGTTGCAGAGAATCCTGCCGACAAATACAGTCACACTGGCGCTATCACGCAACCCCGCCGCAACGAGTCTGGCCGTCACTTCGGGAAGCGAATCCCCGCGGCGCTTCGCCTCGTCGATAAGCGTTTCGAGCTTGGCACGGACCTCCCCCCACGGCGGCGTACCGACCGTGGCTGCCAGCAACACCGCCGCGAACGGATCATCCCCCAGTACGCGACACAGACCGCGAATCTCACTACGATTCAGAAGCCTTCTATCCTTCCCCGATCGTGCAGACCCAGTCGTAGCTTGCCCGGTCGGTCTTTGCGGACCATTCGTAGAGACGGACCGGCTGAACGCTGCTGAGCCGAGTCCCCAGCAGGACCGCCAGCGCGGCGGGCATCTTGAGTCCTAGATGGATTTTCTGCGCTCCAGCCACTCGAATCTCGGAGAGGATCTCGAGCGCGTCGTGGATCAGATTCGCCACGCTATCTTCGTCCCCCACCCAGTAGCTGCTGTCGGTCTCGTAAACGAAGGGCCTCGGGCCACCCCGAGAGACAGGCGTCGCCCTGTCTCCTTCAGACCAGACTGTCTCGCCAGAGACGCCTGACAGACCGCCAACAGCCAGGACGACCCTCGCCTCGCCCTTTTCGTCGACCCTGCCGGATGGCTTGTCCCTGTCCCTGCGCTCCGCGAACGAGGACGTGCGGTCGCCCACCGGCCGGGCTTTCCGCAGGCGTAGCGAATGCAGCTTGGATTGTTCTCGCCCAAACACCGCCGCAACGTCGCGAAAACCCAACAGGTAGCCCAGATACGCGCACACCGACAAGGGGGCCCTAGGGAACACCACGATAGCGCCCTCTCGGGGAACCGGTGGGTGTTCTCCCCAGAGCTTCTTCTTGAGCTCCTCGCAGACGTCGTGCGCTTGCTCGGACGCGATCCGGTCGCGGGTGGGGGTGGCGCCAGCTTGGGAGTGAAGGTCCAGGTCCACGATGCATTCTTCGTCGAAGAACTGCAAGGCCCAGTCCCCGGCGATCTCGGATGCGTCGTCCCGGACACTGAGCCTAACGAACGTCGTCCCTGGCTCCGTCTCGGGCCGCTGCCACAGTTCTTGCCACAACCAAGCAAAGCGCTGAAGCAGCCGCTGCGCGCGAGGCCTGCGGCTCGGGTCGAGTTGCTCGAGCCTCTCGACGACGGGGATCGCATTTCCACCGTCGCCCCGCTTCCAGTCGCGCTCGGTGGTCATCTTCAGTGAGTCCCGAAGTTCGTCGGGATCCTCGACGAACGACTGGTACAGGCCCAGCTCGGGGTACGACTCGTCGAACGACAACAGCAGCCGCATGAACGATGGCGTGTTGTCCGGTGTCGAGCCCACGGCGTCCTTCAGCGACTCGAAGAGCTTGGCCACCGACTCGTCGGTGGCATCGGTGGCATCGGTGGCACCCAACGACTCGAAGAGCTCGGCCATGCGGTTGTACACCCGGTTGACGCCGCGCCAGGTCCGGGGCAGGAGCTCATCGGCGAGCTGCTTCGCATGGTGGCTCTCGAAGGGACGACCATCATCGTCATCGTCGTTGCGACCCCGCCCATATTGAACGTGTTCCGAAGCGATCGCTTGGTTTCGATACAGCGGAGGTCGAAACGGATCCCACACCCGGGAGCCCTTGAGCCAAGTCTTGCCGGCGATGTCCTTCTCGTCCTTCTCGTCCGTCCCGGGCCCGGGCCCGTCCTCGACTACACCACGTCGCTCCTTGAGGGTCGGCGTCGGCAGGTACCACTCCACGTCGAGGTACTTCGCCAAGGTCTTCGATGCCAAGCCGATGTGCGCGTTTTTTTTGCGCTCAAGGTACCGGTCGAACGCGGTCAGCAGGGTGCCCCGATCGGCGGCGAACAAGACCGTCAGCGACACGTTGGGGAAGAGAATGTGAAAGTGCTCGAGAATTGCCGGGCCCAGGCTCGGGGACAGGTCAACATCGTCGACAAACACGACGTAGCGACGGTCATCGTGAAAGAGTTCCTTCAAGAATTCGCGCCGACTCTTGGTCGGCATCGAGATCTCCGCGTAGAAGTCGGCCGTCTTTTGGGCGAGGCACGAAGCGTCCGTGGCGACCTCCGTTTCGTATTCGAGGAATCGATCCGGGTGTCGTAGTTTGGCCTCAAAAACCTGGATTTCTGTGTAGGCCTCACAAGCGCCATCCCGCCAATTTTGGAGTGCGTTCCCCTCATCCTTGAGCCAGTTCAGGATTGCGAAGAGCAGATTGTCCTCACCGACCTCAAGCTTGGCGGGCTCGAACAAGGTCGATCCGACCTCAATATTCTCGTATTTCTCCTCATTCTTACGTTTCTCCTCCGTGAGGACGAACTTGACCGTCTCGATCATCGAGGTCTTGCCACTCCCGCGTTCTCCCCAGACGGCTCCCATGCGCAGCGCGGGTCCGGGCTGGACACACCACTGCGCGATGCGTTTGGCCAGCCTAGTGAAGTCGCTCTCACCTTTGACGAGTCGCGGCTTCTCAGGAATCCTCTTGTAGACATTCTTGTCGACACTCATGACATCACCTTCAGCTCCATCCGCCCATAGCCCGCCGCACGTTTGGCCCCGATCCCCTCGATCCGAAGCGCCTCACCGAGCGCTTTCACGACGCCGCCGAGCGCCTCCTCATCCTCGAAGTCGCCTTGCCCCGGCAGCAGGCCGATCACAAACTCGAAGGTCGTCTCCACCACGGTCACGAACGTGTGCGGAACCGGGCTGAGCCACTCGGCAGGCGGAGCCTTGCCTCGGTAGTACTCGCCGTAGTGTGGCGTCAGGACGTCGGTGGCGAGCTTGAACTCCCCGGCGACAGGCAGGGCGTCGTGAAACACGAGTCGGCCACGCCGAGCGCCGGGCCCTTCGCCGTCGGCAGCAGGACTACTACCAAAAAGGTTGTCGACATCGAACGCCGAGGGATGCTCTTGCACCACCCATGCACGGGTCAGGCCCTTGAGTGCAGATCCCGGGATCCGCGGGCACCCAAACACATGGTGGGCGGACACAGAGAGTTCGTGCGCGGAGGCGCGGCCGTAGTCGACGAGCAGTCGCCCGACAACCTGCGCCGAAATGCGGCGGTGCTTTCCACCGTACAAGGCCGCGGCCACATCGGTGGGCTCGACGGCCTCGCGCATGCGCGCGACCGCCGTCGCTGCCGCAGGTGCGCACTGCGTTCGCGCGCGACCGAGCGACTCCCGGCAAACGCGGCGGCGAAGCTCACTGACGCGCTCCTCCTTCTCCAAGGACCACTTCCCCCTGGTCTCCCCCTTGTCGTTGCAGTTGCGAACACGCAGATATTTGTCGAGCCACAGGCCGACGTTGTCACCGTCCTCGGGCCGAAGATCGTCACCGCCAAGCAGCGCGTCGAGCTCGTTGGGCAGCCGGAGTCGCAACGTCACGGCGTGCCTCCCTCGCTTGCGTCTTTGAGCCTGCCTTCGGCAAATCGTTTGAGCCACTCGGACGATGTCAGCAGCTCCCGTGACAGGCGGCGATAGTCCGCGGCTAAGAGGTCGACCACCAGCGGCATCGCGCCCTCGGAGCCGACAAGCTTCTTGCCCAACACCGTCGCAACTCGCAGACTGAGGTGTTGATACAGCAGGTCTCGGCCCTGCGCGGAGGCGGGGTTTCGATCCTTTCGCTTGCTGTACAGATATGCCAGGGATTGCCCAAGCCCGCTGGCAAGCATGCGCGCGGGCAACTTGCGCGCCTCGGTCAGGTACTCGTCCTGCTTGCCGCGAGACTTGGCTGCAATCCCCACAGACTCCCAGGCCCATTCCACACGCTTCTTCTGCAGCTCTTGTGGGGTTGTGCGCTCGCTTTGCGCCTTGGGCATCACCGAGCCTCCCCAAAGCCGAGCGCCACCACACCCCGGCCGATCGAACGATCGCCCCCGAGGAAGATGCGCTTGCGCTTCTTGAGCACTTTGCTGAACGACTTGTTCAGAGTGATGGCCTCGCGCGCATCGGTCTTCGCGCGGCGGCACTTGTTCATCATCGTGACCGACCACAACAGCGCCTCCGAAGGCAGAACCTCCTCGGTCCACAGCGCCCCTTTGGCGACCGTTCCCGTATTCGGGTCAATGCGCACCCGGGTCACCACCTCGGTGCCGTGGCGCCCCCAATGGAAGAACTCCGTGTCGGGCAGGATCACGAGCTGCCGTTCGACGCGTTCCCGCAGCGACGCGTAGACTTCGCCCGGGGGGAGGGCGGAGGCAATCAACTTCGCCAATGCCCCAAACGCGCCCACGTCCGCCGACTTGGCCGCGTAGCTCGAGTCCTCGACCACGACGGAGCGTTGCTCGTCGGACCCGAGGACGACATCACTCTCGGCCCCGACCAGCGCCTGGTCGTCGTTCTCTGGACGAAGAGTCCGCCACAGTAGCGTTTTGGCGTCCCCGCCGATGTCCCGTGCGAGCCGTTGAAGCACCAGCGGCGAGGTGGCCCATGCCCACCCGCCACGGGCGCTTCGTAGGGGTAGCAACAGGATGCGCGCGTCGGTCACAGCCAGAGCCCCAGCGTGCTCGTCTTCGTGGTTCTCGCTATCCGAGCCGGCCTCCAGCGAGTCGTCCGGGGGACGATTGCCGAACAAGGAGAGCTCCAGGTGCTTCTTCTCGGACTCTTCGTCTCGGAAGATCTCCCGAAGCGCGCCCTTGATGCCCGAGGCCTGGACCTGGGGCAGCTCGGTGATCCGCTCCCGCTGGATCGGCAGGTCGATGGCACCCGTGCCGCCAGGGGCCCCCGCATGAAGCGGGGTCTCGGTGTAGAAAAAGAGAAGGGATCGTTCGAGGGTGTTCATTCGACGGTACTCCAGTGTCCGTATCCGTAGCTGTGTGGCGGAACGCCGTGGTCTTTGGCCCGCAGTTCCAACGACCGGCGGACGGCGTGTTGGTCGGTGCCTTTTTTAAGGCGCAGCACGGCGCCTCGGTCGAGCGCCGCTTGCAGCGGCCGGGGTTGTCTCTTTTGCATGTCGAACCCGCCAAGGCGGATGGCCTTGCCCAGTGCATGCTGAAGCCCAGGCGGAGGCTGCGTGGGATCCCAGAGCGTGGGTGTCCATGCCCAGAGCTTGGTGGGCCCGGCCGGGGCCTTCCATGTCGGCGCGATGCGGTGCTCGATCACTTGAAGACGCACGTGCCCAGACTGCCCACCGAGGCGAATGCTCTCCCCGTCGAGTGCGTTGAGCTGCGTCTTGAGCAGCTCGCCACGCGGACCGCCAACGTCCACCTCCACGGCGAACCGCGCGACCTCGGCGAGGCGATAGGTGAGCAGGGTGTAGAGCATCCCGCGTGCTGCGGTGAGGGTCCTACCCCGGGTGCGGGTGGCGCGGGCCAGCCCAACCCTGTGTTCGGTCTGCAGCACGGCAGACTGGAGGATGAAGTCCTCGCCCTTGAGCAAGGCAAGCTTCCCGCCCTCGACGTACTTCTTTCCACCCTCGGGCGTCAGGCAGCGAACATCCCCGGACGGCTTGACGAGCTTGCCACGCACCCAAGGCAGGCTGCTGTCGTGCGCTCGCAGTTTCTTGGTATGGCCGTCCCAACGAAAGCAGGCCGAATCCGCGGATGCTGGGCGCTCACCGAAGACCTCGAAATGTGGTGCATCGTCCTTGGGGCCATCGACCTCCACCAAGTCCGCGGGCCACGGCAAGAGGTACTCGAACTTGCGGTCGACACCACACGAGCACGAGCGCTGGCGACACGCACAGCGGGCAAGCATGGGACCCCGCAGTGCGAACTTTTCCTTTTGGCAATTATCGCCGAGCAGCTCGGCAAGCTCACCATTGAGCCCGAACTTTTTCTTGGAGAAGTCTGCCCCGGCAGCCTGAAACAAGGCGCTTCGAATCGCGCCGCGGAACACAGACGGGTAGGGAAAACGAGAGCGGGCGATTCCATCTCGCCCCGCATCAAAGGGGCGATGGTCCCGAAACATGAGCACGCCCAGCGGCTCGAACAACAACGTCCACCAGGTGGTCATGGCTGGGCCTTCTCCTTCACATGGCGGTCGTAGGGGTAGTCGATCCCGCCGTGTTCACGAACGAGGAACCGAACGAACGCCAGAAGATCGAGAATGCGGTCCATCGTATTGTTGTCCTTGTCTTCGAGCATCCGTTCGAGGGGCGGAAAGCTGACCGAACCGAGAACCTGTGAAACCCGATGGCGCAGCGGATCCTTGCAGTCGAGCGCCTGGAGCATGGGCGCTTCGGCACGTAGAGCTTCCAGCGCCGCAGGGCGTAGAAGCTCGGGTTCCCGCTCCCGCGTGCCCGATTCGCTGTCGGTCTCGAAGGCGTTCGCCTTGCTCCACAGCTTGTTGACATGGGTTTGTAGCGCGCCCAACTCCTCCCACTTCAGCCGGACGAACATCGGCATGCCTGAGCGCGTCGACAGGTCGACGACGACGGCATCCTTGGCCTTGCCGCGGCCTTCGGGCTCGCTCTTGGCCGACCGCTCTGCATCGCGCGCTCGCTTCAGGACCCCCTGAAGCGGATCCTTCCAGTCAGCCACGGCCACTCCAGCGCTGAGGGTGACCTTCTTCCCCAACGCATCAAGCCCAATGAATTGCTCGCGCAAGGCGGCCAGGCATGCCCACACATTGTGAAGCGGAAGAAACGCCAACACATCGTCGCCGCCCGAGTAGACGAGTTTGCCCAGGTGCTTTTCGATCACCGCGTGCAGCCGCTGGGTGGCCAGGATTCCCTGCCGTCGCGAGACGTCCGCGTGGAGCCACGCGCTGACGGGACGCTTCTTCTTGTTGTCGTACCTGGGAAACTCCTTGTGCGACCCGTCGAGCCACGCACCCATGTCGTCGACGTCGAGCATGACGATGGCGTAGTAGGGCGACGGTTTGCGGCCGCCCGACATCGTCGCCAGCGCCTTCCGTGCTTCCTCGAGGCGAGCGGCGAGGTCCGGAGATTGGTCCTCCGGGTCGTCGTGGTCGCGAAGGCACGTCTTGAGGTCGTAGGAGCGGGTGTACAGCCAGGTGCCATCGGGCTCGAGGAGGGGCTCTCCTGTCCCGAGCTCGCCGAGCCCCCGGACCTGGTTGCCGGGCAACGTGAAGCCCAGCAGCCGATGGGCCTTCTTCACCGCCTCGTGCCAGGCCTTCACGTCTTCCTTCGACGCGTCCTCGGCCAGCTGGCTGCGGAACGGGGCGGAGGCAATGCTGGCAACCGAGGGGAACCGAAACTGGGCCCGGTCCTTGGAGTCGCTCCAATTGCGCCCAAACTCCTCGGCGACGCAGCAGCGCAGGGCAAAGCGCTTGGTCAGGCAGACGGCGCACAGCATCTCGCTTCGCCGCAGTTCCAGCGTCTCCTTGTTGGTTTCGGCGGGGTCGCTGGATTTGCTCGTCTTGCTAGCACCAAACTCATCGACGCCTTCGACGCCCCCCTCCTTGGGGGGAACGCGGTCCATGGCCTCTCGCAGTCCGCACTGCGTGCACTTGTCTCGCGCATCCCCCTTGGACTCCC